>NZ_JAHLPU010000070.1 GCF_018918045.1 Pseudoflavonifractor sp. MSJ-30
GCCTTTCGGAACAGAACGCTAGAATTAAGTGCGTAATTCCGTGAGATAGCGGGCGGCAGGTTGCCGCCCCTACAGAAACCCCTATTTTGCAGCCGCCCTGCTTTTGCGCTCACAGCGCGATCATCTCCGCCCCAAGGGCTTCGGCGTCTTGCCGGCTGTGGGTCACCAGCAGCAGGGTGCCGGAGAAACGGCGGTCGATTTCCCGGATGGCCCGGGATTTGTTTTCTTCGTCCAGTCCCGTAAAGGGTTCATCCAAAACCAGAAGCTCGGCGTCTGCCAGCAATGCCCGGGCCAGAGCGGCCCGGCGCTGCTGGCCGCCGGAGAGCCGGGCTGCGGGGGTTTCCAGACAGTCCGTCAGGGAAAGAGCCACCAGCATTTCCCGGATCGTTTCCGCCGGAAATCGCCGGCCTAGGATAAAGCGCAGATTGCCGGGGATGGTCAGCTCGGGAATTAGGCGGTTTTCCTGAAATACGGCGCTCATTTTCGCCGGAATGCCGATCATGTCGCCGCTGTCCGGCTTTTCCAGTCCCAGAATCAGCCGCACAAGGGTGGTTTTCCCAATGCCGGAGGGGCCCATGAGGGCATAGCGTTTTCCCGGTTGAAAATCGGCGCAAAAGGAAGACAGCACCTTTTTTTCGCCGTAGGTCTTGCACAGGTTCCGAATTTCCATGTCAGCCCTCCTTTGTGACGGCAAGGGTCAGCAGCGTGTCCAGCAGTTTCAGAAAGAGCTTTTCAAACAGCAGACTTACGGCCACCAGCAGGGCTGTCCAGGCGAAAAGGTCGCTGATTTCCAGATAGACCTTGGCGTCATACAGCATGCCACCTACGGAGCGGCCGGTAACGCCGATGACCTCCGCGGCCACGCCTGCTTTCCAGCACAGGCCCAGAGCCACATGGCTGGCGGAGCGCAGATAGGGGTGCAGCGCCGGAAAGTAGATGCACCGCAGCTGCCGGGCAGGGGGAACCCGGAAGACCTTTGCCATTTCCAGCAGCTGCCGATCCGCCGACCGGATGCCCTGCAGGGCGTTGGCGTAGAGCACGGGCAGCACCATGAGGAAGGAAATGAAGACGCTCAGCCGCCGGCTGGACAGCCACAGCAGGGCGATGACAATAAAGGAGGCCACGGGCACCGTCTGAATGGCCAGAATATAGGGCCGCAGCAGAGTCTCCGCCAGAGGAAACCGGGCGGAGAGGGCCGCGAGGACCAGTGCCGTCAGAAATGCCAGCAAAAAGCCAAGGCTGATGCGGCTGAAGGTAAAGCCCAGAGCCTGCCAGGCGGTCTTCTCCCCCAGCAGTTCCAGCAGCCGTTTTGCCGCCTGAATGGGGCCCACCAGCAGCAACCGGTTGCCGATCAGCACCGCGGCCAGCTGCCAGACACAAAGGGCCAAAAGGGCAGCAAAAAGCTTTGCTGCCCTCCCGGTTGGATTAAATTTTGGTTTACGCGCCATAATAGAAGTCGTCGCCGGGCAGCGCGCCGCCCACGGCGGCGGGATTCTGCTGGAAGAGCACGTTCAGACAGCCGCCCAGAGCGTCCTTCATGTCAGCGCCCGTGATGCAGACGATGTTGCACTTGGGGATGGCCTTTTTGGCAATAGGCTCCTTGACGATCTCATACTGGCCGCAGGCGGCAGCGGCATCGTCCACATTTTCGTTGACCCATGCGGCGCTTTCGGCGAAGTCCGACAGGAATTTCTCAACGGCCTCAGGATTCTCTTCCGCGAATTCGCTGCGGACCAGAATGCAGGCGGTGGTGCACAGGCTGCCGGTGCCCAGCTTCTCCCATTCCTCAGAGATGGACAGGGCGACCCGGAAGCCCTCGCCCAGCTGCTGGGCTGCGGCGGTCACATAGGGCTGGGGCAGCATGGCCAGACCCTTGCCCTCGGCGTTCAGGGTGGCGACGACTTCGGCAGGCTCGCTCTTCCACTCGATGGTCAGATCCTTGTCGGGGTCAAGACCGTTCTGGGTCAGCACATAGCGCAGGAAGTACTCAGGGGCAGAGCCTTTGCCCGTGGCGTACAGGGTCTGGCCCTTCAGGTCCTCCACGGACCGGACGGTTTCGCCGTTCAGCTCGCCGATATACAGTACGCCCAGTACGTTGACGGCCAGAGCCTTTACGCCGCCCTGGGTTTTGTTGTACAGGACGGAGGCCAGATTGGCGGGGACGGAGACGATGTCCAGCTCGCCCTGGAGCAGCAGGGGGGTTAACTCATCGGCGGCACCCTTGACGGTGTAGGTGTAGCCGGAATTTTCGGTTTCATCGGCAGCCCGGAACAGCTTGACCATGCCGATGCCCGTAGGGCCGGTCATGGCGCCCAGACGGACGGTCACGGGCGCTTTCGTGGGGGCGGCGGTTGTCTCAGCGGTGGTTTCTACGGCGGCTTCGGCAGTCGTCTCCGGTGCCGCGGTGGTTTCCGGCGCGGCATTGCCGCAGCCCGCCAGCAGACCAAGGGTCAGCGCCAGCAGGCAGAGAATGGCAGTAAACTTTTTCATAGGTTCTCCTTCTTTCGTGGGAGGGGGGAATAAATTGGAGTTTGTCGTACCCCTTGGCTCTCCCTATGGGAGAGCTGTCACGGCGGAAACGCCGTGACTGAGAGGGTTGCGATGCCGAGGTATTCATACGGATTCCGTCACTGGTACCCTCTCAGTCGTGCTGCGCACGCCAGCTCCCCCAGAGGGGGAGCCAAGGGGACATTCTGGCAAATCCTGATTTGCCGCTTCCCGCGCTCCTTGACATTACCCCCCGATTGTACTATACTTACCCCATGAAATTCCGTTGCATTCGCAACGGAGAAGGAGCGGCACATGAATCAGCAGCAGAGAAATGTCCTGCATAACTGCGGGCTTTTTTCCGGCATCGAGCCTGCGCAGGTGGATGCCATGCTGGGCTGCCTCAGCGCCCGGCAGGAGCATTACAGCAAGAATACCGTGGTCTGGAACATCGGAGATACCCTCCATGCCTGCGCTCTGGTGCTCTCCGGGACGCTGCGGGCGGAGAGCGTTAATGCCTCGGGGGAGCATCTGCTCATGGCCAATCACCGGGCCGGGGCGCTGGTCGGGGATGTGCTCATGGCCACGCCGGGCAGCAAAAGCCCTGTGTATGTGGTGGCGTCGGAGGATTCCGAGCTGCTGTTTCTGCCTTTCCACCGGATCATGAACGGCTGCGCGGAGTGCTGCGGCTGGCATACAAAGCTGCGGGAAAATCTGGTGTCCGAAATTGCCATGAAGTTCTGGGCTCAGCGGCAGCGGACGCTGTACCTTTCTGCGAAATCCCTTCGTCAGCGCATCGCCATGCGGCTTTTTGACGAATACAAGCGCACCGGCAGTCTGACCTTCTCTCTGGGCGGCACGAGAGAGGATCTGGCGGATTTCCTGGGCGCCAACCGCAGCGCCCTGTCCCGGGAGATCGCGCGCATGAAGGAGGAGGGAATTCTGGACTATTATAAGGATACCTTCCGGATATTGTCGCTGGAGAAGCTGACAAAGGACGTAGGCTGAGGCTCCTGCTGTTTCTTTTCGGTTTAGAATAAAAGCTTAAGATATGTTTAAGAATAAGGGAAAACCACCTTTGCGGAAGGAACACGGCCTATGAAAAAGACAAGTCGGTTTGGAAAATTCCTCTACATCTCCGTAACGCTCAGCTTTTTGGTGCCTATTGTCTATCTGATTCTGCGCATGATCTTCGGCGGCAGCGGCAGCACCAGCGAGGCGGGGTTCCACTCGGAATCGGATTATCTGCTGATGCTTATGCAGTGCGTTCTGGGCCTCGTTACCATCCATCTGCCCAGTATTCTGGAGCGAAAGTTCCGCTTCGAGCTGCCGAGCCTGCTCTACGGCTTCTATATTGTTTTCCTGTACTGCGCCATTTTCCTGGGGGAGGTCAGGAGCTTTTACTACCTGGTGCCCCAGTGGGACAGCGTCTGTCACTTCTGCAGCAGCATGATGATGGGCTTTTTTGGGCTGATGGTGGTGACCATCCTGAACCGGGACCGGCATCTGGCTGTGAGCCTGTCTCCCTTCTTTGTGTGCCTGTTTGCTTTCTGCTTCTCCGTGGCCCTTGGCGCTATCTGGGAGATCTATGAATTTGCCGCCGACGGTCTCTTCGGCATGAACATGCAGAAATTCATGCTGGCGGACGGCACAGTGCTGGCAGGCCACGCGGCCCTGGCTGATACCATGAAGGATATTATTGTGGATGTGCTTGGCTCCCTGCTGGCGTCCACCATCGGCTATTTCTCCATCCGCAAGGGTGACGGCTGGTATATCCCCACCCTGACGGACGAAAAGGAGAACAAGGAATGAAACAGAGAACGCTTACGGGGATTGCGCTGGCCCTGCTGTCCATGGTGCTGCTGGGCTGCTTCCATCTGCCCTGGGTGCCTCAGATCATTGCGATTCTGCTGGGCTGCGGCGCGGTCTGGGAAATTCTGGAGGCCAACGGCGTCCGTGGCAGAGGCGCGCACGCCGCCGGTTTTTTCCTGGCCGTGATGATCCCCCTGTTTTCCCTGACCGAAAACAGATGGTGGATGCTGGTCATGCTGCTTCTGGGGCTGGGCTTTTTTACATACCTGATGACCCGTATCCGCAAAACGGCCCCCGCATGGGTGGCCGCGCCGGAGGTCGTTCTGGCGCTGAGCCTGTATCGGGGTCTGGCCAGCTACGGGCAGATTCCCCACGGCGCCTTTTATCTGTGCCTGACGGGGCTGATCTGTGCCCTGACGGATATTTTTGCCTTCCTGGTGGGCAGCCGCTTCGGGCGGCACAAGCTGGCGCCAAAGGTCAGCCCCGGCAAAAGCATCGAGGGCGCGCTGGGGGGATTGTGTGTTACCGTGGTGCTGATTCTGCTGGTATTCGGAAGATTTTTCTCCAATCCCGGTGCGCTGATGCTGTATACGGTTGTTGTTTCTCTTCTGGGGCAGTTCGGCGACCTGTCCATGTCCGCTGTGAAGCGGGTGGCGGGGGTTAAGGACTTCGGCAAGATTTTCCCGGGCCACGGCGGAATTCTGGACCGCTGCGACAGCCTGATGTACCCCCTGGCGGTTACCTGGCTGCTGTATTGCTTTGATCTGTTGATTTTTGCGTAAGAACCCTTGCTTTTTCCATGGCGATACCCTATAATTGAGACATCAATTCTAAAGGAGCCCATATTATGGACAATGAAGTTCTGAACAATGAAGAGGAAGAAACCGAAATCCTGACCCTTACCGATGAAAACGGTGTGGACACGGACTTTGAGTATCTGGACTGCATCCCCTATGAGGGAAAGGAATACTTGGTCCTGCTTCCCGCTGACGAGGCGGCCACGGAGGTCGTCATCCTGGAAGTGGAGCCTGTGGACGAGGAAACCGAGAATTACCTGTCCGTACAGGACGAGGACCTGCTGAACGCCGTGTACGATATCTTCAAGGAGCGCTACAAGGACGTTCTGACCTTCGAAGAGGAATAAATGAAACGGGCGCGCCGAAATCGGCGCGCCTCAGACTGCCAAAAGCATGTCATTGCGAGGCAGTGCGCACACTGCCGTGGCAATCCCCCGGATTTTCAAACATTTTGGGCCCTAAACCGTCAGTTTTTGCGCCTAACCGGGGGATTCCCACACCAGTCTGAGGACTGGTTCGGAATGACATCCTTTCTTTTGGACTTTCTGACACGCTGGGGCGCCGAAATCGGCGCGCCCTTCCTGTTACAGCTTCCGCAGCGCGTCTACCAGCGCTGTTTTGGAGGCTGTTTTTTCGTCCTTGACCTTGATGACCCGGGCGGGACAGCCTGCCACCACCGTATGGGGGGCCACGTCCTCCACCACCACGGCTCCGGCGGCCACCACGGCATCGTGACCAATGCGGCAGCCCTCGATGACCACGGCGTTGGCGCCGATCAGCACGTTGTCTTCCACAATGACCGGGGTGGCGGAAGCGGGCTCGACCACGCCGGCCAGCACCGCGCCCGCGCCTACATGGCAGTGCTTGCCCACGGTGGCCCGGCCGCCCAGCACCGCTCCCATGTCGATCATGGAGCCTTCGCCCACCACGGCGCCGATGTTTAGAATGGCGCCCATCATGATTACGGCGTTCTTCTCAATGGTCACCTGCTCCCGGATGAATGCGCCCGGTTCAATGCGGGCGGGGATGTTTTTCAGATCCAGCATGGGGATGGCGGAGTTGCGGCAGTTGTTTTCGATTTCGTAATGCTCGAATTCGTGGCTTTCCAGCACGGGAGCCACGTCCTTCCAGTCACCGAACACAATCTTGCACTTGTCCCCCGCCGGGAATTCCCGGCAATTGGGGAAGGGGACAGGCTCCTTTTCCCAGACATAGACCTTTACGGGGGTCTTCTTCTCCGCGTCGCGGATATAGGCAATGATCTCTTCTGCGTTCATCATAGGATCTTCTCCTTTGTTTTTTCTTCATCCTACCACTTTTTCGGAAAAAGCACAAGGGGAAATTGACACCGCCCGGGAAAGGACATATAATGAAGGAAAATTCACCTCGGAGGCGATTTCTATGCAATTGATTGACGACCGCCGTGCCCTGCACCGGATCCCGGAGCTGGACAGGCAGCTTCCCCAGACCATGGAGTATCTGCGCGCGTCCCTGGAAAAACTGAACTGCAAAGTCTTTTCCCCTATGGAAAGCTCCCTGTGCGCTTTCTTCGACTTCGGCAAAAAGGAGGCCATCGCCTTCCGGGCGGACGCGGACGCTTTGCCCATCCGGGAGCGCAGCAAGGTGGACTACCGCTCGGAGCATGAGGGCTGTATGCACGCCTGCGGCCATGACGGCCACATGGCGATTCTTCTGGAGCTGGCCCGGCGCCTGAGCGAAAAGAAGGACCTGCCCCGGAATGTGCTGCTGGTCTTCCAGCCCGCGGAGGAGACCACCGGCGGCGCCAAGGACATCTGCGCCACCGGCGTGTTCCGTGCCTACAAGGTTCAGGCCATATTCGGCCTGCATCTGTGGCCCCAGCTGACCGAGGGCATGATCGCCAGCCGGAAAAACGAGATGATGGCCCGCTCCTGCGAGGTCCGGGTGGATGTCTACGGAAAGACCGCCCATATCGCCAAGGCCGCCGAGGGCGTGGACGCGCTGGCCGCCGGTGTGGACTTCTACCAGCGGGTCATGAAGCTGGAAGGGGCGCTGCCCAAAAAGATCTTCCGGCTGCTGAAATTCGGCAAATTCGAAAGCGGCACCGTCTGCAATGCCCTGTCGGATCATACCCACATGGAGGGGTCTCTCCGGGCTTTTCAGGATGAGGTGTTCTACTCCATCCGGGCGGGCATTGTGTCCATTGCCAAGGACATCGAGCGGACCTACGGCTGCACCGTCAATGTCTACATGACCGAGGGCTACCCCGCCGTCATGAACCCGCCGGACCTCTACAACCGGGTCCGCCGGACCGTAGGCTTCTTCGAACTGGACGAGCCAACCATGACCGCCGAGGACTTTTCCTGGTACCAGCGTTCCCTGCCCGGCATGTTCTTCTTTCTGGGTGTGGGGGATACCTCTGCCCTCCACTCCGACACCTTCAATTTTAACGAGGAAATTCTGGTGAAAGGTGCCGATTTCTTTGAGGAATTGGCGGAGAAATTCCAATGATTCCCATCAACCGCAATTTAGACCCATTGGAGCGCAGCGGCATCCGGGTCTTTACCAATCTGGCAAAGGCAACGCCGGACTGCCGGATGCTCACCATCGGGGAGCCGGACCGGCCCACCCCGGAGCCTGTCAAGCAGGCGGCGTTCCGGTCCCTTTCCCGGGACGAGACCCACTATGCCCCCAACCAGGGCACGGCCTCTCTCCGGGCCGCCATTGCCGCGTTTGAGACGGCGCGGGGCAGGGAAACGGCCCCGGAAGAGGTGCTGGTCACCGTGGGGGCAACCCAGGCCCTTTACACGGCCCTGACCGGCATCCTGAACCCGGGGGATCAGGTTATCATTCCGACGCCCGCGTTTTCTCTCTATGCCACCATCGTCACGGCCGCCGGGGCGGAGCCGGTGTTTCTGGATGTGAGTGGGACGGACTTTCAAATTACGGAGGAGGCCCTTTCCGCCTGCCTGACGGAGAGCACCAGGGCCATTGTCCTCAATTCCCCCTGCAACCCCACCGGGGTGATTCTCCATAAAAAAAGCCTGGACGCAGTGGCCCGGGCAGTTCTCGGAAAGAATATTTATCTGATTTGCGACAACGTTTACAATCAGCTGGTCTACGCGCCCTGCGGCGACCTGACCCGCCGGGAGGAGCTGCGGCCCCAGACCATTCTGTGCCAGAGCTTTTCCAAGCCCTATGCCATGACCGGCTGGCGGGTGGGCTATCTGGTGTGCCCGGAGGAACTGCTGTCCCGGCTGCTGCTGCTCAGCGCCGCGGAGATCGCCGCCGTGCCCACCTTTATTCAGGCCGCCGCCGAGACGGCCCTGACCGTGGATACGGAGCCCATGCGTCAGATTTACGAAAAGCGGAGAAATTACGTCTGCCGCCGTCTGGACGCCATGGGGCTTGCCTACCCAAAGCCCGAGGGCGCGTTCTATGTCTTTGCGGATATCTCCCGCTTCGGCATTCCCTCCTGGACGTTCTGCGAGCGCATGATCCGGGAGGCGGGGCTGGCCGCCGTCCCCGGCACCTGCTTCGGCACGGAGGGCTATATCCGCCTGTCCTACTGCTACAGCGACCGGGAGCTGGAAGAGAGCCTGGACAGGCTGGAAGGGTTTTTGAAAAGGCTTGGCTAGACACAGATTGGATTTTTGGCAATATGCGAATTTATTTGACATTCGTGTAGTAATCAGTATAATAAGCGGTGTGAAAACCCACCGTTCTTGTCAATCAGACGGTGCACGGTAAAAGACGGTTGTCTGCCATCCCGCGAGAGCGGAATGGAGGCGTGTAGGCGGCTCTCGCGGGAAATTCTTCCGAGGGAGGCGATACATATAACTTCGACATTTTTGACTGTCCTTGGAGCTTTGGGCTCCATCGCCAGTATCGTGTCACTCGTGCTGTATCTGCACGATAAAAAGAAGTGAGCCGTCTGCTGGAACAGACGACTCACGGCTTTGAACGCTAAGCGTTCATCCCTGTAAGTTCTATGTTTGTGGCAACCGTCGGGTTTCCACCACGGGGAGGTGCCTGTTTGCGGCGGGCATCTCCTTGTGTTTTTATTATAGCCCGGCCTTCTGAAATTGTCAAGGCCGGGGATAGCAAAAGAGCGGCTTGCAGAAGCAAACCGCTCTTTTGTGGTGACCCGTACGGGAATCGAACCCATGTTACCGCCGTGAAAGGGCGGTGTCTTAACCGCTTGACCAACGGGCCTGGTAGCGGCAATCTGATTCGAACAGATGACATACCGGGTATGAACCGGCTACTCTACCAACTGAGTTATGCCGCCATGTGGTCAATGCAATTCCGGCACCGCCGAAACAGCTTCTGTATTATATCCGAGGGAGGCGGATTTGTCAATACCTATTTTGAATTTTTTTGAAAAATTCTGGCAAGGATTCCCATGAGGTGAGTGTTATGCTGTTTTTTCTGGGCGGCGCCGGGTATGTGCTTCTGGAGCTGCTCTACCGGGGCCGCAGCCACTACAGCATGTTTCTGGCGGGCGGCATCTGCTTTCTGCTGCTGGGGAAATTGGAAACGGTCCGCCCGCGGCTGCCGGGCTGGGCCAGACCGCTGGCCGGGGCGGGAATCATCACCATGGTGGAGCTGGGGACGGGACTGCTGTTCAACCGGGACTATTCCGTCTGGGACTACCGGGCGGTGCCCGGCAACTTCTGCGGTCAGATCTGTCCCCGGTTCACGCTGCTGTGGATCCCTCTGGCGGCCGGGGCGGGCTGGCTCTACCGGAAGCTGAAAAAATGATGTGTTTCGGACGGCGCGGAGGGAAAAACTCCGCGCTTCCGGCATTTTTCCGGGATTTTTTGGAACATATGGGGGAAGCATCGGGGGCCGAAGAAGATGCGTTTTCGGGCGGAGGACGCACAGTGGTGCAGCATGTCATATTTTATAATTTGGAAAATAAGAATTTGGCGCATTTTTATAATTTACAAATCCAAATTCTGTGATATAACAGAACAAGACTGTCCGAAGCTCTGGATTCTTTTTGACGTGCGTGCCGATTTCCTATTGATTTCATTCATGGATTGTGCTATCATACTACTAGAACAGGTTCGGAAGCAAAGCAAGCTGACGGCTGAGGACGAGAAAAGGAGAACCCCAAGGAAACAATGAGTACAGTCAAAAAAGTCTGGAATGTCGTCAGCACCGTGCTGGTGGCTCTGGTTGTGTTGCTGGCCCTGCTGCTGGTGGGCGCGCGGGTCTTCGGCCTGCGGGTGTATACGGTTCTTTCCGGCTCCATGGAGCCGACTTACCATACCGGTTCTCTGATCTACGTCAGGAAGGTGGACCCCTATACCATAGAAGAGGGCCAGCCCATTACCTTCATGCTGGACGAAAATACCGTCGCCACCCACCGGGTTGTGGGCATTGTCCCGGACGAAGAGGACCCTACCGTGATCCGCTTCCGCACCAAGGGCGACGCCAACGAGGCCGAGGACGGTTCCCTGGTCCATTATAAGAACGTCATAGGAACCCCCATTTTCTCGATTCCTTACCTTGGCTATGTAGCCAATTACATACAGCATCCCCCCGGGATGTACGTGGCCATCTCCGCCGGAGCGGTCCTGCTCCTGCTGGTGTTCCTGCCGGATCTCTTCGCGGACGACAGCTCCAAAGAGAAGGAAAAGGAACCGAAGCGGAAGAAGGCCGACCGCCCTGCCGCCCCAAGCCATGGGTCCCGTGCCTCCGGCGGCGCGTTTTCTGCCCCCAGGCAGCATCCCTGTGAGGATATGCCGGACCCCCGGCCGGAACCGGAAGCCCCGGTGGAGGCCCCCGCCGGTCAGGACGATCTCCTGGACGAAAAGCTGCGCCGCATGACCGGCGGCCTGCTGACGGACCGGGAAATGGCCTGCGTGAAGAAGCAGATCCGGGAGGGCCGCTTCGACAAAGCCGCCGCCGACTCCCTCCGGGCGTTTCTCCGCCGGCGTCAGGCGGAGCAGCAGGGGCGGTAAATTGACCCAAGGGCAATGCCGCAAGGCTCCCTATATATTATTTTTAGGAGGTTTTCTTGATGAAGAAAACAAGCAAGGCGCTGCTCCTGACGATTTGTGCGGTATTGCTCGTTGCCGCCTCTGTCATGGGCACCATGGCCTATCTGACCTCTACCGATAAGGTGCAGAATACCTTCACTGTCGGCAAGGTTGCAATCAAGCTGGACGAGGCTAAGGTTGACGCAAATGGCAAGGCCGTTGAGCCTGCCGAGCGTGTCAAAGCCAACGAGTACAAGCTTCTCCCCGGCCACACCTACACCAAGGATCCCACCGTTACGGTCCTGAAGGACAGTGTGGAATCCTACGTGCGGCTTAAGGTCACTCTGAACAAAGCGAGCGCTGTTATGGATATGTCCGTGCCCGAAGAGTTGAAGGACGACCTGGATGAGGGAATGGAGCGTATCTTCCCCCTGCTGAACTTCATTAAAATTGACCAGGATGCACAGTCCGGTTTCTACTGGGATTGCCCCCTTCACCCGAAGAATGGTTCTTTGGAAATGGAAGGAGCCGTTATGAATCCGAAGTACTGCGTTTACGATAAGGAAGCGGATACAATTACTTATATCTTCTACTATAATGCTGAGGCAGTTACTGGTAAGGATACCATTTCCGCCCCCGACGAGGACGTCGTGATTCCTGCTCTGTTTGAGTCCATTACCGTCCCCAGCACCGCGACCAACGAACAAATTGCGGCTCTGGAGGGATTCCGGATCGATGTTGTGGCCGAGGCTATCCAGGCTGATGGCTTTGCGAACGCCGACGCCGCCTGGGCTGCTTTCGACGCGTAAGACAGCGAGCCGGATTCGTTAAGCGCGGCAGGGAACGAGGTCTGCATCGTTCCATCGCCGTGCGGAATGTACATAATTGCTTTCGATGGGCAGTCTTGCCGATTGAAATACACGCACACGAAAATTCAAAGGAAAAGGGGAAAACAATATGAGGAAGAAAACTTTAGCATTGGTGCTGGCCCTGACGCTGATCGTTGTCGGCGTTGTCTCCGGTACGCTGGCATGGCTGACCGCGAAGTCTGATACGGTGGTCAACACATTTACTACCAGCGACATTGAGGTAAAACTTGAGGAGACGAAAGGTACTTCCGTCACGGGCGGCAAGGAATTCAAAATGATTCCGGGCTACGAACTTGAGAAAGACCCCAAAGCGTGGGTTGTGGCAGGCTCTGAGGATTGCTTCCTGTTTGTGAAGCTGGATTGGGCAAACAACACTTATACCTCCGACGAAACTACTAAGAGCTACCTCGATTGGACGATTGCCGATGGCTGGGAACTGGTTCCCGGTGAAACCAATGTGTATTACCGTACTGTTACCTCGGAACAGATGAGCGCGGACAATGGAGCAAACAATGCCTTCCCGGTCCTGAAAGACAATAAAGTCACTGTCAGTGGAGATATCACCAAAGAGCAGATGAACGCTTTTACGACTGCGACTCTCCCGAAACTGACCATCACGGCCTACGCCTCTCAGCTCTACAAGTCCGCAGGTGTGGGATTCACCGCAGCCGAGGCTTGGAACAACATCGCAAACAAGTAACCCTCTGCGCGCGGGCGCAGGAACAATAACAAATACTTAACAAGGAGCAAAGTACATCATGAAGAAGAAAATTACCGCGATTTTCCTGTGCGTGGCGCTGGTCGCCATCGCCGTCGTGGGCGCATCTCTGGCGTACTTCACCGATACTGATTCCGCTGAGAATACGTTCACCGTCGGAAATGTCAAAATTCAGTTGCTGGAATCCCAGTATCACCGCGTCAATGCTGGCATGGGCAACGCCGTTGGTCAAAAGGAACCTTTAATGGGTGGCTACCTGTGGGCAGCTGACGTGGATATGCAGGGTACTCCCGAGAACACCCCCAACTACGTTACCTCCGGTGAAGTTTGGAATGGGCAGTATTTCTCCGATGCTCAAATCGAAGCCGATGCAGCAGCCTACAAAGACGGATATTTTGCAGAACACAGCCAGAACATGGTTCCCGGTGCTAACGTTCGCAAGAATCCCTATGTGAAGAATACTGGTAAAAATGATGCCTATATCCGCATCCGCACCCTGATTCCCGTGTCCCTGTTTGATGTTATCGACAATGGCCCTTCCTATTGGACAGGTACCGCTATAAACGAAGGTCAGGTCACCTCAAATGCTGTCAAGACTTATAGTACCTCTGGTCCAGCAGCTGTTAAGCAAGTTGAGCGCGATGGCATTAAGTACTATGAGTATGACTTTACCTTTGTAAAGCCTGTAAAGCCTGGCGAATTGACCTTCTGGAACGTCTGGGGCAACATTGCTATCGATAAGAATGCAACGGCTGAGGAACTGGCAAATGTTGAATTCTTCGACGTTATCTTCGAGGCTGACGCCATCCAGGCCGAGGGCTTTGCCGATGCTACCGCAGCTTTTGCCGCATTTGATGCGTAATTCCCTTTAACACGGCTTTGCAATTGGCTGTGCTATTCCCTGCCACCTATGTGGTCTGTACCCTTCGGGGTACAGACCATATGAGAGCACCCGTCAAGACCGGATGTTCTCATATGGTCTGAGATGATTATAAACGGAATGGAATCCCCCGCCGTTGGGCTAACGGAAAAACATAATTTGAGAGGAGCTCGAACCATGAAGAAGAAACTTTTGATGCTCTCGGCTGTGGCCATCTGCATTGCCATTCTGGCGGCGGGTACTCTGGCGTTTTTTACCGCCGAGGATACGGCCCACAATGTCATCACCACGGGCGGCGTGGACATCAAGCTCTATGAATGGGGCAATGACGAAAAGACCGAGCCTTTTGAGGATATCGAGGGGTTGCTGCCCGGCATGGAGGTCACCAAGATCGCCGAGGTGAAGAACACCGGCGGGGCGGAGGCCTGGATCCGTGTGCGCGTCACCAAGGATATTGCCCTGCAGGGAGACGGCGAGGCGGATCCGGATATGGTCTCTCTGGATCTGAACAAGGAGTTCTGGGCCCAGGGTGACGATGGGTACATCTATTATACCCGCGCTCTGAAGCCCGGCGAGACCACCGAGCCTGTTTTTACCACGGTACGGTTCGATGCCGCTATGGGCAACGAGTACCAGGACGCGAAAGCCACTGTGGATGTGCTGGCCCAGGCTGTGCAGACTGCCAACAACGGCACGTCTGCCAGAGACGCCCAGGGCTGGCCCGCGGCAAATCCTTAAGGAGGTTGCGATATGCGTAAGAAGAAGCTATTGACAGCCGTCATCTGCCTCGCACTGGTGATCTCCATGGTGCTCCCCGGTACGCTGGCCGTATCCAACGGTCAGGATTCCAGCGATACGCCTGCGGGGACCACCACGTCCGCTGCTGCCCCCGCGCCGGATGCGGACAAGACCGAGGGCACGGCGGCAGATAACGGCGAAACCAAGGCGGAAGCCGGTTCCACCGGAAATCAGACCCCTGCGCAAAATGAAAATAAGACCGGAACCACCGGCGGCGAAACCGGCGGGGCGCAGTCCTCTGAGAATCCGGAGAACCCGGAGAATCCGGCGCAGACCTCTGAGAACCCGGAAAACCCGGAGAATCCGGCGAAGTCCTCTGAGAATCCGGAGAACCCGGAGAATCCGGCGCAGACCTCTGAAAACCCGGAGAACCCGAAGAACCCGGAAAACCCGGAAAATCCCGAAAATCCCGAAAATCCCGAGAACCCCGAGCAGCAGCCCAAGGAAGAGAAGGAATGCACCTGCGGTGCGGCGGAGGGCGAAGCCCATAAGGTAGACTGCCCCCTGTACGTAGCGCCTGAGTGCACCTGCGGCGCGGCGGAGGGCGAGGCCCATAAGGTGGGCTGCCCCCTGTACGAAGCGCCTGAGTGCACCTGCGGTGCGGCGGAAGGGCAGCCCCACAAAGAGGATTGCCCCCTGTATGAAGCTCCCGAGGCTGAGGACTATACCGACCTCTTCAACCGCTTTCTGGCGGCCCAGACCTACGAGGAATTCGACGCCATCTATCAGGAACTCACCGAAGAAGTCCGTACCGCCTTCGCCGCGTGGTTGACGGAGAACGGCAAGATGGAGGCCCTCCAGGCCCATTTGTCCCAGCTTTACATTGTCGATGAGCCGCAGGAGGAGGAACCCATTGTCCCGTTTACCAACGTCGGCCCGCTGCTGGCCGCGCCCGCTGCCCGGCGCCGCATGCTCAGAGCCGCCAGCAACGCCGGGGACAACAGCGGCATCGTCCTGAACAAGACCGCTGCCGTTAATTCTGACGGCTCCTACACCATTACCCTGGAAGCCTACGCTACCGGCGAAACCACCACGACCGTTACCCAACAGCCGGTGGATATCGTCCTGGTCCTGGACGTTTCGGGGTCCATGGATGACCCAATGTCGTCTTCTTCCTATCTGTATCAGGAGGTCTATGACCTAAATAGGGATGAAGCTTATTACATCCTCAGCAATGGGAAGTATACGAAAGTTACGTGGGTAGAACGTCTTTTTGAGGAAGGTGCTTGGAGAACTGAATATTTTGGCAGTCCCATATACCCCAAAACATCTGCCAATGACACAGATACCTCCCATGTCCAGTTTTATTCGCGTTCGCTCGTTCCCAGCGTAAAAAGGATAGACGCGCTGAAATCCGCCGTCAACGGCTTTATTAATAGTGTTGCAGCCCAATCCCCTGATAGCCAAATTGCCATCGTCAAATTTGCAGGTAAAAAAAGTGATAGAGTTGGCAATGACACCTATCGGGATGACCAGTATACATATAACTACTCCCAGATTGTCAAGAATTTAACGGCTGCCGGAACTGGCGCGGATAATTTGAAAGCTGCGGTAAGTGCATTGCACCCGGCGGGCGCGACCGCCGCTGACTATGGCATGCAGCACGCGCAAAGCATCATCACCGGGGCGGCCAATGATGGGAACAAGAAAGTTGTAATCATGTTCACGGACGGCGAACCGAACCATCAGAGTGGGTTTGATACCGGTGTCGCAAACGCTGCCATCAGCGCCAGTAAGGGTATCAAGGACAACGGCGCTACGGTTTATACGATCGGCGTGTTCAGCGGCGCAAACGGCGTTCCGGTTGCGTCCTTGAGTGGAGTGAGCAACACCAACAAGTACATGCACCTGGTTTCCTCAAACTACAAAAACGCCACGAGCATGAGCAACACCGGCAATTCGACCTATCCCGGTGGCGGCAAGAGCTATTTCCTGAGCCCGTCCAACGCGGGTGAACTGAGCGCCATTTTCCAGAGCATCAGCCAGGAAGTCGGCGGAGCGACCACAACACTGGACGGGACCGCGACGATCAAAGACATTGTCTCCCCGTATTTCACCATGCCGGCGGATGCGAGGAATGTCACCGTGAAAACGGCGGAGTCCAATGGCAGCACGGGGAGTTGGAAAGACGCAGTTGCTTTCAATGGAACGGTAAGTATTGACGCTGCGAGCAGCGCGGTTTCCGTTTCCGGTTTCAGCTTCAAGGACAACTGGTGCGGTAATCAGACAGATGCCAGCGGCAGTACCACATTCCATAACGGCAAAAAGCTGATTATCCAGTTTACGGTCAGCCGGAAAGAGGGCTTCCTTGGCGGCAACGACGTGCCGACCAACGGCGAGAATTCCGGTGTCTATGATAAGGACGGTACCGAAGTCAAGAAGTTTGTCGTCCCCACCGTCAGCGTCCCCATCGAAAAAGTCACCGTGACGGCCGCGGAAAAGAATGTCTATCTGCTGGGGACGGTAACAGCCGAAGAGATCAAGTCCGGCGCGACGGCCAAGGTTGGCAATGTAACGCTGAACCTGGGCGCAGAGAATTACGGCCTTGAGTCCTGGCAAACCGAGCACGTTACCATTTCGGTTGTTTATAAGGATGCGGCCGGTAATACTGTTTCGGATATTAAAGACCTGAAAGCGGACACGACCTATACCGTCACCGTTACAGTGACACCCAAGACAGAGAATCCGACAAGCACAGTGGGCGCAAAGGCGACCGAGCAAACCAACAGCGGCACAGGTAAGATCAACGTATTCATGCCCAAGCTGACCTACAAGGACAGCACCGCTTACTACGGCCAGACAGTACCTACAGACGATGGTTTCAGGGACAACATGGTTTCCGAAGTCTGGAAGCATGACACTACTGAGGATAGCAGCGTTACTATGACCGGCCAGAAGCCCACGCTGGATATCACCTATGCGCCGGACAATACCAAAGTTCACGACGGCAAGTACACCAAGCAGGATGTTCCCGTTGCGGCCACGGTCAAAATCGGCACAGAAAATGTGAATGACCATACCACGTTTGTGCATGACACCTGCTCCGAGACTGACTGCAACTGGACAGAACCCACGGCAAAGGGTGCTCCCGCGTTCCTGATTCACGTCAAGACCTGCACGCTGAACATTACCAAGCAGGGTGGTGCAGATAACGAGTCCTATGTGTTTGATGTTCTCAAGGACGGTAAGAAGTATTCCGAAGTGACCGTCTGGGGCAACGGCACCGAAACCCTCGTTGAGCTGCCCGTGGGTACTTACACCATCAGTGAAAATGCCGGCTGGAGCTGGCGCTATACCGCCAACAACGGCGGCAGCGCTGAGCTGACGGCACAGAATCCCAACGGCAGCATTACCTGCGTCAACACGAAGAACAACAATCAGTGGCTGAATGGTTTCAGTGAGGTTGTTCGGAACATCTTCGGCACGAATCACTAAGAAAGGAGGGAATGAAGATGTATAGAGGCAGATATGAAGGCAAGCACCGCACGGCAGCAGCTCCGGCACGTAAAAAAGCGGTTCGGACCGGCCGCCTGACGACCATGGTAATTGCGACCGTACTCCTTCTCGCTCTGACCATCGGCGGCACGCTTGCATGGCTCAGCACAAAGGACGCGCCTATAACAAACACATTCAATCCTTCCAAGGTGGCCTGTGAGGTGACAGAGAGCTTCGATGGGAAAGTTAAGAGCAACGTGAATGTGAAGAACACCAGCGATATTCCCGCCTTTATCCGCGTCAAGCTGGTGACCTACCGCACCAATGATCAGGGCCAGCACATCGGCGGCGTTTCCGAATTGCCCACATTCACCCCCGGCGCAGGCTGGGTGAAAAACGGCGACTATTACTATTACATCCATCCTGTGGAGCCCGGGGCTACCCCTACGGCCAACCTGGCGGAAAGTATCACGCTGACGGAATCCTATACGGACCCCGACGGCGGCCACCAGTCCATGGATGTGATGGCCGAGGCCATCCAGAGCGTTCCGGTAGATGCTATTAAGGCTGCTTGGGGCGATGGCTTCTCGATTGGCACAGACGGCAGTCTGATGGTACCGGGTAACTAAGGGGGTGGAGATCATGAAAAAGCTATTCAAAACAATCACATCCCTTGTGCTGATGCTGCCCATAGTGATGAGCATGGCCACCACAGCTTTCGCCGATGGTTCCATTACCTTCAAGGGCTTTGACAAAAATCAGGGCTTTGACTTTTCTTCCGAAGGCCAGATGTTCACGCAGACGGATCTGTTCGGCTCTTTCAAAGGCGTTATGCCCGGCGACGTGCTTTCCGAGGATATCACCTTTACCAATAAGGATTCCAAGAATTCCTTCGTCAAACTCTATATGCGGGCCGAGCCCCATGTAAAGGAAGACGAGACTGTGCTGGACTTCCTGAAGCAGCTGTCCATGAAGGTCTGGAACGGCACCGAGCTGATCTATGACTCCACTCTGGACAAGAGCGCCCAACTCACGGAGAAAACCTATCTGGGGGCGTTCCACTCCGGCGATACCGCCAAGCTCCATGTGGAGCTGGCCGTTCCTCTGGAAATGGATAACACCTATGCCAACAAGGTAGGGGAAGTGGACTGGATCTTCACCGTGGAGGCCTACGGCACCTCCAATGTCACGGTGCGGAAGGTCTGGGCCGACGGCGAGGCCAAACACCAGGAGGACGCCGTTACCGTCACGCTGGTGTTGGACGGCAAGGTCCTGGACTCCCAGATGCTCAACGTGCTGAACGGCTGGACCTATACCTGGAAAGACGTGAATCTCTCCGGCAACTGGCAGATCAAGGAGACAAAAATGCCCCGGGGCTATGTGCCCACCTACAGAATGTATGACGGCGTGGTGATCATCACCAACAGCCGCGGGCTGATTCAGACCGGCCAGCTGAACTGGCCCATCTGGCTGCTTACCGGCGCCGGCGTTGTCCTGATTATTCTCGGCGGGACCATGATGCTGAAAAAGAAGAAAGAGAATCATGCCTAAAAAAGGCATTGCCATTGTCGCTTTGGGAGCAGTGCTGATTCTGTCAGCGCTGCTCCTTTTTCTCCATAACCGCCAGGAGGACGCCCAGGCCGGAGAGGAAGCCGAGATCCTGCTCCAGCGTGTGGAAGCCGCCATTCGGGAAAAGCCAACCGTCGAGACCTTTGGCCCTGACGAACCGACTGAGGATGTTATGGAAACCATGCCGGCGGATATGCCCATTACCTATTTCGACGGTTACGGCTATATCGGCTATCTGGAGATCCCCAGCCTCTGGCTGAAGCTGCCGGTCATGGCGGAGTGGGATTACTCCCGCCTCCAGATAGCGCCCTGCCGCCAGTCCGGCGCTACCTTTACGGATGATCTTGTCATTGCGGCGCACAACTATAACAATCACTTCGGCCGCCTGAAGAACCTGAACCCGGGAGATACGGTCACTTTCACGGATATGGACGGCATCGTCAGCACCTACGCCGTTACGGAGGTTACGACCATTGCCCCCGACAATGTGGAAGCCGTTATTGAAAGCGGTCACGATCTGGTTCTCTATACCTGCACCCCAGGCGGCCAGACCAGAGTCACCGTCTTCTGCGACAGGGCAGAGCCGGCAGCGGAAGATACAACCGCACCGTAACGCAAAACCATTTTTTCGCGGGCCACCTGGCTGCCTGGAAAGCCACTGTAATTGTCTCCGTATGGGCCGATGCTCCGCATCGGCCCGGACCCCAAAGGTTTTGCATTGGGAAAACCAAACCCACCGGTCCATTGACACGCACAGGCGGGGCGATGTGCGCATCGCCCCCTGCGCTTGCTGTACCCCCATCCGCCCTGCGAACCACCTTCTCCGGCGGGAGAAGGTACAATCGCAAAAAAAGGATTGCATTTCCGAAAGTCTTATGATATAATACCAAGTGTGCCCGGTCAAAATATTGGGATGTCGCCAAGCGGTAAGGCACCAGACTTTGACTCTGGCATTCGTCGGTTCAAATCCGGCCATCCCAGCCAAGCAATGATCCGCTAGCTCAGTTGGCAGAGCAACTGCCTTTTAAGCAGTGGGTCCGGGGTTCGAATCCCCGGCGGGTCACCATGAAAAGTTCCGAAAGTGCTTGCTTTCGGAACTTTTTCTTTGCTTTTTGATGAAAAAGTTTGCGAAAATATTCGGGGAGATTTTCACTGTTACAAACCCGTTATAAACCGGGATAGATGTTGTATTGAGACAGGACGTCGTAAATTTACAAAGAAAATGAGAAAAATAGAACCGATGAATGGATACAGGCACTCAGGCTACGATTGCCGTCAGCGGTAACCAAACTCGGTTCTGCAAGCAGAGTAACAGTTTTGAACGGTAATGTCAAGAATAATGTGAAAATCACAACGATTACACATGCTGGCAATTTGGTTTGCGTAGGGGTCGATGCCCTCATCGGCCCGCAGGGTTGGTCGATAAAACGGTTGGAGACAATATATTATGGGCCGCATCATACACCTTGCCGTTCTATCAGGAAAGGCCTCGGGCCGATGTGGGCATCGGCCCCTACGAGAAACAGCCGGAATGTGGAACCTCGTTCAGAGACTGTGTCCGTGCGGATTATCTGTCGAAAAAATGCAGATCTTCCGCTTTCTGGAACAGGCGGGCAAATAGAGCAGCGCCAAATGAACTTTGTGTCATTTGGCGCTGCGTTTTTATATTTCGTCCGTTCCCACCAGAAACCGGACCAGATCGTTTTCGAAGAAGTTCACCCGTTCGTGGCCGTACTTGGGATAGATTTTCCACTGCTTTTCGCACTGAAGGTTGTTATAAATGGCAGCCTGACCTTTCGGGGGTGCATAGGTGTCCATGAGGCAGGTGCCGAGGAGAAGGGGGGACTTGCACAGAGGGGCAAGGTTTTTAAGATCCATCTCCTCCATGCCCTCCAGCCCCGGGCCGGACAGGTCGGCAGGCATGGGATGCAGGGCGGCGCAGCGGGGGGCGCAGGGGAGCAGGGCCGCGTTCAGAATAGCCAGCCCGCCGCCCAGACCCTCGCCGAAGGTCACGACCCGGGTACTGTCTACCCAGGGAAGGGCGATGGCAGCCTTGCCGACCGTCAGGGCATCCCGGTATCTCTGACGGAAATTGGGTGCCTCCGGGCTTTTCTGCCAGTCCTCCCGGAAAGGCTCGGCCTCCGGAGCCACCACGCCATAGCCCAGAGCCAGAAAACGGGTCATATGATGCCAGCCCCGGACGGTGCGGTTCAGGTCGTGGTACAGGAGCACCAGAGGTTGCTTCCCGTCCGAATCCGGCCGGATGCACCGGGCTTTCAGGGCCCGGCCCCGGTCGGTGATGGTCAGTATTTCATAAATGCCCTGCGCATTGCCGAAGGGAAGGGACTCTGCCGTCACCTGGGGGCGGCAGTCCTCCAGAACGGCTTTCCAATGCCCGCCGCAGGCGGCGTCCAAGGGGGAGGCTCCCTGATAAGCACGCAGAAATGCCTTCTGTTCCGTGATGGTCATTGAACAGCCTCCTTTCCGGTGAAGAAGTCCAGCAGCATATCGTCAAATTCCTGAATTTCCTCATGACCGAGGCCCGGGAACAGATACCGCTTTTTGGGGCACCGCAAGTTGTTGTATACCGCGCACTGGGTCTTGGGAGGGCACACCACATCCGCCAGACCGGTGCCGAAGAGCACAGGGCAGCGGATCATGGAGGCAAAATTCTTGCTGTCGATGTAGCCCAGCTGCCGGAACCAGCGGTCTTGCTGGCGTTCGTCAAAGTCAAACCAGCGGGAATAGTAGCGCAGTCCCTCATAGGCGATCTCGTCAGCACCCAGATCCCACACCAGCTTGAAGTCGCTGAGGAAGGGATAGAGAATAGCCGCCCGGTTCACAAGCTCCGGATTCAGGGCGCAGCAGGCAAGGCCCAGCGCCCCACCCTGAGAGCCGCCGTTGACGAAGACCCGCGCCAGGTCGATGCCCTCCAGCTGCCGGACGATCCGGCAGAGAATGCGGATGTTCTGGTGGAGCCGAACGTAATACATCCCTTCCGGGGGGCCGTCCAGCCCGGCAATGATATGCCCGGAAACGGTGGTCCCCCGGAAACCTCCGGCGTCAAAGCCATAGCCGCCCTGACTCGGACAGTCCATGGCCAGAAGGGCCATACCCATGCCCGCAAAGCTGGCCTGCTCCGCCCAGCTGCGGGAGGCCCCGGGATAGCCGTGGAATTGCAGCACCAGAGGCACGGGGGATTCGGTCCGGGGCCGCAGATACTTTGCGTACACCTGCGTCCCGTTCATGCCCGTAAACCACAGATCCAGAAATTCGCATTGGGACGAGCTGGGAACCTCCCTGGCCTGGGCGAAGGTGAATTCCAGAGGAATCGTGTCTGCCTCGGCCATCCGTGCCTGCCAGAACCGCTCAAAATCCTCAGGCTTGGGTGTTGCCCCCAAATAATCACCCAGGGACTCGATTTCTTCCGCTGTCATAAAGACCGCACCTCTCTTTTACTGCCGCTGGGGCTGCCAAATCCATTCCATTATAGCGCTTCCGTAATCGGTTTTCAACTGGGACAACATACGAAAGAAACAGCCCTTCTTTGCGGAATCCGGAAAATCGGCTCTGCGACGGCCGGCAGGCCTATGGAGTTTGGCATCTTTCACAAAGCTGAGTTGCATATTTTGTGCAGAACGCAAAATATGCGGTGAAATGTTCTGAAAACCAGTAAAAATCCAATATAAAATGACAAATAGTATGGTTAATGTGCGGATTATCGCGGATTCGATGAGAAAATACTTTTCATTTCAAGTTTGACAGAAAGCTATTTTCACTGTATAATATGGACATATTTATGAGGCGACTTTGGGGGAATTTGAGCAAAGTGTCCAATTCAAAAAAGAAAATAAATGTACTTTCCCTGCTGGATGGGGAGCGCCCATTTTGGAAGGCGCTGTCCTCCGGGATGGATCTGGTTTATCTGAGCATCCTGTGGCTGTTTTGCTGCGTCCCGGTGGTGACCATCGGCGCATCCACCGCGGCGCTGTATGACGCGGTGGTGCACTGCTGCCGCCGGGGAGAAGAGGGAGTGCTGGATCGGTTCTTTTCCACCTTCCGTAGGGAACTGAAGCGCTGCATCCTCCTTTGGCTGCCTGGGATTGCCCTGATCGCCGTCTGGTGTGGCTCGGCGCTTTTTGTACTGTCCACTGGGGATGGCGCAATGCCTACGCTGCTGCTGGCGAATCTGATTGTAACCGGCATTCTTCTGTGGGGGTCGCTTCTGTGGCTGTTTCCCTCGGAATCCCGGTTTACCCTTTCCTTTGGCGATTGCTGGCGTCTGGCTCTGAAGCTGGCGCTTTCCCATTTCCCCGCTACGCTGCTGCTTCTGGCGGTAAACGCCGCTGCCGCGCTGGCCTGTCTGACCTGGCTGTTTCCTCTGCTCCTGCTGCCGGGGCTTTGCTGCTTTCTGAACAGTCTGTTTATTGAAAAAGCGTTTCAGCCACTGATCCCTTCGGTGGATCCGACATGATTTTTTCAGAGCGATCTGAGAAGATAGAAGTATATAAAGAAGAGGAAGGATTGGATGTTATGACTCAGCATAAACAGCGACGTCTGCGTCAGAACCTCACGGGCTACGCATTCGTCGGACCGCAGCTGCTCTTTTTCGCG
Source organism: Pseudoflavonifractor sp. MSJ-30 (assembly GCF_018918045.1). GTDB lineage: Bacteria > Bacillota > Clostridia > Oscillospirales > Oscillospiraceae > Faecousia. Next base: position 23,949 of record NZ_JAHLPU010000070.1, read on the forward strand.
GTATTCACCATTTACCCGATTTTCGAAGGCCTGCGTCTGAGCTTGTACAAGTCCACGGCGGTAGAGAATACCTTCGTAGGCATGCAAAACTACATTAACCTGTTCCAGGACCCGGTATTTATCAGGGCAATGCTCAATACGCTGTTCCTTGTGGTCGTGATAACCCTGGGGAATCTGCTGTTGGGTCTGCTGATCTCCCTTGCAATTTTCGACAAGAAGCCCGGGTATGTGTCCTTCGTCCGCAGTACCTTTTATCTGCCGGTCATTGTGTCCACGGTGGTTATGGCCATGGTCTGGAAGTTCCTGCTGAACCCCGCCAACGGTCTGGTGAACTACTATCTGGGCAAGGCGACAGGCAAGACGGTGAATCTTCTGGGCAACGCCAATACGGTACTCTGGGTCATAGCCTTTGTTACCATCGTTGCCAGCGTAGGCACCAGCATTATCATGTACATAGCCAGTATCAACGGTATCTCCACGGAAATGCTGGAGGCCGCCAAGGTGGACGGCGCCAGCAAGCTGAGGGTCTGCACGAAGATCATCATTCCTCTGGTACGGCCCACGACGCTGTACCTGTCCGTGACGACCATCATCTCCATCCTGAAGCTGTTTGTCATTATCCAGCTGCTGAGTGACGGCGGACCCAACAATGCATCTATGACCATGATGTACTACCTGTACCGCAACGCGTTCTTCTACAACAAGATGTATGTGGCGTCTGCCGTGGGTATGGTTATGTTTGCTCTGGCCGTGATTATCGCCATTCCTCAGTTTATCTCCATGCGGAAGGAGGGCTAAGGCTATGAAAAAGAGTAATCTCGGAAATCGCCTGAAGCGGGCGGATAAGCTGGACCTGGTTGTAAATATCCTGGTCTTTCTGATGGCCGTTGTGAATCTGTTCCCCTTCTACTATCTGCTGACGAACTCCGTCAAAAACTCCGCGGCCATCTTCAAAATGCCTCCGGACTGGTGGCCGAAGACCTTCCAGTACAAGAACTATGTGGATCTGTTCAAGGGACAACCCGCGTTCCGCTGGGCACTGAACAGCTTCGTTGTGGCATTGATCACCACGCTGCTGGTTGTCCTGTGCGCATCTCTGGCGGCTTACGGCTGCTCCAAGCTCCATTTCACGGGTCGGGGCGTTGTATATGCCATTTTCATCGGCGCACTGATGATCCCCAAGGAAATCTTCATTGTGCCCCTGTTCCGGATCATCACCAAGTTCAATTTGGTCGATACCTACGCAGGCATGATCCTGCCCAACGTGGCGTCCACCTTTGGCGTATTCCTGCTGAAAGGCTTCTTTGATACGGTCCCGGATTCCATCCGGGAGTCCGGCAAGCTGGATGGCGCCGGTGAATTCACCGTTTTCCGCAAGCTGGTCATGCCCATTGTGAAGCCCGGCATCGGCGCCCTATTTATCCTGAACTTCGTGAATATCTGGAATGACTACCTGTGGCAGATGCTGGTTGCCCGCTCCAAGAACATGATGACGCTGATGGTCGGTACCGCCAGCATCATGCAGGAGATCAGCCCCAACTACGGCTACAAAATGGCCGGCGCGGCTGTAGCCAGCGTGCCCATGCTGATCATCTTCATTTGCTTCCAGCGTTACTTCACCTCCGGCATTACCATGGGCGCGGTGAAGGAATAAGTAAATTCCCGGCATAGCCGGTATAAAAATGGAGGAGAAACTATGAAAAAACTATTCGCAATGCTTCTGGCGCTGTGCATGGTCGTCGGCCTGTGTGCCTGCGGCAGCAGCTCCGGCAACACTGCCACCACTGCGGCTCCTGCCGCCAACAACGGTGAGTCCGCGGGATCCAATGAGGCACCCGTGACTCTGACCATGTGGCTGACTCCCCAGTGGAAGGGCGTTTTCAGCGGCAGCGAAGAGGGCGCTGATTACGACAGCTTCTTCAAGGAAGCCGCCAGCCGCTACACTGCCCAGCATCCCAACGTCACCATCAAAGTGGAAGTCATTTCCGGCGACACCCGTGACGAGAAGCTGAGAGCCGCCGAGGCCTCCGATTCTCTGCCCGATATCGTCTACGAGGGCGCGTTCACCATGTCTTCCTACTATCACTCCGGTTCCATCGTCACCCTGGATGATATCATCAGCGACGAGGACAAGGCCGACATCGGCGAGGGTATCTGGGAGAACTGTCAGGTCGAGGGCAAGACCTTTGTCTTCCCCTTTGCCCATATGCCCGGCACCCTGATCTACAATGCCGATATGTTCCGCGAAGCCGGTCTGGACAAGTACATCGGTGAGCAGTACGAGATCATCACCTGGACGCCCGATGAGCTGAAGAATGAGATTCTGCCCGCCTTGCGGGACAACCTGAGCGGCGTGTACCCCATGTCCCTGTTCGCCATGAACAATCAGGCCGATACCTGGAACCTGAGCTACCTGAGAATGTTCGGCTCCAAGTTCTTTGACGATGACGGCTATCTGTGCGTCAATGACGAGGCTGGTGTCAAGGCTCTGCAGTACATTGTTGACCTGTACAACGACGGCCTGACCGTTCCCGGCGCCGAGTCCCTGACCTCCAACGACTGCAACGCCATGTTCCAGAACAAGCAGATCGCCGTGAGCTTCACCAACAGCACCCTGCTGACCAACCTGCTGAACGACATGGCCGCCGGCAACATCGAGTCCTTCGACGCCCGCCTGGCCAACATTCCCGGTGATCCCGAGCCCAAGAGCTTCACCTATGTTTCCGGTTTCATGGCTATGAACACCAAGGACGATGCCCGCATTGCCGCTTCCAAGGACTTCATCAAGTTTGTCTGCACCGACCCTGAGCTGGTGCTGGCTTCCAAGAATACCCTGCCCGTCCGCGCTTCCGTTACCGAGCAGGTGAAGGACGAGCTGCCCTACCTGGCCGCTTACACTGCCAACCAGAAGTACATCTTCAACTTCTCCAATAACATGCCCGGCTACAGCGAACTGCGGAACGTCCTGTTCCCCGAGCTGCAGGCTGCTCTGACCGGCGAGAAGACTCCTCAGGAGGCTCTCGACAGCTATGTGGAAAAGGGCAACGCTGTTATTAAGGAAGGCCGCGAAGGCTCCGTAATTTATAACTGATACCCAGTCCTCTCTCAAAATGGGAGCAGCCGCATATCCCGTGGCTGCTCCCGCATATGTTTTCAGGAGATATTTATGTACCCAGCGATTGATATTCACGCACATTTCGGTGATCCTGCCTGCTTTCCGCAGCAGGGGCTGGCAAAGGAATTCCTGCGTCTGCCGCTGCCGGAATTCCGGTCTGCCTGTGCCCGGAGTCACATTGCCGCTGCCTGTGCTTCCCCTATGGAGGCTATCTTTCCGAAGAACGCCGCGGAGCTGCTGGAGGCCAACCGGCGTATGGCGGAGCTATCCGCGCGGGAACCGCTCCTCTACCAGTGGGTCGTTCTGAATCCCCTATTTCCGGAGAGCTATGCTCAGGCGGAGCAGATGCTGGAAAGCCCCAAATGTGTGGGGATCAAGCTGCACCCGGATGGCCATGGCTATGCCCTGGAGCAGTACGGCCGACAGCTGTTTGATTTCTGCGCCGGACGGAAAGCCCTGGTGGAGATCCACACCGGCGATTCATGCAGCGACCCTGAGCTGCTTGTGCCCTATGCCAATCAGAATCCCGGGTTGCGGATCATTGCCGCCCATGTGGGCTACGGCGGGGACGGCGCGGCGCAGATCCGAGCAATTCAAAGAAGCACGCAGGGAAATCTGTACGCGGATATTTCCAGCGCCCGAAGCCTGCAAAACCGTTTGCTGGAATGGGCGGTGGAAGAGGTCGGTGCGGAAAGACTGATCTTCGGCACGGATACGCCCATCCACCATATGGGCATGATGCGGGCCAGAGTCGATTTCAGTAACTTGGAAGAAGCGCAAAAGAAAATGATTCTTTTCGAAAACGCGAGCCGCCTGACAGGAATACCGGTACAAGAACAGTAAGTTGATTTTTTCAGAATAAAGAGCATACTGCGGCTGAGACAGTCAGAGCAGGGAGGTGCGAGAAATGATCTATACAAAGAAAAAGGACCTGTCCCGCTATCTGGGACAGAGCGCGTCTCTGAATGCCGCCATTCGGGCGGTGCTGGCATTGGAGCCGGAAAAGCTCTCCATGGGACGCAATGAGATCGATGGGGACGCGGCATTTGTCAATCGATTCGATTATGACACCGTGCCCCAGGAGAAGGCCATGTGGGAGGGCCACAGGGACTATGGCGATATCCATGTGGTGCTGGAGGGCCATGAAAGGATCGGCGTTTCCAATGTGGAGTGCCTGACCAAAACATGTGAAAAGCCGGAGGAGGATTTCGTGGGCTTCACGGGCGACGTGCAGAACTGGTTCCGCATGACCCCGGAAGATGTGCTGATCGTCTACCCGGAGGATATCCATATGGTCAAGGTCAGTGACCCGGAGCAGTGCCATGTGAAAAAGTGCTGCTTTAAGTTCAGGGTGTGAGTTTCGTGTGGGCTGGCGCAAGATTGTTCGTAGCGGGCAGCCCCTGCGATTTAAATCATTCGTCAGCTTCGTTAAAAGGAAGTTGGCAAGCAATATAGGCTGCACAGGTACAAGGCCAGGTCGGTTTTGAGATTGGAAAGGATTCTCAAGGGAGAGCGGCTTACCGGCAGGGCAATGCCCTGCCGTCTGCTTGTGGGAGAAGGCTTTCTGCCTATATACCTGTATGCTATATGCAAAAAAGATTCCGGAAAAACTTGACAGATAGAGAGTCATATGATAAGATATCAGTGCTGGTTAGCGATGGCTAACATCAACAAATCGTCTGTACTGCTCGAAAAGAGCTTTTCCCTTAGACTATTGGTTAGCGAAAACTAACTTATAGTCCGGTCTGTCGTCCTCCTATCCGGCGGGCCAGGGTGTGCAGCAGCCAATGGAAAGTCTCCCAAATAATCGGCGTTATTTGGAGTCTGCCGAATACCTCCCCATCTCCCAAAGCGCGGCCACTGCCTTAAAAAGGTAGCGGCCGCGCAAAATCTTTGTGCTTTCAATAGGAAAACAGACATCCGCAAAAGTGTGTTTGGCAGCGGGGCGCTGGAACGGAATGTGTTTCCTGTTTTGAAAATCTCAGTCCTTCTGCTCGATAAACGCGCGGATATCGCTGCTGAGAGCCTTTACGTTGTCCTCGCCGATGTAAATCATGTGGCCGGAGGGATAGCCCTTCAGGGTGACCCGGTCCATGGGCAGCCCGGCGTGATCCAGCATGTAGTGGATGATGCCAATGTGGGTGGCGGTGTCAAAGTATCCGTTGGCGAAGAAGACCCGCAGGCCGTGGGTGCGGTACATGGCGCTGCGCAGCTGCTCGCCGGTGGTGCCCATGGGGGCTTCCCGGTTCCAGCGGTCCTTCTTGGTAAACAGATCGTACATACAGGCGGAAGGAACATTCGCTCCCACCAGAGCCGGGAGGCGGTGCGCCATGACCATTTTATGCGAGCGACAACCACGGGTCTCAAATGCCGGATAGCACCCGGCAAGGCGACGACGGTGGGGGCAGGACAATGATACTTCTCGAAAGAGCTGGGCGGAAGCGCAGAGGTGAAACTCCCACGAAACCGATTTGCTGTCGGGCATCAGATGAATCCAGAGCGCACGGAAGTGGGGTCAAATAGGTGCGCAAGAATCTAAATTTTGAAAGGAAAATCATATGAAAGGGACAGGCATTGTATGCCATGTAGACGACCTGGGTAGGGTCATAATTCCCAAGGAAATCAGACGAACCCTGAGGCTCTGAAAGAGGTTATTCCCGGAATCTGTCAGGTGTTCCGCAAAAACCACGCCCATCCCGGCCATGAAACGGGATGGGCGTGGTGCTGTGTGTAGTGGGTGGAAAAGCAAGCGATTTTTGCTGCTTTTAATCGTTATAATCTCGATAATCCTCCTGTATTTGTTTTTTGGTTTCCTTTGCACATCTGTATTATAAATCTTTCTTTCACAAGGGAAAAGGACCATCGGAGCATAATAGGATACGTTATTTTGCTCCCATCTCATCCTTGCCTACATCCGGCGGAGGCTTACCCCCGGCATTGCTGCGGCACTTCCAATCAGCGCACAGGCAAAGGCGGCTGCTACATAACTATACCCCACCGGTTTCCTCTTACAATGGTTTTCTTGTTCGTTTACCATGATTATGTGAAAACGGCAACGATTATTTGAATCCAGGGCGGCTATTTCTCCTAATGTCCCCTTTCTCTTTTCCATCTTCCCATACATAATTCCCCTTTTCCTGCAAATACTGCTACCGGTAAAAACGCGCTTTAACGCGCTTCAAAGGAGAAGAGACTATGAAAGCAACAGGCATTGTACGCCGTGTGGATGACCTGGGGAGGATCGTGATCCCAAAGGAGATCAGACGAACCCTGAGAATCCGGGAGGGTGACCCGTTGCAGACATCATTGACACAGTGGGAGAAATACTGTTTTTCTATGTTGGATTTAGCCAAAAGACGGGGGTGGTAGTTGTACATAGTGACGGATGTGAGAGGCGGAACCGTGGGTATTTGGGAGGGGCATCTCTGGTATTTGCCAACCATTGGAGCCAATCATGCCAGTCGCTGGAATTTCAAAATACGGTCAGAGCGCGGAATAGAAAAGTGTTCATGTTGTATGTGTTGCACGCGTGCAAGTTAATGCTTGACAAGCTTGCACGCGTGTTATAATATGTAGCAAATAACAGTTGGAGGCATTCCTATGAAGATGACTTTGCCGGAACGTGAAACAATGGAGATAGAATTTAAAAGCGATGTTAAAAAACTTAGTGATTCCGATCTTGTTGATGCGGTTGTGGCGTTTGCCAATACCAATGGAGGCAGCTTGTATCTTGGCATTGAGGATAATGGTTCTGTGACAGGTTTGAACGAACAGCATAAAGATATTACACAGCTTGCCGCATATATTGCAAACCGTACAGTACCACCAGTTTCTGTAAAGGCTGAGATACTTGGCTCGGAACCGCCTGTCCTGTTGATTCAGGTGCCCAAAAGCAGAAGTATCGTTGCAGCTTCCAATGGCAAGATTCAGCGCAGACGTTTGAAGGCGGATGGAACACCGGAAAATGTTCCTATGTATCCTTACGAAATATCTACACGACTGAGCGAGCTTTCCTTGCTTGATTTTTCTGCACAGCCAGTACCCGGTGCAAAGTATACAGATATCGACTCGCTGGAAAGGGAAAGGCTGCGCAAAATCATACTTGCTTACAATGGTGAAAAGAATCTACTTGAGCTTTCCGATGAGGAACTGGATAAAGCGCTGCAATTCGTTGTGACGACTGCGGACCAGTTGGTTCCCACATATACTGGACTTCTCTTACTGGGGAAAGCGGAAAAAATCAGAGAGTATATGCCCACTGCGGAATCTGCATTTATTATGATGCGTGGGACGGATGTAACTACAAACGAGTCGTTCTTTCTACCATTGTTGGCTGCTATCGAAAAAATAACGGATTTTATATCTGCACGCAATACAAGTGAAGAAATGGAAATGGGAATGTTCCGAATTTCAATTCCGGAATTTGACCCGAGAGCGGTTCGAGAAGCGGTTGTAAACGCATTCGTTCACCGAGATTATACACAGCTTGGACGTGTGCTGGTCAAACTTGATGCAGATGGACTGTCGGTGAGTAACCCCGGCGGTTTTATCGAGGGTGTAACATATCAGAATATCCTGACAGTCGAACCACATGGCAGAAATCCGGTTCTTGCAGATGCTCTGAAACGAATAGGTCTGGCGGAGCGCTCTGGGCGTGGTGTGGACAGAATTTTTGAAGGTTCCCTTTTGTATGGGCGGGATGTTCCGGATTACTCGGAAAGTACCTCTAGGACTGTCAAACTCTTTATCCCTCGTGGAGTGCCGGATAAGCGCCTTGTGGCATTGATTTCTGAGGAGCAAAAGCGCACTGGCTCCCCCCTTCCGCTTAATTCTTTACTTGTTCTGAATGTTTTGAAAAATAACCACAGAATGTCTTTGGCTGACATGAGCCATGAATGTGCAATTCCTGAGTCCAAGTTGAAAACTACGTTGGAACGCCTTACGGAATCCGGCCTTATTGATGCAATGGGAAGTGGACGTGGCAGAGCTTATGTGCTAAGTGCCAAGGCATATAAGGACCCGATTCAGCATGTTCGGCAAACGGATATTGATGCAGTTCGTTACAAGGAACTTGTAATAACACTTGCTCGTAGGAAAGAATATATCACCCGTAGAGATGTGATTGAGCTACTTCATGTATCGCCTTCTCAAGCCTATCGACTGCTGAAAAAGCTGGTAGAAGAAGGCTTGCTTACTTTAGACGGTACGACGAGCGCAGCAAAATACACCTTAAAAAAGTAATCATGTTGCACGCAAACTTGCACGCGTGTAAGTTTGCGTGCAAGTTTACGCAGGTGCGTAGATCAGATACGGGTGAAAAGTGTTTTGAATTGCAACCACGCCCATCTTGGCACGAAACCAGGATGGGCGTGGTACTTTGTAAAAAATCATACTTATTTGACTTTGCGCATAACATTACTCTCTAACGGTTGTCTTTGGCTGCCACCTGCAAGAGATTCCGCTTAAGAGGCTTCATACAGCAGCACCTCGTCATCAGAAATAGAATTCAAAAACTTGCTGTCCAGGCTCCCGGTGGGAATCAAATCCACAGGGATTCCCAACGCATCTTCCAGATCAGCGGCCAGACCGCCAAGCTGCAAGCCCACGGATGGCTCCTTTATCAATGCGCAGATCAATGTCACTGTCCTGATCTGCATCCCCTCTGGCGTAGGAGCCGAACAGATAAATCCGGTCTGCCCCATATTGGGACGCCAGGGCCGCAACGATTTCCTTGATTTCATCCACAGTATATCGCATATCCGTTCCTCCTTACCATGTATTCTACTACTATTTTACCATGATTATGCGAAAACGGCAATGATTATTTGGAGCGTATGTATTGTTTTCTTCCATGCCGCCCCTCAGCTTATCGCAGCTTGCCCAGAAGGAGCTGTACAGTTCATTTTTTATAGCCATTCCAGCGGATGAAGTGCTATCAGCGTACAAATCGTTCCTCCTGTCATACATTCCTATGCAGCACGCGGATCAGGAAATAACGACAGCACAGCCCACCGGTCAACTGATCGGTGGGCTGCAATATTTCGCTTCTGCCGTCTTAACGCTACAGTTTTTCCTCAGGGACAGGAATATACACCATTCTCAGCGGAATCATCCTCCGATATTTTTCACTTAGCTGACCGTAATATTTCAAAATCAAATCCACAAGTTCCGTACCGTTGATCCCCCGAATGATCGGCGTGCTTTCCAGGTATTTTACGGCATTCTTTGTGTAGTTGGACAGCGTAACGAATAAACCGTAATCCCCCTCACGCATGGCCCCTTTCAAGGACTGAATGGTGGATTCCTTAATGTCGCTGTCCTGGCTTTTCACCTGGACAAGAATACGGGGAGGCAGTTCGTCTTTGTATGCGGTGATGTCTATGCCGCTGTCGCCGCCCTGGGGGGATACGGTACAGCGGTATCCCATTGCACGCAGAAGCTCCGCAACAAATTCTTCCAGCGCATATCCTTTCAGCTGCTTGCTCAGCTCTTTCAGGACGAAATCTCTGGTGGCTTCGACAATATCTTCTGCGGTAGCCGCCACGGTTTCGTCCGGTTCTGCCAAGACTAACGAAGGCTTGAATCCTTTATCCAAAGCCTGCATGTATTCGTCTGCGTAGTTCTTGAGCAAAAAGAAAGACAGTGCCGAACCGACCTCATACAGTGCGCCTTGGGAGAACGCAGTCCGGGGCAAGTGTTTCAGCCACTTTACTTTTCTCTGCTGCACATACGGGGCGGCTTCGGGGTTATAAATAAAATCGCTCTCAACGACACCAATGTTGATTTTTCGGTCAGCCTTAGACGGAAACACCACATAGTCACCGATTTTCACTTCTACAGCAAACCGATACAGCATACCGGCACTGGTAGCAATGGCCCCCTTTTTGCTGTCGGGATATGTGTCTATATAGTGCGCTTTATAGGCTTCCCGATTTGGCTCCAACTTGCCGCAATCTCCAAAGTCCTGCCAGCCAATAGCAATGACATCATTGTGCAGGAACAGGGAATCATCCGTTGTGTGGATGCCCCATATTTTCTTTTCTTCATTGGCCATTATGTACACTCCTATCAAATCGAACACTATTTTTCATGCCAAAGCCTTGCTGGATTCCTATACTATTTCATTGCAGCTTCATACACATTTTAGATAGCGCAATGTCGCTGCTTTTGTCTGCATCCCCTCTGGCGTAGGAGCCGAACAGATAAATACGGTCAGCCCCATATTTGGCCGCCAAGGCCGCAACGGTTTCCTTAATTTCAACTACAGTATATCGCATATCTACCTACTTCAGCCACTCATCAATGACCTGCACTGCATGCCTTATACGTGCTATATATGATTCATATGGTACGTCCAGCAAATCCAATAGAATTCTTCGGTACAGCAGGCTAAACTTCATGGAATATCGAACGCAATCCTTCCCCGAAAAATGACGTGGCTGATTTTTCTTGATATGTTTGACACCCGCATCTTTTTTGCGTATGTGTTCAGCTTGTTCAAATCTTTCCTGGGACTGGCCGCATACAGTTTCAGGGCCGCAAGGAATGTCTCCGTCCCCATTTTGTTGCGGCTTCGGACACAATCGCAGATCGTTCGTTCCAGATCGTATACAGGGACACTATTTCCGGCAGGAGTTTTCAGAACCGTTTTTCCAAGGGTAAACAGCTCCGGTTTGATGTAGTACACCTTGCATTCTGATTTGATCGCGGCGGAGGGAATGCAACCGGATGGGGCCGTTACCGTATGTTCAAAGGGTGTCCGGTTGGAAATGCCATGCAGATACAAAGCCGTTTCGTGGGAGAAGATAATATTCTCAGAGCGTTTACTGATAGACAGCAGCTCATCCGGCAGATCATCAGGAAGAATGTACTGCCCTTTTACAATACGCTGGATCTGGTTTTCTTTGCAAAGCTTATAGAGCATCGCTTTTGAGATCCCATACTGCGCTGCAACCTTCGTTTGAATGATCCCTCCATGCTCCTTTGCAATGGCTGCCAGTTCCATCATGTAGTCCATTTCCTTACCTCACTTACAGCAATCTGATAATACTATAGCCAGAATTATGATAAAAGTCAACCACGCGCTGATCCTGTCTTATAATTCTTCATATATTATTATGACCATAGTCGATACATAGTGTCTGATGTGATTTCCTATAGAACTTTTTGCCATTTCATTTATTCGAGCGGGTGAAGTACTATCAGCATACAAATCGTTCCTCCTATTATTCACTCCGATGCAATACTCAGATAATCTCTGGTATGCAAATAACGATTGATTCCTCGGTAGCAATTCCCAATTGCGCAGCCGATGCCCGAAAGGCAGCGTTACTCAGAACATTATGTTCACCGGGGATTGGGGCAGGGCCTCAACAAGCAGAAACCAGGCATTTCCGATAGAGTGGAAATACCTGGTTTTGTGCCTTTGTATATACGAAGGCATTGCTTGCGACTTTTGTCGCAGCGAGATTTATGGTCACTATTGCAGCTTAGATAAGAGCCTCTTTACAAACCCATTTTCAAGCTGTAAGGGGCCAAATGAATAATAGCAAGCAATGCATCTGTAATACAGATGCGCAAAATCCCCCCGTCCCCTTCTACGGAACGAGTGGGTTTCTGCTTGCTGAGGCTCCGCCCCAAGCCCTGATAATCGCAGTCTGTCCGTCTGCGGCTGCGCGATTTTCAATCGCTTTTGATTTTGCACGAGCAAGATTTATTTTCGAAAATATTTTTGAATTAGATGTTGACATTGCGTTTTCTATGTGTTATACTCCTGATATACGAACAAACTTTCTCAATCAACTTGCGATAACAACTTCATATTTTTGTTGACACGTTTTGCATAAAGTTCAACCGCCGGACACGCTGGATTGATTCCAGTATAGAAGCCGGATAAGAGCCTGCATCCACCAGCTTTGGTGAGAACGAGGACCATCGAGAGGACATGGCAAACAGCTTTCACGCTGTTGCCATGTCCTTTTTTGCGTCCTTTGGAAGTTTGTTCCCCTGCACCTTGAAAAGTGAATACACGGGGATACCTGGTAAATGGGTATCCTGTGACAAATTCAACTGAAGGAGGGAAACATGAGTTACTATCCAGCATTGAAACAAAGATTGACCTGCCGGGAGGTGGCTCCCCGCTATGGCTTAAAAGTGAATGCCTCCGGGATGGCGTTATGTCCCTTCCACGATGAACACTCGCCCAGCCTGAAGCTCAGCCGGGGCTTTCACTGTTTCGGCTGCGGCGCGCAGGGAGACGTTATTACATTTGTGTCCCGGCTCTTTGGAATTCCACCGGGGGAAGCGGCACAAAAGCTGTCCGCAGATTTTGGGATTCCTGCGGGCAACCACTCCCGAGACCCACCATCTGCCCGGACAGAAATGGAAACATGGGTTTCCTACGCGAAGGAAATTCTTCACGGCTACTACGATTTACTGATTGACTGGAAGCAAAGGTATTGCCCAAAGGCAGCGGACACGATTTGGCATCCGCTGTTTATCGAAGCGCTTCAAAGGCAGGCCGACATCCGCCGGTTGATTTTTGAATTGGAGTTCGGAACTACGGAAGAAGTGAAAACCGTTTACGAGCATTACAGAAAGATGGTGATAGAGATCGATGAACGAATCCACAGCAATGACACAGCAGGAGATATTTCTGAATCTCAAAAAGAACGGCAAGGACAATGTTCTGCAAACCATTGACAACTGCATTTTCGTTCTGGAGCATGACGAGAACTTGAGGGGAACCATTCGATTCAACGTGCTGACCGAGCGGGACTGCATCGTGGGCGATGTTGGCTGGGAGCGGACAGGCAGTGCCATCACGGAACGGGACATGAGCTACCTTAAACTGTATTTTGAGCGGCACTACCATCTGAACCATGAGAAGGCATTGCGGGATGCCATCCGCATTGTTGCCAATGAAAACCGCTTCCATTCCATTCAGGAATATCTTCAAGCGCTCCGCTGGGACGGGCAGCTCCGCATTCCACACGCCTTGCACAGATTCCTGGGGGCAGAAGAATGCCAGTTCAACACCGAGTGCCTGAAAATTTTCATGCTGGGTGCCATCAGTCGGGTGTTCCACCCCGGCATCAAATTTGAACTGATGCTGTGTCTGGTGGGCAGTCAGGGGGCGGGCAAGTCCAGCTTCTTCCGCCTGCTGGCTGTGCGGGATGAATGGTTCTCCGATGATCTGAAAAAGATCGATGATGACAATGTATATAGGGAAATGCAGGGACACTGGATCATCGAAATGTCGGAGATGCTGGCCACTGCCAGTGCGAAAAGTATTGAGGAGATCCGCAGCTTCATCAGCCGCCAGAAGGAAACCTATAAGGTGCCCTACGACATCCACCCGGAGGATCGGCCGAGGCAGTGCGTATTTGCCGGCACTTCCAATTCGCTGGATTTCCTGCCGTTGGACAGAGCGGGCAACCGTCGTTTCCTGCCGGTCATGGCAGAGCCGGATAAGGCGGAGGTACACATTCTGGAAAACGAAACAGTGTCCCGCGCCTACATCGACCAGATGTGGGCAGAGGCCATGACTATTTACCGCAGCGGGGATTTCCGGCTGTCTCTGCCGAAAGAGTTGGAGGAGGAAGCCCGGAACCGTCAGAAGGCATTCATGCCCGAGGATACCACGAGCGGGCGTATCCAGTGTTTTCTGGATTCCTTCGGAAGTGATGATGTATGCTCCCGGCAAATTTTTGAATTGGGCCTGGGGCGCATGGGTGAGCCAAAGCAATGGGAGATCCGGGAGATCAACGACATTATGAACCACACCATCGAGGGCTGGGAGCCGGGTACAACAAAACGGATTCCCGGATACGGTATCCAGCGCACTTGGCACAGAAAGACTGGGGTAGGAGTGGAGCAGCTGGAACTGCCGGAAGGTTGGTAAGCAGGTATCCTCTATCCCAGTAAACAGCCGGTAAACAAGCCGGTCAACATATTTTCAAAACCGTCAAATGCCGAAAGAAGGGATACGCCTTAAATTTACTTTGGATTCCTTACTCTTTTCCTTTTAGAGAAGATGTAAACAGAGAATTGCAAAACAAGAAACGAGGGTGGAAAAAGTCAATGCCAACCGTACAAAGGTTTTCTTGCGTCCGTTTACACCAGCCAGTCAACGGACAGAACTGCAATATCAGCCAAAGGGAAAACAAGGGGTTTGGAAAACAGCGAAAATGTTTTCTCTTTCCTGTGAGAAATGCGCCAACAAGCGATGAAGCAAAGAGTGAATCCAATTCGCAGTATGGGAAAGGACTGCACCGGCTGACGAATTGGTTCGTAAATTGCTGTATTCGCCGGGTCAACCTGTGACCCGGACATGGCGAATAAGAAAATGGAGGGGTTTTCAGAATCAAAGGAAATTTACTGGACAGCAGAGTCACCGCATAGAAAACAGAATTTGATTCAGGAGGAAACGAACGTGAAAAAGGAAAGAAAAATCAATAGGGTCCGCTGCGACATTCAGTCCCACATCATTGCCGCGGGTTATACTCAGAAGGAAGCGGTGGAAGCCTGTTCCGCCGAGTATGGATGGAGTGACAGCGATTCCAATTTTTCTGCCAAGCTGAGCGACCAAACCCTGCGCTACCGGGAAGCGTTGGAGCTTGCCAATGTGCTGGGCTATGAGATCGTCTGGCAGAAGCGACGGGAAGCTTGACAGGGAACAGGTTTACAGACCAATGCGTGCAGGATTCCCTGCTGTAGAAAGGAGCACGCCTATTCGCATAAAAAAAGGAAACTCTGGAAATCATTTGGAGAAAAGGGGGCAGTAACATGGAAATTATTCAGGATGATGCAAAGAAGCTGGTACAGGTGTGGCTGAGCCGGAAGGAGAGTGGGGACGAGGCTCTGCAAAGCCGGCTGAAGCCCATGTATGCCCAGTGGAAGCAGCAGAAATATATGGTGGCGGTATTTCACTCCGGGCAGGAGGATTTGAAGGAGAATACCATGGCACTGCTGGCGTATAACAAACGGCGCAGCGCGGAACTGGCGGTGCAGCGGGAGAAGAAGCGGCGGACGACAAGCTTGGAACGCTGAATTCTGGGGCGGAGGGAAGAAATTTCCTCTGCCCATTTTCAATTTGTCCTTGCAAAGTACAGGAATATGATGTACAATATTATCTGTAATTACATCATTCAGCAAAAGACCACAATGTACTGCAAATACACTGATACAACGGATACTGGAGGAAAAGAAATGGGAAACGAAATTGCAAATCAGGGAGAAATTCTGCTGTACAATGACGAGGGCGAGAAGCAATATGTTAGTGTGATATTTGCGGAGGAAACCTTCTGGCTAAGTCAGAATGGTATGGCAGAGCTGTTTGACTGTACCCCAGAAAATATCATTCAGCATTTGAAGAACATATACGCCGAAGAAGAATTGTCCATCAACGCAACTGCTAAGAAATTCTTAGTGGTTCGCAGAGAGGGCAACCGCAATGTGCAGCGCAGCATTGACCACTACAACCTCGATGCCATCATCGCCGTAGGCTACCGTGTCAACTCCAAAAAGGCCACCCGGTTCCGCCAGTGGGCGACGAAAACGCTGAAAGAGTACATCCAGAAGGGCTTTGTTCTCAACGATGAGATGATGAAAAACGGCCGCCCCTTTGGCAAGGATTACTTTGATGAGCTGCTGGAACGCATCCGGGAGATTCGTGCCAGTGAGCGGCGGGCCTATCAGAAAATCGCGGATGTCTTTGAACAGTGCAGCTATAACTACGACAAAAACAGCGAGACAACGAAGGCCTTCTATGCCTTTGTTCAGAACAAGCTGCACTATGCCGTCACCGGCAAGACGGCGGCGGAGCTGCTTTCCCAGCGGGCTACTCTGGACAGCCCCACCATGGGTCTGACCACCTGGAAGGGGGCGCCGGACGGGAAAATTCTGAAAAGCGACACGCTGGTGGCGAAGAATTACCTGAATCAGAAGGAGCTTTCTCGGCTGAACCGTCTGGTGACCATGTTCATCGACTATGCCGAGCTGATGGCCGAGGACGAGCAGCTCATGTCCATGCAGGACTGGCTGAAGGAGACGGACCGTTTTCTAACCAACAACCGCCGCCAGGTACTGGATGGCAAAGGCCACATTTCCCGGGAGGCGGCGGTGAAAAAGGTCAGCGGGATTTATGAGGAATTCCGCAAACGGCAGGACGCAGACTATATTTCCGAATTTGACCGCCAGACCGAAAAATACCTCAAGGGAGAATAACCATGACCGAAACCTTTGACATTGCGGGCTACTGCCGCATCTCCGTAGATGAGGAGCTGGACCGGGACAACGTTTCCATTGAAAACCAAAAGGCCATCATCCGGGATTTTGTAAACCGCCGTTTTCCGGGAAGCAGCCTGACCTTTTATGAGGATCGGGATCGTTCCGGCTATACCTTTGAGCAGCGGGAGGGCTACCAGGCCATGCGAAAGGGGCTGATCCGGCATCAGTATGACATTCTGGTGGTGAAGGATTTTTCCCGATTCTCCCGGCGAAATTCCCGGGGGCTGGTGGAATTGGAGGATCTGCGAGATGCAGGCGTTCGCATCATTTCCGTTGGGGACAACATCGATTTTCCCAACGATGACGACTGGCTGAAAATCCAGTTTCAATTCCTCATCAACGAAATGCCTGTTACCGACACCAGCAAGAAGGTGAAAAACGTCATCCGGCGGCGGCAGGCAGACGGGAAATGGCTGTGCGCCGCCCCCTACGGCTATATCATTAACAGGCAGAAGGAATTTGAGATCGTCCCCACGGAAGCGGAGATCGTCCGGCAGATTTTTGACCTGTACAACAACCAGGGCTGGGGTTACAAGAAAATCGCAAATTACCTGACAGAGCAGGGCATCCCCACTCCCCGGATGTCGGAGCAGATGCGCAAAGAGGCGGCGGGGGAACCCACCAGCCGGAAAACCAAGGCCGCCTGGGCCATCGTCACGGTGCAGGGGATTTTAGACAATGATTTTTATATCGGCACTTTCCGCCAGGCCAAGTACACCCGGGCCAAGATCAACGGCAAGGATGTGAAACGGGACGAGGAGGAGCATATCGTCATTGAGAACCACCACCAGCCCATTATCGACTACCGCACCTTTGCCACCACCCGGGCTCTCCGGGAGAAGCGTTCCACCGCCAATTATCGGGGCGTGAAGAAGTACGACAATGTGTACTCCGGCTTCCTGTTCTGCGGGGACTGCGGCAGCCCCATGTTTGCCATGAGCCGCAGGGATTTGAGCGCCGCCTACACCTGCGGCACCTACCACCGCCGGGGCCGTTCCGGGTGCAGCTCCCACCACATCCGGGTGGACAAGCTGGACGAGCTGCTGAAAATCTATGTGCGGCGGGTCATGGAGCATTCCCATACCATGCTGGAAGAACTGAACGCCGAACTGGCACGGCAGGATTCCGATGTGGTGGAAACAGAGCAATCCGCCGACCATCTGGCTCAGGTCATGGAGGAGCTGCGGGAGGAGCTGAAGGCCACCAAGCGGCAGCGCATCCGGGATATGGTGAAGCACCCGGATCAGGAGGAGCTTCTGGCGGAAACCTATGACGAGCTGGAAGCGGACCTGCAAAAGAAAATCGAGGGGCTGGATCACCAGATCGGCATGCTCTCAGACAAGCGGAACACCATCATTCAGGCAGGGCGTGCCGCCAAAACCGCCATGGAGGTATTCGGGGACATTCTTTCCAAGGAAACGCTGGAACGAAACGATTTAGAGCTGCTGATAGAGCGCATCGACGTATTTGAGGATCGGCTGGAGATCCGGCTCCACAGCGATGTGGACACCCTGCTCCACGTCAACCAGGGAGACATTGCCGTAAATTTTAATTCAGGCACGGAAAATAGCGAAAATACACTGATCCAGTCCTCTAAAAACCACGAGGACAAGGTTTTCCGTGTCAATGTTATCAGTGACGGTGACCCTCTGGAGATTTATACGGAGAAGGACGGCGGGGTGATATTTCGGAAGTACTCCCCCATGGGGGACTTGCAGGAGTTCGCCGCCCAGATGTGCGAATCCATTTCCACGGCCACGGGGCATATTGCGGCCATTGCGGACCGGGATGGGATCATCGCGCTGCATGGAGCGCCCCGGAAGGAGCTTCTGGACAAGCCCAATTCGCCGGAGCTGGAAAAACTTATGGAGCAGCGGAAGAACTATCTGTACAAAAGTGGAGAGAGTCCCATTCAGGCCGCCCAGGGGGAGGAGAGGTACCACCTGGGCGCGGCAAGCCCCATTCTATCTCAGGGGGATCTGATGGGCAGCGTGTTGCTGCTCCTTGGGGAGAATGACCAGCCTCTGCTGCCCAGCGACCAGAACCTGACCCGGGCTGTGGCGGGCTTTCTGGGAAAGCAGATGGAAAGTTGAATTTCAGGCATTGCGTTTTGCGCAATGCCTGATTTTCTTGCAAAATTTACAGTTTGCTTGTTTTTCTTTCTGGAAAACTGTGGTAGACTATGGAAAAAGGAAGGAGTGGCCTTTGTGAAGGAATGTGTGATCTTCTGCGCGGCGGGGTTTGACGGCCTGGCGGTACCGCTGACGGAGGAAGACTATATCATTGCCGCCGACGGCGGCTTGACGCATACGGAGAAGCTGGGCATTCGGCCTGATGCGATTATCGGGGATTTTGATTCCCTGCATTACATCCCCACGGGGGCGGAGGTGTTCCCTGTGGAAAAGGACGATACGGACTCCATGCTGGCCATTAAGCTGGGATTGTCCAGGGGGTATGACCGGTATCTGATCTACGGCGGGCTGGACGGCGTGCGGCTGGATCATACGGTGGCAAACTATCAGGCATTGCAATATCTGGCGGACCGGGGCGCCCGGGGAATCCTGATCGGGAAGGACTTCTGCGCCGCGGTAATCAAAAATGGAAGTGTCCATTTCCCGGCGGACAGGCATGGGGATATTTCCGTATTCTGCATGGGCCCTGATGCGCAGGGCGTAGATATTGAAGGACTGTATTACACACTGGACCATGGTACACTGACCAGCGGTTTTCCGCTGGGGGTCAGCAACCATTTTACGGAGAAGAAAGCCCGGATCGCTGTGGAGCGGGGCAGCCTTTTGATCCTCTGGCGGCGGGCAGCGGGCCTGCCGGAATTTGAGGGATAAGGAGTCTTTGGTATGGATGAAGAAATAGAATTGCTGCATACGGACCCTGTGCAGGGGCTCACCTCAGCGCAGGCGGAGCAGCACATTGCGGAGGGCCTGGGGGCAGGGCAGACGGGCAACACGGGCAAAAGCGAGAAGGAAATCATCCTGCGTCATACCCTGACCTTCTTCAATCTGGTATTTATCGTGCTGGCTGTGCTGCTGATCGTGGGCAAGTCCACGGTCATGAATATGGGCTTTCTGGGCGTGGTGGTGGTCAATACGGTCATCGGCATCTTCCAGGAAATCCGGGCCAAGCGGGCAGTGGATAAGCTGTCGCTGGTTGCCCGGCGGCCGGTGAAGATCGTCCGGGACGGACGAGTGCAGGATATCGCCCCGGAGGACATCGTCCGGGACGACATCGCGGAATTCGGACAGGGGGACCAGATCTGCGCCGACGGCATTTTGCGGTCGGGGTCCCTCTATGTGGATGAATCTCTGCTTACCGGCGAAGAGGACAGCGTGGAGAAGCAGCCCGGAGATCAGATCCATTCCGGCAGCGTCGTGCTGGCGGGCCGGGGACGGGTGGAACTGACGGCAGTGGGCGAAAACTGCGGCGCGGCGGCTCTGGCCCGGGAAGCAAAACACAATCCCCAGGCCAAGAAATCCGAAATGACCCGGTCCCTGGACCGGCTGATCCTGTTCCTGGGGCTGGCTCTGGTGCCCGTGGGCATTATCCTGTTCCGGCAGGAATACATGGTTTTGAAGCTGCCTCTGCGGGAGAGCACCGAGGGGACTGTGGCGGCATTGGTCGGCATGATTCCCGAGGGGTTGTATCTGCTGACCAGCGTGGCTCTGGCGGTATCTGCCCAGAAACTCAGCAAAAGCCGGGTGCTGGTGCAGGATATGAACAGCATCGAGGCCCTGGCACGGGTAGATGTGCTCTGCGTTGACAAGACCGGCACCATTACGGAGCCGGACATGGAGGTGGAAAACCTGCTGCCTCTGGGCGACGCGCTTTTGCCGGAGCAGCTGGAGGACATTCTGACGGCCATGTATGATTCCGGCGAGCCGGACAACGCAACCGCCAAGGCCATGCAGGAGCTGTTTGCCGGGGAAAGCGACCTGAAATGTACCAACCGGGTGCCTTTTTCCTCGGAATACAAGTGGAGTGGCTGCGAATTTGAAGAAAGCGGCAGCTATGTGGTGGGCGCGCCGGAATTCCTGCTGGGCGACCGGGAGGACATCTGGAACATCGGCGACTGGGCGGAGAAGGGCTACCGTGTTCTGCTGGTAGCCCGATATGACGGGCCCCTGGCCCCGGGAAAGCTGGATGCCGAAAAGGTGGAGCCTATGGCCCTGGCCCTGCTCACCGGAAAACTGCGGCCCAATGCCAAGGAGACCTTTGCCTACTTCGCCCAACAGGGCGTTACGGTAAAGGTGATCTCCGGCGACAATCCGGCCACGGTCAGTATGATTGCCCAGCAGGCTGGCATCCCGGACAGCGACCGGTACGTAGATGCGGCGACTCTGGAGACTCCGGAGCAGCTGCGGGAAGCGGCACTCAAATACACAGTATTCGGGCGGGTGACGCCCCAACAGAAAAAGGGCCTGATTGAAGCCCTGCAAAAGAAAAAGCACACCGTGGCCATGACCGGTGACGGCGTGAACGACCTGCTTGCCATGAAGCAGGCGGACTGCGCCGTGGCCATGGCCAGCGGTGCGGAGGCGGCAAGTCAGCTGGCAAGTCTGGTGCTGCTGGATTCCGATTTTTCCGCCATGCCCGGCGTGGTAAACGAGGGGCGGCGGGTCATCAACAATATTCAGCGGGCGGCGGCGCTGTTTCTGGTCAAGAACATTTTCTCCCTGTTCCTGTCCGTCATCAGCCTGTTCACGGTGATGCCTTACCCCCTGGAGCCTATCCATTTGTCCGTGATCTCCGCCATGACCATCGGCATTCCCTCTTTTATCCTGACCTTTGAGCCGAAATACGACCGGGTCAAGGGGAGGTTCCTGCCGGGGGTTCTGCGCAGAGCCTTCCCCGGCGGATTGACCAATGTCTTTGTGGTGCTGCTGTGCCAGGTGTTTGCGCTGGTGTTCAGCCTGCCTCAGGATGAAGTCTCTACCATCTGTGCCGCGATTCTGTCTTTTGTGGGCCTGCTGGTGCTGTATCAGATCTGCAAGCCCTTCAACTGGTTCCGGCGGCTGCTGTGGTGGCTCATGGCGGCGGGCATTGTGCTGTGCTTCACGCTGCTGGGAGATATTCTGGATCTGCGGACATGGACGGACGAGGTGCGGCTGGTCATGTTCACGCTGCTTGTCATGACGCCGACGGTGTTCCTCGCCATCCAGCGGGTCTTCGACCGGTGCGAGCAAAGCAGGCTGCGCCTGGCAGCCTGGTGCAGAGGCCTTTGGGCAAAACGGCCCTTCCGGAAAAAGAAAGCATAAAAGTCAGGCGGGTATTCCTCTGAAAAGGGGAAAATACCCGCCTCTATTTTTCCAAGGAATCCCTTTTCGGAAAACCCCGCCGGTGCTATACTGTAGCCATTCCAATGAAGGGAGCGGTGGCCGTGCCTGAGCCGCGGATCGTTGGGGCAAACAACAAACGAACGTTTCCGGCGCAGTCACGCCGGAGGAAAGGAATGTAACATGCTGTTTTCTTTGATTTTGGTGGGCCTGATCCTCTGGCTGTTCTTCAAGTGCGTGGAGTTCGCCTTCCGCCTGACCTGGGGGGTTGCGAAGATCGTCGGCGTGGTGCTGATGGGTGTGGCTCTGCCTGTGGCGGGTGTGTGCGTCCTGATGGGTCTGGGCGCCGCTCTTCTGGTGCCTGTGGGCTTGCTGCTGCTGGCCCTGGGACTGATGCGGGCGTGAGAATATAAAAACGCAGAGACGGATGAAACGGTCTCTGCGTTTTTTTGGTAAATTGGTATTTGCTGGAATGTCCCCTTGGCTCCCCCTCTGGGGGAGCTGGCGTGCGCAGCACGACTGAGAGGGTACCAGTGGCGGAATCCGAATGAAAGTCTCAGCCATCGCAGCCCTCTCAGTCACGGCGTTCCCGCCGTGACAGCTCTCCCATAGGGAGAGCCAAGGGGGTAATCTTTATTTACCGTGGCCTTCCAGCAGTCCAAAATGCTCCAGCGCCTTCTGAATGCCGTCCTCCAGCACCGGGGCGGTGACGAATTCGGAGACAGCTTTCAGTTCTTCCATGCCGCCGCCAAGACAGGCGGTGTGGGCGGCGATGCGGAACATGGGCAGATCGTTGGTGCTGTCGCCCAGGGCCAGAGTTTCGCTTTGGGGCACACCCAGGGCATCCAGCAGGGCGAGCATCCCGCCTGCTTTGGAGCATCCCTTCAGAACGTACTCTGTGAAATGACCGCTGCCCCGGTCGATGATCTCAAAAAAGGGCTCCATGGCCTGGCAGAAGCCCTTCTGTGCCTGTCTGGACGTGGAAAAGGTGATGAACTTCATAAAATCCGGATGGGCTTCCCGGTTGCACACCGTGAAGCCCTTTTTCAGCATCCGGGCAAGCTCCTCCTGAATGTAGGGAAAATCGCAGTGTCTGGGGTCGTAGATGGCGGCGCCGTCGTCTCCCTCGTAGAGCGGCTGCATTTGAAAGCGCTCCGCCTGAGCCATGACGTAGGCGCAGAGCTTTTCATCCGGCTTTTTCCGGTAGAGCCACGTGTCACCCAGACGAACCTCCATGCCGCAGCCGCAGACGTAACCGCCGAAGGCCATAGCCTTGATCCGGGGGTCAATATGGGAATAGGGCCGGCCCGTATTGACGACCGGAACGTGGCCCAGTTCTGCCAGACGCGCCACAGACCTTACGGTGGACGCTGGGATGATCTGGGTCTGCTCGTCAATAATGGTCCCGTCAATGTCAAAGAATACGACCATAGCGGTTCCTCTCTTCTGTACAGCGTTTTTATTCCGGCAGGCCCAGGGCCGCCGTGGTCAGAATACCGAGATTTTTGGCATAGATGCTGTCAAACTGGTTCAGGGGCAGGGGATTCTCCCCCAGGCCTGCCTCAATGGTGAAGCCGGGCCGCCGCCAGGTTTTGATGAACCAGTCCTTGTAGCCCGCGAAACCGGAGACATAGGGCGTTTCCGCCAGAGCGTAGCCGGAGAGCCGGGCAAATTCCTGCCCCAGGGCCAGAGCGCCGGGAACATCGATGTCGTCATACTTCCAGTAGATCTGCTCGCCCTGGGTGTGGTAGGCCAGAATCAGGGCAGGATCCAGGTACCGGGTGAAGTCCGCCAGGGCACGGCTCTCCCGCTGGGTCAGGGGGGCTTTGCCCACATAGTCCCGGGGACCGGGCCTTGTATAGCCCTGGGAGAATTTGATTTCCCGTGCCTGAAGCCAGCCTGCGGGATATTGTAGGTTCAGATCTATCCCCAGAAGGTTGGCTTTCCAGCCGTTGGGGAAGGAAATGGCTGGATAATTGCCGGCAAGATTCCTTGCCTTTTCCCACTGGACGCTGCCCTGGGGAGTGCCGCCTGTCACCAGGTCCACCCCGTCCGGGTCCACCATAGGCACCAGAAAGATCTGGCAGTTCTCCTCGAAAAGGTTGGCCGGGATGCCGTAGACCGAGCCCTTTTCCAGAATTGCCCGGGAAAGTTCCTCAGCGAATTTCAGCAGCACCGTGGCGGTGATCCACTCGTTGGCATGGTGGGCGGCGGTAAACAGCACCGTCCGTCCTCCGCTGCCGATGGACATGGCCTCGATTTCCCGCCCATAGGCCGTGGTTCCGATACTGCGGCTGCCGCAGACGGGATAGGCCTCCGCAATTTTCGCAATGGTCTCATGACAGAGCCCATAGGTCATGGGCACGTCCGTTTGCACAATGGACATAGCACACCTCCGCATTCTGGTTCACGGTATAGTGTATGCGGGGAGAACGGAAATGTGCGAGGTCGATGAATTGACAAATAAGGACTTGTTGTACCCCTTGGCTCTCCCTATGGGAGAGCTGTCGCGGCGGAAACGCCGTGACTGAGAGGGCTGCGATACCGAAGCATTCATGCGGATCCCACCGCTGGTACCCTCTCAGTCGTGCTGCGCACGCCAGCTCCCCCAGAGGGGGAGCCAAGGGGAAATTCCGATAACCTCCAATTTGCCGACCATCTTACTCATCTGTCGGCAGCTCTGCGGCGAAGGTCACGCGGCCGTCTGCGTAGTCGGCGCGGATCTTGCCGTTGTGCGCGGCGACGATGTTTTCAGCGATGGACAGGCCCAGCCCGAAGCTGCCGTCCCGGCTGCGGGCGGCATCCATGCGGTAGAAGCGCTTGAAGATATTTTGCAGATCCTGTCGGCTCATTTCCGCTGCCTCGTTGGAGACGCTGAGGCAGCAGCGGCGGTGGCGTGTTTTTTCCAGAGTGACCCGGACGGTGCCGCCGACGGCATATTTTCTGGCGTTATCCAGCAGAATGTCCAGCAGCTGGCCCAGGTACTGGCGGCTGCCGGTAAGGGTAATGCCGGGGGTGATTTGGGATTCCAGAGTCAGCCCGGCCTCGAAGAACACTGCCTCAAAGGGAAGCAGGGCGTCTTCTGTCAGGGCGGACAGATCCACTTTTTCAAAGACCATTTTCGACTGCCCATTGTCGGAACGGGCCAGCTCCAGCAGGTGTTCTACCAAATCGCGCATTTGGTGGGACATGGTCAGGATGCTGCTGACGCTGCGGCTCTTATCCGCGGCATCACCCTCAGGCATCTGCAAAATCTCCGCGTTGGTCATGATGACCGTCAGGGGCGTCTTCAGCTCATGGGAAGCATCGGCTACGAACTGCCGCTGCTGATCCCAGGCTTTTTCCACCGGGCGCACCATCCAACGGGCCAGCAGTACGGAAATGCCCAGAAAGAGCGCCAGACACAGCCCGCCCAACTCGGCGCAGGTTTTTGCGAGACTGGAAAGGGCAGCCTTTTCACTGGTGATATCGGCAAACACCAGAGTTTCAGACAGGGGAGACTTGACCTTCAGAAATCGGAGATTGTATTCGGCGATAATGCCGGTACGGGCGTTCTTCTGCACCACGGCCTCCGTCAGGGCTCGAAGGAAGACCTCGTCAGACAGGTCGTAATAGCCGCCGACGATGGCGGTGACTTTTCCATCGGTGCCGATTTTGACCATGAAATACGGGAGCTTGACTTCGCTGCCTCCCGCGTTGGGGCGGCTCAACTGAAAGGGATTGGCGGCAACGGACTCCATCATGGAGATGCTTTCCTGCTGGAGCCCCTTCTGGGTGGCGTGGTACAAAAGGCCAAAGATGGAGCAGAGCATGACGGTGACAATGGCCATGATGACGCAGACGAAACGGACCCGCAGCTTTTTCAGCATCCCTGCATCACCTCCAGCTGGTAGCCCAGACGGCGGATGGACTGAATGGTCACATTGGAGCCGATGGCTTTCAGCTTTTTTCGCAGGAAGCCGATATAGACCTCCACATTGTTTTCTACCGCGTCGGAATCAAAGCCCCAGACCCGGGAGAGGATGCTTTCCTTGGAGACGATGGTGCCTCTGGCCTGGAAGAGATAGCGCATGACGTCAAATTCCTTGGCGGACAGCCGCACAGACCGGCCGCCGCACATCAGTGTGCAGGTGCTCAGATCCAGTACCGTGTTGCCCAGAGTCAGCTCGTCCACCTGATTGCCCTGACGGCGCAGCAGCGCGCCTACGCAGGCCAGCAGCTCCCGGCTGTCGAAGGGTTTGGTCAGGTAGTAGTCTGCTCCGGCGTTGAGGCCCTCAATGCGGTCTTCCAGCCCGGAACGGGCGGTGAGCATCAGAATAGGGGTTCCGCAGCGCTTGGCCCGGACGGAACGGGCCACCTGGTAGCCGTTCATTTTGGGCATCATCACATCCAGAATCAGCAGATCATAAACGCCGGTCTCCGCGTACTCCGCCCCGGCCTCGCCGTCATAGACGCACTCCACGTCAAACCCTTTCCGCTCCAGAAGTGTCTTCAGAGAGTCCGCCAGGAGCTTTTCATCCTCGATAACCAGAATTTTCACAGAATTCCCCCAATACAATACACCTTACTATCAGTATACTACACCTTTAAGCTGAAATAAAGCTGAAAATTTCCCCGGGACGGCTGTCCCGGGGAAATTTATCAGAGGAAGGGATTTACTTCTGCTGCAGCTTGGCGGCGTTTTCCTGAGCGCATCTGGCGGCTTCCGCGTCGGTAATCTTGTAGAAGAAGGCCATGATGGCGGCTGCTATAAAATAGATGATGGCGGGGACAATCCAGCAGATGAACATGAAGCTCTTGACCCAGGCTTCGTCAGGGGTGAAGCCCGCAACGTAGCCGGTGGCGCCCAGCAGGTAAAGGCCAATGGTGCCGCCCAGGGCCATGCCGATCTTCATCGGGGGAGAGGCCAGACCGATGGCAATGGTCCGCATATCCTTGCCGGTCTTGTTCAGATACCACTCGCCGCAGTCCAGATACATGGTGACGGAGAAGGAGGAATAGATGTAGGTTCCGCAGGTGCCGAAGCTCATGAAGATGATGTACCATACCCAGTGCTGGGCGCCCATCAGATTCACGCCCACCAGGCCCAGGCCGAAGAGTATGAAGCCCGCGACGCAGGACCACTTCTTGCCGATCTTGGTGCCGATTTTCGGCATGAACATGGCAGCCACAACGCCCACCAGAGAGGCGGCCAGGGTGGCCAGGGTCAGCTTGGTGAAGTCACCGACAACGTAGAGCCAGTAATAGGTGTAGTTGGCCTGATACATGAACATACCGATCTGCAGGACGGTAAAGGAAATGAACAGGGCCAGCAGCTGGGGGTTCTTAAACAGGGATTCCAGCATGTCCTTGATGGTTACCCGGGGCGCACCGGCGGGACCCTGACCAACGGGAAGATCCTTGCCCTCCGCCAGCCGGGAAATGTTGCCCAAAGCCCAGGGCATGGGAAGCATGAAGACCAGGGCGACGATAAAGTAGTTCCAGCTGCCAAAGGGAAGCTTTGTGACCAGCGTGGGGATGAAGGAGCAAATCAGCATGACCACGGTGTTCTGGCGAATCATGTTAATGGTCATGGCGTTCCGGTTGGCGGGGTTGGGGCCGGCAACCACGGCGACAATGCCGTAGTAGGAGGTCTGAATGATGTTCATCAGACAGTTCAGCACGGTGTAGGAAACGCCCAGAACCGCGACACGGACAACCATGGGTGCGGTGCTGGTGTTCGCGACCTCCAGCATAATCATGACGGCCAGTATCCAGCGGCCATAGTACAGCCAGGCCTGGTGTTTGCCCTTTTTACCCAGCTTGACTTTCTCGACGATGACGCCGCAGAAAAGGCTGACGATAAAATCGCAGATCTTGGCGATCAGCAGTGCCGTGGCAAGGGTGGCGGCGGGGATTTTCAGAACTTCCGTGGCGAAGGTGTTCAGGTACATGAAGCCGACCATAATGGAAAGGCTCAGCAGCGAATAAGTACCCATGGTCCAAATCTCTTTTTTGCTGCTTGTGGGCTGCATAAGGGTTCCTCCTTTATTTCTCTCTCCTGATTGTTATTCCTGGCCGCAGCAGCCGATCCGGGACGCCCGGTACAGTTCTTCCCGGAAGGCGGGGGTCAGATAGCCAGGCTTGGAATACATACTGCTCAGAACGCAGGGACGGTCAGGCCGGGCGTATTTTGCTGCGAAAGCCCGGGCGGCAGCCCGAAGTTCTTCCTCCGTGGCGGATTCGGGATGTTCCAGCTCGTTGATGACCACAGAGATGACGATCTTGTCTCCGTAGGTCTCCCAGAGCTTGCCGGTGTCGTTCATGGCCATGGGGGTCCAGGAGTCGAAGCCGGCGTCTACAAAGACGCCGCAGCGGGACTCCGCCTTGCCGCAGGAGTGCAGCTCGATATATTTGCCATGGGAATGAACATGATCGCAGAAGCGCTTCATCTCCGGCAGGAAGACCTCTCTGGCCACGGCTTCGGAGAAGAAGGGGGCCATCTGGGAGCCCCAGTCATCATGGATGCAGAAGCCGGGAATATCATAGTATTGGCAGCACTTGTCTATAATGCGCATATACAGGGAGGTCGTCTCATGGATCAGCTCCTTGACGGCGTCAAGCTGGTCATCGTCCAGCAGTGCCATAGCGGCGCCCTCAAAGGTCATGAAGGAAATCAGCCGCTCGAACCAGCAGCCGTTCAGCAGCCAGAGAGTCTTGGGGCCGGAGGCCAGATATTCCCTGTTCATCTCGGCGCTGCCTTCCCAGTCCCAGCTGTCGATATCGGGGAAGTGGACGTAGTCCCGCCAGTCGTTGGCGTCGTCAAAGAGTTTGCCTTCGCTCATGGAGCCGCCGGCTACATCGATGTACTTCCAGTTCAGACCGAACATATCCTTGCCGCCAAACTTCTCCCGGGGGGTGGGAACGGCTTCAAAGACAAATCCCCGGGCCACGTGATCGGGAATCACGGAGGGGCAGAAAAAGCCGGTTTCGGAGCCGTTCAGAATCCAAAGTGCCTCTTTGTCGATAAAAGTACGCTTTACCAACTCAGTGGTGCTGATGGGGTAGTTGAACACGGGAATCGTGCCGCCGCCAAAAGCGGGGACCTGGGCTACAACTTCCATTTCCTTTTCACTGAAGGGGATTTTCATTGTGGTCACTCCTTTTACAGATTCATATATTGGGGTTCCTTGCCTTGCTGCCTGTATTGTAGCACCCGGGCGGCGGAAAAGATACGGTCCAAGGGTACACTGGTTGATGAGAAAAAATGACAAATTTTGTTCCAATGGTACAAAGATATAGAGAACACCGAATTGGAAATTGTGAGAAATTACGGGAAGAGGCTTTCTTTTTTTGCCAAACGATGGTAAAATAAAAAAAGAGAGAGTGAAGAGCCCAGAAATTGGACGGAAAGGACAAAACATGAAGCTTAGTATGTGGATTATAGCCAATTTGCTGGAATCCTTTGAGCCGGAAGTACAAATCCGCAGGGAGTCCCCCAGAGTTCTGCGCAGCGCCCGGCTGGCCTACGCCACGGACTGCGTGCTGGTCCAGCAGGACGGGCCGGACTGTTTGTACCTTTGGCACGAAGACAGGATCCGCCTGACGGATATGTCCGCCCGGGAGGGCTTCGAACTGCTGCAAAGCCTGTTCGACTCCATGTTCGACTGGCGGAGCCGGATTGCGGGATGTATCGAGCGAGAGGATTTTCAGGCGCTGGTGGAGGAAATGGGGGTTGTATTCAGAACGCCGATCGCGCTGACAGACGCAAACCATGCCTGTCTCGCCTGCTCCAAAAGCTATGGGCCCGAGGAAGTGGATCGGGAATGGCTGCATCTGAAGACCTATGGTTATTCGTCCTTCATCTCCGCTAAGGAGATTTCCGAGGCGAGGCTTTCCTACCATATGGATGGCAAGGTTATACGTTTCCGTTTTCCGGAAGGCAGCAATATGTCCGACAGCCTTTCCATAACGGTTTTTCAGGGGGAGATGCCGGTAGGATATTTGACCGTCGTGGAAAAAACGCATCCTCTGAATGACGGCCATATGCAGCTGATGGTCATGCTGGCCAAGGCGCTGGCGCCTGTCCTGGGGCGGGAGCGGCGGGGCAGCGGATTGAACAGCTCCATGCTTCAGCGCCTTCTGGAGGGCGCGCCGGTGGCGGACGCGGGCGCGCGGCATTTTCTGGATCAGCGAGGCTGGACGGAGGCAGACAGTTACCGGGTATATGTTCTGAATTTTGAAGAAGCGTCGGAGCAAATGCAGTGGGACTACAGAAAGTATTTTTCCGCCATTGCGGCGGTATTTCCGCTGGACCTCTGCGGTGTATTCGGCGGCAGGTTTGTGCTGCTGGCCAACGATAACAAAATGCCGGATGACCGCCGCCGCGGAAAGCTGGAGGAGATCTTGGGCGCGGCCCCTGTTTCCGGCGGCGTCAGCCTGAGTCATCAGGGCTTTGCGCTGCTGCCGCGGCTGCTGGAGCAGGCGGAGTTTGCCCTGTGTACGCCCCCAAAAGAGGATGGTCACTTTACGGACTTCTATTCTCTGGCAATGGACTATCTGATCCGCAGCGATTACGCCCCGGACAGGTGTCTGGCAGCCTGCCATCCGGATGTGTACCGGCTTTTCTGCCAGGACGAGGTACTGTATAAGACGCTGTGGGCGTATTTGCTTCAGGATCGGTCCGTGACCAGAACGGTGCAGATGCTGTATGTCCATAAAAATACGCTGCTGTATCGTCTGCGCCGGATTGAGGAGCTCCTGCAATACAGCTTTTCGGATTCCTATACCAGATCTTATATGCGCATGTCCTTCCTCTTGCTGGAACGTCACGCGGGCCTGCCCCAACCACCGGCGGCCGCTTTCGGCTTGCCGGAGGAGGAAAAGTAAAAAAGCCCGGCACTCCCGCGTTTTCCAACCGGAAACGCGGGAGTGCCGGGTTATGGACGGGGATAAACCGGGGGTTGTCGAACATAGGCTTCCCCTGGGGGAAGCTGGCAGGGCAAAGCCCTGACTGATGAGGGGCGGCATGCAGAACCTACGCGGAATCAACTTAAGCAACTACTTTCTTATTTGCCGGGACTGGATTGCAGAGTTTTCTCCTTGTTGGTTCTGCATACCGCCCCTCATCCGACCCGCCTACGGCGGGCCACCTTCCCCCAGGGGAAGGCATTTTGTCCGACAACCCCCGACTTTACCGCTCCCGTTCCTTCAGTGAGAAGCACACGAACCCGCTCAGGGCGAATGCCGCGGCGGCGAGATTACGGTGGGTCATCCAGTAGTGGACCATGGAGTGGTTGCGGACCAGAAAATACCAGATGAAGGGTACGGCGAAGACAATGAGCAGGCTCAGCAGGCTGGCTTTTTCCGGCGCGAACCGGCAGCGTTTGGTCAGCAGCAGCCAGACCAGCACCCCCAGCAGCGCCAGAAGGATCAGTACGGCGGCGGGGGTGATAAAAACACCCAGATTCCGGCTGACGACGGCCCCAAAGGTGGCCTCCGCGCCGCCCTCAGAGGCGGTGACGGTACCGCCGCTGCGGTATTGAATCTGCTCCATGGCGTCGGACAGCGCGTTGGTCCCGGTAATCAGGCTGGCGGCCAGCCATTTTCCGCTCCACATGCCGCCGTAGCCGAAGGCCCAGGCAGTCCCGGAACCGATGGTTTTCAGCAGCCGGTCCCGTCCGCTGGATTGGCTCATCAGGGCCTGCGGACCCAGGCAGATGCCCACGGCGCAGGCGGGATAGGTCAGAAAGTCAAAGAACGCGGTACCCACGCCCAGAAATAAAAACACCAGATAGCCCCATTTCCTGTCCCAGCTTTCGGTAAGAAGCATGACAAGAGTGCCCAGCAGTGTCAGATAATAGATGCTGGAATACTGCATGCTGAGGGCTGTGGAGACGGGATTGATGGCCAGTAAGGCCAGCCCCAGGGGCAGCGCCAGCCGAAGTCCCCGCTTCCGGTAGGCGGTCAGCAGCACCGCGCAAGCCAGGATCAGCTGCAGCGCACCGTTCAGCATCCGGATATCGCTGAGGGAGAAAAACAGCAGCAGGGGCTTGAGAAACAGCAGATAGCCGTGCCAGTACCGGGCATAATCCAGGACCTGGCCGGAGCGATTCCCGTACACATACTGCTTCAGGGAATCCGCCGGGGCCAGTTTGCCCTCGGAGAACTCCATCCGGGAGCAGCGCATGGCGGCCTTCAGCGGGTTTTCGTCCCGGACATAGACCGCGGTCTGCATCATGATGGCGTCGGTATATCCGTCCAGACGTGCGCTTGGTTCCCCTGGGGCCCAGAAAAAGCCGGTGCCCTCCGTTTCAAAGATCGGCAGGCTCCTGTCCGCCTGGGTCAGCATCCGGCCGGTGGGCAGAATATATACACAGGTCATGGCAAGGACGCCCAGCAAAATGGACAAAATCAGGCAGATACAGCAGATAAGCGCCGCTTTGCTCAAGGATTTTACGTTCATAGACTCAAAAGTCCTTTCCTTTTTTGCCTATTATAGCATAGCGGTCAGGAAAAAACCAGCCTCTTTTCCAAAGAGACAGGAGGCGCATTGAACAATAGTGTCAAAGATATCCCATTCTCCGCCGGATTTTTTGCTGATTTTTACTTGACAATTGTCCTTCGCACCGATACAATAAGATGTGATGTGAGCTTGCCTTATTGGCGGCTCCTTTACCGGCGTATGCGCCGGGGAATGCGTTTTGCGCCTTGTGGCGTTTTGCGATAGAGTGGCATATTTGCCAAAATCATCTCAATTTCACATGGGCCGCTGCGCACCCTGCCGCGCCAATTTTATGGAAGGAGGTGCGTTGTGGAATTATGGAATGGTATACGATTCTTGCAATCGTTCTGGGCGTCCTGATCGGTATCGCCGCCGGTTTCGCCGGAGGTTTTCTGTATCGGAAAAAGGTCGCGGAACGGGAAATCGGCTCCGCGGAGGCGGAGGCTACCCGTTTGATCAATGAGGCCATCCGAAACGGTGAAAACCGGAAGAAGGAAATGCTGCTGGAAGCCAAGGACGAAATCCATAAATCCCGCACAGAAAACGACAGAGAAGTCAAAGAACGCCGAGCTGAACTGACGAAGCAGGAACGCCGGCTTGAGCAAAAAGAAACAACCCTGGACAAGAAGACCGAAGCATTTGAACGTAAGGAAGAGGAACTGAACAAGCGCCTGACCAACGCGGCGCAGACCCAGGCGGAAGCTGAGAAGATCCGCCAGCAGCAGTTGGAGACTTTGGAGCAGCTCTCCGGTCTGACTCAGGAGCAGGCCAAGCAGTATCTGCTTGACAGCATTGAAAGCGATGTCCGTCATGACGCCGCCATGAAGATCAAGGAGATCGAGCAGCAGCTGAAGGACGAGGCAGAGGAGAAGGGCCGGGAGATCATCGCCACGGCCATCCAGCGCTGCGCCGCTGACCATGCCGCCGAGACCACCGTCTCCGTGGTGCCCCTGCCCAACGATGAGATGAAGGGCCGCATCATTGGCCGCGAGGGCCGGAATATCCGGACTCTGGAGACCATCACCGGTGTAGACCTGATTATCGATGACACCCCCGAGGCCATCACCGTCTCCAGCTTCGACCCCGTTCGCCGGGAAGTGGCAAGACTTGCCCTGGAGAAGCTGATCGTGGACGGCCGTATCCACCCCACCCGCATTGAGGACATGGTGGAAAAGGCCCGGAAGGAAGTGGACCGCACCATCCGGGAGGAGGGCGAGCGCGCCTGCTACGAGACCGGTGTGCATAACCTGAACCCCGAGCTTATCAAGATTCTGGGCCGCCAGAAGTACCGTACTTCTTACGGTCAGAATGTTCTGAACCACTCCATTGAGGTCGCGCATATCGCCGGTCTGATGGCCGCGGAACTGGGCGTGGATGTTGCCATGGCCAAGCGCGCGGGTTTGCTGCATGACCTGGGCAAGGCAATCGACCATGAGGTAGAGGGCAGCCACGTCCAGCTGGGCGCGGATCTGGCCCGGAAGTACAAGGAAAACCCCGTCATCGTCAACGCCATCGAGGCGCATCACGGCGATGTGGAGCCCAAGACGGTGATTGCCGTGCTGATTCAGGCTGCGGACGCCATCTCTGCCGCCCGCCCCGGCGCCCGCAGGGAGAATGTGGAGAACTATATCCGCCGGCTGCAGAAGCTGGAGGAACTCACCAATTCCTATCCCGGCGTAGAGAAGTCCTACGCCATCCAGGCCGGCCGGGAGGTTCGGATCATGGTCAAGCCCGAGGTGGTTTCCGAGGACAATATGATCCTGCTGGCCCGGGACATTGCCAAGAAGATCGAGGCCGAGCTGGAATACCCCGGCCAGATCAAGGTCAACGTCATCCGGGAAACCAAGGCTGTGGAATTCGCAAAGTAATTTCTTTGGAGGCTGTTCTCAGGAACAGTCTCCAAAATTTTACGAAAAATGCGAAAAGTGCTTGACAAACAGATGAAACCATGCTAGAATATCAAAGCTGAATCGCTCAGGTAAGGGCTTACGCGGGTGTAGTTCAATGGTAGAACACCAGCCTTCCAAGCTGGATACGCGGGTCCGATTCCCGTCACCCGCTCCATTCGAGATGCGCCAATAGCTCAGCTGGATAGAGCAACTGCCTTCTAAGCAGTAGGTCGGGGGTTCGAGTCCCTCTTGGCGTACCAGTTCAGAAATTACAGATGGTGGATATGGCCTAGTTGGCTAAGGCGTCAGATTGTGGCTCTGAAGATCGTGGGTTCGAGTCCCATTATCCACCCCATAAAAAAGAAGCACCCTTTCAGGGTGCTTCTTTTTTATGGAATCCGGTGGATAATGGGACTCGAAAGGGCGGCGGCAGCTCTGCTGCCGTAAAAACAGTCCGGTGGACTGTTTTTAGCCCGTGGGAGAGTCCCCTTTTCTCCGAACGCACCCCGTAAGGGGTGTGGGCGGAGAAAAGTCACTCAACGCGGGGCACCCTTTCAGG
Organism: Pseudoflavonifractor sp. MSJ-30; assembly: GCF_018918045.1. Lineage (GTDB taxonomy): Bacteria > Bacillota > Clostridia > Oscillospirales > Oscillospiraceae > Faecousia. The sequence goes on from NZ_JAHLPU010000070.1 coordinate 58,573, forward strand.
GTGCTTCTTTTTTATGGAATCCGGTGGATAATGGGACTCGAAGAGAGCGGCCCGCCCGTCAGGGCGGGTAAAAAAGTGTCCGGTGGACACTTTTTTAGCTCGGGGGAGAGTCCCGTTTGCCGCGCCAGCGGCAAACAATAGGCGGAACGGGAAAACAACCTGCTGGATAGCCCTGACGAAATGAACCTAAGTGGTGATATCCACATCAAGAATGTAGTAGGAGTAACTGACGGAGTATCCGTTTCTCGCAATTTGCGGGACATCGATAGAAACTGTATATTCCGAATGCGGTTCTATCTTGAGTGTATCCGTTACAACACTATCCAGTAATTCGTCGCTGTTATACTTATAAAACTCAAAGATATAGGCCTGCTCGTATTTATAGTCTGTGTTATTTTGCAGATACAGTGTGATAGTGCTGTTCCGGAAGTCACCATCTTTTGCTTTCTCATGTCCACTTTCGGCCAAGTCACTTAATGCGTTAAGAAACGCCTTTTCTTCGGAGAGAATATTGGTGAAAATTTCGTCATATACCATACTGCCTTGCATAAAACCAAAATTTTTATGCAAATTCACAATTACCTGGTCGCAATAGTATTTTCCGGCAAGTAATTCAAATTGAATCGAATTTGCAGAGTCGTAGGTATAAGCGTTGACAATGCGTTCGAGTCCTTCTGTATATTGATCGACAGTTGCATCCAAACCGTCGGTATGGAACTCCAGGGCTTGATATTTTCTGATTTCTTTCAGCGTTTGCGAAGCTTCTTCTGCCGTGATGCCTGTACCATCATAGCCACGAGAGATTTCGTCTCTTACAATTGCATCCATATCCTCCAGAAAAGAGATATCATTCAATACCCATTTGCTGTCACTGTAATCGAGATTTTCCAAACGTTTCCTCGCAGTGGAATAGTTTCCGGAATACATTGCATTAAGGCCGTCGTGGTACAACCAAATGCGGTATGCATACCAAGCACCAACAGCCAGAAGCACAACCAAAATGATAGATGGAATAATTGAATGCTTCTTCTTTGCTTTTGGCTGTACTGCTTCATTGTCAGAAGTTTCCATGCTGCCAATGTGAGGTGCCGGACAGGCACAGTTTGGGCAGGCTTTTGCACGGTCGGAGTATTCTTTTCCACATTCAGGGCAAATAATCAGCGCCATATAGAAGCCTCCTAATGTCTGTTATAGAATACATTATAGCATGGTATTTGCAGAATGTATAGCTAATCATGCACGAATTTCGCGAGATTTAGGCGAAAATACGGAACGGGAAACATAATAGAACGGTTCCGAAAGACAGCAACCTGTTGCCCCCTGTAGTTGCTCTATCTTTCCCGTTTTACCTCTCCTGCCCGAAACACCGCCTCGTTCATCAGATATTCCTCCACCAGATCCCGGATGAACCGCTTGTCGAACTTCGCTTCCTCATCCGGCACGGCCAGACTGGGATAGCCTGAGCCGCGCTGCAGATAGTCATCGGTTACAATGGTATAGTCTTTTCGGGGGTCCAGCGGCTTTCCGTCAATCTCCACGGCGAAGGGATCCCGGTGCAGCGTTACGTTGCTGCTGAAGCCCAGACAGCCCAGCACGGTTCCCCGGAATCCGGAACCCTGGCCGGACTGGTGGATATGGGCATCGTCCAGGGACCGGCGAATGGCTTCCAGCAGCTTTTCCCCCGGCAGAGTGTATATCGTTGGGTTCAGTTTGGAGGGGAGCAGTTCAATAAGGCTTTTCCGGGACACGGGTCTGCGCAGAGGCCCCAAAGCAATGCCGTTGTGCATGAGGGCCAAATCCCCGCCGAATTCCCTGTGCAGACAGTCGCAGATAAAGTTCGTCAGGGCGCTTTCCCGGAAGGGGTCAAAGTCCAGTTCCCGCAGAATGGGAAGCTCCTGTGAGAGAATGGCATCCGCCATGGCCTGGGCTTCTTTCAGCCGGGCATCGAACGAAGGACTTCTTCGCGCCGGAAGTTCAATCTGCGCGGAGTCCAGAATCCGGATATTCCCCTCATCGATATCCAGAGCCACCCGGCCCAGGTATTCCCCCTTGCCGGACTGGGAATACCCCGCTTCCGCAACAACGGTGTGGGAGTGTCCGCCCAGCCACAGGTCCATGGGCGGCAAACGCTTTGCCAGTTCCCGGTCCACCAGGTGTCCGCTGTGGGAAAGAAGAATGGAAAAGTCGTATTTTCCCTGATTCTCATTCAGAATCTGTGTTACCGCCGGAACGGGATCAATCGTGCGCAGGTTTCCCATTTCGAAAAACAGGTTGTATTTGTCCGCAATCATGCCCGCACCGTAATAGGGCGCCAGACCGATGACCAGAAATCGTTTGCCGCAGCGCTCCAGAATCACATGGCTTTTCAGGCCCGGAACAGGCGTGCCGTCATTGCGGCAGATGTTGGCGCAGAGCATGGGCAGCTGAGCAAGCCGCTCCAGATCCGCGCTTCCCAGATCAATCTCATTGTTCCCAACGGCCATGGCCTCCGGGCGGCAGAGCGCCAGCAATTCCAGAGCGCTCCTGCCCCGGTCGGCCTGTACCAGAACGTTTTTCAGATCCAGAAAGTCACCGCTGTCAAAATACAGATCCGATTTTTCCCGATGGTCGGACAGATAGGCGCGGACCCGGCTCAGGAAGGAGAAATCCGCATGGATGTCGTTGGTGTGATAGATATTCAGACGCACAGCGATGGCCTCGATTCCGTAGTGTATTTTTCTTATTATACGAAAAATCCTCCCAGTCGGTCAAGCACGTTTTCAAAGACGGAGATAAGATTATAAAAATATGCGAAACGCTCTTGCGCCCGCTTCGATTTCCGCCTATAATAAACGCAGGATTCGAACCCCACAAGGAGGTTTTTGTCAATGCGCGATTGCTGTCTGCCCCACAACCACGGGGGCGTGTTTGAACATGGAGAGGAGAATATGCCGGGCACGGAGGATTTCTCCACCGTGGCAGATGTGTTCAAGAAGCTGGATGACCCCAGCCGGCTGAAAATTTTCTGGCTGCTGTGCCACTGTGAGGAGTGCGTTATCAATCTGTCCTCGCTGATGGAAATGAGCAGCCCTGCTGTGTCCCACCACCTGAAGGTGCTCCGCTCTGCCGGGCTGATTGTCAGCCGCCGGGAGGGAAAGGAGGTCTATTACAAGGCCGCCGATACCGCCGTCTGCCGGACGCTCCACGAGACCATTGAAAAGATCATGGAAATCTCCTGCCCAAAGTAAAGAGCAGATAGAAAATACAGGGGACGATACCCGCATCGTCCCCTGTATTTTTGCGCAAAAATGTTACTGCTGTTCCTGCCCGAAGTGCAGCTGGCGGATACCCTCCACCTCGTCGCAGACCTTCTTCAGACTACATACATTGCAGTCCGTCATGGCGGCGGTCATGGCATGGTCAACAGCCCGGGTGATTTCCCGGCTTTTTTGGATGGTTTCCTCCAGCGCGCCAAAGGGAAAGGCGGAATCTGTAATGTAGATCAGGCGGACGGCCTGAATCTGGGGGTTTTCGTGGTAGCTTTTCACCATCAGTCCGCCTGCCTGGGAGAAAGTCAGGCCCTTTTTCAGGGCATCCCGGCTGACCCGGGCGGATTCCCGGCCCTGGATGGCGGAAATGCGGGTCATGAAGCCCTCCGGGTTCACATGGTAGCGCACGAAGTCGATTTTTTTAATGGCCTGATACAGGGCGCTGCCCTGATCCGGCAGACCGTCCCTGACGCTGGCGACGGTGAGCCGGGCGTAGGGGACATCCTTCCGGATCTCCGGCAGATCCGGTCCGCAGAGCAGAATCTCATCCTGCGCAAACCCGCCCGCGGTTACCGCCGTGGCCCCCAGAGCGGGTAAGTTTTCGCCGCCCAGTTCATAGGCCATGTCGGAGCGCAGAATCATGTTCCGGCTGCCCGTGTCCGGCCAGCCATCCGACAGAGGCAGGGACCGAACCGGGAGGCCGTCCAGCAGGGACTGCCACTGGGCAATGATTTCTTCGTAGAGCCGCATATTACAGATGCCGATCCCGCTTGATCTTGTCGTAGTGCTTCAGAAACAGAGGCTCCAGCGCGGCGGTGAGCTTCATGTCCAGATTGAAGAAATACACCACAAAGGTCAGCACGAACAGGGCGGCCACAACGATGGCGGCAATGCCCAGAATTTTCAGAATAATCATAATTTCCTCCTCAGCCCTGGGCCAGACCCTTCTGCCGGGCAAATTCCGCCGCGCCAATGGCGCCGATCAGCTGGGGATCTACCGGCAGGTCGATGACCTTCAGTTTCAGCACCTTCTGAATGGCCTGCTTCAAGCCCTCGTTCTTGGCGCAGCCGCCGGTCAGGGTGATCTTGTCCACGGCACCGGCTTTTTTTGCCATGACGAAGCAGCGCTTGGCAACGGACAGCTGGATGCCCGCCGCGATTTCATCCATGGGCTTGCCCTCACCCACCAGAGAGATGACCTCGGACTCGGCAAAGACCGTGCACTGGGCCGTAATGGGAATGACGTTTTTGGCCTGCAGGGACAGGTTGGAGAACTCCGTCAGCTCCATTTCGAAGGCCTTGGCCATGGCCTCAAAGAACCGGCCCGTACCGGCGGCGCACTTGTCGTTCATGGCGAAGTTCAGCACGGTGCCGTCGGTGTCCACGGCGATGCCCTTCACGTCCTGGCCGCCGATATCGATAATGGCCCGAACGCTGGGGTCCACCACGTGGACGCCCATGGCATGACAGCTGATTTCGGAAATATTCTCGTCCGCCGCGGGCACCTTGTTCCGGCCGTAGCCGGTGCCCACCAGATAGCTCAGGTCCCGGTAGGAATTCAGCTCCTTAACCTGGGAAACCGCCTGATTCAGAGCGTCCTCACAGCTGAGCACGGAATTGATGCGGCTGCGCAGGGTGACGTCAGCCACCATTTTGCCGGTCTCATCCAGAATGACGCATTTTGTATAGGTACTGCCGGAATCACATCCGCCGAAATAACGCATAATTTTTATCTCCTTACTATATTCAACTGCCTTCCCCTGGGGGAAGGTGGGCCGCCGATAGGCGGGTCGGATGAGGGGCGGGACGCAGAACCGATGTAGAATCAGCCTATGCAGTCTCTGTTCCGTCCAGCAGAGCTAGATTGCGTAGTTTTCCCTTTGCCGGTTCTGCGTATCGCCCCTCACAGGTGCGGGCTGCGCCCTGCCAGCTTCCCCCGGGGGAAGCCGTTCTTACATTACCACGAGTTCTCGTCGTGGATGACCTCCAGGGTGGGGTCAATGGGTTCCTCCCGCATGACGGAACGCATATAGCGGTTCACCTGATCCCGGACACCCTGACGGGTGACGATCCGGGGATCGAACAGGTCGTGGGTGACCCAAACCAGATGGATGCCCAGCTGCCGGGCCTTTTCCTCGAACTGGCCGTGCATGCCGTCCAGCGCCTTGCAGCTCATGTGCTCCCAGAGAATGACCATGTCCGCTTTGAATTCTTCGCAGAACTCCCACAGCTCATCCAGCAGCACCTTGTAGCCGCCGTGGGTCCGGTTGCGCATGATCATGTTCTCCGTCAGCCAGGCCATATCGTAAATAGCCTGCTCCCGGTTCTCCGGGGTGTCTTCTTCTGCCAGCACCTTGGTGGAGACCATGCTCAGCATGTCTGTCAGAGGCACGATGCCCCAGCAATTCAGCAGCCACAGCAGGAAATCCATGTAGTAGTGGGACTGCACGCCCCAGACAATGGCCCGGTGGCGGTATTCTTTGGCCATGCGCTTCTTTTTGGCGTAGGCCTGTTCCGCAAGTCTGGCAATCGTCCGGTCCGCCTCCACGAATTCCGGCACCTTGCCGCAGATGGCCATATAGTTGGTCTCTGTGTACAGAGCCAGATTGGAGCCGAAGACCTGGGGGTAGTCCGTCTTGTTCATATCCAGCCATTCCTGACGGTACTTGGTGGAGATATTCACCCGCCTGGCGCACTCGAAGTAATGCTTCCAGTCCCACTTCTCCCCGGTGTGCTCTTCTACGAAGGCAATGGCGTTCCGGATCTCCTGGGCGGCGTATTCCTGCACGTCCTCCTCCCGGTGCCGCAGGGGGGCGGCCAGCTGGAAGCAGGGAATGCCGTCCTCCAGCTCCAGACGTTTGGAGATGACGCCGTTGCCCATGAGGGAACCGTCGCAGGTGGTGTTGCACTGGATGGCGCAGGCGCCTAAGACAGGCGCGTCGTCGTCAATGGATACGCCGGCCTCGGCCTCCGGCATGGGGCATACGTCGCCGGCCAGACCGTATTCCTGAGCTACGTCAATATAGTGCAGGGCGGCGTTCTGGTTCAGCAGAACGGACACATAGGTAGAGGGGGTCTCCCGGCTCAGGCCCTTCAGAGTGGGGAAGCCCATCATGACGGCGGTCATTTCATTTTCGTCCACCAGGACCACCTTTTTGGAGAATTCCGTGTCGTTGCCGATGCGGCGGTCACCCCGGAACAGGTTGTCCAGGAGCTTTGCCACATCCTTGATGATCAGGTCCTGCTCTGTGTGGCAGATGCGCAGATATTCGCCCCGGAGCCCCTGGGTGTGCCGGTCCACCATCATGGGCACGGCCAGATAGTTGGCCATCCAGCGGTAGCGGAACATGGCCTTGATGTTCCGGGGCTTGATAACGAAGCCCGCCAGAGTGCCCATAATGCCCAGCCAGCACTTGTAATCGTACATGGTGTCTGCCAAGCCCCGCCATTCCCGGCGCCTGCGGACCTTGCCGTTGGTGTAAAAATCGCCCAGACGGTCGGCGCCGATTTCTTTAGCCACGAACAGCACCTCCCTGAATCTTCTTGATCTCCATACTCTCTACAAAGGCCTGGACACGGGTCCGCAGCTGGCCGGAGGAACCGACAGCGTAGGGCCGGTCTACGGACAGCACGGGGTATCCGTACTCGTCCCGAAGCACCTGAGTGCCTACCATGCGCTCATAGGCCCAGGGGTCGCAGAATTTGACCTGCTCATAGATAATGCCGTCGGCTTTGTAATCCTTGGCCAGCTGGTTGACATAAGCACGGCGGCCCAGCATTTTTTCCATGTTCATATACCGGGGACACTGGGCACGGTACATATACTGGCGGCAGATCTGGGTGAGGGCGTCCTCATCCCCGGTCAGTTCAATGGGATCCCGGCCCGGGAAGGAGCCGTAGCAGAACCGGTCCGCGCAGACATAGGCCCCGCTTTCCTCAATCAGTTTCACCATGTCGATGTCGTCCACCTCAGAGCCTACCAGAACGACTCTGGCCCGGAATTTGGGCTTGGGATCCGGCTGACGGGTCTCCAGCTCCTTCAGTGTCTCCTCCAGCATGGGGATCAGAAGGTACTTGGGGGCGGCGTAGCTGATGAGGTTGATGATGTGGTATTCGTAGCCCGTGATCCGGGGATTCTCTTCCTTCCGGTATTCGCCGATCTCCCGGATCAGGCGGCACAGATGGTTGTGCTCCTCCACGGCCTTGCGGATGGCGGCATCGGAAACATCAATGCCGAAATGCTCCCGCAAAGGTGTGAGAATGTGGTTTTTACACTGCAAAACATAGAGATTCAGGCCGTTGTCATCGGCCTTCATGGGAATTTCCATGTAGGAGTAAAAAAAGTGCTCCTTTTCCATGGTCTTGAGCAATTCCATATTCTCCACGCATCGGTTCATCATGGAGCAGCCATCCGGGGTGAAGACGCAGTCGGCGAAGTTGAAGCCGCCTTCAATGGCCCGCTCCAGCAGGGCCCGGCTGTATTCGCACAGGAAGCTGGTCATGTAATAGGTGCCCATTTCCATGGAACCGGTCCTGGGTGCCCGCAGCCGCGCGGAAAATACCCCGGGCAGATTCAGCAGGGGCTCCGGCACATTCTCGCAGGTGTAGGCGGCGCAATACTTCCCCTCTGCCTGGGCCTGCCGCACCAGATCGTTGTTGGCCTCCTGCAGGAGACGCTCAAAGTCGTATAAATACTTTAGATCCTTCATTTTTCCCTCTTTCTTTCCAATTGACAATTAAGGAGTTTCCCGCGGAAACAGTTCGAGATTTTTCGTCCCGCAGGGACACCACAATTGTCAATTGTTCATTGTGAATTGTCAATTTGTTCTTTTACAAGCTTTGACGGATCATTCCGCCCCTCTTATATTCCCAGCTTTTCCACCGCTTCCCTTACCCCCCGGACGATGTTGGCATCCTCCGGCAGATAGAAGACGTTTTCGCCCCGTATGTCAAATTCGGTAAGGGCCGGGTCGTTTTCGATGTAGCTCAGCACCGGGATATCCCCGGTGTCCAGCAGGGGAATCACATCTTTGGAGGGCAGACGGTTGACGATGGTGCCCACCTGGTCGTACATGACCAGCTCATCGGCCACTTCTTTCACAGTCCGGATTACCTGGGTGCCCTTCTTGCTGGCGTCTGTAATCAGCAGCAAATGGGTGACTTTCTCCATGACCCGGCGGTTGATCTGCTCCACGCCTGCCTCACCGTCGATGACCACATAGTCGAAGCTGTCTGCCAGCAGGCTGATGACCTCCTTCAGGTAGCCGTTGACTTTGCAGTAGCACCCGGCGCTTTCCGGCCGGCCAATGGCGAGAAAGGCGAAGCCCGGGGCCTCGGCCACGGCATCGAAAATCCGGCACCGGGCCTCGCCCAGCAGCTCCACGGCGGCTTTGGCATCTCCCTCCCTGGCCTGGGCAACAACGGCTTTGCGGATATCGTCCACAGTCATGCAGACCTCAATGCCCAGAGCGGTGGAAAGCCCAACCGCGGGGTCCGCGTCAATGGCAAGGATTTTTTTATCCGGGTGTGTCCGGCACAGCAGACGGACCAGTGTGGCGGCAACGGATGTTTTGCCGACGCCGCCCTTTCCGGCTACGGCCAGGATCACCGGTTCTGTCTTCTCCATAATACCCACCTCCTCATACTCGAAGGTATTCTATCACAGAGTACGATGGATTGGCATTCGTTTTTATTCACAAATAATCCAAACAAAACTCCATGCTTTAATCGATATTTTTGTAACTATTGCGCATATTCGAGGATATAGGGTCAAAAAGAGAGAAATTCCGAATTTTTTACATTGGTTAGCGGTTGCTAACCAATGATTTATGTTGATTTTGCACATATTTTGGGCATTTACCCCACGGATGCGCAATTGACATTCCAGAGGCCTTCATGTATAGTTATAGCTGAGAAAAGCGGCTTTTCACTGTTTTCAGGATGGAAAAGCCGTTATGCAGGAGGGAGTTTCTCATGGATCCGTACCGTGTGATCGAGGTGAAGCAGAGCGTCTTCGCCGACAACGATAAAGATGCCGACGCGCTGCGCCGGGAAATGAAGGGGCAGGGTACCTTTTTGGTGAATTTAATGTCTTCTCCCGGCTCCGGGAAGACCACGACCCTGACAAAGCTTCTGAAGGCCCTGCCCCGGGATATACGGGTAGGGGTTATGGAGGCGGATATCGATTCCGATGTGGACGCGGGGACCATCGCGGCCACCGGTACCAGGGTTATCCAACTGCACACCGGCGGCATGTGCCATCTGGACGCGGACATGACCCGGCAGGGCGTCCGCCAACTGGGTACGGAAGGGCTGGACCTGGTGATCCTGGAGAATGTGGGCAACCTGGTGTGCCCGGCAGAATTCGACACCGGCGCGGCATTGAATATGATGATTCTGTCCGTGCCCGAGGGCCACGACAAGCCTTTGAAGTATCCTCTGGTATTCCAGGTGTGCAACGCCATGATTATTAACAAAATCGATGTTCTGCCGTATTTTGACTTTGACATGGAAAAGGTCGCGGAGTACGCCAGAATGCGCAACCCGGATATCCGCATTTTCCCCATCAGCGCCAAGACCGGCGAGGGCGTTCAGGCTCTGGCCGACTGGCTTGCCGAACAGATCCGGAACTGGAAGCAGAAATAAGGAAATAAAAAACAGGCAGATACTGCCGGAAAGAAAAGGTAGGAGCGAATGATTGATCAGGAACTGAAGAAAAGAGCCTTTGAGCCCGCCGCCAAGGGCGACCCCGCGCCCCGGGAAAAGGTGCTGAAGGTCGGCAAAATGATTACGGACGTCGTTGAGCACAAGCTGGGCAAAATCTCATCCCAGGATGCCGAGTACTGGGGCCTGGAGGCCCTGCTTACCGACGAGATGTGCGACATCATGCTGGCCATGAAGGTCCGCAAGCCCCACACTGTCCCCGAGCTGTGGAAGCTGTGCAATGTGAAGGAAGAGGACAAGGCCCACTTCCAGGAGGTGCTGGACAAGCTGGCGTTCATGGGTCTGCTGGAATATGACTACGGCTACCACTACGACCACAACGGCCGCACCGCCCCCCAGTCCGAGCGGCGGTACTTTGTGCCCATGTTTGTTCCCGGCTCCGCCGAGCTGCTGAACATTGACGAGAGCGGCAGCGGCGAAGTCCCCTGCTATGACGAGCGGGGCGAGATTCCCTACAACACCCGGCTCCAGGAGCATCCGGAGCTGGCTACATTCTTTGAACGCATGACCTATGTGCCTCTGGCTGGGAAGACCCACCTGATGCCTCCCGGCGGCGGCGGCGTGGGCATGCATGTCATCCCCGTGGAAAAGGCCATCCCCATGGAGAACCAGAGTCTGGATATCGAGCATCTCAGCTACTGGCTGAAGAAGTATGAGGGCCACATCGGCGTTGCCCAGTGCTCCTGCCGGGCCAGCCGGGGCGTCATGGGCGAGGGCTGCGCGGACGATCCCGCCTCCTGGTGCATCGGCGTAGGCGACTTCGCCGACTACTGCCGGGAGACCGGCAAGGGCCACGACATCACCTATGAAGAGGCCATCCGCATTCTGGAAAAGGCCGAGGAAAACGGTTTTGTCCACCAGATCACCAATATTGACGGCGAGAACAAGATCTTCGGTATCTGCAACTGCAACGTGCAGATTTGCAACGCCCTGAGAACCTCTCAGCTGTTCAATACGCCCAACCTGTCCCGGTCCGCTTATACCGCCGAGGTAGATCGGGAGAAGTGCGTGGCCTGCGGCAAGTGCGTGGAGTATTGTCCCGCCGGCGCCGTGAAGCTGGGCCAGAAGCTCTGCGATAAGGAAGGCAAAGTCGTGGAGTACCCCAAGCATGAGCTGCCCAACTCCATCAAGTGGGGCCCCGAGCACTGGGATCCCGACTACCGGGACAACAACCGGAAAAACTGCTACGACAAGGGCACCGCGCCTTGCAAGACCGCCTGCCCCGCCCATGTGGCCGTTCAGGGCTATCTGAAGCTGGCTGCCCAGGGCAAGTATCAGGAGGCACTGGCGCTGATCAAGAAGGACAATCCCTTCCCGGCGGTCTGCGGCCGTATCTGCAACAAGCGCTGTGAAGAGGCCTGCACCCGGGGTACCATTGACGAGGCCGTGGCCATCGACGCGGTCAAGAAGTTCCTGGCGGAGCAGGATCTGAATGCCGAGACCCGCTATATTCCCCCTGTGGTCATCGCCTCCAGCCGTCTGGACCATTGGGCACAGAAGATTGCCATCATTGGCTCCGGTCCCGCGGGCCTGTCTGCCGCTTACTACCTGGCCACCAAGGGCTATAAGCCCACGGTGTTTGAGAAGAGCGCCAAGCCCGGCGGTATGCTGACCTACGGCATCCCCTCCTTCAAGCTGGAGAAAAACATCATCGACGCCGAGGTTCAGGTCATCCGGGAACTGGGCGTGGAGATCAAGTGCGGCGTAGAGGTGGGCAAGGATGTGACCATCCCCGAGCTGCGGAAGCAGGGCTATGAGGCATTCTATGTCGCCATCGGCTGTCAGGGCGGCCGCCGTCCCGGCGTGGCAAACGACACCGCCGAGGGCACCAGCATTGCTGTGGAGTTCCTGCATCATGCGCTGGAGGATGAGAACCAGAAGATGGAGGGCAACGTGGTGGTCGTCGGCGGCGGCAACGTGGCCGTGGACTGCGCCAAGACCGCAAAGCGCTTCGGCGCGGCAAGCGTTGCCATGGTCTGCCTGGAGGACCGGGCTACCATGCCTGCCTCCAACAATGAGATCGCCGAAACTCTGGAAGAGGGCATTCAGATCAACAACAGCTGGGGCCCCAAGGAGCTGAAGGTGGACGAGAACGGTCATGTGACCGCCATTGTCTTCAAGCGCTGCCTGCGGACCATCGATCCCGAGACCAAGCGGTTCTCCCCCGTTTATGACGAGAACGAGACCATGGAGCTGGCAGCAGACCATGTGGTCTTCGCCATCGGCCAGGCCATCGAGTGGGGCAAGCTGCTGGAGGGCAGCAAGGTGGAGTTCTGGCGGGGCAACTACCCCGTGGCGGATCCTCTGACCTACCAGACCGCCGAGCCGGATATCTTCGTGGGCGGCGACGTGTACCACGGGCCCAAGTTTGCCATCGACGCCATTGAAGAAGGCAAGTGCGCTGCCGAATCCCTGCATCGGTATGTCCATAAGGGCGCGGATATGAAGATCGGCCGGAATCGCCGGGACTTTATCATGCTGGACAAGGATAACATTTCTGTCGCCGGTTACGACCATGCGGGCCGCCAGGAGGCCGGTATGGACGAGAGCGTGCCCAAGTATTCCTTCCGGGATGCCCACAAGACCCTGACCGCCGAGCAGGTGAAGATCGAGACGGCCCGCTGTCTGGGCTGCGGCGCCAGTTGGGTGGACCCCAATAAGTGTATTGGCTGTGGCGTGTGCACCACCAAGTGCGCCTTTGACGCCATCCATCTGAAGCGGGATCATCCCGAATGCTCCAAGATGATGAAGGCGGAGGATAAGATCAAGGGCATTATCCCCATGGCGGGCAAACGCCTGGGCCAGACCATTGTCACCAAGCTGGGCGGGAAGAAAGACTGATGCACGAACTGGGTGTTGTATTCCACATTGCGGACAGCGTGGTGAAGATCGCCCAGGACAACGGGGCCTCCCGTGTCCGCCGGGTGACGGTGCAGATCGGCGAGGTTTCCACCGTGATCCCGGACTATCTGATCGATGTGTGGAAATGGAACTGTAAGCGTACCCCCATGCTGGAGGACTGCGAGCTCCTGTGGGAGCCAATCCATGCCATTACCTACTGCGAAAACTGCGGGAAAACCTATGATACGGTGCCCCAGGGCAAGATCTGCCCCCATTGCGGCAGTGACAGGACCTATCTGCAGCAGGGCAATGAGCTGGAAATAAAAGAGATCGCTGTAGAGTAGAAAAACCGGTGCGCCGCCCGTGAAACGGCGGCGCACCGAAAATGTAGGAGGCAGAATCATGAAGATCCGGGGGTTTATCATTGGCGCCATAGGCGTGGTGGCATTGCTGTTGCCGGAGCTGCTGGATGTTTTTCTTCGAAACCAGCAGGAGGACGAGACAGCTCTGGGCCGTAAAAAGCGGATAATCGGCATCGTGCTGCTGTTTATCGGCCTCTTCGTGGCGGCAGTGGATAACCTGTGAAATTGCCCTCTTGACAATTGCAAAATTCGTGGTATAATACAAGGGCTTTCAGTGAGCGGAACACCTGCCGGTATAGCTCAGTTGGTAGAGCAGCTGATTTGTAATCAGCAGGTCGGGGGTTCGAGTCCGTCTACCGGCTCCACACGGAAAGTGAACTGCATATGGGGGAATTCCCGAGTGGCCAAAGGGGACAGACTGTAAATCTGCTGCTTATAGCTTCGGTGGTTCGAATCCACCTTC
>NZ_JAHLPU010000051.1 GCF_018918045.1 Pseudoflavonifractor sp. MSJ-30
CGCAGCGAATCTTATCTGACGATTGCCAGTGGCAATCGCTCTATGAAATCATCGGCTTTGCCGACAGCGCCTCCCTTAGGCCGCATTCTTTCCCCCTTTCTTGGCGGGACAAGAAAGGGGCCCCGGAGGCACCCAGCCAATGGGTGCCTCCGGGGCCTCTGTTTGAAGCAGGAATGTTAAGTCCCAACACTCTTCACACCGCGTACAGCAGCACGCACAGAAAATGCAGCAAACTGCCGATGTCCACGAAAATATGAAACACGGAGTGCATCCATTTTTTCTTGCTGCCCACCCCATAGAGTACCGCGCCGATGGTATAGGCGATGCCGCCGGAGAGCAGCAGCCAGAAGCCCGCCGGGGTAAGCACCTGCCAGATAACTCTCACGAAAGGAATGATTGCCCAGCCCATGCCGATGTAGCAGATCATGGAAAACACCCGGTAGGCCCGCAGGTCGATGGCCGTCAGCACCGTTGCCACAACGGCCATGGCCCACTCAAAAACGGACAGCCACCAGCCCAGCTTCGGGTATACCGGCCGGATGGCGGACAGCGCAATGACCGTATAGGTGCCGCAGATCAGAAAATAAATGGTACAGTGGTCAATGACCTGCATGACCTTCTTGCCCATGCCGGGTCTCAAGCCGTGGTAAACGCTGGACACGCTGTAAAGGGCGATCATGCAGAATCCATAAATGGCGGAGCAGACCACGCCGTAGATATTGTTGTGCAGGGCCGCGAAGGTCACGCACAGGCTCAGCGCCGAAACGCCCATGGCCCCGCCTACAATGTGTGTCACGGTGTTCATGATTTCCTCGCCCATGGAATAGTTGGGCAACATACGGTCTGCCAATTTTGTTCTTTTGAATATCATCATACAACCCATCGGAAACGGCCGGGCGTTTCCGTCCTTTCTTCGTTTTCTACAGTATAGCATATCGGCGTTCAAAATGTGCCTACGCCCTCCATTTCTACCCTCTACACCCCGGAGAGGTCCGATTCTCCCGGCGGTAGAGTACCGTATTCCCGCCCGTGCGGGACATTTCGGCGCTTTGAAAACTTTTCCCGCCCACAGAGACTTCCGGACTGTTCATTTCTCCAAAAAGCGTTCCGGCCTGGGGTTGTTTGTTGACAAACCGGAATAGATTGTATAAAATTCGAATAGTCGAACATAAAAATACATTTTTGGAGCGCACGCATATGAAGAAAACCCCGTTTATCACCCTGGAGAAGGCCCGGGAGATCATCCATCAGATCCCCACTCCCTTTCACCTGTACGATGAGGCCGGCATTCGGGCCAATGCCCGGGCGCTGAAGGCCGCCTTTGCCTGGAACAAGGGTTTCCGGGAGTACTTTGCCGTAAAGGCGACACCCAACCCCTATATTCTGAAGCTTCTCCACGAGGAGGGCTGCGGCTGCGACTGCGCCACCTACACGGAGCTTCTGCTGGCCGAGGCCGTGGGCATTACGGGGCATGACGTCATGTTCTCCTCCAATGTGACCCCGGAGAAGGATATGCGCAAGGCACTGGAAATGGGCGCTTATGTAAATCTGGACGATGCTACCTATGTGGATTTTCTGGAAAAGCTGGGTCCCATTCCGGAAACGGTCTGTCTGCGCTACAACCCCGGGGGCTCCTTCAGCCTTGGCAACACCATCATGGACATGCCGAGAGACGCCAAATACGGCATGACCGAAGATCAGATGGCCGGTGCCATCAACCGGCTTATGAAGCTGGGTGCCAGGCACTTCGGCATCCATGCCTTTCTTGCCTCCAACACCACCACCAATGAATACTATCCGGAGCTTGCCAGCCAGCTGTTCCGGCTGGCCGTCCGGCTGAAGAACGCCACCGGAGCGGACTTTCGGTTCATCAATCTCTCCGGCGGCATCGGCGTGGATTACCGTCCGGAACAGCCAAGCTGCAATATTCAGGTCATCGGCGACGGCGTCCGGAACCGGTTTGAGCAGATCATGGTTCCCGCAGGCATGGGGGATGTGGCTATTTTTACGGAGTTGGGCCGGTATATGCTGGCGCCCTACGGCCACCTGGTCTCCACGGTGCTGCACCAGAAGCACATCTATCGGGAGTACATCGGTCTGGACGCCTGCGCTACCGACCTGATCCGTCCCGCCATGTATGGCGCCTACCACCATATTACGGTGCTGGGTAAGGAAGACGCCATTTTGGACCATGTGTACGATGTCACCGGCGGTCTGTGCGAAAACAACGACAAGTTCGCCATTGAGCGCAGCCTGCCCGCCATTGAACGGGGCGATATCGTCGTCATCCATGACACCGGCGCCCACTGTCACTCCATGGGCTACAACTACAACGGCAAACTCCGCTCCGCTGAGGTGCTGCTCCGCGAGGACGGCTCCTTCAAGCTGATCCGCCGGGCAGAGACCCCCATGGATTACTTCGCCACCTTGGACTGCACGGAGTTTACCTTCCACAATTAACAGCTCATTTTTGTTGATACTGCACAATTGTTAAGAAAATAATATCCCATTTCCATAGGCACTTTGTCAACAATTGTTCATACTTTTTCGGTTCCGGTGTGCTATAATGGTAACGATGGCGGGAGGGAAAACCGCCCTGGAAAAGGAGATCGGAATGAACAATATCTTGTTTTTTTTGCTGCCGAAGGCCATGTGCGCGTTTCTGGATGAAGACAGCACCATCCGTCAGGCCATGGAAAAAATGGAATCCGCGGGCTATTCCTCCATCCCCATTCTCAACAAACGGGGCGAATACCGTGGTACCCTCACCGAGGGCGATCTGCTGTGGGCGCTGAAATACCTGTGCTTTATGGATATGCGCCAGGCGGAAATCCACCGCATTTCAGAGATCTCCCGCCGGAAGGACAACGTCCCCGTCCGGGTCACCACCTCCATGCACGACCTCATTGACCGGGCCTCCACCCAGAATTTCGTCCCCGTTGTAGATGACAAGGACGCTTTCATCGGCATCGTCACCCGCCGCTCCATTATCCAGTACTGCAAGCAGACCCTTTTCCCGGAGGACTGAATACGCAAAATCGGCCCGCTGCAAAATGCAGCGGGCCAATCGTATACATGCGACCGTTCTCCAAACCCTAGGTCAGGTACTGCTCCCACAGCAGCACTTCCTCCGTGTTTTTCATGCTGAAGGCCTCCCGGATGCCGGTACATATCCGGCGGAGCTTGGCCTGCATGATGGGGGAATCAAAGATCTCCCGGCTGCCGGCGGTGCAGGCGCACTCGAAAATTCTGGCCCGATCCTCGGCGGGGAAGGTCATGGCGTAGTCATCCACAAAGGCCCGGTCCGGACCGGTGAGCAGGGCCTTGTAGGGGGTCATGTCCGCGTTCACGTCCAGACTGTAGGCAAAATCCTGGGGATTCAGATCGTTCCAGTTGTCATAGGCGCTGGAACGGTTCATGACCTGGGTATCGATCAGGTGACTGAACTCATGGAACAGGGTATGTATCAGACTATCCTCGTCCTGAGGGGCCAGAGCGATGTAATAATGGGTGCCGTTCTGGAACTGGAGGCCCTCAGCACTGTCCAGGCTGCCGGATTCGGCGGTGCCCCGGATGGAATCCACGATGCAGACTGTCAAATCATCCCAGTCCTGCTTCAGTGCCTCCAGGAAGCCATCCGGAAAAGCGGCCAGGGTGCTTTCCAGATCGGCAAGCGCCCACCGGGTCTTGTCCACCCGGTAGGCCGGGGTGAAATCATAGTCCCAGGGAGCTGCCTCCGCCGCCTCATCGAAGACAAGTACCGTAATTCCGTAACGCCTGCCCAGAGTCTGTGCCTGGGCGCGGCAGGCTGCCTGTCCCGCATCGTCCGGGTCATCCCGGGTGTAGTAGGGCTCCAGGCAGCTTTCCTCGCTCTCCGGCGGGAATGCCGTGTAGTTCCATTTCAGGATCCACCAGCCATTTTCAGAGGCACTGTGGGCCGTCAGATAGACATTTCCATCAGACGTGACCCGGCACTGTCCTGTCAGGTCAATGTCCGGCAGCAAAACGCTGCTGCGCAGCACCCCGGCAGACAGGTCATACAGTCCCACCGTGACCCCCGTACTCCCGGAAATGGCGGTATACAGGCCGTTGATCTCCGGCAGAAAACCCAGCACCTGCTCTCCTTCCCGCAGCAGCACACGGCTGGCCTCCCCGCCTTCCGGCAGAAGCACCATCTGTCCATCCACCAAAAGAACGCCCAGACCGTCTCCCATGGCGCAGGCATCGGAAACGGCCAGCTCAGGATACAGCGTACTGCCGTCGGCGGCGGACAGGAGCAGCGTGCTGCCCGCGCCCTCCTCGTCCGTCAGGCGCAGCATGAGCGTCTTACCAAGATCGGAAACGGAGCCATCGGCAAAGTCCATATTCTCCCGCAGCAGAGAGGCCAGACCGGAAGCAAGATCCAGCTTTTTCAGGCAGCCATCCGTCAAATAGTACAGTGCCCTGCCGCTTTCATCCATTCCGGGCACACCGATGACCGGGTCCGGAACGGAAATGGTCTGCAGCAGCGTGAAATTCTCGTCCAGTACGGAAACCGCGCTGCCATCAAAGAGCCACACGCCGTCCCCGCCGGAGCGAAGCACCGTCTGGGCGTCCATCTTGGCCTGGGGCGTCAGGTTTGGGCCGGAAAGCCGGGTCAGGACACCGCCGCTTTGCAGCAGCAGGTCCTCCCCCATGGCCCAGAGTTGGCAAAAGCTCTCGGCTTCCGTAGGAAACACCTGCATAATGCCGCTGGTCTGGGTCTCCAGGCTGTGGCCCGGCACGTGCAGAGCATCTTCCCCGGTAGCCTGTGTGGTTTCCGCGGGCTGACTGGCGCAGCCCGTCAGCAGCAGAACGGCAAGCAAAGCGGCAAGAAATTTCATAAAATCACTGTCTCCTGGCAAGGGTGTAGTCGTCGCCCTGACGGTAGTAAGGGCAGCGCTGGGACTGGGATGAGAGGATCCGGTAAACCTCGTCCTCGTCCAGATCCATCATACAGTAGTACTCGTCGTACTCCTCATCATAATCATAATACCAGCAGCTGTCGCATTGGGTCGAATCCATGGTCATCCCTCCAAAACACGGAAAGAAAAGTTTCCGTCCTCATAAATGAGATAGCTGTGGCTGCCGTCCTTGGGGATGGACACGCTGCCGGGGTTCAGGCAGCGAATGCCGCCTGCCTCCTCATCCAGCTTCACATGGGTGTGGCCGGAGAGGAATACACTGTCTCTGGGCAGCGGCGGCAGATTCTGCGGGTTGGCATGGTGGCCATGGGTCAGATAGAAGGTCTTTCCATCCACCAGCAGCTGGGAAAAGTCCGCCATGCAGGGGAAGGGCAGCACCATCTGGTCCACCTCCGCCTCGCAGTTGCCCCGGACAGCGATGATTTTCTCCGCCAGTGCGCTGAGCATGGGAATCACCTTTTTCGGGGCATAGTCTCTGGGCAGATCATTTCTGGGGCCATGGTACAGCAGGTCTCCCAGCAGAATCACCTTATCGGGGTTTTCCTTCTCGATCTCCTCGCACAGTCTGCCGCACCAATAGGCGCTGCCGTGAATGTCGGACGCAATTAAAATCTTCATTGTTTTTATCTCCTTTTATTCAATTCCAATTTCCCGCCTGTCCAGCTTCAGGAACACCGCCGTGCCCTTTCCGGGTTCGGACTTCACAGACAGTTCGTGGCCCAGGCGGTCGCAGACCCGTTTGCACAGGTACAGGCCGATGCCGCTGGCCTTTTTGTCCGAGCGGCCGTTATAGCCCGTAAATCCCTTTTCAAAAATTCTCGGCAGGTCCTCCGGAGCAATGCCGATGCCCGTATCCCGGATCACCAGGGTGTCCGGCGTCTGGGTATATATGGAAATTTCCCCGGCAGGGGTGTATTTCAGAGCGTTGGACAGCAGCTGCTCCACTATGAAGCTCAGCCATTTTTCATCGGTCAGGACGATATACTCCATAGGCTCCAGCCGCAGCCCCAGTTTCCGGTCAATAAACTCTCCGGCGAATTTCCGCACGGCGCCCCGGACGATAGGCTCCAGTGGCTGCCGCTTGAAAACATAGTCCCCGGTTTCGGCATCCAGCCGCAGATAGGTCATGGCCATATCCACGTACTGTTCAATGCGGTTCAGGTCCCCCCGCAGCCGCCGGGACAAAGCGGAATCCTCCTTCTGAAGCTTCAGCCCCATAGAAGCGATGGGCGTCTTGATCTGGTGGGCCCAGGCGGAAAAATAGTCCGTCTGGGTGGCCATCCGCCGGGCATCCTCCGTCCGCAATTGGGTGAGCCTGTCCATTTGTATCTCCAAAAGCCGGGTGTAGTCCCGGGCCTGCCGGTTTTCCGGCTCCGGGAGTTGATCCGGCGTCAGCTCTTCCATCTCCGCCAGCCGCCGGAGCGCCTCATGTCTCCGCCGAAACCGGCGGTAGTCCCGCAGGAAAGCCAGCGCTTCCAGACACAGGCACAGCGTTGCGGGATAGGCCGCCGCCCGCCAGGGCACATGGTACAGAGCAAACAGGCCCAGAAAAATACCGCCAAAAAGGGCAATGCGGGCAAAGGCGCCGGCCCGCTCCCGCAGGTATGGGGCAATCAGGTTTTTTTCAGTCTCCAAGCTGATACCCCACGCCGAATTTCGTGACGATAAAGCCCGGCAGCCCCGCGCCGTCCAGCTTTTTGCGCAGACGGTTCACATTCACCGTCAGGGTGTTTTCGTCCACAAAGCTGTCCGACTCCCAGAGCCGCTCCATGAGTTTTTCCCGACTGACCACCGCTCCTTTGTTTTCCAACAGGCATAGAAGGATCTTGTACTCATTCCTGGTCAGCTCGATCTTCTGCCCGCCGAAGCGCAGCGTGCTGTCCAGAGTATTCAGTTCCGCTCCCCGGTGCCGCAAAGCCGGAGCCGCGGGGCGGAAATCGTAGCACCGGCGCAGGATAGCCTGAACCTTGGCAACCAGAACATTTCTGTCAAAGGGCTTGGACACAAAGTCATCCCCGCCCATGTTCATGGCCATGACGATGTTCATGTTCTCTGAGGCCGAAGACAGGAACACAATGGGCACATTGGAGGTCTTTCGGATCTCGTTGCACCAGTGGTAGCCGTTGAAAAAGGGCAGCATGATATCCAGCAGCACCAGATGGGGCTGGAACGCCTCAAATTCCCCCAGCACATTTCGAAAATCCCGGGCGCAGCGGGTCTCCAGTCCCCATTGGGTCAGTTCTTCCGCCACAGCCTGGGCAATGGCGTCCTCGTCCTCCACGATCAGAACACGGTACATTTTCTCCGCCTCCTTTGGGGGTATCTTACCGCAAAAATGTGAAAAAAGCAAGGCTGCCGCTGTATTAGCATAAAAACTTTAGGATTCCTCTTGTATCTGTGGAAAACCTGTGGTAAAATAAAGTGATTTACTATGAAAAAACGAACCTATGGAGGCAATTATGTATTCGGGAATCCCCCATTAGCCCTCTGCGGTGTTGAAGAATGAAAAATTGAATGAAACGTGGAGGAAAAACCAATGTCAAGCTTACAAGAAGAAATCAGCCGCCGCCGAACCTTTGCCATTATCTCGCACCCCGACGCCGGTAAAACCACCCTGACCGAAAAATTTCTGCTCTACGGCGGAGCCATTGCCCAGGCGGGTGTCGTCAAAGGCAAGAAAAATTCCCGGGCCGCCACCTCCGACTGGATGGAAATTGAGAAGCAGCGCGGTATATCCGTGACCTCTTCCGTCATGCAGTTCCAGTATGAGGGCTTCTGCATCAACATTCTGGACACCCCGGGCCACCAGGACTTCTCCGAGGATACCTATCGGACCCTTATGGCCGCGGACTCCGCCGTCATGGTCATTGACGGTGCCAAGGGTGTGGAGCCCCAGACACGGAAGCTGTTCAAGGTCTGCGCCATGCGGCACATTCCCATTTTCACCTTTGTCAACAAAATGGATCGGGAAACCCGGGACCCCTTTGACCTGCTGGATGAATTGGAGCGGGAACTGGGCATCGAGACCTACGCCATGAACTGGCCCATTGGCTCCGGCAAGGATTTTCAGGGCGTTTATGACCGGGGGAAGAGTGAGCTGCTGTTCTTCTCCGGCGTTTCCGGCAAGAACAAAGCAGGCACGCACGCCGTAGACCTGTACAGCCCTGAGGTAGCCCAGCTGCTGGACAGCGAGGCCAAGCATCAGCAGCTCATTGACGATGTGGAGCTGCTGTCCGCCGGACGGGAACTGGATTTGGAAGAAGTGCGCCAGGGTCAGCTAAGCCCGGTATTCTTCGGCTCCGCCCTGACCAACTTCGGCATTGAGCCCTTCCTGGAGTCCTTCCTGAAACTGACCCCGCCCCCTCTGGCGAGAGTTGCCGACTGCGGCACCATTGACCCCTTCAGCCCGGATTTCTCCGCTTTCGTCTTCAAAATTCAGGCCAACATGAACAAGGCCCACCGGGACCGGCTGGCCTTTATGCGCATCTGCTCCGGCAAGTTCCAGCGGGACGCGGAATACTTCCACGTCCAGGGCAACCGGAAAATGCGTCTTTCCCAGCCCCAGCAGATGATGGCCGCCGAGCGGGAAATTGTGGAGGAGGCCTACGCCGGTGACGTGATCGGCGTATTTGACCCCGGCATCTTCTCCATCGGCGACACCATTACCGTTCCGGGGAAGAAATTCTCCTATTCCGGCATCCCCACCTTTGCCCCGGAGCACTTCGCCCGGGTCTCCGCCAAGGACTCCATGAAGCGCAAGCAGTTCGTGAAGGGCACGGAGCAGATTGCCCAGGAAGGCGCCATTCAGATCTTCAAGGTGCCCAATTCCGGCATGGAGGAGGTCATCGTCGGTGTGGTCGGCACGCTGCAGTTTGACGTGTTCCAGTACCGGATGAAGAACGAGTACGGCGTAGACCTGCGCATGGAGGGTCTGCCCTATGAGGAGATCCGCCTGATTGACAGCTATCCCGGGGACCTGACGGACCTGAATCTGGGCTCCGACGCCGAGCTGCTGGAGGACTACAGGGGCAGAAATCTGCTGGTCTTTACCAGCTTCTGGGCAATTGACTTCACCTGCCGGAGAAATCCGGGGCTTCAGGTGTCTGAGATCGTGGTATCGGAAGGATAAGCGCTATGGACTTCTGGGGGCATTTGAAAACCATATCCCACCACCGCTGGCTGGTCTGCAAGGGCTGCTTCCGGGTGGGGCTGTACCGTCAGGGACTGACCCATGACCTGAGCAAGTTTTCTCCCACGGAATTCTGGCAGGGGGTCAGATACTACCAGGGCTACCGCAGCCCCAATGCCGCCGAGCGGGAAGACAAGGGCTACAGTGAGGCCTGGATGCACCACAAGGGCCGCAACAGGCATCACTATGAATACTGGACGGATCTGAGTCCTGTCACAAAATGCTACGCGCCGGTGCCCATGCCCCGAAAATACCTGGTGGAGATGGTCATGGACCGCCGGGCGGCCTGCATGACCTACGAAGGCAAAAAATACACCCCCGCCTCTCCTTACAACTATTTCGCCAAAAGCCGGGAACGCCTGCTGATGCACCCGGAAACGGAGCGTCAGCTCAGCTATCTGCTGGAAATGCTTCGGGACCAGGGGGAAGACGCGGCCTTCCGGTACATAAGGTCATCTGTGCTGAAGGGAACGCCCTTCCCATGGGAGGCGGAGCAAGGAGCGATTACATGAAGCGATTTGACCGTAAACAAATCAAACCGGCCCTGTTTCTTCTTTTCTGGGCCTGCCTGATGTTTGCCGAAGAGCTGGCGCGGCTGGCGCTGGCCCGGGGAGCCGCGCCGGAGGACGGCGTATTCCGCCATATAGCCTACTCTCTGCTGTATGGCGGCAGATGGGCCAAAGTCGGGCTTCTTGTCCGTTTTTTGATTTTGCTGGCTCTGGCAGCCCTTCAACTGCGGGGCATTCAGAGGGCTGAGAAAAGGTTCTGGGCTCCGGCACTGATTCTGGCCCTGTTCTTCACCCAGAACACCCTGATCTACCTGTCCCCCACCCAAAAGCTGCAAAGCCTTTTGATCGTGCCTCAGATCGGGCTGCCGGAAAATGTTCTCTTCTGGGCAACCATGACCGCAAGCTACTACAGCCTGACCCTGCTGTTCTGCGGCTGGATGCGAAAGCCTTTCGGAGTGCGAACGCTCTTTCAGCCGAAACGGCAGCTTCTTTGGGCAGGCATCATTCTGCTGTGCTGGCTGCCCCTGCTGATTCTGCGCGCCCCCGGCTCCATCTATCTGGACACCACCGTGCAGATTATGCAGTATCAGGGCTATATGCCCATTCAGGCCTCCTCTCCGGTACTGCTGACCTTTGTCTACGGCTTTCTCATGACCTTGGGTCAGCACCTTGGCGGCAACAATCTGGGACTTTTCTTCTGCGTTCTCTTTCAGGTCGCACTCGGCTTGTACGCCCTGAGCTTCGGCTGCGAGGAAGCCGCTTCCCGTTCCGGAAAAAAGTACATTGGCCTGATTCTCAGCCTGTTCTTCGGTCTGGCCATGGTGTATCCGTCTCTGGCCCAGGGTGCTTTGAAGGACGCCGTTTACAGCCCGCTGTTTTTGCTGCTGGTGATCTTCTACTGCCGCGCCCTGGAGGACGGATCCAAAAAGAATCTGATCCCGCTGGTCATCCTTGCCCTTTTGTGCGGCGCCACCAGAAAGGGCGGCATGTACCTTTCCGCTCTGATTCTGCTGTGCCTGGCCTGTCAGAAAAATCTCCGCCGGTTTGCGGTCATCTCCTGCCTGACGCTGGTGGCCGTGCACGGTGTGGTCAACTGGGCCATCTACCCGGCGGTTGGCATTGAAAGCCCGGATGAGAAAGAAAACTACAGCTTCTTCTACCAGCTGACGGGCTACTATTGCAGCAATCACCCGGATTGGGTCACCGAGGAGGAAAAGCGGATCATCTCTCAGGTTCTGGACTATGATACCGTGGTCACAAAATACAATTCCAAAGTCGTAGACGAGATTAAATCCACATACCATGCGGATAATGCCGCCCGGGTGCGCAGCTATCTGCTGCTCCAGGGAAAGCTCTTCCTGAAGCATCCGCTGACCATGCTGGAGGCGGTGGTATACGCCAGAAACTGGTCCTTCTGTCCCTTTATATGGGAAGTGGAAAAGTTCATCGGTGAAGTTCAAATTGGGTTTGACTATGTTGACCCCCAGCTCACGGGCTTTTCCAGGTGGCTGGAAAGCGATACCATGCACCGCATTGAGGCCGATCTCTGGGAGTACGAGCATGCTTATCCCGCACGGCTCTTCCTGCTCTCCGGCCTTTACAACTGGCTGGCGCTGATGCTGGGCCTGGCCGCCTGGTATTCCGGCAGCAGGGAACGCAAGGTAATGGTGTTGCCCACTCTGCTGGCCCTGGCCGGGCTTCTGCTGACCCACGTCAACGGCTCTGTCCGCTATGCGGGGCCTGTGATTTACTCTGTTCCGTTTCTGCTGATCCTCCTGAAAACCAGAGGCAAAGAGGCCCAGACATGAAAAAAAGAGATGTTGGGCTGGATATTACCAGAATCTTCGCCTTTTTCAGCGTGGTATGCATCCACTCTCTGCTGTACACCGGATTTTATGAAACACCGGTTGCCGGGAAACGGATGTATCTTCTGATCATGCTCCGAGGAATCTTCAATACCTGTATTCCCCTGTTCCTGATGCTCAGCGGTTGGCTGCTCAGCGGACGTGTCATTGATCTGGAGCCGAAAGGCAGTCTTCGGCGCTATGTTTCCGGCTGCAAAGGTCTTGTCTGCACCTACCTTCTCTCAGGATGCGCCCTGCTGCTCTTTATGCGCGGCTTTCTGCGCATGCCCCTCCCCTTCCGGGAAGCCGCGGCCTATATTCTGCGCTATGACGAGTACGCCTGGTACGTCAATATGTATTTGGGGCTCTACCTGCTGATGCCGTTTCTGAATACTCTCTGGCGAGGGCTTTCCGGCAAATCGGCACGAAAAAAATGCGTTCTCTGTCTGCTCCTATTGACTGCCCTGCCGGGCCTTGCAAATGTCTATGATCTCCGCACCCCTGGCGTTCTGCTGCAGCCCTGGAATTACACCGGGCAGACCCAGCTCGTGCCCAACTGGTGGACAGCCCTTTACCCCGTAACCTTCTATTTCCTTGGGGCCTACCTTCGGGAACACGGAAATGTCCGCCAGATGCACACCGGAAAAGCACTGTTGGTATTGCTGCTCAGCATAATCGTTTGCGGCGCTTATAATATCTGGCGCTCCTGGAACGGCAGCTTCGTTCGAAGTCTCTGGAACTGCGAAGGCAGCTGGCAGACGATCCTGTGCGGCGTGCCCGTGTTTCTGTGCATCAATTCCATCCGCTTTCCAGAACCCGGGAAACAGCTTGGGAGACTTCTCGGGCTTCTGTCCGAGTTGACCTTCAGCGCATACCTGTTGTCCTGGGCCAGCGATCAGGCCGTTTATCAGGCGCTCTATCCCAGACTGCTGAGCGCCTTCGGTGTTCTCGCCCGCCCCATATCCATTGCCGCTTCCGCCGCTCTGGCTCTTTTGGGCGCGTTCCTGATCCGGCTTGTGCAAAAGATGCTTTTTGCCCTGCTCCGCGGAATTCGGAAAGCCCCTGCTAATGTATGACCCTCCGCGGAAGAAAACAGCATCGATTCTCTTCATACTTGTCTTTTTCCCAACATCCCCATTCTTCTGTGCAATAGAAGAACGGGGATGTTGCTTTCCACAAAAAGTTGGTATTCGCCCTTTTCTTTTTCATGGAAATGTGCTAAAATATCCGGGATAGCACAACAATGGAAAGGAGCTTTTACAATGGATATCAAACGGGAAGCCATGGCCGGAACACTGGAATCCAGTGACATCTGCGTTACCGTGCAGCCGGCTGCGGAAGGAATCCGGATTGATCTGAATTCCACCGTGGAAAATTATTACGGCGACTCTATCCGCGAAACCATCGGTGCTGTTCTTCAGGAGTTGGGGGTCCGAAACGCGCTTGTCAGCGCTGTGGATCACGGTGCTCTGGACTGCACCATCCGTGCCCGGGCGACCACCGCCGTCAAACGTGCCAGCAGGGAGGAACCGCAAAAATGAGAAGAACCATGTTGTTTCTGCCGTCCAACAATCCCAATATGATCTGCAACGGCGGCCTGCTGGGTGCGGACAGCCTGATTTTTGACCTGGAAGACGCCGTTGCGCCGGACCAGAAGGACGCCGCCCGGGAGCTGCTGAAAAACGCTCTGGGCAGCCTGAACTTTGGAAAGTGCGAGATTATTGTCCGGATCAACGGCCTGGATACTCCCTATTGGGAAGAGGATTTGGAGTATATCCTGCCCTTGAAGCCGGATATGATTATGCCCCCCAAGGTCAGCGGCGGGGATTACATCCGCACTTTGGATCAGAAGCTGACGGAGCTGGAAGCGAAGTTCGGCATTCCCGCGGGCAGCACCAGAATCCTGGCTCTGCTGGAAACGGCACAGGGTGTGGAGAATGCCTATGAGATTGCCCGGGCCAGCAAGCGGATGATGGGCCTGTTTCTGGGTGCCGAAGACCTGTCCGCAGACCTGCGCTGCAAGCGGACCAAGGAAGGCTCTGAGATTCTCTATGCCCGGGGTCGTCTGGTCTGCGCCGCCAGAGCCGCCGGAATTGAAGTCTACGATACGCCCTTTACGGACGTCCAGGATCTGGATGGCCTTGAGAAGGACGCCGAGTTTGCCAAGGGTCTGGGCTTCTCCGGCAAAGCCTGCATCAGCCCCGCCCATGTGGATACGGTGAATCGGGTTTTCTCCCCCACCCCAGCTGATATTCAGTACGCCAAGGATGTATTTGCGGTGATTGCCGAAGCCAAGCGGCTGGGCAAGGGTGCCATTTCCCTGCGGGGCAAAATGATCGATGCCCCCATTGTGCAGCGGGCCAGACTGGTGCTGGAAGCCGCGTCTGAAATCGAAGGAGTTGATTACTTTGCGGAAACTGTGTAATTCTCTGAAAGAGGCCATTGAAAAGTCCGGCCTTCGGGACGG
The DNA here is from genome assembly GCF_018918045.1 of Pseudoflavonifractor sp. MSJ-30. Lineage (GTDB taxonomy): Bacteria > Bacillota > Clostridia > Oscillospirales > Oscillospiraceae > Faecousia. The sequence continues at coordinate 13,953 of NZ_JAHLPU010000051.1, forward strand.
CATGACCATCTCCTTCCACCACCATCTGCGCAACGGCGACTATGTGCTCAACATGGTTCTGGAGGAGATCGCGGCGCTGGGCATCAAGGATCTGACAGTAAACGCCAGTTCCCTGTTCGACTGCCATGAGCCTCTGCTCGGACATATCGAAAACGGAGTCGTCACCGGTCTGGAAACGGACTATATGTCCTCCGGAATCGGCGGGCCCATCAGCAAGGGCGTTCTGGCAAAGCCCGTGGTATTCCGTTCCCACGGTGCCCGGCCTGCCCAGATTCTGGACGGCACCAGCCATATTGACGTAGCCTTTGTGGCCGCGCCCGCCTCGGATCCCATGGGCAACTGCTCCGGCAAATACGGCCCCTCCGCCTGCGGCAGCCTGGGCTATGCTTTTGCCGATGCCATGAAGGCCGACAAAGTCGTCGTCGTAACGGACGATTTGATGGACTATCCTCTGACGGACGCATCCATTACAGAAGATTATGTTGACTACGTTGTAAAGGTCGATGCCATCGGAAACCCCAAAGGCATCGTCTCCGGCACCACCCGGATGCCCAAGGACCCCATCGCCTTGAAGATAGCCGAACTGGCCGCTCAGGCCATTGACGCTTCCGGCCTGCTGAAGGACGGCTTCTCCTTCCAGACCGGCGCCGGCGGCGCTTCTCTGGCTGTGGCGGATTACGTCAAACGGATCATGCTGAAGCGGAATATCAAGGGCAGCTTCGCCCTGGGCGGCATCACAGGCTATATGGTGGACATGCTGGAAGCCGGCTGCTTCCAGGCCATCCAGGATGTACAGTGCTTTGACCTGCAGGCCGTGCAGTCCATCCGGGAGGATCCCCGGCATATGGAAATCACCGCCGCGCAGTACGCCAGTCCCAAGGCAAAGAGCTCCGCTGCCTCCAATCTGGATGTGGTCGTTCTGGGCGCTACGGAGATCGACACGAACTTCAACGTCAATGTCCATACGGATTCCAACGGCTGCATCATCGGCGGCTCCGGCGGCCACACGGATGTAGCGGAGGAAGCCAAGCTGACGGTGATCGTCGCGCCCCTGAGCCGGGCGAGAATGTCCATTGTGGTGGACAAGGTTCTGACCGTCTCCACCCCCGGCTCCAGCGTGGATATGCTGGTGACCCAGTACGGCATCGCCGTAAATCCCGCCCGTCCGGATCTGGAAGCCGCTATGAAGGCCGCCAGGCTCCCCGTAAAGGACATCCGCCAGCTGCGGGACATGGCCGTGGCCCTCAACGGCCCCGCCAAGCCCTACGCCCGCACCTCTGACCGGGTCGTTGCCAACGTTCTGGCAAGAGACGGCAGTCTGCAGGACGTCATTTATCAGGTCAAGTAAAAATCATGTGGCTGCCGCATTCCTGCGGCAGCCACATAATTGTTCCCCCGGATATCCAAAAAGGGCTGCTGCTAAATGGAGACCCTGTAGGGGCGGTTCACGTCCCTACAGGGTCTTTTGCAACAGTCCTTTGAATCTATGCCGTCTTCTTCGTGCTTCCGGTAAACTTCGCTTTCCAATACTTGCCGAAGACCAATACTTCCGCCAGCAGTCCCACAGGCAAAGCGCAGAGAACATCAATGGCAGAGTGCTGTTTGACAAACATTGTGGAAACGCTGATAAGAATGACACTGAAAACAGCAAATGCCTTCCAGAGCTTTCCGGCGCTCTTTTCCTTCAGCCAGCAGGAGCCGATGCCCAGCGAATAGGCCACATGCAGCGACGGGCAGACCCCGGTGGGTGTATCGAACTGATAGATACAGGCCGCCAGGTGGGTAAAGATATTATCCCGGACAAATTCCGTGGGCCGCAGGTCCTGGATGCTGGGATAGACGATATAGACCGTCATAGCCACCACCTGAGTGATGATGATAAACTTCTGCAGATTGCAGAAATTCTCAATATCATACAGCAGAAAATACCCCAGGGAAATGACAATCAGCAGATACCAGAAACAATAAGGAATGAAGAAAAATTCATTGAAGGGGATCAGATCATCCAGCCGGCTGTGGATCAGGTGGCAGGAGCTGTAGGGAATGAAGTTCTCGGTCAGATAATAGAAAATGAAATAAACGATCCAGCCGCCCAGCAGCTTCAGGTGGGAAAACTCCGGATCGTTCAGCTTGGAAAAGCGGAATTTCCGGTAGTCAACAACAGGTTTTCTCATAAAATCGCCTCAGCAGAATGATTGGTTTTGTAGTCCTTCTTGGGGATATTGGGATAGGGAACCACGATGTGCTCCGGCAGGCTCTCCGCCTGGGCGGTGATGCTGTCCATCAGGGCCTGGCAGATGCGGCGGCGCTCGTCGGCAATGGGGGCCGTGGGGTCGAACTGAATGGGCTTGCAGAAATAGACCTTGCGGAGCTTCGGGGCCAGATACATGGGCACGAAATTCAGGGCCTTGCCCGTGCGCTTATAGTAGAGCTTGGCCACATCCACGAAATTCTCCTGGAAGGCGCAGAGGATCTGATTGTATCCCTTTTTGCACTCCGGGAAAATAATGATATGCTGCCCCGCCTGGAGCTTTTTCACAGTGTCCCGGAAGGTATTGATGACCCGGGTGTCGTGGTACACGGCGATGGTATCGCCGCAGCGCATGACGCAGGCGGCAAAGGGGGCAATGATATAGCTGATGACACGGAACAGGGGCTTCAGGGCCTTGGGTTTGTCATCCCAGAAGTCGTGGTAGGCGTAGTCCGGCACTTCCTTTGTCTTCATCATCTGCCCGGCGCACCAGATGGAGCGCTTGCCCGGAAAATACAGCTCCGCAACGATAGGCCCGTTGGCCTGGGAGTGATTGCCCACCACGATGGACGGCTCCTCCGGCAGGTTCTCCACCCCTTCAAGGGTGGTTTTGGGGTAGAATACCCAGATAATCTTCCAGCAGATCCAATAAAAAGCCTTTTCGATCCAGTTTTTCAAGGCCATACCTCCGCATACTATTTTTCTGCGGAAATTGTACAGCGGAAAGCTAAACTGCGCCTAAACTTGAAAAGTTTACAAAGAATGGGTATACTGTATTTGTTTCGTTTCGGTTTAGAATGATACCATATGCTTAGTAAAAAAGCAAGCGCAGTAAGGAATACTTAAGGGAGGAATTGCCGTGTTTCATATTCTAGTGGTGGATGATGACAAGAATACCCGCCGTTTGATGCAGGCGGTTCTGGAGGGCGACGGCTATACGGTCACCACCGCCTGCGACGGTGAGGAGGCTCTGGCCGTTATGGACCGGGAGCATGTGGATCTGGCGGTGCTGGATATCATGATGCCAAATATGGACGGCTATGAATTTACAAGAACGCTGCGTGCCGCCAATAATGAACTGCCCATTCTGATGGTCTCCGCCAAGCAGCTTTCCGAGGACCGGAAAAAGGGGTTTCTGGTGGGCACCGACGACTATATGACGAAGCCAGTGGATACGGATGAAATGCTGCTGCGCATCAAGGCTCTCCTGCGGCGGGCCAAGATTGTCTCCGAGCGGAAAATTGAGATCGGCGACGTGGTGCTGGACTACGATTCTCTCACAGTCTCCCGGGGCAAGGAGCGCCAGGAGCTGCCCCAAAAAGAGTTTCTGCTGCTGTACAAGCTGCTGTCCTACCCCGGCAAGATCTTCACGCGGATTCAGCTCATGGACGAGATCTGGGGCATGGATTCCGATACGGGCTGGGAGACGGTAACGGTGCACATCGGCCGTCTGCGCAAGCGCTTTGAAAGCTGGCCGGAATTCGAGATCATCTCCGTCCGGGGTCTGGGCTATAAGGCGGTGAAGAAAATATGAAACGAAAGCAGCCGGGCCGCATGACCCTGACGCTGATCCTCTCCGCCTGCGTTTTTGTGGTGATCCTTGTAACGCTTCTGATCATCGGCATTACCCTGGTGATCGTTGACCGCTCGGGCCTGCTGAGCCGATGGATGGAGCATTCCAGCCTGCTCTCCTTCTTTCTCATCATCGGGGCCATGAGTCTGGTAGGCGGCACGTTGATGGCGCTTCTGCTGGGCACCTTTCCCCTGCGCTCCGTCAGCCGGATGACCCAGGGACTGCACCGACTGGCCTCCGGAGACTACAAGGTCCGCATTGAGCCAACGGGAATCATATGCAGCATCCCCCCGATCCGGGACATGGTAGACTCCTTCAACGCCACAGCAGCGGAACTGGAGGGCACGGAAATGCTGCGCTCCGATTTTATCAACAACTTTTCCCACGAATTCAAAACTCCCATCGTCTCCATTGCGGGCTTTGCCAGTCTGCTGAAGCAGGGAGACCTGCCCCGGGCAGAGCAGCTGGAATACCTGGACATCATTGAAAGCGAAAGCAAGCGGCTGGCGGATATGGCCACCAATGTGCTGAACATGACCAAGGTGGAAAACCAGACCATTCTGACAGACGTGACGGAATTCAACCTCTCCGAGCAGCTGCGTACCTGTGTATTGCTTCTGGAACGGAAATGGGAGAAGAAGAATCTGGAAATGAATCTGGAGCTGGAGGAGCACACTATTTCGGGCAATCAGGAGCTGCTGCGGCAGGTCTGGGTAAATCTTCTGGACAACGCCATCAAGTTCTCCCCCGAGGGTCAGTCCGTGGAGATTTCCGCCGCGGAAGAAGAAAACGCAGTGGCGGTCTCCATCTGCAACACCGGCTCCTACATCCCCCAGAATCAGCAGGAAGCCATCTTTCGAAAATTCTACCAGGCAGACCACTCCCACAGCACCGAGGGAAACGGCATCGGTCTGGCAGTGGTCAAGCGGGTGGTGGAGCTCCACGAAGGCACCATCCGGGTAGAGAGCAACCCATCCTTCACAAAATTCACCGTCACCCTGCCGAAGGCTGCGATATAAAGCAAAAACCCCAAGCCTTCCACTGGAAGGGAAAAGTGGCCCGCTGGCCGGATGAGAAAGATATTGGGAGAGCAAGATATGAACAGGAATGAGTTTATCGCACATCTAAAAGAAAATGGGATACAACCGGAAATCGTTTCTTTCGATAGCAGTACGAGCGATGGTTATAACATTCGAAGAAACAAATTCCGCTGGGAAACGTTCATAAGAGAGAGGGGGAAAGAGTATAATTGCATTGGATTTCCTTCGGAAAGCGATGCATTGCAGCATGTGTTGGATGAACTTGTAGCTATATACGCCAAAGACATAGTAAACCACAAAAGATTTTAGGACTATTCCCAACAAAGCACCGTGGCAACACAAAGGTGCTTTTCGACGGGACTGAAACGGCGTGCCGCGTTTTTTGCGGCACGCCGTTTCTAGCTGTCTGAGAGCTTATCATTGTGGGGTAATGCGCACTACTCCGTGCAGTGCTGTGGTACTTGTCAGAAGCACTCCTGAAACCTATAAGGAATTGGAGGAATCCCAATAAACCTGGCTTAGGGATTAAAGCGCATACTATTTCCTTTTAAAAATCAATGACGTAATTGAAAAAAATATCGCGTTAATTATTATCAGGCAGATATGGAACATAAACAAAATACCAGCAATGGGCTTATCACAGCCTACTACAATAAAGATTGCTGTATTAAATAGCCCAAGAATTAAAAAGAAAACAGATACCAACAGTTCAAAGTAAAGGTACCGTGGAATAGTACGTTGGTTTATGTGAAAAAATTTCCTCATCCACCTTTTGGGAATGATGTAATGCTTTGGATAATATCGAGATTGAGAATTTATTCCGATTTCCTTTATCATTCCAACTGTCGAATTTCTACAATTAAAAAAAGACAGAACCGTAACGCCTAGGTAAAAAAAGATGAATTCAGATTCCACCATTGATCCTCACATCCTTACCAAGTTTTCCATATAGGTGCATCTGGAAACCATCCTTTTGATTTTCCTTGCGCGTTTCGCATGCGATTGTCTGCTTTGCGCTTTTTGCAGCGTTGCTAAGAACCATTTTTTCGTTTGCACCAGAATCACCGATTCGTCCAGAAATAACACCCATACCTACAGATAACACAGCTTCATCCAATTTCATAGCTTTGTCATTTACATAGCGATCTTCAACATAGGATGAAAACGCCCCTGCTTCTTCTATTATACCAGAAACGAAAGCGGTTTTGAAGTCCTTTGGCAGCCCAAAACGGCGTGCCGCGTTTTTGCGGCACGCCGTTGGTATTAGGTGCTATTGGATCAGAACGCCGGGTAAACCAGGCCGACGAAGACAACATAGACCACACAGGCAAGCCTCTCCCGTTTTGGCACCCTTTCGCAAAATCGATCATGCAATAACTTTTTGGATCACACATTTTCACGGGATCTCCGGGCGTCACAGCTCCAAAAATAATTGGTTTTCAAAAATTTTTGTTGCTGTGGCAACGCTGTCAGGAACGCTTTCGGACTATACTGTTGGCGTGATGAGGCACCGCACCAAAGCCTTCTCCTTGGAGAAGGTGGCTCGCCGCAGGCGAGACGGATGAGGGGCGGTACAACCTTCCCTGAGGAACAACCACACATTCCCGCCCACAGGGGGTGCCGACGGTATGCGCGCGTCCATTTTTCCCGACCGCTCTGGCGTCATACCCCGCGGGGCGATGTGGGCATCGCCCCCTACGGTGCAAACGGTGATTTTTTGATTATAGTGCCGTGCCCTCTTGCTCCGAAAGCCCATAAAATTTCTTTATTTATCCCGAATCTTCAACACCCAACATTCAGAAACAAGCGGAGGAACCAACCATGATTCGTCAGATCATTCACATTAATCAGGAAAAATGCAACGGCTGCGGCCTGTGCGTCACTGCCTGCCATGAAGGGGCTATCGCCCTCATTGGCGGCAAGGCTTACCTTGCCCGGGAGCACTACTGTGATGGACTGGGGGACTGCCTGCCCGGCTGCCCCACCGGGGCCATTACCTTTGAGACTCGGGAAGCTCCGGCCTATGACGAAGCGGCCGTGCTGAGGGCCAAGGCAGAAAAGGCTGCCGCCTGCCTGACCGGGGAAGGGGTCCTTCATTGTGGTCAGCGGCCACGATCTGTACGATCTCAGGAGTCTGCCGGGACAGATGAAGGACAAGGGTATCAACGTCTATACCCATGGCGAAATATGACATGTACCCCTGATGCCGGATGTCCAGCATCAGGGGTACAAATCATTTCCCGGGGAATACCCTATTCATTGAGAATTACACAATGCCCTGTGCGTTCATGGCGTCGGCAACCTTCAGGAAACCGGCGATATTGGCACCGGCCACATAGTTGCCCTCCATGCCGTATTCTCTGGCGGCATTGTCCACATTGTGGAAGATGTTCACCATGATGTCCTTCAGTTTGGCGTCCACTTCCTCAAAGGTCCAGCTGAGGCGCTGAGAGTTCTGGGTCATTTCCAGAGCGGAGGTAGCCACGCCGCCGGCGTTGGAGGCCTTGCCCGGGCAGAACAGAACGCCCTGAGACTGCAAATACTTGGTGGCATCCAGAGAGGTGGGCATATTGGCGCCCTCACAGACGGCGAAGCAGCCGTTTGCCACCAGAGCCTTGGCATCGTCCAGCAGCAGCTCATTCTGGGTGGCGCAGGGCAGCGCCACGTCGCACCTGGTAGTCCAGACGCCCTTTCCCTCGTGGTACACAGAGTTGGGACGGGCCTTGGCGTACTCCGTCAGGCGGGCGCGCTTGACCTGCTTCACGTCGATCAGGGTTGCCACGTCAATGCCGTCAGGATCGTAGATCCAGCCGGTGGAGTCGGAACAGGTGACGGGCTTTGCCCCCAGCTGCCAGGCTTTCTCGATGGCATAGGTTGCCACGTTGCCCGCGCCGGAAACCGCAACGGTCTTGCCCTTCAGCTCCTTGCCGTTGCACCGCAGCAGCTCATCCGTCAGGTACAGCAGGCCATAACCGGTGGCCTGGGTCCGGGCCAGACTGCCGCCGAAGCTCAGGCCCTTGCCGGTGAGCACACCCTCGTACTGGCCGGTCAGACGCTTGTACTGACCGTACAGATAGCCGATTTCCCGGCCGCCCACGCCAATATCACCGGCGGGCACGTCCTCATTTTCGCCGATATACTTGTACAGCTCCGTCATGAAGCTCTGGCAGAAGGCCATGACCTCCCGGTCGGACTTGCCCTTGGGGTCAAAGTCCGCGCCGCCCTTGCCGCCGCCAATGGGCAGACCGGTCAGGGAATTCTTAAAGGTCTGCTCAAAGCCCAGAAACTTCAGAATGCCCTGATTTACACTGGGATGGAACCGCAGTCCGCCCTTGTAGGGGCCGATGGCACTGTTGAACTGCACCCGGTAGCCGTTGTTCACCTGGACCTGCCCCTTATCATCCACCCAGGGGACACGGAACATGATGATCCGCTCAGGGGTAACCAGCCGCTCCAGGAAGGCGTTCTTCCGATAGGCGTCCTCATTCTTTTCAATAACTACCTGCAGGGATTCCAGGACTTCTGTAACGGCCTGCAAAAATTCCGGCTGCCCAGGGTTCTGAGCGGCAAGCCGCTCCAGGATCTCATTTACATAGCTCATTGACAAATGTACTCCTCTCATAGCTTTTTCTGGAGGTCATTGTAGCAGATTGCAAGTCGGATTTCAACCATTTTTGCAATAAACTTTTTATGAATCTGCAAAAATGCCGCATTGCACGGACTGATTCCCGGAATGCGGCTTTTGAGGTGGAATTATTAATCCAGCATTCTGTCATATCCGCGGCAGAATGTTCTCCCGGATAGTCCATACCAAGGCATCGATGTCCTCCTGGGTGGTCTCCCGGCTCAGGGATACCCGGAAAGCGGAATCGATGGCTTTCTCACTGACGCCCATGGCGGTGAGCACATGGCTCCTGTGGCCCTTGGCGCAGGCGGAACCGGCGGAGACGCAGATGCCCGCATCCTGCAAAATGTTGATGGAATTCTGGGTAGGCACCCCGGGAATGGAGACGCTGAGGATATGGGGTGCGTCATGGGCGCCGTTCAGCTGCACGCCGGGCAGGGCTTCCAGCTGGGCGCAAAGATTTTCCAGCAGCCCCCGCTCCCGGGCGATGTCCTCCCGGAAGGTCTTGCCGCCCGCTTCTGCCGCGGCAGCGAAACCGAAGAGGGCCGGCGTGCCCTCGGTGCCGCTGCGGTAGCCCCCCTCCTGACCGCCGCCCTGAATAAGGGGTGGGAAGGACTTGAGCCTTGGGGAGATGTATAAAGCCCCCGCCCCCTTGGGGCCGTGGATCTTGTGGCTGGAAACGGAGATCAGGTCCGCCCCCAGAGTCTTCGCCTGAAAGGGGATCTTCAGAAAGCCCTGGACGGCGTCCGTGTGGAAGATGGCGTCCGGGCACAGCCTGTGGGTGAGCTTTGCCATCTGGGCAATGGGCATGACGGAACCGGCCTCGTTATTGACCATCATAACGGACACCAGAATGGTGTCCTTCCGCAGCGCCGCTTTCAGGGCGTCCGCAGAGATGTTTCCAAGCGCGTCCGGCTGCAGATAGGTCACCTCAAAGCCCTGGGCTTCCAGATCCTTCATGCAGTTTAAGATGGCGTGGTGCTCCATGGCGGTGGTAACGATATGTTTCCCCCGCTTGCCGAAGCGCTTTGCCGTACCGTAGACCGCCCAGTTGTCTGCCTCAGTGCCGCAGGAGGTGAAGAACACCCGGTCCGGTTCCGCTCCCATAGCGGCAGCTACGGCGTGCCGGGCGGTGCGAAGCTGCCGGGCGGCGCTGATGCCGAAATCATACAGTGCGGAGGGGTTGCCCCAATCCCGGGTCAGTGCCCCCGCAACAGCCTCCACAGCTTCGGCACAGGGTTTTGTGGTGGCGGAATTATCGAGATAGATCATGTTTTCCTTACTTTCCAACGCAGAAGCGTTCAAAAATTCTTGCGGTGATGTCCTCCCGGACGGTGGCGCCGGTGACCTCGCCGATTGACTCCATGGCGGCCTCCACATCCAGCAGCAAAGCGTCAGGGGTCACCCCCAATTTCAGCCCCCGCAAGGCGGAGAGCAGGCTTTCGTAGGCCCTCCGGCAGGCGTCATACTGCCGGGGATTGGTAAGAATGGAGCCGTCACAGGGCACTTCCCCGGCAAAGAGGTCGTCAATGCAGTTTCGCAGCAGATCCAATCCCTCGCCAGTGCCGGCGCTGATGGGGATCACCTGCATGAAAGGCAGCTCGGCAGGTTCGACAACGCTGCCAAGATCCGTCTTGTTGATGAGCGCAATGGCCTGAGGCGCTTCCAAACACAGGTCAATGATCTCCCGGTCTTCCCGGTCCAATGGCTGGCTGCCGTCGCAGACAAAAAGGGCGAGGTCCGCCTCTTCCAGCGCCTTCCGGGAGCGGTCCACTCCCATGGCCTCCACGGTATCGGCGGTCTGTCGGATGCCTGCGGTATCGATGAGCCGCAGCCGGGTGGAACCTGCCAGTACCGTCTCCTCCACCGTATCCCGGGTAGTGCCGGGAATATCGGTAACAATGGCCCGGTCAAAGCCTGCCAGAGCGTTCAGCAAGCTGGATTTGCCCACGTTGGGCCTGCCAACAATGGCGGTCTTCACGCCCTGCCGCAGAATGCGGCCCTGGCCGTAGGTCTGCAAAAGCGCGTAAAGGGCCTTGGCGTCACTCCGCAGGGACGCGGCGTAGTTGGAAAGGCCGAAGTCCTCAATGTCCTCGTCCGGGTAATCCAGAACGGCGTGGAAATGGCTGCACAAATCCGTCAGGCGGTCATATACCGGCAGCAGCACCTTTTGCAGTCTGCCCCCAACCTGCCCCGCGGCGTTGGCGGCGGCGTCGGCGGTCTCCGCCTCGATCAGATCGATGACTGCCTCCGCCTGGGTCAGATCCAGTTTTCCATTCAAAAAGGCCCGCTTTGTAAATTCTCCCCGGCGGGCAGGCCTGGCCCCGGCGGCATAGAGACTTTGCAGTCCCGCCGCCAGCACGGCAGGAGATCCGTGACAGTGAAACTCCACGGTGTTCTCGCCGGTATAGCTGTGGGGCGCCCTGGAAACCACGGCCATACACTGGTCAATGGCCCGGCTCTGGATATCAAACAGTTCCCCCAGGATCAGCTTCCGGTCCGGGACGCTTTGCAAAGGGCGGGAAAAGACCTTTTCCGCAATTTCAATACAGTCGTCTCCCGACAGCCGCAGAATGCCGATGGCGGCCACCTGATTTCCCGTGGAGACGGCAGCAATGGTATGTGACATGCTTTATTCCTCCAAAAATGACAGGGAATCCCCTGACACATAGCGCATGAGCTGGTAGGCGCACATAATGGCCAGGTTTTCTTCCCGCAGGATCCGGGCTGCCTCGGCCCGGTCCGCCAGAATTACCTGAATTTCCTCGCTGGCCTCCTGATGGCAGCTGGTAGGGTTCCCCTCGCAGCGGCCGAAAACTGTGGCGCAGCTCTCGTCGGTCATTCCCGCGGTGGTGTAAAAGGGCCGGCCAAATCCGTGGTCCTCTGCGGGATGAAGCGTCATGCCGGTTTCCTCAAACAGCTCCCGGACGGCAGCCTCCCGAATGTCTTCCCCCGGCTCCACCAGCCCGGCAGGCAGCTCATAGATGTAATCTCCGATGGGATACCGGTACTGCCGGATCAGCACCACCCGATCCTCAGGGTCTACCGCGAAAATCACCACACCGTCCGCCCGGTTCTCATGGGTGACGGCCTTCAGCTTCTCCGTTTCTCCGGTGCGGGAGGCCATATAGTAGTCAAAATGTCCTCCGTTCCGCCGAACGGCATCCAGCTGATAAAGGGATAGAAATTTGCTCCCCGCGAGCTTGTGAACAGACCCAATCTGTGACATACAGGGGCCTCCTTTGCACTTTCTAAATTAATATGATAACAGTTTTAGAAGGAAAAAGCAAATATTTTTCACCAAAGCGTAAGAAAGCACCGGCCAGAGCTTCCCTTCGGAGCTCCGGCCGGCCTTAATCGCCTAATTTACAGTAACCGTAAACTTTGCAGTCTTATTGGTGCCATCAGTGGTTTTGACCGTTATCGTAGCTTTTCCCGTGTGCATATCACTGCTGATGACCAGCCAGTGGACATAGCCGCCATAGTAGCTGTTATAGCTGCTGGAAGTAGACACCTCGATAGGATTGACCACTCTGGAATTGCTGCTGGTGACTACGAAATCACCGAACTTATAGCCGGAAGAACTTGATGACACCACCTGATCAGAGACAAAAGTCAGATAATAGTTACCACTGTTGTCCCTCCGCAGACCATTGATGAACTTCACAAAGGTGGCACCTCTGACCAAGTTGTAAGTTCTGAGCGCCACAACTCCCGATCCATCCAGTGCTTCTGCATAAATTGTTGCCTGCAGATTCCCGTAACGGCTCAATACGGATGTCACACCGGACCTCACACTCAGCTTGCCACTGTTGCAGCTAACCATACCGTTGACCGCACTGGACACATTCACCAGCTGTCCATTACGAATGGTGGTCACAATCCAACTCCACTGAACCTTGCGGTTTGTCGGCGCACCATAAAGACTGCCGAAGGAAACCGTATGGCTATACGTCTTTCCGACGGCCATAGTGTCCAACCCAACGGTACCTTTCTCAGCAGAGGAAGTCAACGACATACTAGACACGGGCACTGTCACCTTCACAGCAATAGTTGCCTTTTTTCCGGAACCGTCCTGGGCAGCTGCCGTAATCGTTGCGGAGCCCGCCTTATGCGCCGTCACCAGGCCGTTATCAACAGATGCAATCGCAGGGTTGCTGCTAGTCCAAAGAATGGGCACGCTATTGCCCTCCGCATATGCATTCAGAGAAACCTGATTCTCCACGCCATCTGTATTCTGCAAATCCACATTGAACATTCCAACGCCAGTCAAAATTCCCTGCCTATTATAAACAAGACCAGGGGCATTGCCTGGAGCATTACTTGCATATACACCAACACTGGTGCACTTAGGTGCAATCATAACGCTAAATCTTCTGGAAATGCCGCTGCCATCCTTTGCCAGAGCTTGCACAAGGAAATGATCAACACCTTCCTCTACCATCTTCGGCAGTGTTACCTTGCCGCTGGCAGAGATTGTCGTCCCCTTAGGCGCATCGACTACGCTCCAATACACGCCTTTCTCACTGGCAGTTGCTGGATAGGCATTGGCCTTATAGGTTGCGGAGGTACCCGGTGCCATTCCCTCCTGACCGGAGATTACCAGTTCCTCTACTTGCTGTTTCACCGTAACGGTGCATTTCACAGTTTTTCCACTACCATCCAGAACCTTGCAGATGATCGTTGCGGTTCCCTTCGCAACAGCCACAACTCTCCCGTCTGCATCCACAGTTGCAACCTTCTGATTGCTACTGGACCAAATGAACTCTAGGTTGCTGACCGCCACGCGATCATTGTTTGTATTCACCGCTGTAGTGACACGCAGAGCTGCTGAATCGCCCACAAACATCGTGTGCTTGTAAGTATCCAAAGTCAGTGTCTTCACCGGAAAGCATCGCTCAACGCGGAACGTAAATTCCGCATATTTGCTCGGATCCGTCGTGCTGGTTGCTCGAATCTGCACACGTCCGTCAGAGGTTGTCTTTGTGCTGACAGCACCTGTCTTAGCATTGATGGTCACACCGGCAGCCATAGAAGACACAATGGACCAGGTCACGCTCTGGCTTGCCTTGTCCACAGGATACACCGTTGCTCGGAACTCACCTTTCTTTCCAGCCACCACCCGGTCTGGGCCGGTAATCTCCATGCCCGTGATTTTCCAGGTATTACTCACCTTGATTTTTTGGGTCAGCACCTTCCCCGCCATGCCCAGGCCATTGACCTGCATAGTCTTAAGTGTGATGGTCTGCCCCGCATACCGTGACAGGTCAATTGGTTCAACATACACCTCACCAACAGCTACAGAGCCATTTTTGACCGCAGGTGTTTTCCCATCCAGCGTGAAAACAAAGAAATGGTTAACATCCTCAATGGTCGATACGATAGCAAGTTTACTTTCGCAGGGAACCATATTCTTTAATGTACCATCCTGAGAACTCGCAATCAATTCATTGTTTTCGTCCAGTACCCAAGCAATGGGGGCCGCGGGCTGTTCAGACAGCATCTTCGCGACATTGACAATGCCGACCCCCAGGTCCTTCCCCCCCCTAGTTGCCGTAGCCTTCATCCGGGATTCGATCTGCTTCGGTGTTGCGTCATAATGTACGCTCTTGTACAGCGCCACAGCACCCGAAACTGCAGGCGCTGCCATAGATGTGCCGTCCTTCAGGCCAAATGAGCCATCGTAAGTGGAAGAATAGATGGCAGTGCCAGGTGCGGCGATATCCGCCCAGGGACCGAAGTTGGAATACTGCGCACGAGTGTTGTTGGCGTCACTGGCCACAACACCAATAACGCCATCAAAGGCCGCCGGATAGGACACCTGGTTCATACCATCGTTACCCATAGCAGCAACAACACAAACTCCTTTGTTTATCGCCTGAGTAACAGCTCGCTTCAGATCTTGGGAGAAACCAGGACCGCCCAGGCTCAGGTTAATAACTTGAGCCCCGGCAGCAACCGCCTTATCAATGCCCTTCGCTACATAGTAATCACTGGTTTTCCCATTTCCATTGAAAACGCGGACACTGATAATCTCTGCGCCAGGCGCAATACCCGCACCGCCAAGACCGTTATTGACGGAAGCGGCAATAATACCTGCAACGTGGGTACCATGCCCCGCACCATCACCGGTTCCATATCCGATATCATATTCCGTTACCTTGCCTGACAAATCCGGGTGATTCGCCATAACGCCGGTATCGACCACAGCGACTTTCACGCCATGGCCCATTGTAACGCCCCAGGCACCATAAGTGTCCATAGTATCATGCATGTACTGATAGTTATCATTCCACCAGGAATGACTGCCGTTTTTGTCCGCAGGCTGCAGCAGTGCTGGGTCAGGCTGATCAAAGACCTCATTAATCCAAGTGTTCCAGTCCATGTGCTGGGGAGTACTGCTTTGGATACTGATGCCATCTTGAGAAAGGCCAATAGAATACTGTTCGTTGGGATCCAAGCTGATGATATAGTTGGGGTTGGCTGCGGGCAGCGGCAGTTCCATATCCTGGGCCGCCTCTACAGCCTCCGCCACTGTGGCCGTGGTCAGACGGATCAGGCCCGTGCCGTCAAAGTAATCCACCAATTCCGCACTGTAGGCCGCGGCATAGATTTCCGCAATTTCTCGGGTTTCTGCATGGATGGTCATGGTGTCCGTCTCGTAGTCTGTTCCGGCAGCCATCACCGTCAGTTCATCCAAAACCGCCTCGTCGATCAGTACCTGCTTCTCCGCCAGAGCACTTTCGGATAACACATAGCCATCCGGCAAGCCCTGAAATCCGAAGGGAAGTTCAACAGTCTCATCTTCCTCCGGTTCTTCAGTTTCCTCAGGCTCTGTCTCTTCGGTGGTTTCCTCGGTCTCCCCCGTGGGGTCTTCAGAGGGCGCTTCTGTAGGCTCCTGTACCTCGGTGGGCTCGGAAGTTTCCTCCGGCTCCGTTTCCTCTTCCGGTTCCGTTGTCTCTTCCGTTGGGTCCACAGATTCCTCAGAAGGCTCTGTAGTCTCCTCTGTAGGTGCTGTCGTTTCCTCCGAAACTGTGGTTTCCGGCTCTGTGCCGACTGTTCCTTCCGCGGAAGTCAGCGGTGTACAGCTCAGCAGAAGAGCAGCTGCCAGAACCAATGACAGCAGTTTCTTTGTCCATTTGTTCATGCTCTTTTCCTTCCTTCTATCGTTTTTCAGCCCCCGGATGTCGTGTGATCAAGGAGGCCAATAAGATACACTTTAATACAGCTCTTTCGTGTGGTTGATCTCCAACAGCGGCCATCCGTTGTCCATCCCCCTCTGGATCACTGTCTGGGGATCCTCCTCTGTAGCATACAGCGCCGCGGGAGCGGCAAAATCCACCAACTCAATACCATAAAGCGCAGCAATCTTCTCCGCTTCCTCCCGAGTCTGGACAGACGCGATCAGCTGGCCATCCATAGGCTCCGTTTCCCTCTCAGTATTCATCGATGCCGACGGTTTCGCAGCATCCAAGGTAATTGTCGCCGACGGTGTTTTCTCCTGGCACCCGGTCAACCCGATCGTTGTCAGAACACACAACAGCGCCGCTGCTATTCGTTTGAACATTGCATTGCCTCCTTTACACGGTCGTCCGTTATGCATTTATCCTACTATTTCTTCGTCAAAAAATCAACATTTATTTTCAAAAAACAAAATAAGAATCCCGCAGAGCGTTTTTCACTCCCGAGATTCTTATGATATGCCGTTTTCTTGCATAATTTCAGCGGAAATCTCCCTGTGTGAGGCTTTCATATACCGTCGGCATACTTCTGGGAATCTCACGACTGCGGGCAGCGGACCAGAGGATGGTGCCCAGTACCAGAACCAGCGCCATACAGATTCCCATGCCTGTATAGGCAAACATGGCCTCGCTTCCGTGACGCTGGACATAATACTCCATATAGCCCGCACCCCCCAGAAACAGCAGCCCGGTGACCCACAGTGCCAGAGTTCCCAGTTTGCTGCCCCGGGCCTTCAGGTAGCGCACCGTGAAGCAGACAAGGGCCAGCACCACCGCGCACAGGCCAAGCACCTGCACCACGCTGACAAAACCGTTGGCCCGGAAGAAGTACGAATCCGTCCGGGTAGAATCCAGCACCGCCTGGCTCCCGCCATAGTACAGGCAGAACAGCCAGAAGATATCCCCGGGGCGGCGGTGATACTCCCGTTTCCGTGCGAAATAAACCACGAGCAGAATTAGGAAGATCACCCCGGCGGCGGCAGATTGCAGCACAAAGGTGTTCAGTCGGTATTCCGCCGCGCCGGTGGCCGCGCTGATCACCTCGCTGCCCAGCAGCGCGCCTTTCGGCAGAATGCCGCCCCGGTCCGCGCTGTTCGTAAAGCAAGCCAGTCGTCCCAGGGCAATGGCTCCGGCACCTGCCAGGCTCATGGCATCCAGCATGGCCCCCAGATGCCGCCCGCGGCGAAGCGCCGCCAGCAGCAGCGCCGCCAGAAAAATGCCCGCAAAGGCTCCGGCCAACAGGAAACCGCCCCGGCTGTAGTCCGTCAGAGCCTGGCGAAGACTTTCAAAGCTGCCGGGCCGGAAATACCAGTAGGCAAGTCTGGAAAACACCATGCCGAACCCCAGACTCAGGGGCACCGCACAGAAGCCGCCTACGGTATCGGCCTCGTCCCAGAGATAGAGGAACAGAAACAGCAGCAGCCCCACGGCACAGGCCATGGTCAGAATTGCCGTGCTCCAATAAACCATATAAGGGCCCCAGATAAACGCGATTTGCTCCATGGTCACTTCTCCTTCGGCTTGGCCGTTCCGAAATAAATGATGTCACTGATGAGCCGCTGATTTCCGTAGCTGACATTGTTGAGGACTTCATTGTTCATGACAACCGTAGAGGTCTGGCCGCCATCCAGGTTATAGGCCCGGATGCAGCCCGTTTCCTGACAGATCTTTACCAGTTCCTTACCCGTTGGCATATGTGTGTGGGTTCCCTCGTAATTGCATACCACCACCAGATAGTGCAGCCGGTCCATTTGGCACAGCGCCTCCCGGGCGTAATTGCCGGTCAGTTCGCCTACCATGTACACCGGCAGTTCCTGGGCCTCATAATTCTCCACCAGAATGGGGCCGAAGGCCAGGGAGAAGGAGATCTTGTTCTCATCCACATACGTCTGTGCTTCCTGAGCATTGGCAAATTCCTGCCTGCGCTTCAGGATCAGGTCGCCGTTCTCGTCCACATAGCACACATCCGTAATGCCGTTGTTCATCCGGCAGACTTTCCCGTTGGCCACAACATTGCCGGTAATGCGGTAATTATAGAAGTCGCCGGAGAATGCCATAACGGCATTGACCTGTTCCGCCATTTCCGAAGTAAGGGAAAGTCTGCCCGAGCAGTAACCGTCCCCGGAGAAATGCCGCCGGAACTGAGAGGGATCCATGATCTTGACCTCGGAATAGGTCACCGCCGTATTGTTTACAACTTCTTTCCAGCTGACAGCAAAAATGGTATCGTCCAGATAGTAGTGGATGGTGCTGCCCTCCATGATCTGCCGATCGGTAGAGAAAAACAGCTTCTGCCCCTCCAGCACATCCGCTGCCCTGTCAAGAACGCCCCGCAATTCCTCAGGGTCCGATGCCTCGCCGAAGCAGCTCTGTTCCGGTTCCGGTGCCACCGCAGCGTCTTTCTCGATCCAGTAGTGTTTTTTCATCTGGGTAACGTTTGCCAACGCATCGCTGAGCCGATTGTTCACTTCCATCCGGAAGGTATCGCCCACACGGAGTTCCTTGGCAGGGGCATCTGTCTGCTGCTCTCCCGGCACCAGCAGCAGTGTCCATAGGATCGGCGCCGTCAGCGTCAGGGCCGCAAGGCAGAGCAGCGTTCCGGAAAAAAACTTCAATGCTTTCATTATCCCTGCCCTCCGTCCAAATCTCCGGAAAGCAGACTCCGCAGCTCCTTACCTGGAATGATCTTCCAGTCTTCCCCGTCATAAGCCAGCTTCAGTGCAATGCTTTTTTCACAGACCGCCGTGGTCTGCTCCGCAGCCGTTCTGGCCGCCTGGACAAGGACCTCGTCCAATATCTCCTGGCGGTAACCGCCATCCGTATTATACACCTCGGAAACATTCTCGGCCTCGTCCACCCGCTGCCGCAGGCACGTCTGGGTCAGCTCCCCCATCTGCCGGATGACCGCATCCATATCCGGATAGGTGATCCGTGCGTTCACGGTCAAAAAGCTGCCCTGGGCATAGGGTTTTCCCTCCAGGGTCGCTTCCAGTCCGCCCCAATACCTGTCCCAAAGGATCTTCTTCGCCCCGTCCTGATCTGAAACCATATTCAGTTCCGGCGCTCCCAGAAGCTCCACGGAAGCCCCCTCCAGATCCATACCGCACAGCTTATCCAGAAAGTTCTGCGCGCAGGCCATGACCCTGGGGTCCTCCTTCAGCATCATCGTCTGCCGCCCCCGGGCCGTCAGGGCCAGCATCAGCGTCACCGCCGCCCCGGCCGCCGCCAGGATGCCGAAAAATGCCGCAAGTATTCTTCTCTTTCTCATAGTCTCTCCCACCGTGTCCCAGCTTTTCCGCCCGGCAGTCTCAGACGGTTCAAGGCACACTCCTTGGGTTATTATACACGGCCAATTGCGTTACGTCAACCGAATTCCGGGGGATTTGAAAAAGGTTTTCTCTGCTGGCCTGTACAGGATCAAAACCCGGCTGCAAAGTCTGAGAATGTAAGGTGTGAAACAAGCCAAACTCATTACGCTATATCGCACCGTTTGTGACAATCCAGGGAAGCTCTGATTTAATCGGCAAGAGCTGGCAGCGAGAGATTTTGTTTCCGGACAATGTACGGAAAACGTGGGAATACTGTATGTATTTCCCGTTTTTCGTACCGCAGACTGGGGACAGAAAATCCACTGTCCAGCCGCTGACGATTTATTCAGAGATTCCCTAACATAATCGAAGAAAGAATGCAACGCCTTAGCAACAATCGTTTCCCCAAATTTTCGGATGAGGAGTGTATCACGGCATACCTGTGGGGCAAATTGGAAGGACGGTTGACGCAGAAAGACGCTTATAACTTTATCCGTGATTACTGGCATGACTGGTTTCCAGACTTGCCCAGTTATCAGGCATTTTGCAGGCGGCTGAATAATCTTGCCCCAGCATTTCAGGCATTGTCTGAAGTTTGGTCAGGGATACTTTGCGCAAATTTCGAGAAATCTGTACAGTATATCGTGGATTCCTGCCCAATTATTCTTGCGAAACAGGCACGGTCCGGTGCGGCCAAGGTAGCCAAGGATTATTGTGATAAAAGTTATAATTCGTCCAGAAAAGAGTATTACTATGGGGTAAAACTCCACGCATTTGTCATCCGAAGACCGGGGGCCTTGCCCGTTGCGGAAACGCTTATGATCTCAAAGGCTTCTGTCTTTGACTTGACTGCCGCAAAAGCGATGTTTCTGAATGCCACACCAACCCACAGCGGTTGGCTGCTGGCGGATAAGGCGTACTGCGATTCTGAATGGGCAGATTTGCTGAAAACACAATATGGAATTAAAGTCATAACACCAAGAAAGCAGAAGAAAGGTGATACCTTGAAGTCCGGTGATGCATATTCAACTGCAGTCAGCTCACGCCGGCAGCCCATTGAATCTTTCTTTCATTGGATGAATTCCAGGTTTCACATCCAAACGGCTTCTTTTGTACGTTCCAGCGCGGGCCTTTTGTTCCATGTGTTCGCTACCATTGCCACAGCTATGGTTTTCAAACTTTTTAACTCTTGATTCGCATTGATAATTATGGAAATAAAGCTAAGAAATGAATTGTGGCTTTTTGTTCCTGGATGATGGCTTTAAATGCCAAGGTAATTGCCAGAAACCAGGATTATCGGCTGAGCTGTAAATCTTATTGTAGCACTTTGTTATCCATCTTTACCCTCTATTGAAATAGAAATGGCGTAAGGTTGCTGAGAACCGTCTTCAGCTGAATCATGTTCATGGGAATAAAGTTGAACTGCCTGCTTTAAAGTTTCCTGCGCAGCTATATACCGCTCACCAGCTGATATTTGCGTTTCCTTAGCCTGCTCAACCGCATTCCGAGCTTCAGCTTCTTTTTGATTGCAGTTTTCAAATGTCTTCTTCGCTTTTTGCAGCGCATCACAAACATAAACATATCGCTCGGCTGCGAGTGTAACCTCGTGCTCCGCTTTCTCTTTTTGCGCCAACGCATTTTTATATTCGCACTGTGCCTTTAGGAGTGCCACAAACCCGATTGACAACTTGGCAGATACAATTCCCGCAATGGAAACATCATCACCGCTGCCTCTCCTAGACAACCCTGGCAGGAATCCGCTAACTTCATTCTCTCCAACTTGCCGACCATGTTCCGCAAAAATCGATAGGATCGAGCGGTATAGAACGTATAACTCCTCCTCGTCAGCATAGGAGTCATCAATTCCATCCGTTCCCATCAATGTTGCGGCAGGGCATTTTGTTTTGAATGCATAGCGGAATTCATTAATTGCATCCGAATCACAGATAGATGTTGTAATATTTGACTGGCAGTTTTCATCCCACGGAATCGGTTCTTCAATGGTTCCATCTGTAGAAATAGTTACACATTTTCCATCGCCAATTTGAATTCCGAACCAGAACGATTCCGTTTGGCAAGCCGCTATCAACGTTGTACCATAGGCTTTTTCGGATTTGCGGCCAGATAAATACCTTTTTGATAGCGATCTGATGCATTATCCATCTCAGCCTGAGTAAACGGGTGCTCAGCCACATCTGCATACACAGCAGCATACCATTTAGAAAGGATACTTTTTGCAAGCTGCTCTAAATAGGCTTCTGGGCTTTCCGCAATACCAACATTGCAGTCAACTACTGTTTCAACAAATTCTTTAATCGAGCCAATCGCCGCCTCAACGGCATAACGGGAGCCTTTGTCTGTGCGGGGATAATCATCGCTGCCATGGCCGTCTGCAACAACAACAATGGACATACAGTCATCAGTATAGTGCCCAGATGAATCCTGACAAACTTTATTAGCCTTGATGTGATTATACCCCTGGGCAGAAAAAGCAAAATCATATATAGAGTTCATAATCGGGTCCTCCCGCTTATACCTTACCACTGTCCCCAATCACTGTCGTCAACTGTAATCGGTGCTGCTGCGGTATCGCTTGTCAAATCATTTTTCACTTCATTTACAATCTTTGCGGAGTCTTCCTCGGCTGTTGTATCAACATCGGATGTTTGTTTGCTATGACTCTGGAACTCAGACGCACGAACGCTAACCTTTCGAATCAGTGCCTTCAATGTGTGCTTGTCATTTACAGGAATTACAGATTCAGGCGTACCTGTAAAAGCTGCAAGAACAGATTTATCTGCATCATCGCCAATTGCAATAGCAATTTTAATGGCATGTTTGAACCAGTTGTTTTGCTTCAGCTGCTGCAGTCCCTTCTCCCAATTATCAGTTGGGCCGCCGTCGCTCACCAACAGAATAACGGGGGCATACGCCCCTGTCTGGGATTCCAGGAAAGCGTTTCTTGACAGTTTCTTGTCCAGTTCTTGACATGCGGCACCCAGATCAGTCAATCCGCCAGTCTGTAAATCGTTCCAGATTACATCCCCAATGCCAATGGGGCCAGAGGCAGGGGTAATCCACGAACAGCCGCTGGCAAACTGCATAATTGCAATTCTAATTTCCGCATCATCATTTGCAGAAGAAATTTCAGGCAAATCTACCGCAATCGCCTCCTCCATCGCTGAGTTGACAGCACCAATTTTTTCACCATACATGCTTCCAGAAGTATCAACTACATAGAAGAGCGTCATAATCTTTCGGGGGGACGGAGTAACCTGATCAAGCAGTGACATAATTCATTACCTCTCTATCAAAACTTTATTGCTGCGGCAACCTGTCCATTGCCGTGGAAATCAAATTGGAAGCCATCTTTGAGCGGAACAACGTTGCCAGGTGAAAGCGGTCTTTGCGTGTTATCTGGAAGTGTAATAATCCACGTTGTCTGCGAAGTATTGCGAATGCCCGTTAATCTGGGATCTTTCGGATTAGAAACGACCTCGCCAACAACGGTTTCAATATCTTCCAGCGTCGAATCAATATGCCATAAGTACAGCTTCATCCCAACATGAAGCGGAAGCTGGTAGTTCTTCAAAAGCAGAGTAGGCACCTGAGGAATCATTTTCTTGCACTCGATACATTTGCTGGGAGCAGCCACCTGATAAAAAGTCTCTTCCTTGCAAATCGGACATGTGCCAATTTCTGCACGGAGTCTGAAAAATGCGTCAAGCCATTCCTTTTCCAGCACTCTGGGCTTCCGCTTGTGCATGACATCCTGGCTAAATGCCCGAATGAATAAATCTTTGATGTACTGCGGATATACGCTCCAAAATAGTTTCAAATTGCAATCTGTACCTGGGATTGGTCGATTTCTCTTATCCACTGGATCATAAACAAAAATCGGTTCAGTACCGTAGTATTTCTTTTCCAATGCCTTTGTCATACACGGAGGGGTGGAGTAGCCCCCTTCCAGGGGATGATTGATGAACAGCAGACGGAACAGTACCACAGCCAGAGAAAACCTATCAGACTGCTTATCGGGATCAGACTCCAATGTTACAATTTCGGGAGCCATCCAACGCTGCTTGCCCATAATCCCCATATTGGTTCCGTATGGGGAAACATTGTCATTATCACAAATCAGGACATCACCCGTTATAGGGTTTATGAAAAAGTTGCCGTTGTTGATATCCTGATAACTGTATCCTCTGTTATGTAATTCCCGAAAGCCCTGTATAATATTGATGGCGGCAGCTGTGACGGCGTGAAATGATTTAAAGGAGACCTGCTTTTGCTTTCGAGAGCCAACAAAGAAATTGGTCAGCTCTTCATAACCATTGGGCCGGATATCCATGATATAGCCAAAGGTTCCATTATAAACTTCTGTAATTCCTTGGGGCCAAAGAAATGCTTTTGTCGGTGCGCCTTTCAAAATGTTGTTTTCCAGGTTCTTGTAAAAGGCCGCTTCGTTTCCCTTGAACACACCGTTGTGATACCATTTTAGTGCATACTCTTTTCCGTTATAGCTAACCTTGTATACGGTGCCTTGCCCGCCTGAACCAAATTCTGCCAGAACGGTAGCTGTGTCACCGTTTTTCATTTTTATGGTATCACCAACTTTTAGTGTTGCCATTTTCTGTATTTCCTTTCTTCTCCCAGATTTTAAGAACTGAATTGGTTATCAAGCTCTGACAACAGTTAGTCCTTCTTTTCGTGCGTATTCTACTGCTTTTGAGCCAGCATAGCAGGCAGCAGTAACTGTACCACTTGAACGCCCAAAGACTCTCCATCCAAATTCTTCAACTGTTGATGGAATTCTAATATTGGTAAATTTACACCCAGAAAAGGCGAAATTACCTAATTCTCGCAAGCCTTCATTAAGGACAACGTTGGTAATCTTACAATTACAGAATGCACCCTCCCCTACCACCTTCATTGAAGGTGGTAATATAATACTTTCCAATTCTGCGCAGCCCTCAAATGCATGTGCAGAAATCTCTGTTAAATTATCTGGCAGCATTACCGTTTTAAGGTGCCAGCAATTCATAAATGCATCTACCGGAATTGTTGTAATACCATTGGGCAAATCAATTGACTCTAAGCCAGACTCAGAGAATACACCTGTAACGCTCTCCCATGAGTACTCTTTGTGCCTTCCTTGTTTTATCGTAGTCAATGTTGTTGGCAGTGAAACCTTTTTTAACAGAGGGCATTTACAAAAAGCCCCTATTTCCAGCACTTTCGTTCCCTCACCAATAATTGCTTCTTGTAAATTGTCACAATTCTGGAACGCATGCACTCCAATCGTTTTAATGCCAGGTGCTATCACCAGCCTCTTTATCCCCTTGCAGGAATCAAATGCATTCGCGCCGATACATACAATTTGCTTTCCGTCAATAACATTGGGTACAAGCATGTCTTCCTGCTCAAAGCCAACAAACTTTGTAAGCTCTGCTTTCCCATTCCCCAAATCTTTTACTTCATAATCGCTTACGTTCCCTTTGATAACAGATGGCGTAGTTATTGGTTTATGCGTATGTCCTGTAACACTTGGATAATGAACACTTGTCGGCGTAAAGTGCATCGACTGTGATACACCCTTTCCGAGACAGACATCAATCCATGCATTCAGTCCATCAATAATACATGATTCCTGAAGTCCGTAATCACGCTCAATCTTCTGCACATACTGTACATACTGCGTATCAGAAATCGTACCCTTGGATTTTATTGTCAGGGGTACGCCACTTTCGTAGATATCCAGAAGGACGTTCATCTCTCTTGTCTTTCCTGGATACAGGTCCAATATAATTGAACGCATCAATGCTCTGCTTTGAAGACTATCCTTGGAATAGCTTAGCACCCTTTGCAAATCTATTTCCATACAAGGTCCCTTTCTCTATACTGATGTCTAACTTCTTAATCTTAGGACTTCCTGGTAATCAAACGCAAGACACCGAACACAAGGTTCCCATCAGGCACAAACACTTTCAGCGTTTCCTTTCCAAACTGGAATTCAACACAATTTGCGTATGGATTCACTGAAATCAGGTCATCCACTTTTTTATCAAATCCCTCAGAAGAACTTGTAAAGATAATTCTCCTGTTTGTGATATACAGAACGCCCTTTAGGGCGGTGTACTGTACATCGTCCACACTTGTAGTATCTCCACTGCCAAAATAGATACGGTTTCCTCGGAACAACCCTGGTGTGCTGACACCTGCATTCTTCCGAATCTTCCGTTGCTTTACAGTTCTTTTTTCATATAGAGCCTGATCCGCATAATGGCAGTATTCTTGATTCTTTAAAAAGAGATTTGACATTTGGAGAATTGGTAATTTTCCGCAGAGAATTTGATTCTTAGCAGCATCAGGCAAAACACTGGGGACTGCAGGAGTAGTTACTTTTGGTTGAAAAAAATCTGTGAAGCTCATGGAGGATTACCCCTTTGATAATCGATTCTATGCAGTTAGGTATAGCTATTCGAAAATATCAACCGATTGACTATATCCATACATAGCCGTCTATACCCAGTTATTCAAGTATAACTACATTGTAATATAAAATTTGGAAAAAGCAACAAAAATATGCACTGATACATCTCCTGCTGTTTTACTTTTTTATAAAAGTCAGGGCAATTTGATATATCCTTCTAAACGTACAATAACGTTACTGTTGTATTCTAACGGGTGCCGTGAGGGGGATTCTAAGAAAGCGATGCTTGCATTTGTCCATAGCCAGTCGGATTTGTTTTATGGCTTGTAGTACATTTGCTGGTTTCAAAAAATGAAGTCACAATATGTATACCATCAAAAATAATGGAGGGACAAATATGGAAATCACCTATACGCTTATCGGGGACTATTATCGCCCCAATCCGGTCGCACCGGAAAGCCCAAAGGTAGGCCGTTGGGGAATGTTGCGTTTCAACTATTTAAGGAAACACCGTGAGGCACTTTATACCATCATGCTTATGGAGAACACGCTGAACTCCCATCTGGAAGAAGTTGATCGTCAGGCGCGGGAAATGGAACAACTGCTTATTTCTCAGCTGGCACAGCAGGAGGGTATTACCGAGCAGTTGAAAGTGGAAAATCAAATGGAATGGATTGCCCGGATGAACAGCATTCGGAATCGGTCAGATGAAATTGTCTTGAACGATCTCATCTATGCCTAAAAAAAGTGAATCACGAAAACCGCCATGGTGCGCACTGATTCTGTCAGTTGCACCGTGGCGGCTTTTGTCATTTCTCACATAAATAAAAAATTATCAGAATTCATATTAAAAAACAGCCCGCTTCACAAAATGTAAAGTGAAGTGCTCAGCCGGGTTTGTTTTTCTTTCAGCACTTATGACTGCATCCGCCGTGGCAGGAGGCGCAGTCGCCGCCGCAGGAGGATTTGCCCTGCCTGCGGTCCTTGACCATGCCTCTGATGATCAGGCCGACCACAGCCAGCAGGACGGCAAGAACCAGAACAGTTCCCATAAAAATCAAACCTTTCTAAAAATAGAACCACTGGGGACGGCGAGCCGTCCCCAGCATTTGTAAGGATTTACACCTTAGCGGTCAGCTTATCGGCTTCCTTGTAAGGACGGACCAGCATGTAGACCATGAAGGCCAGCACTGCCAGCGCGGCGATCAGACCGATGACATTGACATTGCCGGTGAACAGGCCGCCGAACTGATTGATCATCAGGCTGATGCAGTAGGCAAAGCCGCACTGATAACCGATGGCGAACCAGGTCCACTTGGTGTTGTTCATCTCGCGCTTGATAGCGCCGATGGCCGCGAAGCAGGGGGCGCACAGCAGGTTGAACACCAGGAAGGACATACCGGAAACAGAGGTGAAGGTAGCGGCCAGGGTCTCATAGACATTGCCGGCAGCGCCGTACAGGATGCCCATAGTACCGACGATATTTTCCTTAGCGACCAGGCCGGTGATGGAAGCCACAGCGGCCTGCCAGTTGCCCCAGCCGAGAGGCGCGAAGATCCAGGCAATCAGGCTGCCGATCCGGGCCAGGATGGACAGGTCCATCTCCTCCTCAGTCAGCATCCGGAAGCCGTCGGCGGTAAAGCCAAAGTAAGTGGTGAACCACACCAGAATGGTGGACAGCAGGATAATGGTACCGGCCTTCTTGATAAAGGACCAGCCACGCTCCCAGGTGGAGCGGAGAACGTTGCCCAGAGTGGGAATGTGATACGGAGGCAGCTCCATAACGAAGGGTGCGGGATCGCCTGCGAACATTCTGGTCTTCTTCAGGATGATACCGGAGATGACAATGGCGGCCATTCCGATGAAGTAAGCGCCGGTGGAGACCCAGGGGCTGCCGCCGAAGATAGCGCCGGCAATCATGGCGATGAAAGGAACCTTTGCGCCGCAGGGGATGAAGGTTGTGGTCATAATGGTCATACGGCGGTCACGCTCGTTCTCAATGGTACGGGAAGCCATGATACCGGGCACGCCGCAGCCAACGCCCACCAGCATGGGGATAAAGGACTTGCCGGACAGGCCGAAGCGGCGGAAGATCCGGTCCAGAACGAAGGCGATACGGGACATATAGCCGCAGGCCTCCAGAATCGCCAGCAGGAAGAACAGGACCAGCATCTGAGGAACAAAGCCCAGGACAGCGCCCACACCGGCAATGATACCGTCATTGATCAGGCCGGAAAGCCAGTCGGCACAGTTCAGGCTGTCCAGCAGGTTGCCCACCAGCACAGGCACGCCGGGGACCCACACGCCGTAGTCGGCGGGATCAGGCTCGGTGCCGTAGGCATCCAGAGCATGTTCAATATCCTTATAAGAAGCGGTCTCGGTGGAAACGGCCAGAGTCTCCTCGTCTTCGACCTCGTAGTCGATGGAGGAACCGGCAGGAACAGCGGCACGCAGAGTATCGATAGCCTCAGCGGCAGCGGCCTCATCGTAATCCTCGCTCTCGGAATCCAAAGCGGCTTCAGTCGTCTCGTCACCGTACTCGGCAGCCAGGGCAGCGATGATCTCGTTGGTGTCGCCGTACTCATCGGCCGCTTCCTCATAGGCGGAGGTGCCGATGCCAAGCAGGTGATAGCCGTCGCCGAACAGGCCGTCATTTGCCCAGTTGGTAGCGGAGGCACCCACGGTGACCATGGCGATGTAGTAAACAAGGAACATAACCAGGGCGAAGATGGGCAGGCCCAGCCAGCGGTTTGTCACGATCTTATCGATCTTATCGGAGGTCGTCAGGCTGCCTGCCGCGCTCTTTTTCTTATAGCAGGACTTGATGATATCCGCGATGTACACATAGCGTTCGCCGGTGATGATGGACTCGGCATCGTCATCGGACTCCTTCTCGGCGGCCTGGATGTCGGTCTCGATGTGATCCAGAGTTTCCTTGGGAATGTTCAGCTGAGCCAGAACCTTGTCGTCGCGCTCGAAGATCTTGATGGCGTACCAGCGCTGCTGTTCCTCGGGCATAGCATGCAGGACAGCCTCCTCGATGTGGGCAATGGCGTGCTCCACAGGGCCGGAGAAGGTGTGCATGGGAACGGTTTTGGGGCCGGAGGAAGCCTTGATTGCGGCCTCCGCAGCCTCCTGAATGCCGGTGCCCTTCAGCGCGGAGATCTCAACGACCTGACAGCCCAGCTGACGGCTCAGCTCCTGGACGTTGATCTTGTCACCGGCCTTCTTGACCAGGTCCATCATGTTGATGGCCACCACAACAGGGATGCCCAGCTCGGTCAGCTGGGTGGTCAGGTACAGGTTCCGCTCCAGGTTGGTGCCGTCGATGATGTTCAGGATGGCATCGGGGCGCTCGCCGATCAGGTAATTACGGGCGACCACTTCCTCCAGAGTGTAGGGGGACAGGGAGTAAATGCCGGGCAGGTCGGTGATGATCACATCATCGTGCTTTTTCAGCTTGCCTTCTTTTTTCTCAACGGTAACGCCGGGCCAGTTGCCGACGAACTGATTGGAGCCGGTCAGGGCATTGAACAGTGTGGTCTTGCCACAGTTGGGGTTGCCCGCCAGAGCAATCCGAATGGTCTTGTTTTCCATTTAAGTTGTGAACCTCCTTACTCTACTTCCACCATTTCGGCGTCAGCCTTCCGGATGGACAGCTCGTAGCCACGAACGTTCAGCTGGATGGGGTCACCCAGGGGAGCGACCTTACGGACGGTAACTTCCACGCCCTTTGTCAGGCCCATGTCCATGATACGGCGGCGCACAGCGCCCTCGCCATGGATCTTGACCACCCTGGTCGTGGATCCGATGGGAACTTCTCTCAAAGTTTTCATTCTATTTCCTCCTAACTGCTTATTTACATACCATAAGAAGTTATCAAAAACGGTCAGATCATGATTTTTCTGGCCATTTCTTCACTGATAGCAATGCGGGATTCCTTCACATTGACGATCACATTCCCGCCCAGACGGCTGATGACCTGCACATTTCCGCCTACCACAAAGCCAAGGTTTTCCAGGTGCTTCTTCACTTCCGGAGTTCCTCCCACACGGCGGATGATATTTACGGCGTCATTGTCCGCAAAAGTCAGCGGCATCATATTGTCCCCTTCTTTCTTTGCATCGACTTACATTTCGATTAGCGCAGGCTAATCGAAGGGCCATAAATTAATTAGCTCTCGCTAACTGTCATAGATGATACAACGGAATCCCCCAGTTGTCAACCGGTTTGATAGGGAGAAGGAAAAGTTTGGCGGAAACCTCCAAAAAAGAAGTTAGCTTACGCAAACTATTTTGTATATAATTGGAAAGCGTGAACAAACGGGTGAATTGGACTTCTACCGGTCAAAAAAGTTTACCATCCATAATCGTGTTCCATAATTCGACTGACTTCGCCCTCCATCTTCCTGTATAGTATGGATTCACCAGGATCGGCTGTTATTCGCTGCAGTTCCCTCCTGAATTATCCTAAGGAAAGAGGCATTTGTATGTCGACCGAAAAATTTGATTTTAACGGCACCGCGCTTATCAGGAAGCTGAAAAGCACCCTGGAGCGTCTCGACCCCGGCTATGCCGAGGAATACCAACTCTATACGCAGGCGAAGCTCCGGTTATCCGACAGCGCCTTCACAGAAGCACTGGACAGCCGGCTTGCGGCCAAGCTGCTTTATGTTGCCTGGCAAGGAACCTGCTGGAATCTGGAATGCAGCAGGAATCCTGCGAACAAGCTCCGGATCCAAGCTGATTATGAGGAGCTTCACGGAGAAAGCCGTTTGGCAGTTCTCCCGGGGGTGCGTCTTGCCGAAAGGGCCATCTGCACCGCCATCCGGCAGTTCTCGCCGGAGCAGCAGGCGCTTGCCATGCAGGTTCAGGATTTCTACGCATACCTGGAAACCGTAGGCTTTAAGCTGGCGCACCTTTGGGGCTTCCAATGGGGCAACGTTTTCTTTCCGGAGGTCATCCCCGGATATGTGCCGGACATCCACTTCACGTTCAAATACAGGCATATGGTGGAACAGGATCTGGACATGATTTTGGCAGACCCGGCATAAAAAAAGCCCTGCCGGGCACAAACGTGCCTGACAGGGTGGCAAAATTATTCTTTACTCCGGATATCCAGATGGTAGTCGATCACGCCGGCCTCGGTGTTCTCAATGCATATCTCATAGACCAGATCTACCATACCGCCGTCCGGCACCAAATCGTAAAAGACCCTTGTGGCTTTGACCGTCATCAGCAAAGCGCCAAATTCCAGCTGGTACAGGGAATCATGGGGCACATTTTCCTGAAAGACCATGGCGGAGGACAGTTTCCCGGACCGCAGCAGCGTCACCTTTCCGGGTTCCACCCGGAAGGTGGTCGTCACGCCTTCCATACCGGTCAGCGCGCTTTCCTCATAGGAAATGTCCCAACCCCCGTTCCGGAATTCCATGGTGCCGTCTGTGACCAGTTCGATGACCTCCGGCTCCTGATTCCCATAGGTCTGCCGTCCCTGAATGCGCAGGACAACATTCTGCTTCATGCTCAGGCCTCCAGCGCCAGCTTCAGCAGCTGATCGATCAGAGCGCCATAGGGAATGCCGCTGGCCCCGAAGAGTTTGGGGTACATGGAGATGGAAGTGAAGCCGGGAATGGTGTTGATCTCATTGAAGACCACTCTCCCCTCCTCCGTCACGAAGAAGTCCACCCGGCTCATGCCCTGACAGCCGATGGCGCGGTAGACCTTTACGGCCATATCCCGCACCTGCTCGGAGGACTCCTCAGAAATGCGGCCGGGGATATAGGCAATGGAGGTATCCGTAATGTATTTGGCATCGTAATCATAGAAGTCCGCGCCGGAATCGATCTCACCGCAGACAG
The DNA here is from genome assembly GCF_018918045.1 of Pseudoflavonifractor sp. MSJ-30. GTDB lineage: Bacteria > Bacillota > Clostridia > Oscillospirales > Oscillospiraceae > Faecousia. The sequence goes on from NZ_JAHLPU010000051.1 coordinate 45,284, forward strand.
AGGCCATAGGACTCTCGTTGCCCATAACGGCAACTTCGATTTCCTTACCCTGAATGTACTCCTCCACCAGCACCTTATCATCAAACCCGGCGGCCGCCTCCAGTGCCGCCGCCAGAGCCTGACGGTCTCTGGCCTTGGAAACGCCTACGGAGGAGCCGGTACCGGCAGGCTTCACGAACATGGGATACCGGAACTTCACTTCCAGACTGTCCAGAGTTCCCTCCAGTCTGGTCCCCAGGTCCCGGCGGCGCACCAGTGCCCAGGCAGCCTGTGGGATTCCCGCGTTATCCGCCACCAGCTTGGTCAGGGTCTTATCCATGGAAACCGCAGAGGCCGCAACGTGGGGGCCAACATAGGGAATGCCCGCCAGCTGCAGCAGGCCCTGAATGGCGCCGTCCTCACCATTTTCGCCATGCAGCACAGGGAACACCACATCAATGCGCTCCCGCACCACGCAATCGCCCTCAAAATTCAGCAGACCCTGACCCCGGATGGGGGAAATGGCCGCCTGCCGGTTCTCCGGGCAATGCTCCCACTCGCCGCTGGGCAGCTTGGAATAGTCCCGGCTGCCATAGAGCATCCAGCTGCCGGACTTGGTAATGCCCACAGGGAAAATGTTGTATTTCTCCGGATCCATATTGTTGAGTACCGATTCGGCGCTGCGTAGAGACACCTCATGCTCCGGGCTTCTGCCGCCGAACAGCACGCATACGCTGAGCTTTTTCATACCTTTTCCTCACTTTCCGCTCCTGCCAGCAACGCTTCACCGGCCCGGAAAATATCACCCGCGCCCATGGTCAGCACAATATCGCCGGGCTGAATGATGCTCCGCAGGCAGGCGGTCACATCCTGCAGCGTCTCGCAGTAGACACTGCCCGGAATCCGGGCTGCCAGATCCGCGGAGGAAATGCCAATGGTATTGCTCTCCCGGGCGGCATAGATCTCCGCCAGAACCACCACATCCGCTTTTTTCAGCTCCCGGATGAAATCATCCATCAGGAGCTTGGTGCGGGTATAGGTATGGGGCTGGAACGCCAGAACCACCCGGTGATCTCCCAGACTCCGGACAGCTTCCAGCGTGGCCCGCAGCTCATCAGGATGGTGGGCGTAGTCGTCATAGACCTTGGCGCCGTTATACTCGCCCTTGTATTCCATCCGGCGGCCCGCGCCGTGGAAAGCCTTCACACCGTCGGTCACCTGCTGTCCGGGGATGCCCATATACCAGGCAGTCGCCGCCACAGCCAGAGCGTTCATGGTGTTGTGCTTGCCCAGTACGCCCAGATCCATATGGCAGTAGGGCTTGCCGTCGCAGAGCACGTCAAAGTGTCTCCAGTCCGCGCTGATGTTTGCCGCACGAACCCGGTTCGTCTCTCCCAGGCCAAAGGACACATAGGGGATGCCCTCCAGAGCCTGAACTGTATGCGGGTCGTCGCCGTTGGCAATGACCCCGTCGGAGGCCATTCCGGCAAATTTATGGAAGGACTTCTGGATGTCCGCCAGATCCTTGAAGTAATCCAAGTGATCCGCCTCCACATTCAGCACAACAGCCAGTGTGGGGTAGAAATTCAGGAAGGAATCGCAATACTCGCAGCTTTCCAGCACAATGGTATCGCCCTTGCCTACCCGGTGGCCCGCATGGAGCAGCGGCAGGTAGCCGCCGATCATGACTGTGGGGTCCCTTCCCGCCTCCATAAGGATATGCGTCATCATGGAAGTGGTAGTGGTCTTGCCGTGGGTTCCGGAAATGCAGATGGCGTTTTTATAGGACTTCATAATCTCGCCCCATGCCTGAGCCCGCTCAAAAACGGGAATGCCCGCGGCACGGGCAGCGGCGATCTCCGGATTATCGTTATGGGCGGCGGCAGTGCGGATGATGCAGTCTGCCCCCTCTATATTCTTGGCACTGTGACCGATATCCACATGGATGCCATGGGCGATCAGCTCATCCGTAGACACGGAGGAACTCATATCCGAGCCGGAAACCGTCATTCCCATGCCCTTCAGCACCAGTCCCAGCGGCCGCATGGATACACCGCCGATACCAACCAGATGCACATGGCATCCGGGCTTTAAGTAGGCGGATATCTCCTTATTCTTGTTCATGTATCTATCCCCCGAACGAGAAAAATTACTGACTTTTCCTATTATACTACGTCCGGGGGATTATTACAACCACAATTTTTTCCGATTACCGTACAAACACCGTGCTGATCCACACAAGCCATGCCGCCTGAACCGTTGCCAGCAGAAGCGTCGCAAATTCATACAGGAACTCTTTCATATCGGTTTTTCTCCCCTCTTTTTTCGCTTGCAGGGCTATTATAGTTCCCCTGTTCTGTCGAATAAACGCAAAGAAGGGCATTGCTTCCAAAAATTCCGTGAAATTTACCGAGGACTTAAGAAAAAGATAATACTTTGTTGTTCACACTTTTTTCCGGGTCTGTGCTATAATGGGCGGCAGAAACAATGAGCAAAGGAGGCACCCCATGCGCGGAAAAAGCCACCGTCAGATAGGCGCTTATCTTGCAGGCGTCTATTTTCCTCATATTCCCCCCGTGTACCGCCGGGCTTTTCTGCTGGGCTGTATTGAGCCGGACCGAAACTTCGCCACCTACTTCAAAGGCTCCATCCGTGCCCAGTGGCTCCGGGGACACAACTATGAGAACGCCAAAAAATACATGTCCCGGATCGCACGGCACCTGGAAAACAAGCCCAGTTGGAACTGCCTGGACTACTACACTGCCGGAAAGCTGATCCACTACACCGTTGACGCTTTCACCTATGCCCATAATGCCAGCTTTCCCACAGATCTGCGCGAGCACAAGGTCTACGAGGCCGCCCTGCAGGATTATTTTCTGGAGTTCCTGAAATCTCACAACACGTCCCCCCGGAAGCCCTATCATTCCGTGATGGACACCATTCAGAAGAATCACTGCGAATACCTGCGCACCACTCCCAACATCCTCCGGGACGCGGCCTACGCCTTCTCCGTCAGCTGCTGCGTCGCCCAGATGCTCTCCCGCCGTCCGGCGGCGGCAATGGCATAAATAATATCCCTGCCCTCAAGATGGGAGCAGGGAATTTCTTTATTCCTCAATGGGATTATAGTCTGTATTTCCATAAGCTGCGTAGGCCTGGGCCATGAAGGTATCATGATCCGTGTTCCACTGTTCAAAGGCAGGATCCTGGCGATGATCCGTCAGTAGCTTCAGGTCTTCCAGATAAGTCCCCAGGTACTTCGTCGCCTTTTTAGCACCCCAGAAGTTCAGGTGATCACCCTTGTCTGCCGTATCGATGGACCAGTCAATGCCAATTTCTTCGGTATGCAAATCCATATCCAGATAGGGCAGTCCGTTTTCCTCGGCGAATGCCGCCAGAGCCTTGCTGCGGGGCATATCCATATTTTCAGTGCTCGGTATGCTGAACAGCACCAGCTGGCTGTCTTTTTCCCGGCAAAGCTCCATGATTTTACGGACATACGGAAAGGTCGACGGATTGAGCTGTATGCTCTCATCCGAAGGCACCATATAATGCGACGCATCCGCCGGCTCGATCAGCTTACATAGATAGTACCCCTTCTCCGGTGTAGTGCAGGTATAGTCTACCCGGTGAAGCATCTGCTTTAGTGAAACATCCTTCCAATTGCTGTGATACCGCAGCAGCGGGAATATCCGTTCCAGCCTCAGCTGTGCGTCATAGTTGGGATCCACCGGACGGAAAAACAGGTGCGTCTCCAGCAGCACCACCTTGGGAGACTGTCGTTCCATAAACTGTTCCATCAGTTCCAGCGCCTTGGGCAGGGATTTTCCCGCCGTAGCGCAGACGTAAGAGGTATAGCCGCACTCGTTCCAAAGCACCGCTGGAATCATACCGAATTTGGGCACGCTGTCCCCCAGGACCAGCACATCCAGACTTTGCTCCGGTTCTCCTAAAAAGGCATTGCTGATAAAATCCTCAACCCCCGCCTCCCGGGTATTGTCCTTTGGCAGAAAAACCCAAGAGAAAGCCTCGATGAGCAGCACCAGTATCACACAAAAGAGCACCGCAGAGCCAAAATGCCGAAAGCGCTTCACTGATTGCCCACCTCAATTCTCTCGTACAGGCAGAATTCAAAGCCTATGCCGTTCTCTTCCCCGCTGTCCAGGGTTTCCGCCAGTCTCCACTCCGGGCTTTCGTCCAGATCAGGAAACCAGGTATCGCATTCCACATGGGTTTTCAGCTTTGTAACATAGGCTCTGTCACAATAGGGCAGCAGCTGCCGGTATACGCTCCCCCCGCCGATAACCATGGCCCGGGGGGCTTTTTGCGCCAGCTCCAGAACTTTTTCCACATTTTCGCACAGGGTAAAGCCCGGATAGTCCCCGCCCTGCCTTGTGAGAAGCACATTTTCCCTGCCGGGCAGGGGCTTTTTCCCGGGGAAATCCTCCACCGTCCGGCGTCCCGCGATGACCATGCAGCCCCTTGTGGTCTCCCGGAAAAATTTCCGGTCGGCGCTGAGGGCGATGGGCTGGGTACCGTCCTTCCCGATGCCCCAGTCTTCATAAACCGCTACAATCAGTTCCATAGGCCGCCTCAGATCGCCATGGGGATCTCAAAATTGAATGGATGATACCGATAGTTTTCCAGGCGGAAAGAATCCTTGGTAAAGGCATAGAAATCCGTAACGCTTTCATCCATGGAGAACTTCGGCGCCTCAAAACCGTCCAGTTCCAGCATGGCCTTGACGGTGGGAATGTGCCGGTCGTAGATATGGCAGTCGGCGATCACATGGACCAGCTCGCCCACCTTCAAGCCGGATACCTGGGCCATCATATGGGTCAGCACGGCGTACTGCACCACATTCCAGTTGTTGGCCGTCAGCATATCCTGGGAGCGCTGGTTCAGAATGGCGTTCAGCGTGTCCCCCGTCACGTTGAAGGTCATGGAATAGGCGCAGGGGTACAGGTTCATTTCGTGCAGATCTTCAAAATTATAGATATTGGTCAGAATTCGCCGGGATGCCGGGTTGTGCTTCAGATCATACAGCACCCGATCCACCTGGTCGAACATTCCCTCTTTATACCGGTGCTTCAGCCCCAGCTGGTAACCATAGGCTTTGCCGATGGTACCGTCTTCTCCTGCCCACTCATCCCAGACGTGGCTGCCCAGATCCGCAATGCGGTTGGACTTTTTCTGCCAGATCCACAGCAGCTCATCCACGGCGCTTTTCCAGTAGGTCCGGCGCAGAGTCATAATGGGGAATTCCTCCGCCAGATTATACCGGTTCACCACGCCGAACTTTTTAATCGTATGGGCCGGGGTGCCGTCTGCCCAATGGGGACGGACTTCCAGCTTCTCATCGGAAAAGCCGTTTTCCAGAATGTCCCGGCATGTGGCCTTGTAGAGTTCATCTGCTCTGCTCATAGGTCTCCCTCCAAAATCTTTACATCCCAGCCCTTCAGTTCCAGCGGCTCCCCCTCGTCCAGATGCTTTCCGGAGAACAGCTCCGTCCCCGTGGCCGGACTGGGCACCACCCGGGACGCCGGACTGTAATGCAGCAAAAAAGTAACGCTTTTTCCGTCCTTATTTGTGCCGCGCTTCTGGACCACAGGCCATGCGCTTTCCGGCACGGGAATATGCCACATGGCCAGAAGCCGCAGCAGCACCGGCTCAAAGCCATCCTCGCTGTAGCAGCCGAAATAGGCCGCCTGTCCTCTGCCAAATCGGCTGCAGCAGGCCGCGGGTATGCCCCGCCAGGCAGGGCTGTCATAAATTGCCAGACCCATGGCGTCCTCCGGCTCCAGCAGCTCCATATAATCCGACACCTCGGAAACATACTCCGGCAGGCAAACCTCCTCCGGAATGGTAAACTCCGAACAGGACATGCTGAAGACATCTGTCATTCCGTAGGGCCGCCGTGCAGTGCGTACACGCCCCTTTTCATCCGCGAAAAAACTGCGGAAGGTGGAGAGCAGACAGCCCCCCTGGGTCACAAAGTCCCGCAGGGCCCCGATCAGCGCTTCCGAGGCGCAGTACAGGCAGGGCGTCACCACCAGGGCATATCCCGAAAAGTCCCGCAGGCTATCCGGGATCAGGTCCACCTCTATATTCAGGCGGTAAAAGCTGTCGCACACCCATTGCAGGTAGTCGTCGTAGCTCTTTTCCCCCAGTTTGGGCATACGTCTGGCGCTTTCCGGGCTGACCAGCACCGCCACACGGCTGCGCTTGCGCAGCCGCGTAATATGGCTGCCCAGCCGCGCAAACTCCCGGCCGACCCTTTCGATTTCATTGTATATTCTTCCCGGAACACCATCGTAGCCGATGATTCCCTGACAGTCGCTGTCCGGGGTTGAATGCCATGGCCGGTAGCACACCCCGTCCGCGCCGGAGGCCACATGGTGAAACGCCGCCAGCCGCAGCTGGCCCGGGTAGGGCAGCTGTCCCAGGCTGCCCCGACTCTGGGTCTGTGCCACCAGAAAATTTCCGCCCCGGGCGCATCTTGCCATGTCGCCCTGAAAATTCAGGGAAGAACCCGTATTTTTCAGACCTGCCGGGTGGAAAATACCGCAGCCAAAGTGCTGGGCACCGGTCTGAAGAAAGGGATCCGCCGCGCTTTCCAGCGGCGAAAGGGCCGTCACGGAACAGCCGCGCTCCTGCAAATACGCCGTCTGGAACCTGGCGAGCGCGCTTCCAGACGGCTGTCTGCCGTCCACCTGGAAGGCCGTCGCCTCATACTCTGCCCCAAGGGCCTTCAGCTTTTCCAGCAGTCCCAGATTGGAAGAAAAGATTTCTTCCTCGGATGCGCCCTTCAAGCGTTCCGGCACCGGCCATCCGGGCACGGCAATAACAGCCTCCAGCGCCGTTTCCCGGCACAGCCGCAGCACCGTTTCCAATTGTTCCAACGCAAAGCGGCCCGCTTCCGGCTCCCAGCTCTGCCAGCCGGCGCCCTCAAAGCAGACAACATTCATCTCCGCCGCCTCCATGGCGGCCAGGTCCTCCCGGATCTGTTCCGGCGGGACGTTTTCTATATGATATACCGCACCGTAATACAGTCCGGAATGCTCCATGTCCTCAGCTCCCGCGTGCGCTCCTGCGCGCATAGAATTCTGCGCTACATTCTAGCACAGTTTTCACAGCTTTTCCACAGTTTTTTTCACAAAATATCCGTCCGCATAAAAAATGGTGCCGACGCGCCCGAAGGCGCGCCGGCAAATGGAATGGAATGGAGTGGTATCAAGGAGTAGGAATGGTGCCGTCTGCCAGCACATACTGCATGGCGATCCAGCCCAGGCTGGTACGGCCCCAGGTTTCGCCGCTGTATTGCTTCTGCTCCAGGATCTCGACCCGGGAGTTTACCATGACCTTGCCGACCAGGGCGTTGCCCACGCCGGGAGCGGAACGGACATTGGCAGTGTAGAAGCAGCGGGCAATGGTACCGGCAGTGCCGGAACCGGTGACGCTGGTACCGGTGTAGGTCACATAGCTGGTGCAGATCCAGCCCTGATCGCAGCGGCCCCAAATCATGCCGCCTTTCAGAACGTGCTCATAGATGACCACATTGGTGTACAGGGGCAAGGTCGCGGTCTGGGTATAGCCCTGACCCGCGCCGTTGCGGACGGCCAGATTCTTGGTGTTGACGAAACCTACGCCGATGGCGCCGGTGGGTACGGTGGTCAGGATGGAGTTGCCGGACAGGCTGCCGCTGGGAACCGTGCTGGTGGTGCCGTTATTGGCCTTGGAGCTCAGATCCACATACTGCATGGCGACCCAGCCCTGGTCGATGCGGCCCCACAGGGCGTTGTCCACAGTCTTCTGCTCATAAACAGTGACCGGGGTGCCCCGCTTCAGGGTCGTGACCTTGGCATTGGCAACGCCGGCGGCGGAACGGACATTGACCTCGTCCGCATTGACAATGGTGCCGGTAGCAGCGGTGGTCGTGCCGCCGTTGTTGGTGCTTCCGCCATTGTTGGTATTGTTATTGCCGTTATTATTGTTATTGCTGTTATTATTGTTGCTGCCGTTGTTGTTATTGACGCTGGCAGTCAGGCTGGTGCCCGCCAGGTTGATCCAGTAGTAGTTGGGCATACCGGAGGCGGACTTTACGGAGATCTGGCCCCAGGCGGTCTTGCCGTCAACCAGAGTCCGCTCGATTACGGAGATCTTCTCATTCTGCCGCTTAGACAGGGTAGACTTGGTGGTCAAATCGCCGGCCGTAGTGTACAGGTAGATAATATCTTCGCTGACGGTGGCCTCCACGGCATTCTGGTCGATGTTTGCCAGATCAATCCAGCCCACGATGCTGCCGTCGGTAATCTTGCCTCTCAGGGTGGCCCCGTTCTTGTACCAATCGGTGACTGTGACGGTCCGGTTCTTAGCCAGCTTCAGCAGAATGGTGTTGTTATTGGCCGCAGAGTAGACAGGGGTCTCCGCCTTGGTCGTGCCGGTAATGGGGGTATTGCCCACAGAGACGCCGGTGACGACATTGGATTCAGGCACATCCAGCTTCAGGTTGTGCATCTGGACCCAGCCCTGATTGCTGCTGAGCTTGCCCCAGACGTAGACACCGTCGGTCCACTGGGCATCCACCTTCACAGCGGTATTGACGCCCAGCACATCCTTCACAGTGCTGTCAGCGGAGTGATTCGTGTAAACGTTCAGCGTTGTAACGGAGACGGTGCCGCTGAGGGTAGGCAGGGTCACGTTTGCAGGCTTCTGGGTACCGTCGTCGAAAGCGCCGCCCTGGGCCCAACCGGTGACGGAGCCAACCGTGGTCTTGAACCAGATCTCATTGTTGATAATGGTACGGTCGGAGATGACGAAGGTGTTGCCCCTTACCAGCTTCAGCAGCTCGGTGCCGGGCTTTGCCACAGCTTCCTTGTAGACGGTCATGGTCTCAGCCGTGACCTCGCCCAGAGCGCTGACGCCTGTATAAGTCTTTACAGGGTTGTTGGAACCGCTGCTGCCGTTGTTGGTGCCGTTCTTGATCTCATTCTCGGCGCCGGCATCCAGCTTGACATAGTCCATGTATACCCAGCCTTTGCCGTCCACCAGGCCCCAGCCGTTTTCCAGCTTGGTAATGGCCACGCGCTTGCCCACGCCGATGGTGGTCACCAGGCGGCCCTGGATCTTGGCGGCGTCACGGACGTTGACGGCCACGGAGCAGTTGACAACAGTGCCGTTTTCCTTGGCTGCGGCGGTACTGTTATTGGAGCCGCTATTGGTATTGTTCTTCTGAATCTGGACATAGGTCATGCAGATCCAGCCGGTCTTACCCTTGTAATTGATCCGGCCCCAGCTTGCGCCGTTGTAATCGCCGATCTCCAGCAGCTCCACATTGGTGCCGGTGGGCAGGGAGCCGATCTGATTCAGGACGCTGATCTTGGGTTCGCTGCGGACCCGCAGGTTGATGGAACTGGTGACGATGCCGGTGGCAATTACGCCGGGATTGTCGCTGGGCGCGGGGTTGGGATCGGAGGCCAGATGGATGGTTTTCAGATCCACATAGCCGGCGTCGGACAGACCCAGGCGCTTGGCCTCGTCCTTATCCAGATAGCCCCAGGCCACGCCGTTCTTCTCGGAAAAAGGAGAGACTTCCTTGCCCGCGGTATCCGTCTGGTAGTAGAAGGTGACTTTGGTTTTCTTAGGCAGCGTGCCAACGGTGCCCTTGCTGGTGTCCGTATCCTTGTAGACGATAATGGTGGAAGCGCTGACCACCGTACCGGTGTCCGCGATTTTCTTCGCTACGGGGTCCGCACTGTCCAGAGCGGACAGCTGGCTGCCGAAGCCGAAAGCGGTGGTCTCGCTCAGGTAGCTCTGATTCAGCAGAATCCACTCATTGGCGGTTCTGCTGACCCGGCCCCAGCGCTCTGTACCCACCGTCTCCACACGGTAGACCTCCAGAGTCGTGCCGTTGGCGACGGAGTACTTCACGGCGCTGGTGCTGCTCGTACCGGCCCGGACATTAACCTGACCGTCCGTCAGGATCTTCACGATTTCCTGCAGGCCGCCATAAGCGGTGGTCAGAGGCACGGAACCGGGATTCACTTCCACGTCCGCGGGGTTCACATAGTATGTACCGGTATTCGTGCTGCCGCTGTTGACGTCCTTCAGATTGGTAACACGGTAGCGGCCGTTTTCCAGTTCATTGGCATAGTCAAAGGTCGTGCCCTTGGCCAGCAGCAGCGCTACGGTGTCGCCGGTGGAGGCGGAATAGGCATTGACCAGGTCCTTATTGATCCGGCCGACCTTCGCCTGAGCGGTCTGCATGGGGGTCAGGACCTTCTCCGTAAAGCCGCAGGTGGTGCAGCTATGCTCGGCGACGCCGTTCTTCTTCTCGGTGGGATCGGTCACATACCGCCAGGGGCCAAACGTATGAGACGCATAGCTGTGGTGGTTTTCAGCAGCAGTGGCCACATACATAACCTGCTTATAGCCGCAGCCATTACCGGCGACACCGTTGGCGTCCTCCAGGCTGCATGTGTATTCGCTCACCACATAGGTGATGCCGGGAACCGGAGAGACGGACTTCGTAGAGGAAACCTTGGTATTATCCACAGTTCCATCATGACTGTGGCCGTTTCCCTCGGTCTCCGTCAGCAGGGTATAGCTGGCATCGCCCTTGACGCAGGCAAAGGTCTTGGTTCCGTTGCTGTTCACGGTGACCTTGCTGTAGTCGTGGCCGGTAGGGGCCTGGAAATTGTCATAGACAACCTGGCCGCACTTGGTGCAGGTATACTTGGTATAGCCCGCCGCAGTGCAGGTGGGCGCCGTTACGGACGCCTTGCTCAAATTCAGCGTCGTACCGGCATGGGTGTAGTCATGATCGCAGAGCGGGGAAACGCTCACGGGATTCACGACGGTGCTGCCGCCGTCCGCCATCGCGGCTACAGGCATGGCAATGAGCATTGCCAAAACCAGCAGTCCCGAAAGGGCGCGTTCAAAACTTTTTTTCATGATGTTTGTCCTCCAATCCATTTTGCTGTTATTCCATTATTCCATTTAATTCCATTGGGCTTCAGCCCATTTTGACGTAGCTCATACAGACCCAGCCCTGGGCTGTCTTACCCCAGGAGGTCCCGGAGACCTTTGTCTGCTCTGTAATCTCGATCTTTGTGCCGGGCGTCAGCTGGCCCACTCTTGCGTAATTCGTTCCGGGTCCGGAACGGACATTCAGGTTCGTGCTGCTGGTGACGGTCCCCGTTCCCGTCCAGTTCTCCTCGCCGGAGGCCTGTGCGGAAAGGGACACGTAGGTCATGCAGACCCATTGGCTTGTCTGAATTCGGCCCCATTTCACACCGTCCACGGTTCGGTACTCATAGATGGACACCGCCGTACCGGGGCTCAGGGTCTTGATCCTCGCGTAGCCGGTGCCGGGGCCGCTGCGGACATTCAGTCCGGTGGTGGTTTTCACTGTTCCGGTGTTCTGCACCGCCGTGGTGCCGTCGCCGCTGACGGAGGAATTGGATTCGCTGCCGGGCTGCGGGGTTTCCGTTCCGCTGCTTTCCAGCCGGACATAGGCCAGGCAGATCCATTGGCCGTCCCCGATCCGGCCCCAATTCAGGCCGCCGGAGGTTTTTCGTTCATAGACCGTTACGGTCTCGCCGGAATTCTTCCGGCCCACAATACCGTATCCCGTTCCCGCGCCGCTGCGGACATTCACATTGCTGCCCGTTACGGTACCGGAGGTCTTCTCGGAACTTCCGGTATTGGAACCGGAGTTCAGCGTCACATAGTCCATGCAAATCCAGCCATTGGACATCCGCCCCCATTGGGATGCGCCTACCCATTTGGTCTGGTATATCTCCGCCTTGGTTCCGGCTGTGGCCCGGGCCAGAATGGTGTAGTTCGTGCCGGGTCCCTTGCGGACATTCACATAGGAGGTGCACTTGACGGTGCCTTCGGCAATGACGGTGTTCGTTCCATCGCTGCCCTCCGGATCCGAGCCGCTGACCCAGCCGGAAGAACCATTGGAAGAATACTGGGCATAAAGGGTAACGCCCGCGGTGGAGCTGTCCAGGGCCGTTACTCTGGTGCCGCCGCTGCGCTGGGTGTACCAGCCTGCGAAGGTGTAGCCGCTGAGACTTGGATCCGCCACCAGAATCTGGGTGGATCCGTTTCTGCGGTAGCCCTGCATCTTATCCTCGCCCCCACTTCCCGGGGTGCCGCCGTTGGCATCGAAGATGGTGTATGTATAGGTGCCGCTCTTCTTGCCGTAGACGCCGTTCAAATAGATGTCCGCCTCTGCCATGCGTCTCTGGAGCAGGCCCGGATCCGGGGAAGCTCCATTGTTGGCCCAAAGGCTCATGCCGAAGAGGAATTTCTCTTCGGCGGCGCCGCTTGTAATGGCGTCCCGCAGCCGTCCGGAGGAATTCATCCAGCCGGTACCCACATTATAAGAGAAGCTCGCCAGCGCGTCGAATTGCTGCTGGGAAAAGCTCAGGTTCCACTTTGCGGCGAAGGTGTTGATTTTCGTCTCCACCGTTTCCAGATGGGCACGCAGGGCCTTGTCTGCCTCTGCTTCCGTAATGGTCTGGCCGGGACTGCCTGCCGTACCGTAGCCGATGCTCCACTGGCCGCCGCTGACATAGGCGCTGGCCCGGAAGCCCTCCAGCTGTTTCAGTACGGTGATCAGGTTTTCGCTGACCGTCTGCTTTGCGTCTGCGGAGGCGCTTGTTACCGTGGCCGGAAGCATCACCACCAGCAAACAAACCGCCAGCAAACCGCAGAGGAATCGATTCTTCATGGGACACTTCCCCTCATGGTTTCTAAATTTACTGGTATTATAACAGAGATGATTACAAATTGCAACCCCTAATTTCAAAATAATTACATATTTGTAACCCTTTTGTTTCTTCGTTTTTCTTTTCGATGTCTTTTTTCGAGGATTCCGTCCATTATCTTCCAATTTCCGCCAAAACAATAACAATTTTGTAATTTTCAAATTGCATCGCGGCGCCGATCCGCCTTGACTTTTCCTCCCCCGCTTGCTATACTCCGAAAAAAAGCTATGTACAGCACCGGGAGATCTTTATATTATGGAGAAAGCACTGATTGGCATGAGCGGCGGCGTAGACAGCTCCGTGGCCGCATTTCTGACCCAGCAGGCGGGCTACGACTGCGTTGGAGCCACCATGCGGCTGTTCAGCAATGATGTTCTGGGGGAGGATCAGCAGAGCACCTGCTGTTCCCTGGACGATGTGGAAGACGCGAAAAGCGTGGCCCGCCGGATGGGGATGCCCCACTATACCTTTAATTTTCAGGATACCTTCCGGGAGACGGTCATGGATAAATTCGTCCGCTGCTATGAGCGGGGCGACACCCCCAGTCCCTGCATTGACTGCAACCGCTATCTGAAATTCGGCGCTCTGCTGCGCCGTGCCCGGGAACTGGGCTGCCAGTACGTGGTCACCGGCCACTACGCCCAGATCCATCAGGACCCGGAGAGCGGCCGGTATCTATTGTATAAGGCCGCGGACAGAACCAAAGATCAGACCTACTTTCTCTACTGTCTGACCCAGGATATGCTTGCCCATACCCTGTTTCCTCTGGGCAGTCTGACCAAGCCGGAGGTCCGGGCCATTGCTGCGGAGCATGGCTTCGTCACAGCCCGGAAGCATGACAGTCAGGATATCTGTTTCGTACCGGGCGGAGACTACATCGCCTTTCTGGAGCGCTACACCTGCAAGCACTATGCTCCCGGCGATTTTCTGGACGAAGCCGGCCATGTTGTGGGGCAACACCGGGGGGCTGTCCGCTATACCATTGGGCAGCGCAAGGGCTTAGGGCTTGCCATGGGGGAACCGGTCTATGTGTGCCGGAAAGATATGCAGGCCAATACCGTTACGGTAGGCCCCAACAGCGCCCTGTTTTCCCGGGGGCTCCGGGCAAATGACTGGAACTGGTTCCCCTTCCCGGAACTGACCGCCCCTGCGGACGTTACCGTCAAAATCCGCCACAGTCAGTTTGAGCAGCCCGCCCGGGTCATTCCGGAAGCGGACGGCTTTGCCCGGGTGGAGTTCACCGAACCCATGCGGGCCGTGACCCCCGGTCAGGCGGTGGTCCTCTACCAGGGCGACATGGTTCTGGGCGGCGGCACCATTACGGAGGCCATTCGATAAAATGAAAAACCGGGACACGACCGCCTTTGCAGCACGCCGTGCCCCGGTTTGTGTTTATTTCCCCTTGCAATCTGTCAAATCCTGTGTTACTCTGTCTGTGGTGCTGTCAGTACCCCGATAGGCGGTTCCCCCATTCGGGGGTAATCCACTTCTTTTGCCCCCTTGAAATAGGAAGGGGGTGCGCACACATGGTTTCATGGCCGAGTCTCATTGAGTTCTGTACATTCCTTGTGGCTTTGATCTCCCTGATAATTGGGATTATTGATCATAATGACAAGAAGTAACCGCCCTCTCCAAAGCAACGGTTACTTCTTAGCCTGAATCTTTGGGGAGCCGTCTACTGGCAGCACCCTTTGTGCCTATACTATACCCCACATCCGTGGTTTTGTCAACATCCCCGCCCATCGGGGCACCCTCCGTAAGGAAGGTGCCCCAAGGTGGCTCTTGTATCTCAGTTTAATAAGTTTTCGGAAACGGTGTAACCCTTGCGGCTATGCCGTTTTCTCTTTGTTGCGCTGGGTGAGGTGCTGCTGGAAGGCTTCTTCCATTTCCTCTGGGGTTAGCTCGTGGAGGATACCCACGCCGCCGTAATAGATGTCCAAAAGCTGCACCCGCTTGCTGTCAAGGTATCTGGGCGCATACACCACGATTTTGTCCACGAACTCGTGGATCAGCTCCGGGGTCAGGGTCTTCAGCTCTGTGACCTGTTTGACTTTCTGGATGAACCGCTGCAAGCTCTCGGTCTTATCCGTTTCGATTTCCAGATACGCCTGCATCTCCGGGACGGCAGCCTTCAGCGTTTTCTGCTCCTCCTCATAGGACAGGGACAGAGTGGCGTAGCGCTCGTCAGATAGCTTTCCGCTGGCGTTGTCCTCGTAGATTTTCTGGATCAGGGCATCAATCTCCGCAATGCACTTCTTCGCCTTGATCAGTTCCCGGCGCTTGGCGGCAAGCAGCTTCTTCTTGTCCTCCGTGTAGCAGTCCATCTGCTTGCGGGCGAACTCCTTCTCAAAGGCCTGCACATTCAAGAGAATACGCTGCATACTCTCCAGAACGATCTGCTCCACGACTTTTTCACGGATATAGTGGGCGGTGCAGACCTCGGAGTTCTTGCGGTAGGAGGAGCAGAAGAAATATGCTTGTTATTCCTGTGGACAGCACCTCTCGGTCATAGCGACTTCTTGAAATTGTCATTTTGTCTCCGCTGATTAACGGCGGTCATCGTCTCCTTGGCTTCGCTGCGCCTGTCCTCGGAATAGGGAGCGGTCAGCCGGACGGAGAATCGTCGGCGGTCTATCTCGAAGGTCAGGCAGCCGCACTCGTCATCGTCCGTCAGGCGACAGTGGGAGGGATATTTTGCCGCATACGCCGCCAATCGATTTTTCAGGTCGGTGTTGTAAGTACGGATGGTGACAGCGCTGCCGGTTTCGTCAAACCATATCTCGGTCAGCTTGTTTTTCTTCTTGATTCCTGTAATCATTTTGAATTTCACCTCATTTCGGATCGCATTTGTAGAAGGCCCGTTTTTACCGGAAAAAGGCCCGTTCAAGACCGGCAGAATTTAAGGATTTTCTAATGGAAACGCCGTAGACGATGCCGGGGCCGTCCAGCGTTTCTGCAAAAGGAACTCTGCGAAAATCTGCGGTCTTGACCGTAAAACAGCTTTCCCCATAAATAGGAGAAATCACGGGTGTAAAACGGAACTGTTTCTTGAAAAATTTGCAGATTGTTTGCCGTTTTCTCCGAATGTCGTTTTTCTATTCCTGCCCCGGAATCTCACCGCAGCGTTGCCTCGCTCACTCCCTGCCGGAGAGGTCATCGCAAGGTCATATCCCATTCGGACGGTCATTCAGTTTTCAATTTGCCCCTCAATAGGTAGGCAGCAAGAAGGCTCATTTATTAACCCCCTCAATAATAATCAACTGGGAACTTTTTTGCCGTTTGCACGAAAAAATTTTGTAAACTTTTTGTGAACGGCGGCTATAACGACAAAAAGAGCCGGTACACAGCACATCAAATCAGCGGGAGATGATCTCTCGCCATATCTTTGATGAAACTATGTACCGGCTCTGTTATTCAGAAACCTTCATTGTCTGCTTTTTCCGCCCCGCTGGCAGACTCAGCAACAGGAGCGGCGCAGCCGCAATCTCTTTTACGGCGGCTGCCTTGTGTTTCATTTCAGATATTCAGTTGTGGACTCTGCTATGAGAGCAGAATATAGTATAGCATATAGAACGCTTGTTCGTCAATGGCTATTTCAAGATTGCTGTTTTTTCTGCACGGATATTTTCAATGCTCCCGCACTCAACACAGGTATCGCAAAGCACTTTTAAGTGCCTGCGTTTTAATTTCTTTTCGTCGCACAGCGGAGTAAATTCGGCAAGCCAAGTTCCTGCCATCAAGTAACCTGTCACCATTTTTCCGCCGCATTTGCTGCAACAGTTATCCATTTTCTCGCCTCCATAGATTTTCTCTCGTCATATAACTTAACAGTTATGCCTTTTCTTTTCTGAAAGTAATGACAAACGCACCTTTTATCCGTGTGGATGTTGCCATATAATCGTATGTTACAAGCTCCCAGCCGTCAGAAGCTCTCTCGTTTATCATCTTATCCAGCATCAAAATGTCCTCTGCATTCGCTTTGTCCGAAAACCATTTTGTGCTGACCGTTAAAATCTCTGTTTTGTAAGTATACATAATTATCTTCTCCTTTTGAAACTGTTGTGATGTTAGGTATTTTTCGTTTCGTTTTCCTTGTCCGGCGTTGCCCGATATGCGTGATCCTCCACATATATCATCATGCGGTTGCGCAGTACCACATAGAAAAGTATGGCAAGCATACTGCCGATTGCACCTAGAAGCTGATATGCATCGCTTCCTCGCAATTTTTGCACTGTCCATACGATAATGCCAATCCACGCCACAACGCGCAGTGCAATCGTTGCAATATGTTCTTTCAGCCATTTTTTCTTGAAAAACGCTATCTTTTCTTTCAGCGTAAATGTACTGTTATCCAGTGCAGTCACAAGATTACTGTCGGCAGCTTTCTTGAAGTCCTCTGTGGCAAGCCGTTCTCCGCTTACAAGTTCGTTGATGCTGACACCGAATTCTTTTGACAGCAGCGACAGCATTTCCACATTGGGCATATAGTTACCGTTCTCCCAACGGGAAATGGTTTTGTTGGTCACGCCAAGATTTTCTCCGAGCTGCTCCTGCGTCAAGCATTTCTCTTTCCGCAGAGCAGCTATAAATTTTCCTATCTTAATTTGATCCATTTTTATGTACCTCCGAAGAAAAGTATAGCGCATTTTCCGTAAGAATTCTTCCCCACAAACAGCGAATGTGTTGCCCACAAGTAGTGCGGGGTAAGAAATGCAACTATTTTTTCCTCCCGACACAAACAAAAGTCACGGCAAAGCATATTCCTATGCTCAAACCGAACAGAAGCCCCACAACTATGTTGTGCATAGCCACGCCAAAGCAAGCGCCTACACCAATCCCTACGCATAAGCCGCTTATGATTTTCAAAATCTTATCTTTCGTCATTTTTTCGCCTTTTCTAAAGCTCATCACTATTGCAACGATGGCAAGCTGCTCAGTCCAATACGATGCCCTTTTTCTTTCCGTTCTTCTTTCTCGGATACTGCCGAATACGGGTGACGAAATCCAGATTGATAATCTCCAGTTCGCCTGTTTTCTTCTCTATGACCATACCGCCGTCATCAATTTCTTTTATCAATCCTTGTACGCTACCGTCATTTGAAGTAATCGTATAAATAATGCATTCTTCTCCGATAAACCGTTTTGCCAATTCTTTCATTTCAATGTTCTCCTTGTTCTGCAATTTTTGGTTCAAAATATGTCTGATTGCTGCCAATCTCCTTCGCTGCATTATCCGTGGGATAATCACAAGAAGGAACAGGGCAAGCAAAATGAGGTAAAGACTGTTCATTTGCGTATTCCTCCCAATTATATTTAGGAGATTTTATTCCCAGCTTTGGAGTAGCGCATTGCCTCCTTGCAGTACACTGATATATTAACGACCCAGACAAGGCATACCATAAGCGAAGGCAAAAATCCTATATCGAACAAGAGCGCACAGACCGCAAGCACAATCGCCAAAACCGTGCAGACCACATTTGTTGCGGAGTATGCTTTGAACGCACATTTGCCAATCATAATTTTCTCGGCTTCATCGCAGTCGTCAATCCACTTTTTTTGAAACCGCATATCATAGACGGATGCTTTCTTTTCGGGATTTGTCTGCTTTGCGGTGTCCACACACTTTTGCTGAATAATAATCGCTTCAGCCATAATTCCGAAAAAAGCTGCAATGCCAATAAAAAATATAATGGTTCTTTTTTTGTCGTCGAATATTGCAAAACCTCCCGAATAGGACGCCGCAATCAGAAAATAGGAGACAATAAGGGCTGCGCTTGTAATCCAAATCACTAAAGACAGTTTTCTGTCAACCGTGTCCGAGATGTCCTCATCCTCACCATCCCACGCAGCAACCAGTTTCTTTGCGCTTCGATAAATAGGGATGCAGACCACAGGCACGATAAGCGCCAGCACCAGCATTAGCCACGGGGCGAGGTATGTTCCGAAAAACGCTCCCGTTTCATTTATAATGCCGACCAATTTATCTATCCCGCCTTTTGCTGCACCATAACCAGAGTAATAGCCGATTACGCCGCCGATAACCGTACATACGACCGCAAAGAGTAAAAATTTAGGCAGAGCTTTTCGATTTGCTTGCCTGATTTCGTCATTTTTCATTTTCAGTTTCCTCCTGTAAATAGAAGACTTCTTCTACCGTAACGCCGCAGACCTTTGCAATCGTCAGAGCAAGGGTGACCGACGGCGAATAATCGCCCCGTTCAATCAGGCTGATCGTTTGCCGTGATACGCCGCATAAGCGTCCCATTTCCTGCTGATTGACATTCAGTGCAGCTCTGCGTTCCTTCAAACGATTTCGCAGTATCATACAGTACCTCCGTCCGACAATTTTCTTTGTCTTTTTGACAAACATCATTGTCAAAATGCATTATACTATTGTCATTTGGATTTGTCAAGCGGCTTTGAAAAATCGGAGGATAAAGCTCGTTGCCTTACCCTCCGATTACAGTTTTTACTTATAGATAATCTCTTCGCTTACGACTTCCGCTGCCCGGTTTCTGACATTGTTCATCTTGCCTATCCACGCCGTTGTATCAGTAGCCTTTAGCTCCTCGTTAATATTCTCGGATTCTGCTATCTGCTTTACCAGCCGAGAGAATAGTTCCTCCGCCTGCCGGTTAATGTCAGCAAGATAGCTGTTCAACTTACCGCTGGTGAGCAGGGAGGTATATAGTGCCCTGCGGTGGCTTTTGAGATAACGCCGGTGCCGCTGCCCCCAGATACCGATGTGTACCTCCGGTTCCTCCGGCAGTTTCAGACAGGGCAGATAGTAGTCCCCTTGCAGTTCAAACCAAAGCCCATTCTGTTCGTTATAAATATACTTCTCCATTTTGTAATCCTCCAATATGATTGATTTACCTACAATTCAATCATTCCGGCTGATTACAAAAGCCAAAGGAGGCACTTCCTTACGAAGTGCCTCCTTCGGCGGGGGTGTTTTTTACCCATGCAGGTTCCGTGCCTGGCGGTCCATATCCTCTACAACGATGTCGTAAATCTCCCCCAGAGAGGCGCAGTATTCCAGCACCTTCCAGGGCTCATTGGTGTGGTAGTGGATCTTGATGGTGTCCTCGTCTCCTACAGCCAGCAGGCAGTCGCCCTTGAAGTTCTCCACAAAGTAGTCGTTGATGGCGTCCTCGTCCAGGTCCTCACCATCGATGAGCAGTTGGGTGTCATAGCGGTATTCAATCATTTTTGTTCATCCTTTCCTGATAGCATTTCCCGGGCCTGGCGCAGGGATATCCCCTGTTCCAGAGCGATCCGGCGAAGGTCTTCGTATTCCGGCTTTTCCCGCCGGACGCCGTACCCCTCCACGGCCTTGCCCCGAACGGGGCCATAGGGGGTCTGTCTGGTCTCCTCCTCCCGGCGGAGGATGTAGCGGTCGTGCCGGGTCTCCCGGACGCCGATGGTCGTGGTGTGCAGAAACAGCAGCTTCACCATTTTCTCCCGGCTCTCCGGGCGGCACAGCACATTCAGCATGACCCCGGGGCGGTTTTTCTTCATGCCGATGGGAATGGTATACACATCCAGGGCACCGGCATTCAGAAGCACCTCACTGGCAAAGCCCAGCTCCTCCCCGGTCATATCGTCCAGGTTGCAGCTCAGTTCAAAAATCTCGTCCGTCATTGGCGCTTCTCCATATGGTTCATCATGGAGGCCAGATATCCGGCCCCAAAGCCGTTATCGATGTTCACAACGGACACGCCGCTGGCACAGGAATTGAGCATGCTCAGCAGCGCAGCCACGCCGCCGAAAGCCGCGCCATAGCCCACGCTGGTGGGCACGGCGATCACCGGGCAGTCGCACAGCCCGCCGACTACGCTGGCCAGGGCGCCCTCCATACCCGCAATGGCAATGACCACGGCGGCATCCATCAGCACCTCACTGTTGCTGAGCAGACGGTGGATGCCGGAAACGCCCACATCATAGAGCCGGACCACCTCATTGCCCAGAAATTCCGCCGTCCGGGCCGCCTCCTCAGCCACCCGCTGGTCGCTGGTGCCGCCGGTGGCGATGACAATCTTTCCCATGCCCCAGGGTCTGGCGTTTTCGCCCAGAATGCCGATGCCGCAGTCTTCATAATAGGTAATGGGCAGCTTTTCTTTCACAAAGGCCGCCTTTTCGGCGTCCATCCGGGTAATCAGCATATTTTTCTGTCCATTCTCCCGGAAGCCGGCCAGAATGCCCGCAATCTGCTGAGCCGTCTTTCCCGCGCCGTAAATCACCTCTCCGGCCCCCTGGCGCAGCTTGCGGTGCAGATCCACCTTAGCGTAGCCCAGATCCTCAAACGGCTTTTGCTTCAGGTGCAGCAGCGCCTGGTCTACCGATACCGTTCCCTGCTGAACGCCCAGCAGAATATCCCGAATCTCACCGTCCATCGCGCGCCTCCATATCCAGAAGCACGCCGCTGTAGCGGGTCTTCAGCACAGCAAGGATCTCCTCCCGCCGGTCCAGAAACGCCTCCTGCTGTTCCTTCGGCAGCTGAACCCGGGCGCAGGAGCCCAGCAGCCGCACCCGCAGGTCCGAAAAGCCCAGACCCATCAGATAGCTTTCGGCCCACTCGGTCCGCGTCAGCTTCTCCTCCGTAATGGTCTCGCCGGTGGGAATTCGGGTGGCCAGGCAGGCATAGGCAGGCTTGTCCCAGGTAAAGAGTCCGGCCAGCCGGGATTTCTCCCGGATCATTGCCTTGGTCAGCCCCGCCTCCCGCAGGGGAGAACGGACCTTCAGCTCCCGCAGGGCCTTCATGCCCGGCCGGTCATCCGCCTGGTCGGACGCGTTGGTACCGTCCAGCAACACGGAGAAGCCGTCTGCCCGGGCGGCGCGCCAGATGCTGCCAAAAATGTTCTGCTTGCAGTAATAGCAGCGGTTGGCGGGGTTGACCGCCACCTGAGGGTCGCAAAGGGCATCCAGCCGCAGCACCGTAACCTCGACCCCCAGCTGCTTTGCCAGGCGCATGGCATCCTCGTATTCGAATTCCGGCTGAAAGGCCGTCTTGACATAATATGCCCGCACCTCTGCCCCGGCCTGCATGGCCGCGCAGAGCAGATAGGAAGAATCCACCCCGCCGGAAAAGGCCAGGGCGGTTTTGGGGTTCTCTTTGAAAAATGCTTCCAGTGTCATTGCCTTGTCCTCGCTTGGAGCGTTTGTTTATTTCATGAATTTATCAATGGCCACGCACAGGTCGTCAATGGCCTCTTGGTCTCCGGCGGCTACGGCGTCTACCATGCAGTGGCGCATATGGTCCTTCAGAATGACCTTGCCTGTGTTGTCCAGAGCCGAACGGACCGCCGCCAGCTGCACCAGCACCTCGGAACAGTCGTAGCCCTCCTCCACCATGCGCTTCACCTTTTCCAGATGGCCGATGGCTCTGGAAAGCCGGTTGATAACGGCCTTCTGGTTCTCATGGACGTGGCTGTGGCTGTGGGGAATGCCGTGGGCATGGAGATATTCATGGTCGTGCTCGTGATCGTGGTCATGATCGTGCATATGCTCATGGTCATGGGAATGCAGCTCAGACATAGACGGTTCCTCTTTCCTCATGTTTCGAACATTATACCCCCTTTTGTTCAATTGCGCAAGGGGAAGAATTTTAGGGCGGTGCGGTTCGGCACCGTCCCAAGGGACGTTGGCAGTTCAGCCGCACAATATTGGCGCGCAGGCGCTTTGTCTGTGCAATTGTGGCGGCTTTTGCTTTTTTTCCTTGCAATAGGACAGGGTGAGGGGTATAATGGGAGCATCGTTGAATTGACAATGGACAATTGACAGTTGAGAAGGTTTCGTGTGGGAACCGCGCAAAACCTGTTTGAATCCGTTCCGCTTATGACACCATCGTTGTCAATTTGTATTCCGGCCAAACCCGAATGAATCTGTACCGATAAGGATGGACTGCTATGAACGTTACGTTACAGCACCTGACCAAGCGATTCCCCAACCGAAACAAAAAACAGGGCGGCGAGGTGGTCGCCGTGGACGACTTTACTTACGAGATCCCGGATGGGAAGCTGGTGGGACTGCTGGGGCCCTCCGGCTGCGGCAAGAGCACGACCCTTTACATGATCTGCGGACTGCAGGCCCCCACCGCCGGAAAAATCTTCTTCGGAGACAAGGACGTGACGGATCTGCCCACAGAGAACCGGGGGGTCGGCCTGGTGTTCCAGAACTACGCCCTGTACCCCCATATGACGGTTTTGCAGAACATTCTCTTTCCTCTTGAAAACCTGAAGGGCAAGGACCGGCCCGGCAAAGCGGAGATGGTCCGCCGGGCCACGGAGGCCGCCAGGCTGGTGCAGATTGAGGGCCTTCTGGACCGGAAGCCCAGTGAGATGTCCGGCGGCCAGCAGCAGCGGGTGGCCATTGCCCGCGCGCTGGTAAAGATGCCCTCCGTACTGCTGCTGGACGAACCCCTTTCCAATCTGGACGCCCGTCTGCGTTTGCAGACCCGGGAGGAGATCCGCAGAATCCAGCGGGAGACCGGCATCACCACCGTCTTCGTCACCCACGACCAGGAGGAGGCCATGAGCATCTCCGATGAGATCGTGGTCATGAAGGAGGGCGTGGTCCAGCAGACCGGCAAGCCCCAGGCGGTCTATGACGATCCCGCCAACCTGTTCGTGGCGAAATTTCTGGGAACGCCCCCCATCAACCTGTTTGACGGACGGGTCGAGGGCGAATGGCTGTATCTGGGTACGGACAAGGTTCTGCCCGTGCCGGGCCTTTCTGACGGTTCCGTCACCGTTGGCATCCGTCCCGAGGGCTTTGTGCCGGAGGAAAACGGCCCCCTCTGCTGCGGCCTGAACCGGCTGGAGGTCATGGGCCGGGACGTGAGCTTCCTGTGTACCCACGCGGGCTGCCAGACGGATACTTTCCGGGCCATCCGTCAGTCCGACGGCACCGAGGGTACCCACGGGAATGCCGTCCGCTTCCGTCTGAAGAGTGCCAAGGTGCTGCTTTTCGACCCGGAAACCGGCGCGCGGCTGCGGCCCCGGGAGGCATAACATGGAGAAGAACAACCCAAAGGGCTTTTTGTATCTGCTGCCCGCCTTTCTGTTTCTGGGCTTCTTTCTGGTATACCCCCTTATTGACGTGTTCGTCTATTCCTTTCAGGAAAACTACAACTTTGCCTCCCAGACCTATACGGGAGTGGGGCTTTACAACTACGCCTATGTGCTCCACGACCCCTACTTTCTGCAGGCGCTGAAAAACACCTTCCTGCTGGTGCTGATTACCGTACCGCTGTCCACCGGGCTGGCTCTGCTGATCTCCCTGTGCCTGAGTTCCATTCAGAAGCTGCGGGAGCTGTTTCAGACCATTTTCTTTCTGCCCTACGTCACCAACACCCTGGCGGTGGGCCTGGTGTTCATGATTCTCTTCCGGAAGACTGCCTACTCCGACGGCTTTGTAAACCTGATTCTGAACGCTCTGGGCTTTGCCAGCGTGGATTTTCTCTCCGGCCCCTACTGGGCGAAGATGCTGGTGCTGTGCCTGTACACCGTCTGGATCGTCATGCCCTTCAAAATTCTGATTCTGACCTCGGCTCTGGCCTCCGTGGACCAGACCTACCGCAACGCCGCCCGGGTGGACGGGGCCTCCAAGGGCCGCATCTTCTGGCGCATCACCCTGCCCATGATCTCCCCCAGCCTGTTCTATCTGGTAATCACGGGCTTTATCGGAGCATTCAAGGCCTATTCCGACGCCGTAGCCCTCTTCGGTACGGATCTGAATGCCGCGGGTATGAACACCATCGTGGGCTACGTCTATGATATGCTCTATGGCAATGCCGGCGGCTACCCCTCCTACGCCTCCGCCGCGGCCATTTTGCTGTTTGCCATTGTGCTGACCATTACCTGCATCAACCTGCTGGTAAGCAAAAAGCACGTCCACTATGTCTGAGGTGCCGCCATGGATTACGCTTTGATTGAAAAAAACGCGAAGCGGCGGCAGATTGCCTACCTTGCCGCCATCGGACTGGTGCTGGTGCTGTGGGCGATTCTCGTGCTGTTCCCCTTTTACTGGATGCTGCTGACCTCCGTCAAAAGCTACGGCAGCTACAGCAGCGAGTTTGTGCCCAAGCTCTTCACCCTGCACCCCACTCTTGAAAATTTCGCCAGCGCCTTTTCCCAGGTGCCCCTTTCCGGGTACTTTCTGAATACGGTCATTTTCACGGTGATCACCACGGCGCTGATGCTGTTTGTCACCATTCTGGCCGCCTTTGCCTTTTCCCGGCTGCGGTTCCCCGGACGGGATCTGATTTTCGTGGCCTTTCTGGCGCTGATGATGATTCCCTCGGAGCTGGTAGTCATTACGAACTTTGTGACCATTACCCAGTGGGGCCTGCGGAACACCTTTCTGGGACTGATCCTGCCCTCGGTAACGTCCGTGTTCTATATCTATCTTCTGAAGGAGAACTTCTCCCAGGTGCCGGACGAGCTGTACTACGCCGCCAAGGTGGACGGCACCTCGGACTTCAAGTACCTGTGGAAGGTGCTGCTGCCCATCTGCCAGCCCACCGTGGTCACCATCGCCATTCTGAAGATCATCGAGTGCTGGAACAGCTATGTCTGGCCCCGGCTCATTACGGACAAGCAGGACTATTTTCTGGTGTCCGTGGGTATTCAGGAGATCCGGGAAAACGGCTTTGGCCGGGAGAACATCCCCGCCATGATGGCCGCCGTCACGGTGATTTCCCTGCCGCTGATCGTTCTGTTCCTGATTTTCCGGAAAAAGATCATGGCCGGAGTGGCCAGAGGAGGTACCAAGGGATGAAAAAAACACTTGCCCTGGTGCTGCTTTTTGCCCTTTTGCTCACCGGCTGCCATGGCCATCTGGTTACCGATTCCGGCGAGACTACCCGGCAGTATACTCTGCCGGAGAGCTTTGATACCTCCCGGAATTATGAGCTGGTTTTCTGGTGCAAAAGTGATACCAATAAGTACCAGACGGCCACCTATCAGCAGGCTATCGAGGATTTTCAGGCCCTTTACCCCAATATCCACATCACGCTGCGGATTTATACAGACTATGCCAGAATCTATACCGATGTGATTACCAATATTGCCACGGAGACGACCCCCAACATCTGCATTACCTATCCGGACCACATTGCGACCTATCTGACAGGCGAGGATACTGTGGTTCCTCTAGATGCGCTGATAGAGGACCCTCGCTATGGTCTGGGGGAAAGTGAGCTGCGCTTTGACGGCCCTACGAAGGAAGAGCTGGTGCCTCAATTTCTTTCTGAGTGCGCCATCTCCGGCACTACCTACGCACTGCCCTTCATGCGCTCTACAGAGGCGTGTTACGTAAACAAGGACTATGTAGAAAAGCTGGGCTTTACGCTGCCGGAGGTGCTGACCTGGGACTTTGTCTGGCAGGTCAGCGAGGCAGCTATGGCGAAAAATGCCGATGGGACCTTCAAGCTCAACGGCCAGAAGGTTCTGATCCCCTTTATCTATAAGTCTTCGGACAATATGATGATTCAGATGCTCCATCAGTTGTCCGCACCCTATGCCCGGGCGGACGGTACCGTGGAGCTGTGGAACAGTCAGAGCAAGGGAATCCTGGAGCAGGTCCGGGACCACACCACGACTGGTGCGTTTTCTACCTTCAAGATCAGCTCTTACCCGGCGGACTATCTGAATGCGGGCCAGTGTATTTTCGCGATAGACTCCACGGCCGGCGCAACCTGGATGGGCTGTGACGCCCCCCTGCTGGATATCAGCGAGGAGGCATTGGTGCAGTTTGAGACCGGAGTGTACCCAGTTCCCCAGTACGACACGGAGAATATCAGCATGATTTCCCAAGGGCCTTCTGTCTGCGTGTTTTACAAGGATGACCCGCAGGAGGTGCTGGCCTCCTGGCTGTTTACCCAGTTCCTGCTGACCAACGATGTACAGATTCGCTATGCCCAGACGGAAGGCTATGTGCCCGTTACGGAAAAGGCGCGGCAGGATAGCCTCTATCAGGACTACCTGAATCGGGCGGGCGAGGATACGAACACCCATTACAGTGTCAAGATCAATGCCACGAGGCTGCTGTTGGAAAACAGTGAGAACACCTTTGTGACCCCGGTGTTCAACGGTTCGGCATCTGTACGGCAGGCCTCCGGACAACTCATTGACGAGACGGTCCGGGCGGTGCTGCGCAAGCTTCCTACAGATGACGAGGGGCTGGATGCCATTTATGAACGTGTCGCCTCTCTGAATCATCTGGATCAGATTCAGCGGGTGGAGGGCACGGCGGACCTGGGTCCGCTGCCTGCCCAGGCGCGGCTGCTGCTGATTGGTTTGGGGCTGTGCTGGGTCGGCATTGGGGTGGCTTTTCTGCGGGAAAAGCGGAAAAAGAGCACCTCTAACCATTGATTTTTCCCGGCGTAGCCGTTATAATGGGTGCAGGTCCGGTCGGAAACCGCCGCCGGACACCACATCATCCGATAAGGAGAAATGAATGAAAATGAAAAAGCTCATTGCCCTGCTGCTCGCTGTCAGCATGATCGCTGTGTTTGTCGGCTGCGCCAAAAGCGACGCCCCTGCCGCAACCACCGAGGCGGCTACCACTGCCGAGACCACCGAGGAGGTGACCGCTCCCGCGGAGGCGGAGGCTGACGTTATGACCCATGCTGAATTCCTGGCCGCTCCTGAGGAGTCCCCTGTCTGCTTCGAGACCTATGTGCAGGCCCATCAGTCCTGGTGGGACAATGCCATCACCGTCTATGCCCAGAGCGAGGACGGTGCTTACTTCCTGTACAAGATGGAGTGCTCCGAGGAGGACGCTGCCAAGCTGGTTCCCGGTACCAAGATCCGCGTCAACGGCTATAAGACCAGCTACCACGGGGAGATTGAGGTCGCCGAAGGCGCTACCTTTGAGATCCTAGAGGGCTCCTACATTGCCCCCGCCCACGACATCACCGGCGGTCTGGCTGCTTCCAACCTGATCGACTGGCAAAACGAGAAGATCGCCGTTAACGGTCTGACCGTGGTTGCCGCCAACGACGATGGCGCCGCTTTCCTGTACAACTGGGACGGCTCCGGCGCCGCGGGCAGCAACAGCGACCTGTACTTCAACGTATCCGACGGCACCAACACCTACACCTTCACCGTTGAGAGCTATCTGTGCGGCGAGGGCACCGATGTGTACACTACCGTCACCAACCTGAAGGTGGGCGATGTCATCGATGTAGAGGGCTTCCTGTACTGGTACGATGTCGCACAGCCCCATGTTACCTCCGTCACTGTGAAGTAATTTCCGCAAAAAACTGCCCCGGATTATCCGGGGCAGAAATTTTTCCAGGGAGGAATCTCTATGAAAGAATTCATCCGTGTCCTGAAATTTGCCTTTTTCTCCGTCAGCGCCGGTCTGATCGAAATGGGCACTTTTGCCTTGCTCAACGAATTCACGCACTTTCCCTACTGGCCCTGCTACCTGATCGCGCTGTGTCTGAGTGTGCTGTGGAACTTCACGCTGAATCGGAAGTTCACCTTCCAGTCTGCCGCCAACGTGCCCGTGGCCATGGCAAAGGTGGCCGCCTATTACGCGGTATTCACGCCCCTTTCCACCCTTCTGGGCAGCTGCCTGACGGACGGTCTGGGCTGGAACGAATATCTTGTGACCATTGTCAACATGCTGCTGAATTTCTCCACAGAGTTCCTCTATCAGCGGTTCTTCGTCTTTGGCAAGTCTCTGGACAGTGCGAAGCAGAAGTAACGAGGCTTCCCCTCCGGGGGAGTCTTTTTTACGTTTTTCACAAATCGTTCTCAAATTATCGATTTAGAATTGACAATCTATTCAATACCTGTTATACTGATTTCGAAAGGCCCCTTCCATTTGCGTCACGGCTTCGGCGGGAGGGGAAAATAGAAAAACAGGAGGCAAACGTATGTTATTCCAAATCTATGGGGACAAAGCGGGCTGCCAGCTTCTGGGCTGGCTGCTGGTGTTCCTGGGGCTGATCCTCACCAACGAGATTGCCCGGCGCACCAAAAAAGGCGGTATTTTCTTCTTTCTGGCACTTCCCGGCGCACTGACTGTGTACTTCATCGCCGTAGCCATCGGCGCTTCCATGGGCGCGGGTTGGGCTCTGAACAACCCCACCTACCTCTACATGAACAGCTGGTTCCACTACGCCAAACTCTATGCCGCAACCATTGGCTGCATCGGCTTTATGGTGATCAAATATCAGTGGGGCATCGGCAAAAAAAACTGGTTCAAGCCCTTCCCCTTTGTCATCGTTGCCATCAATATTCTCATTGCCGTAGGCAGTGACTTTGAGTCCGCCATCAAGGGTGCGCTCAGCGCAGACGGCTGGTGGCTGTCCAGTGAAAACGTGTGGCTGTACGGCGGCTGGTGGAACTGGCTCAACGGCTTCGCCGGTTTGCTGAACATCTTCTGCATGACCGGCTGGTGGGGCATCTACTCCTCCAAGAAGAAGGACGATATGCTCTGGCCCGACATGATCTGGCTGTACATTCTGGCCTATGACGTCTGGAACTTCCAGTACACCTATCTGAATCTGCCCACCCACGCCTGGTACTGCGGCCTGGCTCTGCTGCTGGCCCCCACCGTGGCCGCCTCCCTGTGGAACAAGGGCGGCTGGATCCAAAACCGTGCCAACACCCTGGCCATCTGGTGTATGTTCGCCCAGGTATTCCCTCTGTTCCAGGACCGCAGCGTGTTCACCACCATCCCCTTGCTGTACGCTGACGGCTTCATGGATGCCGCTGTCCGCCCCACCGCCGCAAATCCCACGGCTCAGGGTGTGATTTCCGTACTGTCTCTGGCCATTAACGCACTGGCCCTCGCCATCATCATCCGCCGGGCCATTCAGCAGAAGAAGAATCCCTATAAGAACGAGATCTTCACCGACACCCGCGATTTCCAGCTCGCCATGGAGCGTGCCGAATAATCGTCCAAATGTAAAAAATCCCGGATTTCCGTCTGGAAATCCGGGATTTCTGCCTGTTTACTTCACGTATTCCGGCACCAGCTGAGCCAGCTTTTCGGCCAGCTGGGCATGGCCCCTGCGGGTCAGGTGCATGAAATCCACGGAGTTGAACTCGCAGAATGCCGCATCCAGGAAGTGAACACCCAGCAGCTCCGCCGTGGCCGCATAGTACCTCGCCAACTCCTGAGAAGTCTCCACAGCGCCCTTGCCCATTTCGTCCGCCACATCAGAGGACTCCATGCCCCTGCCAATGGGGGGCGGGGCGATGATCAGCACATTGGGCTTCTTGCCGGGAGCCCAGCAGTCCACGGTCATGGCCTTGCGCACCAGCCGCTCCATGCCCTTGGCGACCACGAAGGGTGTGGTATTCATGCGCTGCTTGGAATCGTTGGTGCCCAGCATGATAACAAGCAGGTCCACATACTCGTGGCTCTTCAGCAGGGCATATACGTAGGGCAGCACCGCCATGTTCTCATTGATAGGATCCTCAAAAGAAGTCGTCCGGCCGGACAGCCCCTCCTCCGTCACAAGGTAATCGTCTCCCAAAGCCTTCTGCAGACGGCAGGTCCAGCGCTCGTCCTCGTTAAAACGGATGCCGCCATCGGCGCAGTCCCCTGGGTCCGCACAGTAGCCGTGGGTATTGGAGTCGCCAATGCAGAGAATGTGTTTCTTCACGGAAAATACCTCCCTGATATTTTTCTTCCAGTATAGTCAAATTCGATCAAAAAAGCAAGACAATTCCCATTGCCTTTTGCCCCGGAACTTGCTATAGTAGAGAAAACATGCAAGGAGAACACCATGAAGACCAAATACTGGATCATTCTGCTGGCCCTGGTGCTGGTTCTGAGTCTTGGCCTGAGTTTCTGGCTGCTGCGGCCCAAAGCGCCGGAGAAAACCGTCACTGTCGTACAGGACGGCATCGTTACCCAGGTGCTGGAGCTTTCCGAAAATCAGATACTGGAACTGACCGGGGCCAACGGCGGCACCAACACCGTTGAAATTCGGGATGGCAGGGTAGCCGTCACCCACGCCAGCTGTCCCGACCACGTCTGCATGGCCATGGGCTGGTGCGACAGCGGCCTGCCCATCGCCTGTCTGCCCAACGGCCTGATTCTGTCCTTTGCCTCTGACAGCGGTACCGACGCCGCGGCGGGCTGAGGATTTCCAGAATTTACAGCTTGCTTTTTGATTACAAATAAGTTACAATTCCTTCGTCCTCGCGAGACAGAATCTAAACAGGGAGGCTGGAAGAATGCGTTTTAATTTCTGCTCTATCTGGCAGATTCTTTGCCAGATCGGCGGCTTTGGCTGCTGAAAATTGATATTTCGCGCCCCGGGAAACCGGGGCGTTTTTCTCTTTTCTAATTGTAAACCACATAAAATTTCAGGTTGACAGGAACTGTGCGGTGTGGTAACGTAAGCGGGAAAGTCATTGTACGAATTGACAATAGACAATGAACAATTGACAATTATGGAGTCCCTTCGGGACAGTATTGAAATTTCTGGCATCTCCGTCGAAACAGCTGCCTAATTGTCAATTGTCAACTGTCAATTGTCAATTGATTCCGGAGGTGTCCCATGGCAACGAAAGATCAGATTCTCTCCCTGCTGCTGTCCTGCCGGGGGAGCTTTCTCTCCGGCGAGGAGTTGGCCCAGAGTCTGGGCGTAAGCCGGGCGGCGGTCTGGAAGGGCGTAAAGGCGCTGAAAGAAGCGGGCTTTCCCATTGACGCCCAGCAAAACCGGGGCTACCGTCTGGAACCGGGGCTGGATATTCTCTCGGCTCCCGGAATTCTCGGACAACTGGACAAGGGACATCCCTATAAGATTGATCTGCGTCCTGCGGTGACCTCCACCAATGCCCTTTTACGGGAGCAGGCGGCCCTGGGGGCTGCCGAGGGCACGGTGCTGATCTCCGGCTCCCAGAGTCAGGGCCGGGGACGGCTGGGCAGAAGCTTTTTCTCCCCGGCGGATACCGGAGTCTATCTCAGCGTTCTGCTGCGGCCCGGCCTTGAAGACCCTTCCGGCGCTGCCCGATTGACCACTATGGCCGCTTTGGCCGCCTGCGAGGCCGTTTCTGAAATCGCGGGACAGCAGGCCCAGATCAAATGGGTCAACGATGTGTTTCTGGACGGCCGCAAGGTAGCCGGAATTTTGACGGAAGCCTCCGTATCCCTGGAGGACGGAAGCCTTGACTATGTGGTTCTGGGCGTGGGCTTCAACCTGTATGCCCCCGCGGACGGCTTTCCCGCTGAAATTGCCCATACCGCCGGGGCCATTCTCTCCGCTCCTCTGGACAACGGCAAAAACGCGCTCTCCGCCGCGTTTCTGAACCGTTTCTGGGCACTGTACAGGTCTCCCGAGGGCTACGAGGAACGTTACCGGCAGCACTGTATGGTGTTGGGCCGGGATATCTGGGTTATTTCGCCCAGGGGGCAGCACCCCGCCAGGGCTTTGGATCTGGATAAAAACTGCGGACTGATTATAGAATACCCGGATGGCACCCGGCAGACCTTAAGGGCCGGTGAAGTCCGTATTCGGGAAAAGAAAGGATAGATCAAAATGCAAACAAAGAAAATGAAGACTCTGGACATGGTGTATATCGCCCTGTTTGCCTGCCTGATGGCCATCTGCTCCTGGATCTCCATTCCCGGAGAAGTTCCCTTCACTCTGCAGACCATGGGCGTGTTTTTGGCAATCGGTCTGCTGGGCGGCAAGCGGGGTACGCTGGCCGTGCTGGTGTACATCCTCATGGGCGTCGTCGGACTTCCCGTGTTCTCCGGCTTTTCCGGCGGCATCGGCAAACTGGTCGGCGTGACTGGCGGCTATATCGTGGGGTTCCTGGCCTCCGCCCTGGTGATGTGGGCCATGGAAGCACTGCTTGGTAAGAAAAAATGGGCACTGGCTCTCTCCATGGTGATCGGACTGCTGGTCTGCTACGCTTTCGGAACCGCCTGGTTTATGGTGCTCTACACCAGCTCCAAAGGCGCCATCACCCTGGGCGCCGTGCTGGGTATGTGCGTCATTCCCTACATCATCCCGGACGTTATCAAGATTGCCGTTGCCCTGCTGCTGACAAACATTCTGAAGCGGTTTGTCAAGTGATCTTTTTTCTCCTGAACCGTGCCGTTTTTCGGCACGGTTTTCTCTTTCTTTTTCACTTCTTTTGTGGTATAATCAGGAAAATGTTGGTTTAGAAAGGGAAAAGTTATGGAAACCCAGAAGAAAATTCTGCATTTTCTGCCCCGAAACACCTTCAGCGGAGCAGAGAATGTGGTCTGCCAGATCATTGCCATGTTCCGGGGCGAGATCAACATGGTCTACTGCTGCCCCGACGGTCCCATCCGGGAGGCCCTGCGGGAGCGGGACATTCCCTTTCTTCCCATGAAGACCTTTTCCGTCAGCGAGGTCCGGCGGCTGATCCGGCAGGAGAAGCCAGATCTCATTCAGGCCCACGATATGCTCTCCTCCGTGGTCTGCGCGGCGGCCTGCGGGAAAACACCCCTTGTGTGTCACATCCACAACAATAATTTCAATTCCCGTGGCCTGACCCCGAAAACCGCCCTGTTCCTTCCTGCCGCAAAAAAGGCGAAGCACATCTTCTGGGTCTCCCCTTCCGCCATGGAGAGCTTCTATTTCCGCAAGGCTGTGGCCGCAAAAAGCTCCGTGCTGCGCAACACCATCGACCCCCAGACCCTGCGGCAGCGGGCCGAGGCAGCGCCGGATCAGAGGAAAAGCCATGTAGTCTTTATCGGGCGGATGTCCGAGCCGAAGAACCCTCTGCGGATGCTGAAGGTTCTGGAAAAGCTATCCATCCTTGTGCCGGATCTGGACGCAAAGGTCATCGGCAGCGGAGAGCTGGAGCAGCAGGTCCGCGCCGCATGGGAACAGAGTCCAGCCAAAGCCCACATTCAGCTTCTGGGATTCCAGTCCAACCCCTATGGGCTTCTGCGAAACGCCGGGCTGATGCTCATGACCTCTCTCTGGGAGGGGACGCCCATGTGC
Organism: Pseudoflavonifractor sp. MSJ-30; assembly: GCF_018918045.1. GTDB lineage: Bacteria > Bacillota > Clostridia > Oscillospirales > Oscillospiraceae > Faecousia. The sequence continues at coordinate 78,998 of NZ_JAHLPU010000051.1, forward strand.
GCTTTGGAAGCCATGGCCCTTGGGATCCCCATTGTCAGCACCCCGGTGGATGGATTGTGCGACCTGGTGGAGCCGGGAAAGACCGGTTTTCTGGAATCCGCCGACGATGCTCTGGCCCAGAGCTGCGCCCGCATTCTGCGGGATCCCGCTCTGCGGCAAACCCTTTCCGGGAACACGCGCGCCAAGGCAGAACAGCTTCTGGATCTGGAGCGATACAAACAGCCCTTGCGGGCTGTATATGAGTCAGGAGGCACCCTATGAGAATTGTGCAGATTATCCCCACCTTCGGCGTGGGCGGCGCGGAAACCATGTGTGAAGGATTGTGCCGTCAGCTGCAAAAGGACGGCCATGAGGTCTTTGCCGTCAGCCTTTCCGGGGACAGGACCATGATCACGGACCGCATGGAACAGGCCGGGATTCCCCTTTTCTATCTGGGCAAAACCCTTGGTTCCGGTTTTCAGTGCGTGGGCCAGTTGAAGAAGCTGCTGCGGGAGCTGCATCCCCAGGTGATCCACACCCACCTGCACGCTCTGAAATACGCGGCGCTGGCCTCCCGCAATATTCCCATTGTCCATACCGTCCACAACCAGGCGGCGCAGGAAGCCGTGTTTCTGGATCAGCAGATCGGCAAATACCTCTTCCGCCGGGGCAAGGCCCAGCCCGTGGCCCTGACCCGGGAGGTGCAGCACTCCGTTGCGGAACTCTATGGTCTGCCGGAGGCAAAGATTCCCGTCATCACCAACGGCATCGACCTGTCCCGCTGCGGCGAAAAAAGCGACTACGCCCTCCACTATCCCGTAGAACTGCTGCATGTGGGCCGGTTCTTCCCCCAGAAAAACCATGAAGTGCTGGTTCAGGCAGCGGCCATTCTGAAAAAACGGGGCTGCAATGTACGCATCCGCTGCTGCGGCGATGGTCCCCTGCTGGAAAGCATTCAAAAGCAGGTACTTGAGGCGGGGCTTTCCGGGCATATCGTCTTTGAGGGCGTCTGCGGCGATATTCCGGACCGCATGACCCAGACGGACATTTTCCTGCTGCCATCCAAATGGGAAGGCATGCCTATGACCATCATCGAGGCAATGGGCACGGGGCTTCCCGTGGTCGCCTCCAGAGTCGGCGGCGTGCCGGATATCATCACAGACGGGGAAAGCGGTCTTCTGATCCCGCCTACGGCGGAAGCCCTGGCTCAGGCCATTGAGCGGCTCGTCAAGGACGAAACTCTGCGGGAGCACCTGGGCACACAGGCCCGGCAGGAGGCCCGGCGGTTTTCCATCGAAGCCATGGCCCAGGGGTATGAGGCCCTTTACGCCCATCTGACGGAGGGCGCTGCCCTATGAAGCCCCGGAAGCTGATCACAGAGGGCTGCCGTTCCCTTGGAAAACTTTTCAGCCCTGCTCCCGCGGGTGCGGACAAGGCTCTGGAAGCCATCTGGCCGGATTCCGGCGGCGGCTGTCTTTTGGACCGGGGGACAGATTGGCTGGATGCCCAGGTGGATCTGAGCATCATCATTCCCTGCTACAATAACGCGCCCTATCTGAAAGCCTGTATGGACTCCGTTCTGGGGCAGGAGACTTCTTACAGCTTTGAGGCTGTAGTCGTTGACGACGGGTCCACAGATGAAACACCGGCCATTCTGGCCCCTTACCGGGAAGACCCCCGGGTCAAGCTGCTGCGTCAGGAAAATAAAGGCCACTCCGGGGCCAGAAACGCGGGTCTCTCCCTCTGCCGGGGCCGCTACATTCTCTTCCACGACAGCGACGATACCCTGCTGCCCGGCAGCATTGACGCACTGCTGCGCTGCGCTTTTGAAAATAACGCGGATATCGCTCTGGGCGGCTACGTCCGCAAGGATCCTTCCGGCAATATCACCCCCGGAAAAGCCTTCCCCGCCGGAGCTGTCACCGACCGGGAAACCGTCCCCGGCATGACCTGCGGCAAGGCATTTCGCCGCAGTTTGTGGGGAAATCTCCAATTCCCCACGGGCTACTGGTATGAGGACTCCGTAATCTCTCAGATTCTGCTGCCTATGGCAAAGCGTATTTACGCCATCGATACCCCGGTTTTTGCCTACCTTCTGAACCCGCAAGGGGTTTCCGCCGCCTCTCAGGGGCGGCCCAAGGCCTTGGAAAGCCTGTATATCACCCGGCGGCTGCTGAAGGAGCGGGCGGCCTTTGGCTTAAACTATGACGCGGATGCCTATACCCACTTTCTGCACATGGTCCTGCTGACCTACCACCGGACGCGGCTTCTGGGTAAAAATGTTCCCTATGGGGTCTATCTCTGCCAGCGGCAGCTGCAAAAGCAGTATTTTTCCGGCCTGACCGCCCACCGATACGCTTCTCTTGCCCAGGCTCTGGAAAAAGGGAAGTTCCGGCGGTATCTTTGGCTGTGTGAAACGCTCTGGCTGCGAAACCGGATGGGAGGGTAAGCCATGAACTTTTACATTGCGGTGCCCGTGTATAACGCGGAAGCCTTTCTTGCGGACTGTGTGAACTCCGTGCTGGCCCAGACCGTGCAGGATTTTGAAATTGTCCTGGTGGACGACGGCTCCCCGGACGGCTCCGGGGCCCTGTGCGATACCTTCGCGGCCCAGGACGGGCGTGTGCATGTCATTCATCAAAAAAATACAGGCCCCTACGGGGCACGCCGGACGGCGATCCGCTTTCTGCTGGAGCATGGCAGCCCTGAGGACCGGGTGGTCTTTCTGGATGCGGACGACAGTCTGAAGCCAAACGCTCTGGAAGTGATCCGGCGCTGCGTTGAAGAAACCGGTGCCGATCTGGTGTTTCTGGGAGAAGATCAGGTTTTTGAAGGCCAAATTCTGCGGCCGTTTCCGGTGGATTCCGCCTATACCGGCACAGTCACGGACCGGCGGCTGCTCTATAAGATTGTCTTTCAGGACGGCTGGTACAATCCCCTTTGGAAAAAGGTTCCGGCCCTTTCTCTGCTGCCCCGGGAGGATCACCCGGAATTCTACCCCGTTCGCTTCGGAGAAGACCTGCTGCAAAGCATTCCACTGTATCGGGACTGTCAAAAGGCCGTTTTTCTGCCGGACAGCCTGTACAATTACACCCAGAATCCCAACTCCGCCACCAACGGCCTTGGCTACGAAAAATACAAGGTCACCTCTCTGGTGCTGGAAACCTGCTGGAATTTTCTGCGGGGACAAAATGTCTGGACCGAAGCGGACTTTATCGAATATATGACCTGGCTCCGCAGGCTGACACGGTTTCAGGTCTGGCTGGTGGCAAAATTCTCCACAACCATACCCAACCGCTGTAAACTTCTGCGGCAAATCGCCGAGGACGCTTTCTACGCCAAAATCATTGCCACAGCCCCCGGAAAGGATCTCTGCCTGCGCCTGATGCAGAAAAAACACTTCCGCACCCTGTGCCTGCTGGGTACAGGAATGCGGAAGGCGGGAGATCTGCGGAGAAAGGCGAGGAAAGATTGACAATCTCCCCCCGGCCCAGGGTTACATAGGAAATCCCTTCCTTTTCCAGTATACTGGAAAAGGAAGGGATACTTTTTTATTCCTGTGTCGGATCCACGTCGATCAGGACCTTCATGGTCGTCTCCCGGTTGGCTTCGATGTACTTATAGGCGTCCAGATATTTTTCGAAGGGAAAATGGGCGCTCTGCAAAGGCTTCAGCTGGACCTTTCCCTCCTCCACAAGGCGGATGGCCTCCACATAGTCCTCATGCCGGTACATCATGGTGGTGTCCAGATCCAGCTCGTGGTCGTTCAGCGTGAACAGATCCGCACTGGCCATACCCGCAAATACCGCCACCAGAATGAGCTTGCTGCCCTTCCGGGCACACCGGATGGCCTGATTGATGGTCACATTGTTGCCCGCACAGTCGTAGATCACGTCTGCCTTATCCGGGCCAAAGGCATCTGCCAGAGCCTTGCCGAATTCCACGTTTTTCGTGTTGACCGCGTGGTCCACACCGCACTGCTTTGCCAGCGCCAGACGATGGTCGGAAACATCCGTAATCAGGACGCTTTCCGCGCCCATGGCCTTGCAGGTCTGGGCCAGCAGGATGCCGATGGGGCCGCAGCCCAGGATGGCCACCCTGGCCCCCTGCAGCTCCGCAAATCGCCGGGCCGCATGGACCGTCACCGCCAGAGGCTCAATCATGGCGCCGTCATCATAGGACATTTCCTTGGGCAGCGGAGTCACCTTGCCCTGATCCACACAGAAGTACTCGCTGGCGGTGCCGGTGGTCTGGAAGCCCATGACCTTCAGTTCCTCGCACAGGTTATACTTTCCATGGCGGCAGGGGTAACACTTCCCGCAGACCACCTGGGGTTCAATGGTCACCTTCTGGCCGGGGACAAAAGCGGCCACGCCCTCGCCCACCGCCGCCACCTGGCCGGACACCTCGTGCCCCTGGGTCACAGGATAAGAAGTGCCGCTGTGCTCGCCGTAGTACACATGAATATCGCTGCCGCAGATACCGATGCGTTTGATCTTCACCAAAACCTGCCCGGGCCCGGGCGCAGGGATCTCAATATCCCGAAAAATAATCTCCGCTTCCTGCCCATCCCTGGCGGGACGAGTCATAACCTGTTGCTTCATGGTTGCCATATACTCAGCTCCTTTTCAGTCGATATGTTTCTCGATCGTCTTTAAGGCAGCCCCGGGAGCGGCAATCATTTCCGTAAAATAGCCCTCTATCTTTTCACCCAGTCCGGCCTTATAGAGATCAATTCCGAAGATGCTCTCGTTGGAAAGGTAGGGCCTCAGCTCCCCGTGATAGCTTCCGGGGCTGCCCAGCTTTACCTGCCGGAGCGCTTCGTGAATCTCCGGAACCAGAGGATCCGGAGCCAGCTCAAAGGGCTTTCCCTGATCGTCCAAACCCATAGCATAGCGGAAGAAGCCCGCAATGCCCAGTGGAATCGCTACCAGAGCGGACGCCGTGCCGTCTTTTGCAACATAGGACTTGATGGTCTCGCCGAATCGGACGGAGAGGCCCTGAGAGGCGTCCGTTGCCAGCCGGAGGTTGGTGTCGCCCAGATAGAGGTTCTGGAAACGCTCGAATACCTCATCCGCAAAGGCCTTCGGCGACAGGATCCCCGGATCCGGAACCACCGGCATTCCCTCATCAAAGACCACGCGTCTTGCCATTTTCAGCGTCACAGGCAGATCCCGCAGCATATCCGCAAAACGCTCCTGTCCCAAAACGACCCCCAGAGGCCCAACCGCCGTATGGGCGGGGTTCAGGCAGACCGTTACCTTCATGCGCTCAGACTTGCGGACCGTCTCAAAGTCGCCCAAGTACACGCCGAAGCCCTTCTCCAAAGCCGGGCGTCCGTTGGGGAACCGGTCCTCAATGACCAGGTACTGGGGCCGCTCGGCGTTGGCAAAGGGGGCTATATAGGTCCGCTTGCCCGTGACCACCGGCTGCATATCCGCAATGCCCATGTTCTCCAGATCCCGGGCAATCTCCTCGGAGGGGCGGGGGGTGATCTTGTCGATCATCGTCGAGTCAAAGGCCACGTTTTCTTCCCGTTCCAGCCAATCCAGAAACGCCTGCTCTACAAATCCGCCAGACTTCCAGGCCCGTGCCATGGTCAGGACGGATTCCCGCAGCAGCTTACCGTTTCCGGCGCAGTTGTCCATGGACACCAGCGCCACCGGCGTACCGCCCGCCCGGAAGCGCTCGTGCAGCATGGCCGTCAGGACGCCCATGGCACCGACCGCCCTGTCCGGACCGCCCGCAATATCCGCCGCCACATAGCCAAGCCAGCTGCTGTCCGGATTTTTCAGGGCATAGCCCTTTTCCGTAATGGTGAAGGATACCAGCTGCAATGAGGGAGCCCGAAAGATCTCCTTCAGCCGCGCCCACTGGGCGGCATCCGTACACTGGGCCTTGACTGCCTCCGCAAAGGCCCCCAGCACCCGCACATCCCTTGTGCCGTCCGGATTCAGGATGACCTGCAAGCCCAGATTGTCGTAGGGACGGTAGATTTTGTCCACCACGTCATAGTCAAAGGTCTCCACGCAGGTAATGCCTCTGTCCAGCAGCCCCTGCTCCAGCAGCCCGTCCGCAATACCGCCGATGAACACCCGGAAAATATTGCCGATGCCGAAGTGTACCCATTTGGGGGCCTCTACGGCTTTTTTCTGGGCAGCGGGGACATCGTAAGAAGGGAACAAAATACCGGCAGATCTCCACACTGCAGCATTTTGAATTCCTTCAAGTGTTAATTTCATTGCCATTCTCCTCTCCGTTATCAACGAAAGGCTTTTCTCATGGCCAAAATTCTCGGTACGCCCGGTTCAGGCGCAGGTTAAACACAACCAAAACCACCAAAATCGGAGCAATGCCAACCAGCCCAAGCCAATACGGCATAGCACGTTTCACCACGATCACCGGCCATAGAAAATTAAAGATTCCCAATATGATCAGCAACGGGCCGATCAATATCAATCGCGGAATCAGGAATTCAAAATACTGTTCCGGCGCTATGCAGTCCTCTGCGGTGCGTTCCTTGGGAATCAGAAGACCGTTCTTAAAAAAACACCGTCTGCTTTTCAGACAGCCCCCGGTATAAACCGCATAGGCTCCATAGCCTAAGGTACACAGTAGTACAAAGACGTCCAGCCAGGAAAATGAATAGCCCAATACTGTAAATGATTCCATAACAACTCCAATAAGTTCAAAGAACACAGCCGGGCCGGAAAGCCCGGCATTTGTCCAACGTATATCTTACAAACTCTTAGCGTTCGCCCGCATAACCTGTTTCGCTCGGTCGAGCATAATAGCAAACAGCAGCACCAAGCCCTTTACAACCATCTGATGGTACTCACCTAGACTGACCATGACCATACCATTGTTCAGGAAACCAATGGTGACCACACCAATAATAGCGCCGAAAATACCGCCCGTGCCGCCTTCTGCGGAAATTCCGCCCAGCACCAAACCGCAGATAACGTCAAATTCAAAGCCAGTACCGGTACTGGGCTGTCCGGAACCGATACGGGACAGCCAGATAACGGAAGCAATACCGGTAAAGAAGCCGTTAAGCGTGTAGGAAAGGATGCGCACGGCCTTTGTATTGATACCGGAGAGCTTTGCGGCCTCTTCATTACCGCCCAGATAATAGAAATACCGGCCAATATAAGTTCTCTTCAAAATAATTCCTGTGATGACTGCAATTACAATCATGATGATCACAGGGACGGGAATCCCCGCAAGATATCCCTGACCAAGGAACTTGAAGCCATCCGTGAGACCATGAACCGCCTGACTACCGGTCATAATATAGGCAGCACCTTTCAGAACATACTGCATACACAACGTTGTAATAAACGGCATCAAACCAAAGAAGGAGATCAGCCCGCCATTGATCGCGCCAAACAGCGTTCCCGCCGCAACAGTGATCAGGCACGCCGGTACAACGCCCACACCCCACTTGACCATCATCATGGCGCAGAAGCAGTTCAGGAACGTAACCATGGAACCGATGGACAGATCAATGCCGCCGGAAAGCATGACCGTAATACATCCGCAGGCTGCAATTCCGATCATAGAGACCTGCCGGAAGATGTTCAGCACATTGCTGACCGTCATAAAATAGGGAGACATACAGGAGAAAAACACCAGAATGATGACAAGCAGTGTAGCGATAGGCGCAATACTGCTCGTTAAGTAGAATCTCCCAAGTCTTTCAACAGATTTTTTCATGATGCAACCTCCACTTTTTCTCCGGACGCCAGCGCCAGAACATTTTCCTGGGTAAACTGCTCCCTTTGTAATTCTCCGGAAAGCTTTCCTTCATACAGAACAACAATCCGGTCAGACACACCCAGCAGCTCTTCCATATCCGAAGAGATCATAATGATGCATTTCCCTTCCGCAGCCAGCTGTCGGATCAGCTTGTATATTTCCTGCTTTGCCCCAACATCAATGCCCCGCGTAGGTTCATCAAAAATCAGGGTATTGCATTCCGCCGCCAGCCATTTTGCCAGAACGACTTTCTGCTGATTGCCGCCGGACAGATTTTTGGCAAGCTGCTTCATGGTCGGTGTTTTGATCCGCAGCGCCTGTCGCTGATCCTCCGCCATTTGCTTTGCCTTTCTGCGGTTGATAAAGGTCAATTTTGAAATTGCCGGAAGAGACGGCAGAGCAATGTTCGATTCCAAGTCAAAAGACAGCAGCAAGCCTTTCCCCTTCCGGTCCTCCGGGATCAGGCCGATTCGGTTACGCACCGCATCCTTGGGTTCCCGAATCTTTACAAGCTTTCCATCCAGGAAGAGTTCCCCTGATTCCAGCTTCCGGTAGCCATAGATCAACTCCGTCAGTTCCGTGCGCCCCGCGCCCACGAGGCCGCCGATGCCAAGGATCTCGCCATGACGAACCTGGAAGGAGATATTCTCGTCCCCGCTGCCTGTGAAGCCTTTTATTTCAAAGCCGACGTCTCCGAGATGGCTTTCTCTGGGTGGGAAAGTCTCCTTCAATTCACGCCCCACCATATAATGGATTAATTCGGCCTTATTTGTCGATTTCGTATCCAGGTCTGTAATATACTGACCGTCCCGCATAATGGAAATACGCTGAGATATCTGAAATACTTCTTCAATTCGGTGAGAGATGTAAATAATTGTGACTCCCTGCCTGCGCAGATTTTCGATGATCTTAAACATCGTCTGCACCTCGTCCTCCGTCAGCATCGCGGAGGGCTCGTCCATAATCAAAATCTTCGCGTTCTTTGCCAGCGCTCTGGCAATCTCGATCATCTGCTGATAGGCAACAGAGAGGTAACGGACCTGCTGCGTCGGATCAATATTAACACCCAGCTGGTCAAAAAGCGCCTTGGCCCTTTTCCGCATCTGCTTATGACTCACCAGGCCATTTTCCAGGACCTGCGTCCCCAGGAATACATTTTCGGCAGCTGTCATTCCGGGAATCATCATCAGCTCCTGATAAATGACAGCGATTCCCAGTTCCTTGGAAAGCTTCGTGTTCATCGCCGGGATCAGCTTTCCGTCCACATAAATCTCACCGGAATCCGGCGTTACAGACCCGGCAATCGTTTTGATCAGCGTGGATTTTCCCGCGCCGTTCTCGCCCATGATCGCATGGACCTCTCCCTTTCGGAAGGCCATGGAGACACCGTCAAGCGCTTTGACACCAGGGTAGGTCTTTACGATATTCTTTACTTCCAAAGAAATTTCATTTTCTTGCATGGTTACCCTCCTTTGCATGGAATGGGGCAGATCACCTGCCCCATTCCCGCAGTATTAAAACACTTGATCCTTCATTAACCCGCGGAGCTGTCCAAAAACTCCTCTACGTTTTCTCTGGTAACGGACAGGTTGGGGGAATAATAGGTCTTGTCCTCAGGCAGGTTGTCGTTCACCAGGTCCAGCAGAATCTTGACCATATCCGCGCCCTGCTCGGTGGGGCCGCCCAGAGAGGTGGACTGAATAATTGCCGAACCGGCCGCGATTTCCCGGCACAGCTCAACCGTACCATCGATGGAGATGATGGCGAACTTGCTTTCGTCAATGCCCATGCCTCTGGCAGCCTCCAGGCAGCCCAGGGCCATGGAGTCACCCCAGTTCAGAATGGCTTCAATATCGGGATGGGCAGACAGCATATTCTCCGTCTCGGTCATGGTATCGGCTGCGGTAAAGACATCCGCCCACGCGACGACTTCATAGTTGGGATGTACGGATTCCAGGCCCTCGATCTGGCCCTTGGTACGTCCGCCTCTGATAAGACTGTCCTCGGTACCATAGGTCATAGCGCCGATGATTGCCTTGTGATCCTCGCCGTAAACCTCATTGAACCACTCGCCCAGAGCAACGCCGCCCAAATAACCGGCACCGTAGTTGTCATTCACATACAGAACATCTTCATGCACGCCTTCAATGGGGGACGCATCCAGGACGATCTTCACACCTGCAGCCTGGGCAGCGGCCACGGCGTCTTCAACACCGCCGGTGGTACAGCCATTGATAATGATAATGTCGCAATTGCTGTTGACGAAGTTCTCAATCTGAGTTGTTGCCTTGACCGGGTCCTCATCATGAACAACGCAGGTGAAGCCCCAGCCCAGCTCTTTCAGCTCGGATTCGATTTCCGCAACCTGTGCGGCCCAGGTAACGTTGGACAGGGAAGAAATCGTCATGCCAACATTGTGTGTCGTACCGGAGGCGGTGCCCGCATCCGCTGCGGCTGCCGTGGTGTCCTTGGGTGCTTCCGTCGCCGCCGGGGTTCCGGAGCTGCCGCATGCCGCCAGGCAGAATACCATAGTCAATGCGAGAATGAGTGCCAATGCCTTTTTCATAATGTTTCCTCCTAATTTTTATATTGGTGGGGTCTCCCCAATATTTACTTGCAAATAGAATCCGCGAATTTCAGGATTATTTCCTTGATTTCTTCCTGAACGAAGTGTGCGTCTGCATGCTCTGCACCGTGAATGAGATAATACTCATTGCGCACACCGTTTTTCTCCAAAGCCTCATAGAGCAGCTCTGCCTGGGAATAATGCACCTGGGTATCGGCATCGCCCTGCAGGATCATCATCGGGGGAGAATCCGGCGTAACCATATTCTGCAAAGCAGGATACATACCAACATCTCTTGGCAGGAAGTCCTTCGCAGGATCTCGGTTTTCCGGGGAATCATTCGCCGGGTTTTTCGTCATATCCACGCCGGGATAATAACACACACCGCCCTGAACCGCACTGGACACACCCAGATTTTCGCCCACATCCCACTCGGTATGTTTTCCGGAAAGTGTGATCAAGCCGCTCAGGTAGCCGCCAGCGGATTCCCCCATCACCACAATTTTGTCGGCGTTGATTCCAAATTCTTCTGCATGGGCTCTCAAATAGCGAATGGCCGCCTTGACATCCTCCGCCTGCATTGGGAAGCGGGTCCTGGCTGTAACGCTGTAATCCACACTTGCCACCGCATAGCCATGCTTTGCAAACCATGTCAGCTCCGGAATCCAGACCGATCTGTCCATCTCTGTCCAGCCTCCGCCGCAGATGAAGACCAGCAGCGGGTAGACCTCCGTCAGCGGATCATAGTAAAAATGTCTGCGGGGACGAAGCAGGCTCAGCTTCAGCGGCGTGTAATGGGAGCTGCACCAGTCCCAGCGATGACCGTATTCGATCTCTGTCGCCAGGCCGATGATCCGCTCTGTCACATGTACGTCAATTTCCTTTTTCATTCATTTTCCTCCTTTTCTGTTTCGCAATCAGTTAGTTAAAGTGTTTTACTAACTATTATATTAAGTATGGTCACCAGAAAAGTCAACAACTATTTTTCTATTTTCCCAGTATTTTTATATATTTGTACAAGTAGTGCAAAATATTTCCTATTCAAGTCCATCAAATTCCGCTATAATTAGATATTTTGCCTAAATATCATAGCATCCTTTTCTCCTGTTCCAAAGTTATCACTTCACAAAAAATAGAGGCGGTCAAGAAACCGCCTCCACTTGGAATAGCAATTATTAAGAAATCGGCGCACCGTGCGCATATTTACAGTCGAATCGCCAAAAAGCTTCTCTGGAAAGAGTCTGAAATCGTCTCGTAGGATGCATAGCCTATCTTCCCCCGGCGAAATGTTTTCTCCCACACAGCACATATCGCATCGATCAGCTCAGAATGCAAAGGTTTTTCCGTCAGAGCCAGCGCCGGCATTACATAATAAACCGTAAAAACATTCAGATCTGCCTGGACATAAGCAGGAATTTTCCCTTTTGTTGAAAAAGCCTCCTGCACACTCTCCACCAATTGCGCAGCCGTGGCTCTGGGACCATCTCGTTCCGCAGCATCCAGCAGCATATCCAATACCGGTCCATAGGTCTCGCGGAAATACTTCATCTGTGCGACATAACTCTTCTTATTGATTCCTTTCAGCATGGCATTTACGTCTGTGTACATTTCAGCAAACCGCATATGGGCTCTCCTGTTCTGTCTGTTCCCGATTTTATGCTTACAGTTCCCGGATGAATTGCTCTACGAAATACAGCCCGCACCCCACCGCGGCGGCCTCGATTTTCATGCGGCAGAGTCTGATATGCCCTACGCTGGAGAACTCCAGATTGTCCCGCAGGGCGACTTTTTCCTTCAGGCGGTCCAGGTACGGAGGCAGGAAACTGCCCACATAGCCGCCGATGACCACAGGCATATCCAGGAACATCACGATGTTCTCCACCAGGATGGACAGGTTGTCCAGATATTCATCCAGCGCGCGGACCATTTCCGGATCGCCCTGCTCTACCCGGGCAAAGAAGGTTTCCAAGGTGTTGTCCACCTTTTCCGCCAGAAGTTTTGCCGAACCGTAGGCGTCAAAATGCCCCCGCTTGCCGCAGTAGCACATCCGTGCCTGGGGGCCGGGATCAATGCAGACATGGCCAAGCTCACCGCATCGGCCCATAAGGCCCCGGGTGATGTTCCGGTTCACCACCAGCGCGCCGCCGACGGTATTGCTCAGGGACAGGAAGACGAAGGTCTCCAGCCCGTTCTGGGTATAGCACTCCACCATGCACGCGGCGTCCGCATCGTTGAAGCAAAGCAACTGACAGGACATATCCGACTGGAATGAAAATGGTTTTTCCGGCGTCACCTTCAGAATGTGGGATATCCGCAGGCTCTTCCTGTCCGCGCTGACTATGCCCGGCATGGAACAACCGATGCCGATCAGGCATGCCGGGTCGATCCGGTTCTCCTCCAAAAAGCTGTGGATCTGTGCATTGACGCGATCGTTGTATCCGGGTTCATTGGCAAAAACCAGCTTCGTCCGCTTATGGGCCACCACCTGACCGCTGAGGTCCACCAGGGCCAGGCTCACATGATTCTGGGTAATGTCCACACCCAGGGCCAGCTTATCCAACACCGGCACATAATACAGCGCTCTTCTTCCGCCCAAAGACTCCGCAGCGCCATCCTCTGCTACCAGCCCGGCCTCCATAAGCTCCGTAATGATTTGCCCGACTGTGGGCAGGCTCAGCCGCAACTGGGCCGACAGCTCCGGCTTTGTGATCCGCCCGACCCGAAGTACCTGCCGATATACCGCAATTTTATTCTGCCGCTTTACTTCCGCATTGCTTAATTTCACATGGGTCACCTCTCCATCGTTCCTGCTTTGAAAAACTGTTTTTTAAAGTAATTTAATTATAAGCCATACAAGCCGAAATTGCGAGAACTTTTTTTGATAAACATATAAGAATTTCTTGCATATTTGCATACATGTATCTTAGCTGCCGCTTCAACAGAATATCCCTCTCCCATAAACGCAGCCCCGGCACACAAAAATACACCGGGCCCGGGGCTTAGGCCTTCCGGGTCCGGCGTGTTCCGTTCTCACAGGTGCAGCAGTGCTTTCGCGATGTTAAAGTAAATCAGCAGCGTGGTAGTATCCACGATGGTGGTAATCAGTGGGGAGGCCATAACCGCCGGGTCCATTTTCAGCTTCTTGGCAATCACCGGCAGGACGCCGCCGATGAGCTGGGAAAGAAGCACCGTGCACACCAGCGTCAGGCAGACAACCATAGCCACTCCGAAGCCCACGCGGTCCAGCAGCATGAGCTTGGCAAAGTTGCAGACTGCCAGAGTTCCGCCGCAGAGCAGTCCCACTCTCCATTCCCGCCAGAGAATGCGGGGCAGATCCCTGGGCCTGATATCACCCACGGCCATGCCGCAGATGATGGTGGAGGTACTCTGGCTTCCGGCATTGCCGCCGGCGTCCGTCAGCATGGGGATATACGCAGTCAGAACTGCCACCGCTGCCAGGGCACTTTCAAAGCTGCGGATGACCATGCTGGAAAAGGTGGCACTGATCATCAGAAACAGCAGCCAGGGGGCACGGTTCTTATAAAGGTCCCACATGCTCTGCTTGAAATAGGGCTTCTCAGAGGGCCCCATAGCGTTCATGATCGCCATATCCTCATTGTTTTCCGAGCGAAGGATCGTAATGGCGTCATCCACGGTCACAATGCCCACGAGCCTTCCCTCCCCGTCCGCCACAGGCAGCGCCAGGAATCCGTATTTCTCAAACAGACGGGAGACGTTCTCCTGGTCTTCCGTAGTCTGCACAGAAATAACAGGACTTTTCATCAGCTGAGATACCGGCGTTTCCGAATCCTTCGCAAGCACCAGTGCCCGCAGGGACACTGCCCCCAGCAGCCTGTGATCCTGAGTCGTGACATAGCAGTTGTTGATGGTCGCCTTATCGATGCCGCTTTCCCGGATGGACTCCAACGCATCAGAAACGGTCATATCCGGCTTCAGTTCCATAAACTCCGTGGTCATGACGCCGCCGGCGGAATCCTCAGGGTATTTCAGCAGTTCGTTGATCATCCGCCGGGTATCCGGCTCTGCCTGGGCAAGGATCCGCTGTACCACACCCGCAGGCATTTCCTCCACCAGATCCACCGCGTCATCCGTAAAAAGAGCCTCGATTACGTCCTTCAGCTCCGTGTCACCCAGACCGTCGATCAGCTTTTTCTGGATCTCCGGAGGCAACTCCGCAAACAGATCCGCGGCTTGATCCTTCCGGCAGAGCCGGAACAAAATGGGCATCTTCTCCTCAGGGAGCTCCTCGAATACCTCTGCCAGATCCGCGGCCGGGATGTTCCGCAGGATCTCCCGCAGGCTCTGGTATTTCCGGGCATCGTCCAGGTTCTCCAGAATGTTCTTCAGGGGGGTGTTTTCGTTTTTTACCATATGTGTGCCTCCTTTTTCAGGCGGCAGGCGCTTCTCAGGCTCTACGGTCAGGCACTTCCGGAAGCGGCTGCCGAAGTTGTTTTCTTTTGGGCATAAACGTTTCTTTTTCGACTATACGGATCCACGGCAACCACCTCTTTACATCGTTATAGTGAAAAGCCAAAATCTTTCCCGTGCATTCTAACATCCAGCTTTTTCCTTGTCAACACGGCACAGAAATTTTACATTTTACAAATCCTCGCCTTACAAAAAAGGAGCAGCCCGTCTTTTTTCGTGGCTGCTCCCTCGTTTCTATTCAAGAAAAAATCACGCTCTGGAAGGATCGTTTTCGCTCTGCCAGGACAGGAATTCCGGTCTGGGGTTCTTTGCCCGCTTTTTCAGCTGGTGCAGATGGATCTCGTACAGCTCCCATTCCCCTCCGGCGGCATCCGACCGCAGTCTTTCCGTCACGTCCCAGCAATCAGAGCAGAGGTCAATCTTTCCGTCCCCCACCGAGTAGAACATATCAAACAGCTTTTTCTTCACGCCGCAGCAGGCACAGACCATAGAAACGCTCCTTTCATTTTGTCACTTTCAGCCGTTCCGCCCAATCAGCCTCCTTGAAGCCGGTCAGAACAAAGTCCCTGCCGATCAGCAGCGGACGCTTAACCAACATGCCGTCTGTGGCCAGCAAACGCAGCATCTCCTCTTCGGTCATCCCGGGCAGCTTGTCCTTCAGTTCCAGAGACTTATAGAGCAGTCCGCTGGTATTGAAGAACTTCTTCAGGGGCAGGCCGTTGCGCTTATGCCACTGGTCCAGCTCCTCGTAAGTCGGGTTCTCGGTTTTGATGTCCCGCAGCTCGTAGGGAATCCCGTTTTCATCCAACCATTTCCGAGCCTTCTGGCAGGTGGAACACTTAGGATAGCAGACAAAAAGCATGGCTTTCACACTCCCGTGGTTTTTTGTTTTATTGTACCACAGAATGGATGCCATGGCAATGATCGATGCGTGCTGTATTTCTCTTATTTTGCAACGGAATTACGCCATGTACTGCTTGCGCACAGCGGAGCCCATGAAAAAATCAGGGTGCGTCCCAATAGAAGGACAGCATCTCCAGTATCCGTGCCTCCCGCTCCAGCATCCGCTGATCCTTGGGGCCGTGATTCTTTTCCCGATTGGTGCGGATGGCGGTATCCGGGTCTACATATTCCAGCGTAAAGCGTTCTTCCGCCTCGTAATCGTCCAGCTTTTGGGGCTCCGTCTCAGGCAATACCTCGCAGAGATAATAGTAGTTGTCCTGTATAAAAAACTCCACATCTTCCTGGTCAGACTTCTGTACCCGGTGAACCAGGCCGTATTCCCGGATGGAGTCCGGAATAACCCGCAGCCCGGATTCCTCCGCTACCTCCCGGCACAGCGCCGCCACCGGAGTCTCTCCGGGTTCAATACCGCCGCCGGGGAACTTGTAATAGTCGTATTTCAGGCTGTGGACCATGGCGACCTTCCCACCCCGCAGAATAATACCCCGGGCGGAGGGCCGCACAAAAGCACGGCCATTAGGGTCATAATCCCTGGTATCCATTTCAAACAAAAGTCGCATACATTCCTCCAGACGCGCAAATCGGGCGGTCCGAAAAGGGGACCGCCCGAAGAAAATCAGGGTTTACTTATTCCGGTTCTCCAGATAGGCCTTCTTGGCGGCAGCCAGACCAGCCTTGGCGCCGGCGAGACCGGCCTTGGCGGCATCGGCTACGTCAGCAGCTACAACCGCGGCGGCTTCCTTGGCGTTCTCGGCGAATTCCTTGGCAGCCTCCTTGGCGGCTTCCTTTGCCTTTTCCCGCTCGGCAGCCTTGCTCTCCTCGGCCGCCTTGTCAGCAGCGGCCTGAGCGGCCTCCTGCTTGATGGCAGCCTGGGCGGCGGCCAGACGGGCGATGGGCACACGGAAGGGGCTGCAGGACACATAGTCCAGACCCAGAGTATTGCAGAACTCCACGGAAGCGGGGTCGCCGCCGTGCTCGCCGCAGATGCCGCAGTGCAGGCTCGGACGGGTCTTCTTGCCCAGGTCCATGGCAATCTTCATCAGTTTGCCGACACCGTTCTGGTCCAGCTTGGCAAAGGGGTCGTTTTCGTAGATCTTGGCCTCGTAGTAGGCGTTCAGGAACTTGCCCGCGTCGTCACGGGAGAAGCCAAAGGTCATCTGGGTCAGATCGTTGGTGCCGAAGCAGAAGAACTCGGCTTCCTTGGCGATCTCGTCGGCAGTCAGGGCCGCACGGGGAATCTCGATCATGGTGCCGACCTCATAGCTCAGCTCCATCCCGGCAACCGCAATCTCCGCGTCAGCGGTCTCCACAACGACCTTCTTCACATAGGCCAGCTCCTTGGTTTCACCGACCAGAGGGATCATGATCTCAGGCTTGATATCCCAGTCAGGATGAGCCTTCTTGACATTGATGGCGGCCCGGATGATGGCCTTGGTCTGCATCCTGGCGATCTCGGGGTAGGTGACGGTCAGACGGCAGCCACGGTGACCCATCATGGGGTTGAACTCGTGCAGAGAAGCAATGATTGCCTTAATCTGCTCCACACTCTTGCCCTGCGCGGCAGCCAGCTGCTCAATCTCGGGCTGGGTAGTGGGAACGAACTCGTGCAGAGGGGGATCCAGGAAACGGATGCACACAGGGCTTCCCTCCAGGGCCTCATACAGCTTCTCGAAGTCGCCCTGCTGATAGGGCAGAATCTTTTCCAGCGCGGTCTCCCGCTCTGCAACGGTATCGGAGCAGATCATCTCCCGGAAGGCGGCAATACGCTCGGGGTCAAAGAACATATGCTCGGTACGGCACAGGCCAATGCCTTCCGCGCCCAGCTCCCGGGCCTTTCTGGCATCGGCGGGGGTATCGGCATTGGTGCGGACCTTCATGGTGCGGTACTTGTCGGCCAGAGCCATGATGCGGCCGAACTCGCCGGCGATCTCGGCATCAACCGTGGGGATAACGCCCTCATAGATATTGCCGGTGGAGCCGTCGATGGAGATAAAGTCACCCTCATGGTAGATCTTGCCACCCAGAGTGAACTGCTTGCGCTCCTCATCCATGTTGATGTCGCCGCAGCCGGAGACACAGCAGGAACCCATACCACGGGCAACAACGGCAGCGTGAGAGGTCATGCCGCCACGGACGGTCAGGATGCCCTGGGCGACCTTCATGCCGGTAATATCCTCAGGAGAGGTTTCCAGACGGACCAGAACCACCTTTTCGCCTCTGGTGGCCCACTCCTCGGCATCCTCCGCGGAGAACACCACCTTGCCGCAAGCGGCTCCGGGAGAAGCGCCCAGACCGCGGCCAATGGGGGTAGCGGCC
This sequence comes from Pseudoflavonifractor sp. MSJ-30, assembly GCF_018918045.1. GTDB lineage: Bacteria > Bacillota > Clostridia > Oscillospirales > Oscillospiraceae > Faecousia. The sequence goes on from NZ_JAHLPU010000051.1 coordinate 97,029, forward strand.
TTCAGGGCGTTGGTATCAAACTGGGGATGGAGCAGGGTATCCAGGTTCCGGGGCTCGATCATAGCCACGGCCTTCTTCTCATCGATCATGCCCTCGTCCAGCAGGTCGCAGGCGATTTTCAGAGCGGCCTTGGCGGTACGCTTGCCGTTACGGGTCTGGAGCATATAGAGCTTGCCGTTTTCCACGGTGAACTCCATGTCCTGCATATCCCGGTAGTGGTCTTCCAGCAGGGCGCAGACCTTGGTGAACTGCTCAAAAGCGGCGGGGAACTTGTCCGCCATCTGGGCAATGGGCATGGGGGTACGGACGCCGGCCACCACATCTTCGCCCTGGGCATTGGTCAGGAACTCGCCCATGAGCTTCTTCTCACCGGTGGCGGGGTCACGGGTAAAGGCAACGCCGGTACCGGAATTCTCGTTCAGGTTGCCAAAGACCATGGGCATGACGTTGACAGCAGTACCCCAGGAGTAGGGAATGTCGTTGTCACGGCGGTAAACATTGGCGCGGGGGTTATCCCAGGAGCGGAACACGGCACGGATGGCCTCGTACAGCTGGACCTTGGGGTCGGAGGGGAAGTCCACACCCAGCTTGGCCTTATACTCGGCCTTGAACTGGCCGGCCAGTTCCTTCAGGTCCTCAGCGGTCAGCTCCACGTCATAGGTAACGCCCTTCTTCTGCTTCATCTCATCAATGAGCTGCTCAAAGTACTTCTTGCCGACTTCCATAACGACGTCGGAGAACATCTGGATGAAACGGCGGTAGGAGTCATAGACAAACCGGGCGAAGGCGGGATCGGGATTGCCCTTGATCATGGCATCGACAACATCATCGTTCAGGCCCAGATTCAGAATGGTATCCATCATGCCGGGCATGGAGGCACGGGCGCCGGAACGGACGGAGACCAACAGAGGATTGGTGAGATCGCCGAACTTCTTGCCGTTGATCTGCTCCATCTTATCCACGTACTCCATGATCTGGGCCATGATCTCATCATTGATTTTCTGGCCGTCCTCGTAGTACTTGGTGCAGGCCTCCGTAGAAATAGTAAAGCCCTGGGGAACCGGCAGTCCGATTCTGGTCATTTCCGCCAGATTCGCACCCTTGCCACCCAGAAGCTCTCGCATGGAACCGTCACCCTCGGTGAACAAATAAACATACTTATGAGACATACAATACCCCTTTCAAAATACACGGGCGGCATCGCAATTCGATACTTTTTGCCCGATATTTACACATTTGAATTCTCTAAGTGCCAAAACAGTATATCACGGTATGGCGGGATTTTCAATAGAATTTCCAAATTCCCGGAAGATTTCACGGTTTGTACAAATTTGATAAATTATTTTGTCAATACCGCCGATTTTTTATACATATAAGAGCCCCTTCGGTCTCAGAAGGGGCTTTCAAAGCCGATATTCATTCCGCGTCCCGGAACAGAAGCAGGGAGACCCACGTAACGATATTCTGCCCGTACTGAAATTCCAGCCCGTTTTCCTCCAGCGTGGGGATGATGTTGATGCCCTGGCTCTCCACGCAGGGGTGCATTTTTTCAGGATGGCGGCAGGGCTTCCCATCCAGAATGGCACAGCGGCCGCAAATAGCGCAGGCCTCGGTGGACAGGATATAGGGTTCAAGGCCGTGGGTGCGGAGAATATCCCCGACCTGATCCGTCAATTCCTCATGGCCGCGCCGTGTGGCCAGCGTGGCCTGCATATCAGCAATGTCCGCCACCTCCGTCAGGCTGGAAATCAGCAGCGCCTTATTGTAGCGCAGGCACTTTTCCCTGCATTCCGCCACGGTCCCCACGCCGGGGGGACAGGCCCAGCTTTTGCCGTACATGGTACACTCCGTCTGACAGATGTGCCGCACCCGGTCCGAGAATTCCAGTTTTTTCGGGTCGATCCAGGCATAGACGTACAGCGGCAGCTCCGCCAATGCCTGCTCTATGGCCTCATAATTCATGTAAAATCCTCCAGTATGTTCCGACAGCCCTCCGTAAGGTCCGTATATGTCTTCTCAAAGTCCCCGGTGTACCAGGGGTCCGCCACATCGTGAGAAAGCAGGGGCCGGATCTTCTCCGGATCCCGGGGCAGGAGTCTTTCCAGATAATCCCAGTTGCTGCGGTCCATGTAATAAATGTGGTCAAAGTGCCGGTAATCCTCCATGGTCACCTGCCGTGCCCGATGTTCCCCCACCGGAACGTCCCGTTTCCGCAGTTCCCGCCGGGCAGGCCCATAGATGGGATTGCCAATCTCCTCCCGACTCACCGCCGCCGAGTCGATCTCAAAGTTCCCGGACAGCCCCGCTTTGTTGACCATATCTTGCAGAATGTACTGCCCCATAACACTGCGGCAGATGTTGCCGTGGCAGATGAATAAGATTTTTGTCATTGCTTATATATCCCTTCAAAAGCCTCCAAGCCTTGATATTTCAAGGTTTTTGGCGCTTCTTTCATTTTTGCTGTCATGCCGGAAACCTACGCATATTCCCGTAACTCTACGCAGATTTTCGGGCAAATGGTGTAGTAATTGGTGTAATGGCTGCGATTGCTTCAACCTGATTTTCTCTGCGGCTCCGGTGCGGCAAACCCTCTAAAATCAATGATCTTTGCCATCTGCTCGGCGGCGCGGTCATAGCTCGCATGGGTGTAAACATTCAGTGTGACGCCCACATCGGAATGTCCCATGACATACTGCAAGGTCTTGATGTCCATGCCAGCGTTCGCCATGTTTGTACAGAACGTGTGCCGGAATACATGGGGCGTGATGTGCGGCAGAGGCTTGTCCGGGTGCAGCTTTTGATATTTCTTCATCGCCCAGCGCATTTCATTCTCGATGTGCAGGGCAACCTTCGGACTGTCGTTCTTGTCCAGCAGAAGAAAACCGCTGTACCCGTCGATGATCGTCTCCGTTTTCACGCGCTTGCGGCGGGAGAGGATATTTTGCAGGCTTCGGTAAACCTCGTCTGTCATGGGAATGTAGCGGCAGCCGCACTCGGTTTTGGTTTTCTCCACATAATACTTGCCGCCGCGCTCCCGGACGAGCTGGTGATCTACCCGGATTTTCCGCCCGGTAAAGTCCAGATCAGCCTTTGTCAGCCCGCAGAACTCGCTGACGCGCATCCCGGTTCCCAGCAGCACCACAAACTCGTCGTAATACTTGCAGTAGGTCTTGTCCTCCCGGATGAAATCCATCCAAAGCGTCTGCTGTTCCTCTGTCATGGCAATGCGCTTCTGTGAATCATTGGAAACTACATCGACCAGCTTGAAGTCAAAGGGATTCCGACGGATCACATCCTCATTGTACGCCATCTGGAAAGCCGGTTTGACAACGCCCCGAACGCTGGTGAGGGTGCTGTATCCCTTTCCGTCCTCGTGTAGCTTCATGATCCATTTCTGCGCGTCCGAAACCTTGATGTCTCGGATGGAACGGTAGCCAAAATCTTCTTTCTTCACCAGATTCAGCACGAAGTTATAGCCAACCTTGGTATTGTAGCGCACGCCCTGTTTGATGCTGATGTAGCGTTCCAGCAGTTGAATGACGTTGATTTTGCCAGCCGCATAATCAATGCCATCGTCGAGCTGCTTCTGGATTTCCTTTTCTTTTTCCCGCAGTTCTTTCAGATCGGAGGAATACACTGTCTGCCGTTTGCCGCGAATGTCTGTGTACCGATATTGATAAATCAGGTCTTTTCTCTGGCTCTCTCCTGTCCGCAGGATGCGTCCCTTGTTGTCTTTTCTCTTTTCGGACATTGTCAAACTCCTTTCCGTGATGGAAAGAGCCTTGATATGACACACTTATTGTATCATATCAAGGCTCCGATTTACACCACAAATTTCAAATAGAATACGCCTGCTCGATGAACTGATCGAACAGGCGGCGTTTAATCAGGCGCTTGTTGCCCACCCAGAGGACGAATTTGCACCGGTCCTCGTTGGTGATCTCGCGCAGTTTGTTAATACCAATGCCGGAGTAAGCCGCGGCTTCCTCCAAGCTCAGATTGCTCTTTTCCCAAATCGGGATTTCCTTCATAGGCAGTTTACCCTCCATGCAAAAATAGCCAGACAGGGTGAGGCGGCAACGAAGTCCGGCAACGGACTTCCAAAAACCTCGAAACATACCCGGTCTGACGGTTGATTTACGATTATCCTTTTCTTCTATTTTTCTGTTGTTTTGGTTGTCAAAGGCAGAAAAAGCCTGACAGAGCAGGGATTGCCTCGGCAACCAGCCTGACAACGGAGTAACAACAGGATTTGCAACCAGCCGCACTTTTCAGAACGGCAGCTCCATCTGCTCTGTGATCTCCACAAAGCCGTCCGGGATTTCTGTATTTTGGTTGCCGCTGCCCGTTGCAGTCTTTTCTCGCTCCCAGCCTTTTTGCCTGCCGTACCCGGCAAAGCTGCGAGGATTGGAGAAATACGTCCAGCCGGTCACACACTGGTTCATAATCTCGTTGATCTCGCGGATCTCCCATTGCTTCGGCTCATCAAAAGCATGGTTCAGCGCCTCCTTGTAAAGCTGCTTGGAACAGACGGTATCGCCCGTGTAGCTGTCCAGAAACGCCTGAATCATGCCCGCTTTCGTGTCCTCCGGCATGAAGTCCTTCTGATGTTCCTTGAGATAACGTACCATTTCCGGGCTGAACGTCAGCTTCCAGCCGCCTGCCCGGTAGATGGTCATTGCCTCCGCCCACACCTGCTGCAAGTAGGATCTGGATGCGGCTTCATCCTCCAAAATGTGAACCTCTGCCTGTTCCGGGCAGACCTGCACGGGCAGGAAACGCCGGTTGCCGGAGCGGTCGAGGGGCAGGAAGTCCATTGCGTTTGACGTGCCACCGAATACGCATTGCCGCAATCGGTCTGCCGGATGGGTTTCATATGGGATTTTGTAGACCTCCTTCTGACGGCTCAGAAACGACTTGATTTCCTCAATGCTCTTGGCATTGGCGGTAGCAATCATCTCGGACATTTCAATGATCCAGTGCCCTTGCAGCTTGCGGTACACATTTTCATCGTCCAGCTTCCGCAGATCGTCGGAGAACCACTCGTCCTTTCCTGCCAGCAGACGGAAGAATGTGGACTTTCCCGCACCCTGACCGCCCACCAGACAGAGCATGACTTCAAATTTGCAGCCGGGATGAAATGCCCGATGAATCGCGCCCAGCAGGAACAGTCGTAATGCTTGAAAGGTGTATTCGTCTGCTTCCGCACCGAGAAAATGGTGCAAACAATAGCGGATGCGCTCCGTGCCATCCCATGTAAGGCTGTTCAGAAAGTCCCTGACAGGGTGATAGCTGTTCTGATGGGCGGCAAGATCGGCGGCATCTATGATTTTCTTCTCACTTGTCAGGTCGTAATTCTCTTCCAGATACAGCCGGATGTACTTCATATCCGTGTCGGTCATGGAGGCGCTGGGGCTTCGGTCGTAGCCGATGGGCTTGACAACGTCGGTGCGGTCGGTCAGCAGATTGTAGGCAATCGCGCCGGAGAGCAGCGGATCGTGCTGAAACACCGTCAGGCAATTCTTGATACTGTTGCGGACACCGCCTTTTTCCGTGGTGTCTAACATGGCTTTGACTTCTTCAACGCTCATCGGCTGTGCCATGCTGCCTGCCTGCATTTTGAGCTGCTGCTTCATCTGCGGCGGCAAGCTCTGCCATTCGCTGCTCAATTTTCCTCACTTCCTCTCCATATTCGATCACAACGGATGCCCGCGCCTGTATATCCCCGCACAGCAGCTCGTCCAGCAGATATTCAACCAGCGAGAGCTTCTGCAATGCCTCCACAAAGCGCGGGTGATAGCCGTTCTCTGGCGTTTGCGGGGCATAATCCTCTTTCCAGCGGCATAACAGCTGGTAATAGTCCAACAGCACACGGGAGCAATAGCGTTCCATGTGCTGATAATTTTGCTCGTCGGTATTCTGTTGTCGTGGCCTATTTGTCTTGCCCGCGCTATCCTCATACGGAATGGCAAAATCCTGTGCCAGCAGAATTGCTGCCTCCTTGCTGCCGATCCCGCGAAGCTGGGAAACGAAGTCGATTACATCCCCGGTAGCCCCGCAGCCAAAGCAGTAATACCGGCGATCCAGCTTCATGCTGGGCGTACTGTCATCGTGGAATGGGCAGCGGCACATTCCGTTTCGCTCCACCCGGATGCCGTATCGCTCCGCAGCCTGCCGGGTGGTCACAGACTGCTTGACGGTTTCAAAAATATTCAATAGGCAATGCCCTCCTTAGCGTTCCATTTCCTGCTTTTTCTGCCGCATCGCGGTGTTCTGGCGTTCCTGCTCATGCTGAACCTCGTAGATGTTGTAATGGATCGCCCAGAGCTTTTTTGCGTCGGCATGGAGCGGCGAAAGCTCCGTCTGAATGTCTTTGTATTCCTGCTCCAACTGCTCCCGTTCTCTGCGCCATGCGGTGATGGGCAGCTTGCCATCCTTGAAATACGACTTTAATTTGCGCTCTGCCATGTAGAACGTCCGCAGTTCATCGTCGTGTTCGGATTTGTATTTCTGCCGGGATTTCTCAAATCGGATGGATTTCAGCTTGTCCGCAGCGGGCTTGCCGGACTTGTAGTAGTCCACCATCCGCAGCAGTTCGTCCAGTTCCTTAATACGGGATTGCTTTGCCGATGCCGACTTTTTCAGCGCGTCGATCTTATCCTGCATGGCGTGAAGTGCGTTATCCAGATCGTCCACAGTGTAAAGGTTTTTGGATTGCAGAAAGCTAAACGCCTCGGCGTAACGCTGCAAGTTGGCGTTCTTCGCTTTATTGCTGTACGCGCCCTTGTTGCGATTGGCGCAATGCAGTGCCAGCAGATCGTTCAGCGTGGGCGGCTGGGGCTTGGCAAGCTCGGCTTTTACGTCCTTCAGCCAGCCGATCAGCGCGGCGATTTTCTCTTTGGCTTCCCGCAGCAGCGCGTTGGTTTTCCGAATGAAGCGGTTGAGATCGCCCTTGTCGGTGCGGATGCCCTTTGCCTCCATCGCCCGGACGGTGGGACCTTCGTGCTGGGTGGGGATCTGCTCCACACCCTGACGGGCAAAGCTGCGGTGATCAATGCGGCAGTCTAAGCCCTTTTCGGCAAACTTGGCGTTGCAAAGGTCAGCCCATGCCTGCCGCCATGCTTCCAGCGTTTCGGGCTTTCCCCAATCTGTCGTGGGAACAGCGTTGAACACATAATTGCCTGCCTCGTCCAGAACACGCTCGCCGTGTTCGTCCAGCACATATTCCCGCCGCTGCTTATTGCCCCACCTACCGTCCGGCTCAATGGGACGGATGGGACACATGACATGAAAATGCGGATTGGAAATGCCGCCATCCTCTTTGTCGGGAGAATGAACGGCGAAGTCCACCACCATGCCCCGGCCCACAAACTGCTCCAACAAAAATTGCCTTGCAAGTTCGATGTTCTCCTGCATGGAAAACTCGTTCTGCAAAGCAATGTCAAAGCTGTATGCAAGCTGCGCTTTCTTTCCCCGTTCCACTTTCTCCACCTCGTTCCATAGGGTTTCCCGATCAGAGAAAGAGGGTGGGGCATGGGGCGGCAGCAGGATTTCCGAACAGATCACGCCGCCCTTTTTGGTGTAGTCGCTGTCCTCGCCGTAGTACGCGCTGTGCAGCTTTTCCCCAGCGCGGTAGGCGGCAGCAGCCACAGCGGATTGCCCCACGCTGCGCTTGATCTGCGTCACATGAAAATGAAATAGTGCGATACTCAGTCACCTCCTGCATAGTTGCTGACAGCTTCCGTGAGAAGCCTTTGCACATCTGGCAGAGCAAAGACCTGTTCGGCAAGGGCGTAAAACCCGGTTTCGCCCAACTCTTTCGTCTGCGGTGCGACACTCTCGATGGCTGCGCCACGGGTGATGAGCCGGTGCGCCCGCTTGCGCCGATCTCCTTTTTCATAGTAGGCGGCTCGGTTTTCAAGGCGCTGAATTTTGTGCTGTTCCTGCGCAAGTTGCCGCTCCACCTTTTCTTTCTCGGCTTGCAGCTTTTCGATTTCTTTTTCTTGCATGATTTTGACCTCCTGACGGTTAAAGATGGATGCAAAAAGACCGCCTACGTTTTCAGTAGACGGTCTGCGTGATGATATGGAATTTTCAGGCTTTGCGGTGGAAATAGACTGCGCCAGCAGACTGTTTCCGCTGCAAAGTGTGCTGGGATAGACGCGCAAGCGTCGCAAGGGGTGCAGCCCCTTGTTCGGAACAAAGTGACGCAAAACAGCCCGGACATTTGGCTGTCCGGGCTGTCTGCCTCGCAGAGCGCACATACTCCCATCAGGAGAGTATAGAAGTGCGCCCTTGTTACCAAGGGATTTTTTAGCATCCCAATTCTCTAAGAATGTTCTTGCAATACATGATTTCTGTTTCAGAAAAAAGTGCCGCGTACTCCGGCTTGCATACCGATTCTTCCATTGATAAGTCCAAGCGCCCGCAAGACCACAGTGTAGATAGCCCTTCTGATAAATTCCCCGTTTTTTGCGCACTTGCAATCAGCCGCCGTGCGGTTTCGACACCTCCGTATTGCGCTAACATCTGGTTGAACCGTGTAGGGTTATATTTACACTCTTTCTTTGCTTGTATCATTTTTTCACGCAGTTCTTCTTCAAATGTTCTTGTCAATACCTCCATGTGATAACCGCTCCCATTTTATATTTTTCGCTCAAAAACTTTTCCGCAATCCTGACATAGAAATTTAGTCTTTCCCCTTTTTCCGTTTATTCCGCTGGCTGCACCGATTATCGTGCCAAGAGGGTTAAACAAACTCCCCACAGTTCCACCGACAACAGCTCTTCCAACGGAAAATTTTGTTTTGGTTGACACTGGAACAATGTTTGTGCTTCTGCAAAAAATATTCGGGCAGCAAATCCTTCGCGCCATTTTCGCGTCCTCCCAATAGGCACAGTATGATTTAGTACTTGTTCTTAAATAAGAGGTTGTACCAGAAACTAACAAAAGCAATGAGTAAGAATTGTATCATAAATCGTTATGCTCCTCAGTTAGAATTAACTCGCCACGTCCATTCTTAGCAATCCCCGCCCACTCTAAAATTGCAGCCATTACAAACACGGGATCAAAAACCGATTCTCCGATTGTTCGACCGCGGTGAAGCGCTATTGTACCGACAACGGTATTTTCCTCACAACCGGGTTCACCGAGCTTATAGTTTCTTCCATTGCCTTTCTTTGCTCTGCCGCCTTGTTTTATAAGGAGTTCTACAATATCGTCAAACACCTTATAGTCGTAGGCTGGCTTAACAGGCAACTTATCACTTGTAAAAGTTGTTCCGTCTGACTCTGCGTAGATCTCACAAGGAAGACCTCTGGCTGTGTATACGGTGATGTGACCACCGTGCGCTTTCAGCTTTGCTTTGATGATTTCGGACGCGAGTGTGCTTGTATAGTCCACATCCATGCGGCTTACATCAATTTCCTTTGGCATTACCTTCTCCGTTCCACCGCCAAGATTTAAGGCGGCAAGCAATTCATCCAGTTTCTTTTTTGCAGTTGGATAAGATATTTGCATATCAGACTGTACCTCCTTCAGGTTTCCTCTGTCTTTCAAAAAAGTAATCAAGAACTCGAATTGCTCCTTGTCGAGCCGATCAAAAGGGCTAAGGTCGAACGTGTTTCTTAGCTCCATGCCACAATCAGGGCATTGTAGCGTGCTAACTCGCAGTGTCCCATGACAGGCGGGACATTTTGAAATAAGCCGGTTCATGTAAATCACCTCTTCGCTTACATGATACAATTAGAAAACGATTTTGTCAATATAGTGCTTAATTATTTTTATTACTATATTGCTTTTTGGAATGTGTCTCACCGCTTCTGCCACACAATGTCATACCCCAGCGCGTCCGCCAGCTCTACCGCTTCGCCGTAGCGGAGCGAGCCGCGCTTGAGCTTACCGGAGAGATTGGGGACGCTGCGGCTCCAGCCGTATTCATCGGAGAGATAGTCCACCACCTCGGTCATGGTCATGCCGGTGCGGACGATGTAGGACTTGATCTCATTGCGATAGGTTTCAGATTTTCTCATATTCAAACTTTCCTCCTGTTTTTTCGATGCGCTCTATGGTAAAATGGGTTTGTCAAACCGTGACATCCGTTCGCCATAGGGCGCTGGTTTTTAATACATGGCTTTTCGCTGGAAATGCCGCCGATGATACGTTGGTCACAGGCGGCACCTTCCGCTTTTGTCGTTTGATGTGTCTTTGCGTGAAACGGCGAAATATCATGTTGAACGACAAACGTCGTTCACTGCTGAATAGCGCTCTATTCCGTGCGGATAACCACACAGAGCAGAAAACTATTTCGCTGTTTTCACTTGCTTTGATTTTTATATTCGATTTTGCCGCTCTTTCCGAACGTCGTTCCTGCCCGGAGGATCGCTCCCGGCGTTTCGTCCCCGTTGGTACGCTCACGCTTTCGCGGTCATGGCGGTTACTTCGCTGGGGGACATATCCTGTTCGGACGGTCATGCAATTTTCAAGGTTCAGGTGCGATTGCAAGACCATTTTAGCGAAAAATATAGCCCTCTCCCGTATATCCAAGAGGTCGGAAAACGCGCCGAAAAACGCAGATTTCCACGCTTATGGACAAAACCGGAAAAGGGCAGAAATTTGAAGAGAGGACACCGCTATGCAGCCAAAACTCACCATTCAGGAACGGCTCAAAGACCTGCGCGTGGAGCGCAGTCTGACGCTGGAACAACTATCTGCGGAAACAGGTATTTCAAAGTCCGCGCTGGGAAAATACGAAGCCGACGATTTCAAGGATATCAGCCCGTTCAGCATGGTGGAGCTGGCGAAGTTCTACGGCGTGTCCACCGATTACCTGCTGGGGCTGACAGAACAAAAAAATCACCCAAACACAGAACTGGACGCTCTGCATTTGGGTGATGATGCAATCGAAGTCTTGAAAACGGGCAAATTCAACCACCGGCTGTTGTCGGAGCTGATCTGCCACAAGGATTTCCAGCGGTTTTTGCTGGATGCTGAGATTTACGTTGACCGGATCGCGGATATGCGAGTCAACGATATGAATGCCGTGCTGGAAGCTGTTCGGCAGATGGCATTGATGAAAAATGGTGGCGATGCAAACGACCTGTACCTGCGGACGTTAGAAGTGGCGCAGATTCGGGAGGACGAGTATTTCGGAAGTCTGATTGCGGACGATCTAAAAGGTATTCTCCGCGACATTCGGAACGAACATCGTCCCGACACCATGACTGCGGATGAAGTCTCCCTCGCAGCAACCGTACAGGGGCAGTTGCAGGATGCGATGAATTTTGAGGGCAGTTCCGAGGAAAAGCAAGTCCGTTCGTTCCTCGCTACCTTTGGCATTGATTATGACAAGCTCACCAAAGAGCAATTCGTCTCGCTGATTGAAATACTCAAGCTGTCCAAATACTTGAAAAGTCCAATCAACCAGCGAGGGAAAGCACGACCACAGTTGCAGCACGGGAAAGGCAAAAAGAAACGCAGATAAAAATGAAGAGGACATATCCGGCACCGTGGATATGTCCTCTTCATTTTATTCAGAATGTGTAATTTGGGATTGTCACATCAAAGCTCTTTCGCAAATGGTGTAATTGTGGTGTAGTAAGCGCCATTCGAGCGACGAAAACCGTTGATATAACAGGCTTTTTCGAGGCTTCTTAGGATACTCCCGTGGCAGATAAATAAGATTTTTACCATTGTTTGTTTCCTTATATATTACCTGTAATCGCAAAAGTGTTGTGCTCGTTTCGTTTTGGACTCAGTATAACATTTTAACGGAACAATATCAACCGTTCGGAACAGTGCTTTGTGATTTTTCGGAATAATATTCTGTCTGTTTGCTATTCTCAGATTCCTTCACAGCCCCTTGACAATTCTATCATTCCATGCTATCATTTATTTAACAATTAAGTTAATTGTTAAATAAGTTTCAGGAGGTGTGCTTATGGGGCTGCAGCAAACTCTGAAAGCCCTGGCGGACCCGACTCGGCGGGAAATTCTGAATCTGTTAAAATCCGGAAAGAAAAGCGCCGGAGAAATTGCGGAGCATTTCGATATTTCCGGAGCGGCCATCTCCCGGCACCTGTCCGTGCTGAAGGATGCGGACCTGGTTTATGACAGCCGGGAGGGAAAATTCATCTATTACACGCTGAATACATCGGTGCTGGAAGAAACACTGCTGTGGATCGCGGACCTGAAAGGGGAGTAAATCATGGAACACTACGCTACCAAAATCATTGCCTGCTGCATCACGCTGGGCATCTGTCTGATTCTGCCCATCGGAGGCCTGATCTTCTACGCGCAAAAGCACAGGGGGGAGGGTATCGTCTCTGCCTGGATTGTGGGCGCATTGGGCTTTTTCGTGCCCCAGATGCTCATCCGGTTGCCCATTCTCACAGCCCTGTCCGCAAATGCCGGATTCCTGAGTTGGACGCAGAAGCATCTGCTTCTCTATACCCTGGGGCTTGCCCTGACCGCGGGGCTTTTCGAGCTGGCAGGCCGCTGCGCCGGTGCGGGGCTGCTGCGAAAAAATCTGACCTTTCCCCGCGCCCTGGCCGCAGGCCTGGGCCACGGTGGAATAGAGGCGATTCTGCTCATCGGGCTGACCTACATCAATAACCTGGTATATCTGTTTCTGCTGCAAAGCGGCGGCTTCGATGCTTTGGCTGCGCAGGCAGCCGCCGCCGGGGCAGATACCGCCCAGCTGACCGCTGCTGCCGCAGCCCTGAAGAGCACCTCTGCCGGGCTCTTCCTGTTGGCCGGGCTGGAGCGGGTCCTGACCATGGTCTGCCAGACCTGCATGACCGCCATGGTCTTCTACGGTTTCCGGAAAAAGGATTCCCGGTGGATCCTGGGCCGCCTGGGCATTCATTTTCTGCTGGACAGCCTCACTGGTATCCCTCAGTTTCTTTCATCCCAGGCCCTGACCTATTCCCTTGTCTACCTGGTTCTTGCCGTCATGGCAGCTCTTTGCCTGTGGATTCTGAAAAAAATCTCGCTTGCCTGGAGAGAGGAGCCCAACCATGTACAGTAAGAAAACCCGCGTACACTGCTACGCCTTTACCCTGCTTCCCGCACTCATCGGGCTTGTGCTATGGAGCACAAATCCCCAGACTGTCTTTCCGTTGGCTGTGCTGTTCACCCCCGTGCTTCTGGCACTGACACTGGCTCTGTGCCTGCATCTGACCGAAAAGCTGGAAAAGGACCGGGAGAAAAACAAAAAGGTCAACAGCATTGTTATCTGGATCATCCCTGTGCTGTCCAACATCACCTTCTGGATTTCCTATGCCATTATGGTCCGGCACATGGATCTGCCCATCATGCGCATTATGGCTTGGCTGCTCGCTGCCATGTATCTGGTGCTGGGCAACTATATGCCCAAATGCCGACCCAACAATACCGTCGGCATCCGGGTAAAATGGACCTTTTCCAGCGAGGAAAATTGGAACGCCACCCACCGTCTGGCAGGTCCCAGCTATATGATCTGCGGTTTTTTGATGATCCCCGTAAGCTTTCTGCCGGAAAAGACGGCCATGCCTCTGCTCCTTATTCTGCTGCTCCTCGGCAGTATCATCCCCCTGGTCTACTCCTATATCTTTTACAAAAAGCAGCAGCGTCAGGGCGTGACTTTCCGGCCCCGGCCCAGGTGGGAGAGGAAGGTCAATCAGTCGGCAATCACCATTGGGGCAGTGATATTGGTGTTTGTAGCCGTGATGCTCTTTACCGGCTCCGTGAAATATCAATTTCTGGACACCGCAATGCAGGTGGACGTGACCTACTACGGCTCCACCTCCATTCCCTATTCCGAAATTTCTGACGCCCAGCTGCGCAGTGAAAATGTTCCCGGCTCCCGCACCTGGGGCCTGGGCTCTTTCCGGCTGCTGGCGGGTCTCTTTGAAAACGAGGAATTGGGGAGCTTCACCCGCATGACCTACTATAACCCCCGCAGCGCCATTGTCCTGAAAATGGAGTCAGGCAAGACCTATGTCCTCAGCGGCAGGGACCCGGCGGAAACCGCCGCCCTTTATCAGCAAATATTGGAGCATATCGGATAAAATATAGCCTATATTTTTGCGAAACCCCCGGGAATCTTCTTGACTACCCGGGGGTTTTCCTCTATAATATTCGAAGCTATGGAAATTTTCAGCTAAGAAAGGATTTTGAATATGGCTAAGGAATATAAAATCACAAGCCTGCGTCTGGCAGACCTGGAAAAGGAACTGAACTACCTGAAGACTACCCGTGAACGGGAAGTGGCCGCCATGATCGCCGAGGCCCGGTCCTACGGCGACTTGTCCGAAAACTCCGAGTATGATGCCGCCAAGAACGAGCAGGCCAAGCTGTACGGCCGGATTGCCGAGATCGAGGACGTGCTGTCCCACGCCGTCATCATCGAGGACGAGAACGAGGCCACCGGCCGCGTGGGTCTGGGCTGCACCGTGGTCGTAGAGGACGAGAACGGCAAGCGCTTCGAGTACCGCATCACCGGCTCTCAGGAAGCCAACCCCATGGAAAACAAGCTCTCTGACGACTCTCCCTTCGGCCGCGGCATTGTGGGCAAGGCTGCCGGGGAGGACTTTACCGTTAACGCCCCTGCCGGTTCCTTCCGCATGAAGGTCATCAGCGTTTCTCGTGAGGGCTAAGCCATGGCAAAGTTTGTACCACAGGCAGAAATGCCCCTGTCCGACCAGGTGAAGGTTCGCCGGGACAAGCTGGAAGCCCTCCGGGCCGAAGGCCGGGACCCCTATGTGCAGACCAAGTATGAAGTGACCTCCTCCGCCAAGGAGATCAAGGAAAACTATGAGGCCCTGGAGGGCAAGACCGTAACTCTGGCGGGCCGCCTGATGAGCAAGCGGGGCATGGGCAAGGTGTCTTTCTGCGATTTGCAGGACAACACCGGCAGAATTCAGCTTTATGTCCGGTTTGACGCCATGGACGAGGCGGATTTTGCCCGTTTTAAGAAAAATGACATTGGCGACATCGTGGGCGTAGAGGGTGACGTGTTCAAGACCGAGCGGGGGGAAATCTCCCTGCGGGTCCACAAGGCCACTCTGCTCAGCAAGAGTCTGCTGCCCCTGCCTGAAAAGTTCCACGGCCTGACCGACCGGGAGACCCGCTACCGTCAGCGTTATGTGGATTTGATTGTCAACCCCGAGGTCAAGGATACCTTTGTCAAGCGCAGCCTCATCTTGCGGGAACTGCGGCACTTCCTGGACAGCAAGGGCTTCCTGGAAGTGGATACCCCCATCCTGACTCCCTTTGAAATCGGCGCCTCCGCCCGGCCCTTCTATACCCACCACAATACTCTGGACATTGACATGGTGCTGCGCATCGAGACCGAGCTGTACCTGAAGCGGCTGATTGTGGGCGGCATGGACCGGGTGTATGAAGTGGGCCGTATCTTCCGGAACGAGGGCATGGACCCCACCCATAACCCGGAATTCACCTCTATCGAACTGTATCAGGCCTATACCGATTTCCGGGGCATGATGGATCTGGTGGAAGAGATGATGAAGACCGTTGCCATGAAGGTCTGCGGCACCTTGCAGATCACCTATCAGGGCAAGGAGATTGACCTGTCCCATTGGGAGAGAATGACCATGGTAGAGGCGGTCAAGAAGTATTCCGGCGTAGACTTTGCCGCCGTGTCCTCTGACGAGGAGGCCATCGCTCTGTCCAAGGCCCACAAGGTGGAGCTGCCGGAGATTCCCACCAAGGGTGCGATTCTTGCGGAGTTCTTCGATGCCTTCGTAGAGGAGAACCTGATCCAGCCCACCTTTATTTACGATTACCCTGTGGAAAACAGCCCCCTGGCCAAGCGGAAGGCCGACGACCCCGCCTTTACCGAGCGTTTTGAGTATTTCATCAACGCCACGGAGTTCGGCAACGCCTTCTCTGAGCTGAACGACCCCATCGACCAGAAGGGCCGGTTTGAAAAGCAGGTGGCAGAGCGGCTGAAGCTGGACCCCGCCTCCAAGGCTCAGGTGGACTACGATTACGTCACCGCTCTGGAATACGGTCTGCCTCCCACGGGCGGTCTGGGCTTCGGCGTAGACCGTCTGGTCATGCTGCTGACCGACTCCGCTTCCATCCGGGATGTGCTGCTGTTCCCGACAATGAAGCCGTTGGACTCTGACAAGAAGGTTTCCAAGGAAGTTTCTGCTCCTGCGGAGGCTACTCAGACTGCTCCTGTTGTGGAGGAAAAAATTGATTTTTCCAATGTTCAGATCGAGCCTCTGTTCCAAGATCAGGTCGATTTTGACACCTTCTCCAAGAGCGATTTCCGTGCCGTAAAGGTCAAGGAATGCGAAGCCGTGAAGAAGTCCAAAAAGCTCTTAAAGTTCGTTTTGGACGACGGAACCGGCGTAGATAGGGTCATTTTGAGTGGAATTCACGAATATTATGAGCCGGAAGAACTGGTTGGTAAGACCTGCATTGCAATCACCAATCTGCCTCCAAGAGCGATGATGGGTATCGACTCCTGCGGTATGCTCATCTCCGCCGTGCATCACGAAAACGGCGAAGAAAAGCTCCATCTGCTGATGGTCGATCCTCACATTCCGGCAGGCGCAAAGCTCTATTGATTGCCCCCTGATCGAGCTAAAAAAGCCTCTCGTACACCAATCCGTACACCAATTTACACCAAGGGTGCACCACGGATGCCGAGAAAAATGTGCGATTGAATTTCAGCCTCGCAGAAGTGATTCTGCGGGGCTGTTTTTTTGAAAACTATATATTCAGATATGAGACTCGGTGAGAAATCACCGGGTCTTATTTTTTGCGCTCACTACGCCTACTAAACAGGTGCAGTGGGCGCTTTTTTGTTTTCTGGAACCGGCACAAAAAATTTTTTTGAAAAAGTGTGGGAATCTCGCAAAAAAATTCGGCAAAGAGAAAGTGAGAAGGCGATGAGCCTTCCGTGGACCTTGAAAACCGAATACACATTCATCAGATACATTCCTGCGCGGAGGCGAAAACCTCAGCCGAATGAAGGTGCGCCATGACCCTCCTGTCCATCCGGGTGATAACGGAAAGCAAGGAGACGAGCGTTTCCGAGCCATTCAGAAATATCCGACAGCTACGGATACGGCCATAAAACGCAGCAGGGATAATGATACTTCTCTACGGAGCTGGCGGAGAACCCGGCAGGGGTGAGATTCCCATGGACCCGATTCGCTATCGGGCGTCTGATGACTTCCTTTTCTGCATTTTGGGTTCGAGGAAAAATGAAATGCAGCGACGAAAGCCCCAAAAGGTATTTTGAGGCTTTCGTGGATCAGAAATGATTCAAATAAAGAGAAAGGAGGAAAACCCCATGGAAAACTGTAAGGTGATCGCCATCACGAATCAGAAGGGCGGCGTTGGCAAAACGACGACCACAGTCAATCTCGGTGTGGGACTTGCAAGCTCCGGGAAACGGGTCCTGCTGGTGGATGCTGATCCGCAGGGCAGCTTAACCGTGAGCCTCGGCATAAAGAACCCCGACGAGCTGGATGTATCGCTGTCGTCCCTTATGCAGTCGGTCATTGATGATGAGCCGCTTGCGGAGGGTGCAATTATCCGGCACCAGGAGGGTGTGGACTTGCTTCCCTCGAACATTGAGCTTTCCGGTATGGAAACGGGCCTGTTCAATGTTATGAGCCGCGAGTATGTTCTGAAGAATGCCATCGACGGCATGAGAAAAAGCTACGACTACATTCTGATTGACTGCATGCCCTCGCTGGGTATGATGACGGTCAATGCGCTGGTTGCGGCAGACAGTGTGATTATCCCGTCTCAGCCGAACTTCCTGTCAACCAAAGGTCTTAACCTGCTTCTGCGCTCCATTTCAAAGATCAAGCGGCAGATCAATCCAAGACTGAAGATTGACGGCATTTTGCTGACGATGGTGGATAACCGCACCAACAACGCCAAGGCGATTATTTCCTCGCTCCGCTCCACCGTGGGAGAGAACATCCGCGTGTTCCGTTCCGAAATTCCTTTTTCGGTAAGAGCTGCGGAGTGCAGTCTTTCCGGAGAAAGCATCTTCTCCCATGACAGGAACGGCAAGGTCGCAGCAGCGTATGAGGCACTCACAAAGGAGGTGACAGAGCTTGAAGAGCGTGCAAAAAATCGATCTGGGCCTGACCGGGTACGATGAGCTTTTCATGAATGACGCGGAGCGAAAGGAAAATAAACTCCCGCGCATTTATGATATCCCCCTCTCGGAGATCGACGATTTCCCTGACCATCCCTTCAAGGTGAAGCTGGATGAGGACATGGATCAGCTTGTCCAGAGCATCAAGGAGCGCGGGATCATCACCCCTGTCACCCTCCGACCAAAGGAGGATGGGCGGTACGAGATTGTGTCGGGGCATCGCAGAAAGAAGGCCTGTGAGCTTGCCGGCTTTGACACCGTGAAGGCCGAGGTGCGGGAAATGACCCGCGACGAGGCCATTATTCTAATGGTGGAATCGAACCTGCAGCGCTCTGTGATACTGCCCAGTGAAAAAGCTTTTTCGTACAAGATGAGGCTTGAAGCCATGAAAAGGCAAGCGGGCAGACCTTCAAAAGAAAATGCGTCGCCAGTGGCGACTAATTTTCTGCAAGGTCGATCTGATGTTGAACTCGGAGAACAGGTTGGCGAAAGCAAGGATCAGGTGCGGCGCTATATCCGCCTCACGGAGCTCATTCCGGAGCTTCTAGATTTGGTTGATGAGGGACGCATTGCGTTCCGACCGGCGGTGGAGCTTTCGTACCTGCAAAAGGAGGAACAGAGTGCCCTGCTGGAGCAAATCGCCTACGCAGATGCCACGCCGTCCCTCGCCCAGGCCATTAAGCTGAAGCGATTCTCCCAGGACGGAAAGCTGAACAACGAGGTCATCGAGTCGATTATGAGCGAGGAAAAGCCGAACCAGAGGGAGAAGATCAACATCAAGTACGCCGAGGCCAGAAGGTTTATCCCTGCCAGCATTCCCTACGAAAAAACCGGTGAGTATATTCTAAAAGCGCTGGAATATTATCACCGGTATCAGGAACGGCAGAAAAGTCGGAATGACGCAAGATAGGTTCTTCGCCAAGGGGGCAGTCTACCCTTTTGACGCTGCGTCAGCGCCGTTCCCCCTCTCACACTCTCCCCCCCCATTTACCGGCAATACCAGCTCAAAAGGAAAATATACAGGCGGCACAATTGAAGAAAACCAAGTGCATTCGTACAATATGAGAAAAAACAGTCATTGGAGGTCATCCCATGAAAAAGAATCTCATGTTGTGCGCGCTCCTGCTTTCCGTATTGCTTTCCGGATGCGCCGCAGAGCCCTTGCAAGGGCAAGCGGCAGCAAACACCACGAAGGCTCCCACGCCGCAGGAAGAGACATCTGCTTTCTTTGAGCCGGTATCCACAGAACCAAGCACTCCCGCCGAAACCCCGACAGATGCTGCCGATCCAGCAGCTTGCACACCAAATGAGGACAAACACGAAAGCGGCCCTGCTATTTCTTCTGAGCCGGTAAGCGCACCCACGGAATCGAACGCGCCGGCATCGGAAGAAGCCAAGCAGCCACCCGTGCTTCCGGAGAAGCCGGAGGAAACAGAAAGCCCCACAGAGGAACCACCCGTTCCTGTGATAAGCGAGCCGGAACCGACTCCGGAGACTGAACCTGTATTTGATATCGAGCACTGGATTTCTTACGCAAAAAGCACGGCGGTGAGCTTGGGACTGACCTTGGATAGCTCGGCAACCGACTGCTGGGACAATCCGATCACCGCAAAGCCGACCTGCATCTACCTGGAGCGAGACATTAACTCACGCCTGAACAGATATGCGAAGGATGGGGAGATAACTGCTGTTTGGATCTGGTACGAGTGCATCGGCACAAGCAGCTACCTGATCTATATCGGGTACGCATAAGCATCAACAAATCAATACACCGAAATGAGCATCGTGGAAGCACGGTGCTTTTTTCATGCCTTGAAGGAGGACAGAACGAATGAAGAAGATTCTCAAAAGAGGAATGTCGGGGCTGCTTGCAGTCCTCATGGCATTCACCGTGCTTGCGGGCTTTGGCACGACCACGGCCTTCGCCGCAAGCGAAACAGCGGAGTCCTATATGATTTCCTTCCCCCGTGACGGGGACGCTGCTCAGATTTACTCCGAGGACGCATGGGGACACTCCGCGAAAAACTATATGAACGGCTGGGCAACAGGCTCCAGCAACTATACTACCCTGCATTGCATGGATTCCTTCGACGGGAAGGTGTGCTACTGCATCGAGCCCGGCCTATCCCGAAATGTCGGCGATACCTATCACGGCTTCGGTGAGGATTTCTGGGATAACTATCCCAGCCAGTACAACAACACCATCGAGCCGGACGATATTAAGCTGCTGCTGGGGCGTATCATGCAGTATGGCTATCAGGGCAATCTCTCCACCTCGTGGAGATCGCAGAACGATTCCGATGCGGATAAGCTGGCCCACGCCTTCGCTACCCAGCTGCTCGTTTGGGAAACGGTTGTGGGCGAGCGCGATGCGGACTTTGACCATGTGAGCACCGGCGGCTATGATGAGATCCTGTCGCTGGTTTCCCCCAATCATCCGCTGTATAGCCGAATCATGGATTATTACGACAGCATCGAGTCCAGTGTGCAGAGCCATGCCGTTTGCCCCAGCTTTATGAGCAGAAGCAGCGGCGGCGCAAAGACCATTGAGCTTGCGTGGGATGGCAGTCAGTACATTGCCGAGCTCACGGATACCAACCGCGTGCTGTCACAGTTTACCTTCTCCGCCAGTGAGACAGGCTTCCATTTCAGCGTGTCGGGCAATACGCTCACTATCACCACCGATACGGCTCCCACCGGCAATGTGACGATCTCCGCAAGTCGAAGTGCATCCCGCTGCGGCGTTCTTGTTTGGACGGACTATAAGTACGGCCCCAACGGCGGCGTTCAGGATACCATCACCTATACGGCCTCCGTCAGCGACCCCGTAAGGGCATTTGTCAAGCTGAAGGTCAGCTATGGAGGCGCTAAAATCATCAAGACCAGCGAGGACGGCAGGGTGGACGGCATTACCTTCACCATCACCGGCGAGGGCGTCAATCAGAGCGTTACCACCGACCGAAACGGTGAAATTCACATCGACAATCTGATGCCCGGTATCTATACCGTCACTGAACAGAGCTACGACAAGTATGTACCCCAGGAAAGCCACCGTGTTACCGTGCTCGCCGGGCAGACGGCGACGGTTTCCTTCAACAATATACTCCGCCGCGGTGATCTGACCGTGACCAAGACCTCCGAGGACGGACTGAACCAGGGTGTGAAGTTCCACCTTTTTGGAACCTCCCTTAGCGGCCTTCCTGTAGATGAATACGCCGTCACCGATGAAAACGGTGTGGCGACTTTCCGGGATGTGCTCATCGGCACCGGCTACACACTGGAGGAGATGGACACCGCCATTCGCTATGTGATTCCCAACAGCCAGAGTGCCGCAGTGGAATGGAACAGTGTAACCAATAAGAGCTTTTCCAACATCCTCAAGAAATTCAATGTCACCGTCACCAAGAGCGACTGTGAGAGCGGAATGGCGCAGGGCGACGCTTCGCTTGCCGGTGCTGCCTACGGCATCTATAAGGGCGAGCAGCTTGTGGATACTTACTACACCGACGAGAACGGCCAGTTCACCACTGGCTATTATGTCTGCGGCGACGACTGGACGATTCGTGAGATCAGCCCCTCCGAGGGCTATCTTCTGGACGGCACCGTTTATCCTGTCGGTGCAGAGGCGGCCAATTACACCGTTGAGCTGAACGCTGCGCCTGCTGTGGCTGTTGCCGAGCAGGTGCAGAAGGGCAATATCGCCATCATCAAGCACACCGACAACGGCGACACACAAATTGAAACGCCCGAAGAAGGCGCGATTTTTGCCGTCTATCTGAAATCTGCCGGCAGCTATGAGGCGGCAAAGGATACGGAGCGGGACTATCTGACCTGCGATGAAAACGGCTTTGTCCAAAGCAAGGACCTGCCCTACGGCGTGTATACCGTGCATCAGGTCTCCGGCTGGGAGGGCCGTGAGCTGATGAGCGACTTTGATGTGTTCATTGCCAAGGACGGCGAGACCTATCGCTACCTCATCAACAACGCTAACTTCGAGTCCTTCATTAAGGTCATCAAGGTGGACGCGGAGACCGGCAATACCATTCCCTATGCGGGTGCGGGCTTCCAGATCTTCCGTCCGGATGGCTCCAAGGTGGAAATGACCTTTACCTATCCGGAGGTTACCACCATCGACACCTTCTACACCAATGACTCCGGCATGCTCATCACGCCGGAGAAGCTGGAGTTTGGCAAGGGCTACTCCCTCAAGGAGGTCTCCGCTCCTTACGGCTATGTGCTCAGTCATGAGGCGGTCAAGTTTGATGTGACCGAAGATAATTCCACCGAGGAAAGCGGCGTGACAATCGTTGCAGTGAAGCTTGGCAACTACGCGCAGAAGGGCATCATCAAGATTTCCAAAACCGGCGAGGTGTTTGCCACCGTCACGGCGGCGGACGGGGTCTACCAGCCGGTCTATACGGTGCAGGGTCTTGCAGGAGCAACCTATGAGATCAAGGCAGCGGCGGACATCTACACCCCGGATGGTACGCTGCGCTGTAGTGCCGGCGAGGTGGTGGATACGGTGACCACCGGCGCAGATGGCATGGCGGAGAGCAAGCCGCTGTATCTGGGAAAATACGAAATCACCGAGATGAAAGCCCCCGACGGCATGGTCATTAACAAGGACGCCCATACCGCAGAGCTTGTCTATGCCGGGCAGGAGATTGAGATCACCGAAACCGCTGCCAGCTTCTGCAATGACAGACAGAAGGCGCGGATTTCTCTTTCCAAGGTGCTGGAGCAGAACAAGCAGTTCGGTATCGGTATGAATAACGAGCTTTCCGCCGTGACCTTCGGCTTCTATGCCGCCGAGGAGCTTACTGCAGCAGACGGCTCTGTCATTCCTGCGGACGGACTGATTGAGATCCTGTCTCTTGACGAAAACGGAAAGGCTGTGCTCAAGAGCGATGTTCCCTTCGGCAGCTACTATGTCAAGGAAATCAGCACCGACAGCCACTATATGCTCTCTGATGAGAAGTACCCTGTGACCTTTGCTTATGCCGGCCAGGAAATTCCCACGGTGGAGCTTGCCGTCAATGACGGAAAGAGCATTACCAACGAGATGATCTACGGAGAGATCCACGGCATGAAGAAGGATGAGGACGGCAAGTCGCTGGCCGGAGCTACCATCGGCCTGTTCATCACAGACGGCACAGAGCCTATTCTGACCACTGTTTCCGCAGAGGACGGTAGCTTCTCCTTTACAGGTATCCCCTATGGCGAGTATGTGGTTCGTGAAATCGCTGCGCCGGAGGGCTATGTAATGGATGACACGCCTTATGCTGTGAAGGTAGATCAGAACGGCGCTGTGATCGAGATCGAGATCACCAACAAGCTCATTCGCGGCAGCGTTCAGCTGACCAAGGTGGATAAAGACTATCCCGATCATCACCTGAGCAGCGCAGTCTTTGAGGTATACCGTGGCGGAAAGCTTGTGGGCCAGATGGAGGAGCTGTCCGACGGCGTCTACAAGCTGGATGATCTGCCCTACGGCGATTACACGCTGAAGGAAACTGAGGCCCCCAAGGGCTTCTTCCTTGATGAGAAAACCTACAGCTTCTCCATTAAGGAAGATGGCAAAACGGTCATCGTGGAAAATGAGACCGGAAAGGGCTTTGTCAACCAGGCACAGACCGGAGGCATCCGCATTGAAAAGACTTCGGAGGACGGTGTGCTGAAGGGCTTCACCTTCCGCGTGGAGGGCTCGGATATCACCGGCAATGCCTTCAGCAAGGACTTTGTGACCGATGAAAATGGTCAGATTCACATCGAGGGGCTACGCATAGGTGATTATGTGATCTCCGAGGTGTCCAACAAAGCCAACGAGAAGTATGAGCTTCCCGCAAATGTCACCGTAACCGTTCACGAAGGAAAGACGGTCGTTGCCAAGTTCCATAACAAGCTCAAGCCTGTTACGGATATCCCCAAGACCGGAGATACCACCAATATGCCTCTTTGGGCAGCACTTGCCGGTATCTCTGCAATCGGTGCAGGTGCAGCGGCCTTCTTTACCTTCCGCAAAAAGAAGGAGGTAGGCAAGCATGAACGCTAAGGTCATTATCGGCATCGGTCTTGTGGTGTTTATTATCGCAGGGCTGATCGTTCTTCGCCTGAAGAACAGGAAGTAAAACGGCAAGGGGCGGCATCTTTTTACAGATGCCGCCCCGCTTATAAAAGGAGACGCTATG
Source organism: Pseudoflavonifractor sp. MSJ-30 (assembly GCF_018918045.1). Taxonomy (GTDB): domain Bacteria; phylum Bacillota; class Clostridia; order Oscillospirales; family Oscillospiraceae; genus Faecousia. The sequence continues at coordinate 121,347 of NZ_JAHLPU010000051.1, forward strand.
GAAGAGACAAGAAAAATCGGAGATTACTCCGTAAAGTATTCCATGTATATCGGGCACAAGGATATTGCGCTGGGTGAGAATCCCAACGCCGACAAGGATGAACGGTATATGTGTTGCTTCGTAGAGACCAACGCCATTTTCGAGCGCTATTCCGGAGTGCTGGTCAGCGACGATTTTGCAGAGATTGCAAAGGTGTTCGGCCAGCGCGTAGCGGATGCAGCCGAGGAGATTATTCAGGAAAACGAGAGAGCCTGTCAGGAAGTCGGCATGAATGAGGAACTCACAACAAATAGTTGTAAGTCCATTTCCTATGAGGATTCCATCGAGAGCAAGGTGGTTGTCATCAAGGGCAGCATTCTCCGGCCTGAGTTCCGCCACGCCAATCACCAACTTATGCTGTGTACCGGTGGCTTCGGCGCGCAGGCCAATGCGCGAGGCCGTACCTGCTACTGCATTTCTCTGTACGACGGGAGAAAGACCTCTTTTTATCGCACGGATTTTCTTGGTGTCATGGAGGAAAAGCGCCTTCCCGAATGGGCGCAGAAGGGCTTGGAGAAAGCGAAAGAGATGCACGCGAAGGAAAAGAAACCGACTAAAGAAAGAGGTGACGCAAGATGATCGAGTATGAAAAAAGAGCAATGATCGAGGCGGAGGACAAATATACCTTCCGTCAGAGCACGCAAATTTCCATGCAAACCGGACTGATCGGCCACCTCCGGGCTGATATGGACACGGACGGCAACGGCTTTTTCAGCAGTTGGTTTGACTTCCGGGAAGAGCTGAAAACCGACGAGTTTAAGGCGGAGTTTGACGAGGTAATCAACTCTCTGCGTGAGGAAGGCGACATTCTTCATAACCGTAGGGCGCTTGTCAAGTACTGCTATTGCACACCCCAAAGCCGGATGCAGGAGGAGCCGGGCTACTATGGCGTTCGTGTGGATACCGAAAAGTATGCCTACCTTCTGCGCCTGAACCCGGACAGGGGCGAATACAACCTATACTGCTATTGCTATCGCCGGGATTGGCTCGATCAGCACCTGAAGGACGCAGAGAAAGGAATCCGTTTTATTGACAGCCATTACAAGGAGCTGTTTCGCATTCCGGATGGCGGCAAGGTGAAAATCCACTATTCGTGGAATGAAGACCAGATTCGCACCTGCCGGTATATCGACGATTACCATGTGGAGATCGGGAGCAACCTCTATCACATTTGCGAGTTTGCCGAGCGCATGGAATACGGCGGCCATACCTGCGAGCCGATTCGGGACAACCTGCCCGAGCAGTGCTACAGCGTCCTTTCCGGCAGCGACGAAATCATTATCATCAAGCGCGGTGAAAAGGGCTACTTCAAGACGGACATTCCCGTTACCGACAAGGACGAAGCCCGGAGCATCGTGAATGAGTACAACACAAAGCTCGGCGTCAGCAAGGCGCAGGAAGAAGCCATGAAGGCCGGCTCTATGTTCGGCTTTCAGGTGCCCGCCGCAGACCCTAGAAATTACGATGCGGACGGAAAACCTGTGATGCCGAAGGACAGAGGTGATGCACGATGAGTAAGGACGATTATCGCATCTGGTCCAATGCTGACCTTGACTATGAGGAGTGGAAAGACTGGATGGAGGAAGAATATCCGACGCTTTCCGAGGACGAGCGCGTCGCCATGATGTATGAGGAAAATGGGCATTATCTTGAGGACGAACGCCTGAATTTGGACATCCAGCTTTCGCAGCCGATACTGGTTGTTGCCGATCTGGGGCTTTGGAATGGCAGGCGCACGGGATACAAAGAAATTCCCAGCGGCAATATCCGTGACTGCCTTTACTCTGATTACGACTACACCACATGGTATGTGGACAAGAGCGGAGATCTTCGGTGCGATGACACCCACCATGACGGTACAAACCACTATCTCTATCGGGTATATAAGGACAATGTTTCCCAGGCGCAGAAGGACCGGCTCAAAGAAAAAATCTACAACGGCACAGCCACTAGGGCAGATATTGCCCGTGTCACCCGCAGGCTTGGCGATGAGATCGGGAAGGTGTACGGCTGGAGCTTTCCTACCCGACAGAGAGAACGAGGTGAGGCACGATGAACCACCGCGGGAAGGAGGAAAAGTATTTGAGCGTTGATACGAGCAAAGAGATAGATGTGTTTTATCCAGACCTGAACGACGGCAAGATTCAATGGGTGCACTACGATACTACGCAGTCGCTGGTTGAAATCTGTGTTTTTAATAAAGAAACGATACGGGCGGTGAATGCCGCTTGCTGGGATGCTACTGAGGCCTTTCAAATGATTCGCGAGGTCAGCAATCGTTTCCTGCTGAGGCCAGGTATGGACGGCTATGAAGATACCATAATCCGCATGAGAAGCGACAAGCCCGCAGCTATTGGCTGCAGCTATCTTACTCTGGATCGATTGGAACAGTTCTTGGAGGCTGGAGAGCTTCTAAACAGTTACTGTATGCGGAAATTTGGGTGCAAAGCAAATTTCTCTGACTTGCGCAAGGTTGACTTGGGTCACAAAACGCTGGAAAGAGGACATACATTGCGGGTCTACGCGAATCTGGAGGATTGCCATATTGGGGTTTATTTGGACGGAAAGATTCTGGGTATGCGGCAGTTCGATTCGCTGCGGGAGATGAATTATACAGTGCTTTCGGAGCTTTCCTTCAATGACCTTACACAGCTGCCGGAATGGGCTGTTGCGCAACACACTGATATGAAAAAGCAGGTTAATCCCGTAGCGCGAATCGATTATTTGGACTTTCGTGGCAAGGTGGTCGAACACACCGAATATATGGATGAGACAGCTTTTCTGACCGATCTAAAAAATCAGCTGGACTGCGGTGTGCCGCTGTGCGTCGTTCTCTACCGAGACCAGAACGGCAAGACCATTTCCCGTGCGTTTCTGAACGACCTGGATACACTGCCAAAAGTACTTTCTGTTGAGGACAATCCTTACAGAAAGCTTCCGGCAATGGCTCCAAAGAAAAAAGAACACGAACCTGCGAGATAAGGAGAAGCTATGGATAAGAAGAAAGCCATCTGCGAGTATCTCCGTAAAAATCATATTGGCAAAGAAAATGCCATCCACAGCAAGGAGCTTGAAAAGCTGTTTCTGCTTGACGGACGAAATATTCGCCGCAAGATCAGCGCCTTGCGGCAGGATGGCTTTCCTATTTGCAGCGACGAAACGGGCTACTATTACGCAGATAACCAGAAAGAGATCAATACCACCGTCTGTCGGTTAAATGAGCTTGTGACGAAGGTATCCAACGCCAGAACCGGGCTTCTATTTGCATCGATCCTCGGAGAGAGTGAGCAGACCGTTGAGGTCACGATCAAAGTAAGATAAGGAGGGAGTTCCCATGCCGAGCAAATACAGAATCATTTTGGAGATGGCGTCCCAGACTGCCAGGGATATCGCCTCCAATGCCGACCGATATACCAATTTTCTGATTACGGCGGCAAACAACTACAAGTACAGCTTTAAGGAGCAGCTGCTCATCCATGCGCAGAAGCCGGATGCAACGGCGTGTGCGGAAATCGACACATGGAATAAACTCGGCAGATGGGTAAACAAGGGCACGAAAGGCATCGCGCTGCTGATCGACAGAGATGTTCCCTACAAGCTGAGACATGTCTTTGATATCTCCGACACCAACAGCCGCGCCGGAAGGAACATCACCCTTTGGCAGATGAAACCGGAGTACGAATATGCGGTATCGGAAAGCCTTCAGGCCAGCTTCGGCGATGTGGAGGAGCCGCGAGATTTCCCGCACCTTCTCATGGATATTTCCGGTTATGCCGTGGAGGATAATCTTTCAGATTATCTCATGGAGCTGAACGCTGTCAAAGCCGGCAGCTTTCTGGAGGAGCTGGACGACGCAAGCCTTGAAGCGTGGCTGAAAACCACGCTGAAAAGCAGCGTCGCTTTTATGGCACTCTCCCGTGCGGGGTATGAGCCGAGGCAGTATTTTGATCGGGAGGATTTCAGCCACCTCTTTGACTTCAACACCGTGGAGGTTATCTCCGTGCTCGGTGCCGCAGTCAGCGATATTTCTGAGATGGTCATCCGTGAAATGGGCGAAACCGTCAAGGAGATGGAGAAGGAGGAAAAGCGGAAGATTCGCACATTTGCGCAGACCGGTTCTTCTGCGTATCATAAGAACCGAACAGAAAACAAGGAAAGGAGCAACGAATATGGAACTGGCCTATACGATGCAGGGGGATTATCTGATTCCCGATCTGACCGTGCCGGAGAGCCCGAAGCTTGGGAAGTATGGAATGCTGCGGCGGACATTCCTCCGCGAGCACCGGGATGGGATCTACACCGGGATGCTGCTGAACGGAACACTGAACGGCCATCTGGAGGAGGTGGACCGGCAGGCGCAGAAGATGCTGGACGACCTGACCGAGCAGATGAAGGCGCTGAACGGAGTGACGGAGCAGCTGAAGGCAGAGGATCAGATGCAGTGGGTGCAGATGATGAACTCCATTCGTCACTCGGCGGAGGAAGTGATTCTGAACGACCTGATCTACGCGTAACCCTCCCCACAGTTGAACAGCAGCAGGAAATTATCGCAGAAGCGGAGGAAGAAAAATCCTCCGCTTTTGCTATTTCTCAGGAGGACATCGACGCCATTCTGACGCGGGGCAGCGGCATCCATCAAGGCAAATTCCGTATCTATGAGCAGTTTCTCAAACAGGATTCTTCCGAGAACAATATCACCTTTTTGAAAAACGAATATGGCACCGGCGGCGCGTATCCTGCAATTTCCGGCAGAAATCTCGATGAAAGCCACGACGCTAAAGGAATCAAAATCAGCAGAGGCAGAATCTCTCAGCCCGATGCAGAATTGCTTTTGCGGTGGAATAAGGTCGAGAAGCGGATCGGGGAATTGATCCGTGCCGACCGCTATCTGAGCCAGGCCGAAAAGGACGACTATCCCGCCTACCGGGAGCAGGCAGAGGTGCGTAAGGAACGATGTGAAATCTCTGATGAGTTCCGGTCGATTGTCTATGATTACAATGACTTCGTGACGCAGCTTGGTGAGGAAAGCAAAGCATTGAATCTGTACTATCTCTCAAGCTGCTGGAGTGCGTTCAGCGTGGGCGATAAGAAAATGCACGCCCGTATTGCGGCGGGCGACTTCATCCTCCCCATGATGCGCGAAGCGATGAATGCGATCATTGCGGACAACACCCACCTGACCGCACGATGCGAGGCTATGTTGGAAGCGTTGAACAGCGATGTGGCGAAGTCCCTTGAACCGACCTACGATGAGCTGAACCCTCCACCGGAACCCCGGAAGGAATACCGCTATCATCTCGGTGATACGGTCTATATCGGCACGCAGGAATACGAGCTGCTGTCTTTTGACGAGAAGAAGGTCGTCCTCTTTGATACACAGTTCCCGCTGTTTAACAAAGAGCTGTCTCGTGAGGAGTTCGATAACCGGCTCAAAGAAAATCCGCTGAATGACAAGCTGCTGCAAGTCGTGGAAGAACCCCCTGTCGCAGACAATACGAAGGCGAGAATATCCCTTGACACCGGCAGCAACAAGGTTCACTGGATCTACTTCAATCCCGATGCAGATGCAGGCGGACAGTATGTTTCCGGCGATCTTGATTTCTCTGTTTTTGAAGAGCTTGTTGAGCAGTATGACATTGCCAGCCATCCGGAAAACGCCGCCGACTTCCGAAATAACCTTGAAGAAATGTCGGATCAGTTCCTTGCGGACATCAATACTCCGTTCTTCATGGAAGCTGAAAATGACTATGAGATGGACTGCGATTATATCGAGTTCACGCCGGAAAACCTCCTGAAGATTCACGAGGATATTCTATCTTTAGAGGCAGACCGGGAAGCAGCGCGAGAGACTGACCGATATGAGGCGGAGTTTGGTGCGGACGGCACACGGGTATTCAGAGAAACGGAAGATTTGGCAGAAGACGATTCCAAAATTGAGAGCCTAACGGACGAAGAATTGGATGCTCTGCCCATCAGCACCGTCAAAGACGGCGAGGTCGTGACCTACCCCAATGCGGAGGCCTTGCTGGATGACCGGAAAGAATCGCTCGCCCCGCCTCTACAAGTGAAAAGGCCTTCCAAGATCGCGCCTCATGTGCTGCACCCGGAGATCAACACCGAGTACCGAACCAACTTCCAAATCGAGAGCGATGATATCGGCGTGGGCACGCCGCTGGAACGGTTCTATCACAATATCCGTGCCATTCAGCTTCTGAATAAGCTGGATGCGGAAAACCGGTTGGCGCCCCCTACCGAGCAGCGCGTACTTGCCGACTATGTAGGTTGGGGCGGTCTCTCTGAGTTCTTCAAGGAGGACAATCCCCATTATGCCGAGCTGAAGGATGTGCTTTCCGATGAGGAATATGCGTCGGCAAGAGAATCCACGCTGACGGCCTTCTATACGCCGCCCGTGGTGATCAAGGCGGTGTACAGTGCCCTGGAGAACATGCACTTTCAGACCGGCAATGTGCTGGAGCCCTCCTGCGGCATCGGCAACTTTATGGGGCTTGTTCCCGAAAGCATGTATGACACGAAATTCTACGGCGTGGAGCTTGACAGTATTTCCGGGCGAATTGCGCAGCAGCTTTATCAGAAAAACAGCATCGCAGTGCAGGGCTTCGAGAATACAAACCTTCCCGACAGCTTCTTTGACGCTGCAATCGGCAATGTCCCCTTCGGGCAGTTCAAGGTGCCCGACAAACGCTACGATAAGCACAACTTTCTCATTCACGACTATTTCTTCGCCCGCACTTTGGATAAGGTGAGACCCGGCGGCGTGATCGCCTTCATTACCTCAAAGGGTACGCTGGATAAGGAAAATCCCAATGTTCGAAAGTATATCGCGCAGAGAGCCGACTTGCTCGGCGCTATCCGGCTGCCGAATGATACCTTCAAGGCTGCTGCCGGCACAGAGGTCACATCGGACATTATCTTCCTCCAAAAGCGTGACCGATTGGTGGATATTGAGCCCGATTGGGTGCATCTGGCCACCGATGCCAATGGCATCCGGATGAACGCCTATTTTGTGGACAACCCTGAAATGGTGTTGGGCGACATGCAGATGGTCAGCGGGCCTCACGGCATGGAGTCCGCCTGTATTGCTTATGAAAATGCAGAGCTTGGGGACCTCTTGCGGGATGCCATCCAGAACATTCATGCCGAGATTACTGAATTTGAAATCGACGATCTTGAAGCGGAGGATGAGGACCTTTCTATTCCCGCTGACCCTGATGTACGCAATTTCAGCTTCACGGTGGTGGACGGTAAAATCTATTACCGTGAAAACAGCCGCATGAATCCCGTGGATGTTTCTGCAACCGCCGAGAGCCGTATCAAGGGCATGATTGCTATCCGAGATTGTGTCCGGACGCTGATTGAGTACCAGACGGAGGACTATCCCGATGCCGATATCAAGGCAGAGCAGGAAAAGCTCAATCGTCTCTATGATGATTTCAGCAAAAAATATGGGCTTATCAGCGCAAGAGCCAACAATTCGGCTTTCAATTCCGACAGCTCCTACTGCCTGCTTGCCTCGCTGGAGGTGCTGGATGATGAGGGCAACTTCCTCCGCAAGGCAGATATGTTCTCCAAACGAACCATCAAGCAGAAGGTAACGGTGCAATCGGTTGACACGGCTTCCGAGGCCTATGCGCTGTCCCTTGCAGAAAAAGCAAGAATCGATATGCCGTATATGTCAAAGCTCACCGGCAAAACCGAGCAGGAGCTGTTCGAGGATTTGAAGGGTGTTATTTTCCTCAACCCCATGCACATAAGCGAAGAGGACGGCAAGCCGAAGTATCTCCCTGCCGATGAATATCTCTCCGGCAATGTCCGTGAAAAGCTCCGTTGGGCAAAGCAGAGTGCGGAGCTCTACCCCGAGGATTACGGAGAGAATGTCCGTGCTCTTGAGGCGGTGCAGCCGGTTGACCTGACGGCAAGTGAGATTTCCGTAAGGTTGGGCGCAACATGGCTGCCTCCGGAAATCATTGAGGAGTTCATGTTTGAACTGTTCAGCACCCCACGCTACTGCCAGTGGAACATCCATGTTCACTACGCACAGTACACCGGCGAATGGAATGTGGAGGGAAAATCCTATGACCGCAGCAATGTAAAAGCCCACAACGCCTACGGCACCGGCAGAGTCAACGGCTATAAGATCATGGAGGAAACCCTGAACCTTCGTGATGTGAGAATCTTCGACTACATCGAGGACGGAAACGGTAGGAAAACGGCTGTGCTCAACAAGAAAGAAACCGCCATCGCACAGGGCAAGCAGGAGCTTATTAAGCAGGCCTTTGCAGACTGGATATGGAGCGATCCAGAACGCCGGGAGCAGCTAACCAAGCTGTATAACGAGAAGTTCAACAGCATTCGCCCCCGTGAGTATGACGGCAGCCACCTGAATTTCGTGGGAATCAATCCGGAGATCACGCTGAGGCCGCATCAGGTCAATGCCATTGCCCATATCCTCTACGGCGGTAACACCTTGCTTGCGCATGTGGTGGGGGCCGGGAAAACATTCGAGATGGTAGCGGCTGCGCAGGAGAGCAAACGGCTGGGATTGTGTCAAAAAAGCCTGTTCGTGGTTCCCAATCACCTGACAGAGCAATGGGCGAGCGAATACCTCCAGCTCTATCCCTCCGCCAATATTCTTGTCGCCACCAAGAAGGACTTCGAGACCAAGAACCGCAAGAAGTTCTGCGGGCGCATTGCCACCGGCGACTACGATGCGGTCATCATTGGGCACAGCCAATTTGAAAAGATCCCCATGTCCCTGGAACGACAGCGTGCTATCCTGCAGCAACAGCTGGATGAAGTGCTGGACGGCATTTCTGAATTGAAGAAAAATCGTGGGGATAATTTCTCCATCAAGCAGCTGGAGCGAACCAAAAAAACGGTCAAGCAGAAGCTGGACAAGCTCAACGATCAGTCCCGCAAGGATGATGTTGTGACCTTTGAAGAGCTGGGCGTTGACCGTATCTTCATCGATGAGGCGCATTACTATAAAAACCTCGCCGCATTTACAAAAATGCGGAATGTGGGCGGCATCAGCCAAACTGAGGCCATGAAGTCCAGCGACCTGTATATGAAGTGCCGGTATCTGGACGAGCTGACCGGCGGCAGAGGCGTTGTGTTTGCCACCGGCACACCCATCTCCAACAGCATGGTGGAGATGTACACCATGCAGAAGTATCTCCAGTACGGAGCGCTGCGCAGGAATGACCTTCTCCACTTCGATGCCTGGGCCTCCACCTTCGGTGAGACGGTGACAGCCATCGAGCTCTCTCCGGAGGGCACGGGCTACCGCGCCAAAACGAGATTTGCCAAGTTCTATAATCTACCGGAGCTCATGGCAATGTTCAAGGAGACCGCAGATATTCAGACAGCCGATATGCTCAAACTCCCTGTTCCGGAGGCCCATTACCACAGCGTTGTCTTGAAGCCATCGGAAACGCAAAAGGAAATGGTGGCCTCTCTTTCGGAACGAGCCGAGCGTGTCCGCAATAAGATGGTGGATTCCAGCGTGGACAACATGCTCCTCATCACCAATGACGGCAGAAAACTTGCCTTGGATCAGCGGCTCATGAACGATATGCTCCCCGACAGCGAGACAAGTAAGGTGGGCGCGTGTGCGGAGAATGTTTTTGATATTTGGCAGCGCACCGCCGATCGGAAATCGACACAGATGGTATTCTGCGACTTGTCTACGCCCCACGGCGACGGCAAGTTCAATGTGTACGATGATCTCCGAAACAAGCTGATTGCCAAGGGCGTTCCGGCAGAGGAAATCGCCTATATCCATACGGCAAACTCCGAGGCGCAAAAGAAAGAGTTGTTTGGCAAGGTGCGCTCTGGTCAGGTGCGGGTGCTCATCGGCTCTACGCAGAAAATGGGAGCCGGCACCAATGTGCAGACGAAGCTTGCGGCACTTCATCATTTGGATTGTCCGTGGCGACCGTCTGACCTGCAGCAGCGGGAAGGACGAATCATCCGCCAGGGCAACGAAAACAAGGAGGTCGATATTTACACCTATGTCACGGAGAACACCTTCGACAGCTACCTGTATCAGTTGGTAGAATCCAAGCAGAAGTTCATTGGGCAGATCATGACCAGCAAATCCCCGGTGCGCTCTGCGGAGGACATTGACGAAACCGCCCTGAGCTATGCGGAAATCAAGGCGCTGTGCGCCGGCAATCCCCACATCAAGGAGAAGATGGATCTGGACATTGATGTGTCCCGTCTGAAGCTGCTCAAGGCCAACCATCTGAGCCAACGCTATTCGCTGGAGGATCAAATCCTGAAGGAGTTTCCGCAGAAAATCAAATCGTTGGAGCAGCGCATTGAGGGCTATCGGGCGGATATTGACCAGCGAAAAAGAAATACCGAGCCCAACGAGGACGGCTTCTCTCCGATGTTTATGCCGGGCGGCACGGTAAGGGAAAAGAAGGCTGCCGGCGATGCTATTCTCGGGCTTTGCAAGTCCATGACAAGCCCCGACCCGATTCCCATCGGCCAGTACAGAGGCTTCGATATGGAGCTGTCCTTCGACACCTTCAGCCGAGAATATAAGATCACACTGATTCATCAGCTGCGGCACACTGTCACGCTGGGTGCGGACATCTACGGCAACATTCAGCGACTGGAAAACTCCCTCAGTTCTTTTGAGGAACGAATGGCAGCGTGTGCCGAGCAGCTGGAGAACACCCGGGTTCAGCTTGAAAACGCAAAGGCTGAGGTACAGAAGCCATTCCCCCAGGAGGAAGAACTTGCAGCGAAAACCGCCCGCCTGAACGAGCTGAACGCCCTGCTAAACCTGGATAAGACGGAAAATGAGATCGTGGACGGTGAGCGAGGTGAGGAGGAGCCGCAGCGCACTTCAAGTGATAGGGAAAGATAAAATCGAATTTGCACAATTGCGGTGGCGAGCATTTGAGGATACAATAAACACAGAAAGGAATCGAGGTGCTGTAAATGTTTCGCCATAAAGCAGAGAAACGAATTGTTGAGTTGTCCCTTGACGAGGTGCGGCTGATGCGGGAAGCGCTTCTTACTTTTCGCAATAAGCTTCTTTCTGCCGGAAAGCCGACAGAGGATGTGAATGAGCTGATTATCAAGGTAATGAAATGAGGTGAGCAATTGGCAAATTTTTATATTTCCGATCTGCATATCGGACATGAAAATATTCTGCGGTTTGATAACAGACCGTTTGCGGATGTCAATGAGATGAATAACAAGCTCATAGAAAACTGGAACGCCAGAGTACGCAGCGATGACACGGTATACATTCTTGGCGATTTCATCTGGGCAAAAGAAAGCGAGTGGCCGTCCATTGTCGGTTTGCTTGGCGGCAACAAGGTGCTGATACGGGGCAATCACGATCCCAAGCAATTCAGCGCTGCCACAAAGCGTATGTTCCAAGAAATTACGAACTTGAAGGAAATCAAGGACAGCGGCAAGCATGTTGTGATGTGTCATTATCCGATTCCCTTCTTCCGTGCCAGCTTCGCTTCGACAGCGTTCATGCTCTACGGGCATGTCCATCAGACGATTGAATATGAGTATATCGCAAAGCTGCGCCGTGAGGTAAAGGCGAACTCTACCGGTTACGGCACGCCGAACGGTAACTTCATCAATGTCGGTTGCATGATGCCGTATATGGATTACACGCCGAGAACGCTGGATGAGATTATAGAAGGAGATGCAAGGTATCATGAAGAAAATCCTGACGCTCTTTGAGCGGGTATTTGATACATACATTGTCTCCACGTGGATGATCTGATTTCGACCCAAAACCAAATAATCTTTACGCAGCCGCTTGGTTTCCAAGAGAAATCAAGCGGCTTTTTCTATAGAGCGTGTTATCCCAAAAACATAAATGAAGGAGGAACCAAAATGACAAACGAAGAACTGAACACCGCTTTATACAAGAAGGTGTTCGCAGAACAGGAGAAGTACCGGGAGTGGCTGCTTTCCCAGCCGCCCGACGAAATCCTGAACCACTGCTACGAATACACGGTGCGGGAGGACATTGTGCTGGCGCTGGAGGAATACGACTTATCCAATAAGCAGTGCAAGGCACTCCTGAAGTCGCCCAGTCCCCTTGCGGATGTGTTCAAGGGCTTTGAAAAGCGAGAGACCGACCACATGGACAACATCCGTGACACCATCGAGTGCCGAGCCAATGCGGTCATCCGGGCCGATTTTCTGAGAGACCGTCGTGAAGCGAGGTGATGCCCTATGAGCTATATTGCCGCGGAGGATGTTGCCAAGGCCAAGGAAATGGACCTTTTGACTTACCTCCGCAATTATGAACCGCAGGAGCTCGTCCATGTATCCGGAAACACCTATTGCACCAGAGAACACGATTCCCTGCGAATCAGCAATGGCAAGTGGTGCTGGTTCTCACAGGGCATTGGCGGCAGATCAGCGCTGGACTATCTCATCAAGGTGAAGGGCATCCCTTTTATGCAGGCAGCAGAAATTATTCTCGGACGGGAGGCAGAAAAGCCTCCCGTTTTCTATCGCCAGAAGGAACGAAAGCATACGAATTTGCTGATGCCGGAGCTGTCCGAAACGACAGAACAGGTGGAGAAATATCTTTATAGTCGAGGGATTCACCCGGTTATTATCCGCTATTGCCTGGATAACAGGCTGCTCTTTGAGTCGGCAGATTACCACAATGCGGTGTTTGTCGGGCATGACAAGGACGGCAAAGCGAGATATGGCGCTCTGCGCAGCACCGTCAGCAGCTACAAAGGGGAACTGACCGGCAGCGACAAACGCTTCTCTTTTTTCTTGGAGGGAAAGCCGAATGCGGAGCACATTCATGTATTTGAATCCGCCATTGACCTGCTGAGCTTCGCAACCTTGGCGCTGCTTGCCGGGCGCGACTGGAAAAGTGAAACCTGTTTGTCTTTAGCCGGTGTGTTTCAGACCAAACGAGAGAATGTTGTGCCGGTGGCCTTGAGCAGATTTCTTGACGAACACCCATCCGTCCGCAAAATCCATCTTCATTTGGATAACGATGCCGTCGGACGAGGTGCTGTGAAAGGAATTGTTGGCGGGCTGCAAGGAAGGTATCAGGTCTATGACGAGCCGCCCGCCCATGGAAAAGATGTAAATGACGAGCTGAAAATCCGTGTAGGACTTATGAGAGAAAGAAAGGAGTGGGAACGCACATGAAGATTGCAATTTATCAGATCAACCCGGACCGGGACGAGAACAATGTGGCCTTCTTGAGCTATGAAAATCTGGAGCGCTTTCAGGGCTCTGCCGCGCTTCGCAGCGAGATCTACGACAAGGTGTTTGAGGGCGAGGTGGAATGCGGCACCCTGGAAGAAGTGTACCAGATGTTCAACCTTGACCATCCGGACGGATACCGGGGCAGGTCCCTTTCCGTTTCGGATGTGGTTGAGGTCGTAGGCGAGGAAAAATCCACCTTCCATTTCTGCGACAGTATTGGCTTTCGGGAAGTGGATTTTGACCCGGATATGACCGAGCCCCTGAAAGAGAAGAAAATCAAAGTGGTGCTCTGTGAACCGGGCAAGGTTGCCAGAGTTGCAGAGATCGGGACGGAGCTTTCCGATTTGCAGAGGGTGGTCGGCGGGCTGATCGAGCCCTATTATCCCTTTGAAGAGCAGGTCTGCATCGTCTGCAACGATGAGGGTAAGTACAACGGCATGCGGCCCTGTCGAGCCATCTACGGAGAAGGCAGGGAGATGATGGACATTATCTTCGGCCCCTTTTTCATCTGCGATTGCAGCACGCCGTACTTTGGCTCCCTCAACAAGGAGCAGCTGGAACGCTACACGAAGCAGTTCCAGAATCCGGAGCGCTTCTTTCGGGTCGGCGGGGAAATCAAGGCCGTCCCCTATAAGCCCGAAAAGGACCACGAGCGCTGATGGAGGTAATACTATGAAGATGATCGACGATGTAATCATAATCGGAATCGACAGCGGCTATGGCAATATCAAAACCGCAAACTGCTGCTTCCCGGCAAGCGTTTCCGCCTATGACAAGGAGCCGGTGTTCAAGGAGAATCTGCTTGCCTATGAAAGCAAGTTCTACCTGATCGGTGAAGGGCACAAGGAGTTCCTTGCGGATAAGACGCGGGATTTGGACTACTATGTGCTGGCGCTTGCGGCCATCGCGCGGGAACTGAATATCCGAAAAATGACCTGCGGCAAAATCAGAATTGCGGCAGGTCTTCCTCTTACTTGGGTCAGTGGTCAGCGGGACGAGTTCAGGGACTATCTCTTGCAGAACAAAGCCGTAGACTTCTCGTTCCGAAATGTCTCCTACCATGTGGAGATCGTAGGCGTGGATGTGTTCCCACAGGGCTTTGCGGCGGTGGCAGACAGGCTTTCTGACTTTCGGGGCGTAAACATGATCTGCGATATTGGGAACGGCACCATGAATATCATGTCCATCAATGACAAAAAGCCGGTTTCCGGGAATATGTTTACGGAGAAATACGGTACACACCAGTGCCTGCTGGCTGTGCGGGAGAATGTCATGCGTGCGTATCACACCACCGTGGATGAGGCGATTATCAACCGGGTGTTCCGTTTCGGTACGGCAGACATCAAGGAGGATTATCTGAAAACCATTACTGACACGGCCACCGATTATGTGGAGGGCATTTTTCAGAGACTTCGTGAGCACGAGTATAATCCGGAGCTGATGAGGCTGTATGTTCTCGGCGGCGGCAGCTGCCTGATCCGCAACTTCGGCGTGTACGATGCGTCCCGTGTGACCATCAACGATGACATTTGTGCTACGGCGAAGGGGTATGAATATCTCGCAGAGCTGAATGCCCGCAAAGGCATTTCACGATGAGTTACAAGAGAATCAGTGTGCGTTTCAACATGGATGTGGATGCCGAGCGAAAAGCTTGGGAGATCATCCATGAAAAAAGAAATGGACTTGTCGGCAAAGAGGTTATCAGCGCAATCAATACTTCGAGCGAGCTTTCCAATTTGGAAAAGATGATCAGAAAAGTCGTTTCGGAAGAATTGAAGAAGGCCATGTTTATTCCTCCTGAGCCGGCTGCCCGTAATCCTGAAACAGAAGAATCCGAAACTGATATACTGAATTTTCTTGAGACCTTTTGATGGCTCCAATTTGGAGCCATTTTTTTCTTACGCAAACAATCGGTGGCTCCAAAACGGAGCCACTTTGGAATGGAGGTGAAAACGATATGGAAAACAAAAAGCGCGCATTATCATGGCGGGAGTTCGTGGAGTCCGGCTTTGACGGTCGTGAATATCAGTTCCCCGATTTCGAGGGTACTTTTGCAGCAACGATCGCCTGTAAACGCTGGGATAGGAACAAAAACCTGTTGGCATATCTTGATTTCGATGACGGAAGAAAGATCATGACATCAGCGTGGAGCGAAAAGAACTACTTGGGTTTGGCAGACATTCCTCTGAATACCTGCGTAAGTGTTTCGTTCCAGTTCTCTGCAAAGGGCATTTCGTACCTTAGAAGTGTCGAGGTAATTTGAATCGTGGGATTGGTGGCATTGTCTTAACAAGCAACGAATCTGTCCGTACAGATTCCGCTTGTCTGGGGCAATGCCCCTGAAACCCCAGTAGAAAGGATGAGATTTTTTGAGAAAAAGAAATTGCAGAGTGGAGGTCTGCTTCACAAAGGATGAGCTGTCCATGCTCTCCAAAAAGGCAAAGAAAGCCGGTATGTCCATCGGCGGCTTTATTCGCCACAGCGTTGCCGACAAGGAAATTAGGGAAGCACCGCCTGCGGATATTCCCATGCTGCTTCGGGCCATGCGACAGGCAGGGTACAATCTGGATCAGACCTTGAAGAGATTCAATTCCACCAATGTTCCGGATATGCCTCAGTTCAGAAAGGATTTGGAGGGCATCCGAGCCGCCACAAAAATGGTGTCTGATGCGTACACCTCCGAATATCAGTAATGGCGGTTACATCAATCTGGCCCATTAAAGGACGGGTGGATAAGGTCATCAATTACGCCCGCAATCCGGAGAAAACCCATGACAAGGAAAGGCTCTCGGAGCTTCATGAAATCGAGGGCGTGGTGGAATATGCCGCCGACGAAATGAAAACCGAGGAAAGAGCCTATGTCACCTGCCTCAATCTCCACAGCGAAGAAACGGCGGCGCAGGAGTTCATGGAGACAAAGCGGCTGATGCATAATGAGGGCGGAAGATCCTGCTATCACGGTTATCAGTCCTTTAAGGCGGACGAGGTTGACGCAGCCACGGCGCATAGCATCGGGGTTGCCTTGGTTCAGGAGCTATGGGGCGACCGTTTTCAAGTCGTAATCGCCACCCATTGCAACACCGGGCATTATCACAACCACTTTGTGATAAACTCCGTTTCCGATGTGGACGGAAAGAAATTCTACAATTCGCCGGCGGATTACAGACGGATGCGGGAGGTCTCCGATCGGCTGTGCCGGGAAGCGAAAATTTCCGTGATAGAGTATCCTGCCGACCGCAGAGCCAATTACGGAGAATGGCTTGCCGAGAAGAACGGCAAACCCACCATGCGCAGCAGGATACGCGAGGATATTGACAGGGCGATCCTCGCCTCGACTACGGAGCGTGAGTTCCTGCGCATGATGAAGGAAATGGGCTATGAGGTGATTACCAAAACACCGAAGGGCTCGCCGCGAGTCCACCCCATTGTAAGAATCGTGGACGGCGGGAAGAACTTCCGCTTGGATAAGCTGGGTGAATACTACGAGCTGGATTCCATCAAGCAGCGGATTCAGAACAACTACCGCCGCAAGACGCTGTTCCCCGAGGTTGCAGAGGATACAAAAGCGCCCTATTACCAATACAAGGAGAAAGCAAAGAAGGCCTCCGGCCTTCACGCCCTGTACCTATATTACTGTTATGAGCTTCATATCATCGAGCACAAGCCGGCATCTGTAAAAAAGGTGTCGGCTTTTTTGCGTGAGGATGTGACGAAGCTTGACAGATACATTGCTCAGGCGGATTTCCTTGCCAAAACAGGAATCGAAACTGTGGAAGCTCTTGACGGCTATAAAGCTGAAAAGGAAAAGCAGGTGGAAGCTCTGACCCGGCAGCGCACGGGACTGAAGAATGAACTGAAGCGGCACATGAGAAAAGAGGATTCTCAAAGTGTCGAGGCAACCAGAGCCCGGATCGCGGAGCTGACCGCAGAGCTGAAAACCTGCCGGAAGGAAATTGCGCTGTGTACCGACATCGCTGATCGGTCGGTGCAGATCCGGAAGAATCTTGAGCAAATCGAGCAGCAGAAAATTGAGAGAAAGGAGAAAGCAGAAAATGAGTTACTCGTCAGGAGAAGCAGCCGAGCAGGTCGTGAGGATGTCTCTGAACGGCGTTGAGGTGGCTGCAAAAATCAGCGGTAAGGCGGCTGAACGTTTGGCAGTTCTGCTTTACGCGGTGCTGAAGGATCAGAAAAAGACACGGGGTAAAACCCGGCTCAACAGTATGCTCCGCAGTGGAAAGGAGCTCAAGGTTTTTGCCATTGGAGACAGAGATTTGGAGAAGTTCTGCCGTGAGGCAAAGAAATACGGCATCCTGTATTGCGTTTTGAAGGACAAGACAGCAAACGACGGACACACCGATGTGTTTGTCCGTGCAGAGGATGCCAGCAAAATCAACCGCATCTTTGACCGCTTCGGCATTGCCACCGCAGACATCGGCTCGGCGCGTACCGAAATCGTCACGGCACAGGAGGAACAGAAGAACGCGGGCATTCCAGTCCCCGACCGCAGCACAACGGAAAAGGACAAGGAGGAAGCCTTCCTGGATGCGCTTCTTGCCCCTGCGCCCAATAAGGAGGAGGCGCAAATGCAAAACCCCACGCAAGGCCCGGCTGCGAAATCCCGTCCGTCCGAGCCTACATCAAATCAGCGCGAGAAAACCGTCAGGGGTATCTCTGATCCTACGGAACGCTCCCGCCCATCTGTCCGGCAGGAAATGAAGGAGATCCGGGAGGAGCAGAGACAGAGGACGAGCTCCGCGCAGAAAAGCAAGGATGAACCCAACAGAACCTCTGAGCACAGGCCTGTGCCGAAAAAGAAAAAAGACAAGGAGAGATGACCATGGCAAACTATGATGATATTTTCAATGCCTCCGCGCAGAAGGGTACGGAGGATAAGAGCTTCGTTTCCTTCAACAAGGAGGAGTGGGCTGCACAGAAGAAGCAGGAGCGCGAGAGCGCTTTTGCCATGATTGATGAGACTGCACAGCACATGGCAAATGACGGCAGCCTCTTCCAATCCTATCTGGATGTGCAGGCGCGTTTTGACCGCTACTCTGTGGGCAATGCGGTTCTGATTACCGCCCAGAAAGCCGATGCCACCCAGCTTTCGGATTTTAAGGGTTGGAAGAACAACGGCGTATTCATCAAAAAGGGCGAAAGCGGGATCGTATTGCTGGAGCCCGGCGAGGAATACACCAAGGAGGACGGCACCGTGGGTGTCAGCTACAATTCCAAAAAGGTGTTCGATATTTCTCAGACGACCGCAAAGACCAAGGACCGCCCCGCAATGAAGCGGGACGAGCGGCTGCTTCTGAAAGCCATCATCCACAATGCACCTTGCCCCATCGAGATCAGCCAAAAGCTGCCGGAGAACATCAACGCGGTATATCGTCCCGACGACAAGAAAATCTATGTTAGACCTGGGCTGGAGGCCGGTGACATTTTCCGCGGCATTTCTCAGGAGCTTGCTCACGCGCATCTGGATAGCGGTGCGTATAAGCGCAGTGATCATGCCTTTACCGCCTACTGCGTGTCATATGTGCTCTGCAGCCGGTACAATGTGCCAAAGGATATGTTCCGCTTTGACAGACTTCCCGAAGGATTCTCTACGATGGATGCCCGCAGTGTGAGAAACGAGCTGTCCAAGATCAGAGATGTGGCCAATGAGATCTCGTCCGACATGGTGAAGGTGCTGGACAAGAGCATGAAGCCCAAGGAACGCAGGGATGAAGCAAGATAAGGAGGTACCCCAATATGGCTGAGGAAAAGAAAGTCGTCACGCTGGACGATTTTGAGCAGCGTCTGATGGTCAGCGGACTGATGGATTTTCGGAACGATCTTCTCCGGGACGAAAAGCCCACAGAAGACATTAACGATTTGATCCTGAAGGTCATTGATGCCCCAACAAAGAAAGAGAAACGGAGAGCCGACCGTGAGGCAAGATAAGCTCTCCAAGCAGAATGTGATCCTTTATCTTTGCGGCATAATTCCGGTTGTGTGGCTCGGCCTGTTGATTGCTCCCTGCTTAAAGGATGGATTGCCCGGACTGGTTCAGCAGTTCGGATCGGTGATGCAAAACCCATTCAAAATACAGATTTGTAAGGACAGTGTAAAAACTGTCCTCACTTTGCTTTTGGTGTACGGGATCGCCATCGGCGTCCATCTTTCCACGGAGCACAATTACAGACGGCGAGAAGAGCACGGATCGGCCAAGTGGGGCACGGCTGGTTCGGTCAACAAGAAATATGCCAACAAGGATAAGACGGAAAACAAGCTGCTGACGCAAAATGTCGCCATCGGCCTGGACGGAAGAAAGCACCGCAGAAACCTGAATGTACTTGTATGCGGCGGTTCCGGTGCAGGTAAAACACGCTTCTACGCCAAGCCCAACATTATGAATGCGAATACTTCTTTCGTTGTGCTTGACCCCAAGGGTGAGCTTCTCCGGGATACCGGCCATCTGCTGGAGGAGAAGGGCTATGAAATAAAAGTCCTTGATCTTATTGATATGGAGAAAAGCCATTGCTACAACCCGTTCGTGTATATCAGCAGCGATGATGATATTCAGCGGCTTACCACAAACCTCTTTAAGAACACAACGCCCAAAGGTTCGCAGACACAGGACCCGTTCTGGGATCAGACGGCAGCCATGCTGCTCAAGGCCCTTGTCTGCTATCTTCATTATGAGGCTCCACCCGATGAGCAGAACTTCTCTATGGTCATGGAGATGATCCGAGCCGGCGATGTGAAGGAGGACAACGAGGAATACCAATCCGTTCTCGATGAGCTGTTTGAAAGATTGGAGGAAAGGAACCCGGAGCATATCGCCCTCAAGTATTATCGGGCGTATCACTCCGGCAGCGCTAAGACGCTGAAATCCATCCAGATTTCCCTTGTCTCCCGTTTGGAAAAGTTCAATCTGGATTCGCTGGCCGGCATTACCCAATGCGATGAAATGGATTTGGGGCAAATCGGTGAAAAGAAAACGGCGGTATTCGCCGTGATTCCCGATAATGACAGCTCCTTCAATTTCATCGTGGGTATGCTTTATACCCAGCTGTTTCAGCAGCTCTACTATCAGGCCGACTCCGTTCACGGCGGCAGGCTTCCGGTCCATGTGCATTTTGTCATGGACGAGTTCGCCAATGTCGCCCTGCCGGATGAGTTTGATAAGCTGCTGTCCACCATGCGAAGCCGTGAGATTTCCGTTTCCATCATCATTCAGAACCTTGCACAGCTCAAAGCCCTGTTTGAAAAGCAGTGGGAAAGCATTGTGGGTAACTGCGATGAGTTTCTGTACCTGGGCGGCAACGAGCAGAGTACCCATGAGTATGTTTCCAAGCTGCTGGGCAAGGAGACCATCGATACGAATACATACGGACGGTCTCGCGGCAGAAACGGAAGCTATTCCACCAATTATCAGATTGCCGGGCGAGAGCTGATGACACCTGACGAAGTGCGTATGCTGGACATCCGGTACGCACTTCTTTTTATACGCGGAGAGCGCCCCATCCGGGATCTCAAGTATGACATCCTTCATCATCCCAATGTGGCGCTTACGACAGACGGTTCCGCACCGGCCTATACCCACGGCGAGGATACCCGAAGTATCGCTTCCATGGCGTTCAGCTTCGACAAGAAGGATGTCAAGAACGCTGAAAAGATGGAAGCGGAAAAACACGAATTCTTGCTCTACTCGGAAGAGGAGCTGGAAGAACTACTTGATGAAAAGGAGAAAAAAGACAATGAAGAAGCTTGATGTAAAGAAGAAAACCAACAAGCCGGAGATCCCCGGCAAGGTCAAGAAGGGCTACCGCATTTATGCCGCGGCTGTTCTTGCCATTACGCTTACCATGAGCATGGGCGTGACCGCCTTTGCCGCAGGCGACCCCATTACCGTCGTCAACAACCTCAGCGACTTTATCTTCGGCCTCATCCGTGCGGTCGGCCTGATTCTGCTTGGCTGGGGCATTGTGCAGGTCGGTCTCAGCTTCCAGTCCCACGATCCGAGCCAGCGTTCCAACGGTTTCCTGACTTTGGCCGGCGGCGTCATCATCACCTTTGCCAAGGAAATCCTCAACCTCATTGTTGGCTGATCCGGTTTCCGCAAAAGGGGCAGTCGCAAAGACCGCCCCGAAGGGAGGTGTAACGAATGTCGGATAACTGGGTTGTGCAGAACCTCGAAAATGCGTTGGAAGTCTGGAACGATAAGCTGTCGGAAATTTGGCAACTGATCACGCAGTCACCGGAGACATTCAAGGGCGGCGATATCTGGTCAATCGTTTGCAGTATCCATGGAGCGCTGCAAGCCATCGGCTATGCGCTGCTAGTGCTGTTTTTCGTGGTGGGAGTTGTGAAAACCTGCGGCTCCTTTGCAGAGCTGAAAAAGCCGGAGCACGCGGTGAAGTTGTTCGTCCGTTTTGCGATTGCTAAAGGCCTGATTACCTACGGCATGGAGCTGATGATGGCGATTTTGGAGATTATTCAAGGCGTGGTCAGTACGATCATGAATTCTGCCGGCTTTGGAAGCCCGCAGGCAACGGTGCTGCCGCAGGAGATCATCACGGCGGTGGAGGATTGCGGATTCTTTGAGTCTATACCCTTGTGGGCGGTAACGCTTATCGGTGGCCTGTTCATTTGGGTGCTGTCCTTCGTGATGATTCTGAGTGTATATGGTCGCTTTTTCAAAATGTATATGTACACCGCACTTGCGCCGGTTCCTCTTTCGGCCTTTGCCGGAGAACCTACGCAGAACATCGGCAAGAGCTTCCTGAAAAGCTATGCGTCGGTATGCCTGGAGGGAGCGATCATTGTTCTGGCCTGCATCATCTTCTCCGTGTTTGCGTCCAGCCCGCCTGTTGTTGATCCGAATGCAGCTCCGGCTTCTATGGTGTGGAGCTACATCGGCGAGCTGATTTTCAACATGCTCATTCTGGTCGGCGCGGTGAAAATGGCAGACCGGCTTGTGAAGGAGATGATGGGTATCTAAGTATGTCAAAGCGTGTACTGAATCAATGGCGCGGATATACCGTGGCTGATTGCGATTGCAAATATTGTCTCTATTACGGCGGCAGAAAGAAAGGCGAAGTAAATTGCCTTGCAGAGGAATGCGTCTGCAAGGGGGAGCTTCAAGAGGCTCTGCGCCGGGAAAGGAATGAAAATGGAGGTCAAAATCAATAGAGAGATTCGGAACTATACCGAGTCCATGTTTTTCGGACTGTCGCTCAGACAGTTTGTTTTTTCTTTACTGGCTGTTGGCGTTGCGGTGCTTTTGTATTTCGTCTTGAAGCCCCATGTGGGAACAGAAACGGTTTCGTGGATGTGCATCCTCGGTGCTGCTCCCTTTGCGGCAATGGGCTTTGTGAACTACAACGGCATGACCGCAGAGCAATTTGTGTGGGCTTGGCTCCGCAGCGAAATGCTGGAGCCCAAGCAGATCAAATTCGAGCCGGTGAATATCTA
The DNA here is from genome assembly GCF_018918045.1 of Pseudoflavonifractor sp. MSJ-30. Taxonomy (GTDB): domain Bacteria; phylum Bacillota; class Clostridia; order Oscillospirales; family Oscillospiraceae; genus Faecousia. Next base: position 144,087 of record NZ_JAHLPU010000051.1, read on the forward strand.
CTACGAGGCGTTGAAGGACGCAATCGATGAACACGAAAAGGAGGCCTACAAGCGCAATGATTAAGAGTATCAAAGCGATCCTTGCACAGGACAAGGAAAAGTTTAAGGTTCCGAGAAAAGTGCAGGACCTTATTCCGATCAAGAACATCTGGCCGGATGGCATTTTCAAGGTTGGGAATAAGTTCTCTAAGTCCTTCCGATTCTCGGACATCAACTATCTGGTGGCGAGCCGCGAGGACAAAGAGAGCATGTTTCTGACATACTCGGAGCTTCTGAACAGCTTGGACAGCGGAGCTACCACGAAGATCACCATCAATAACCACAGACTGAACAGGTCGGATTTTGAGGAATCCATCCTGATGCCCATGAAGCAGGACGGGCTGGATGAGTACCGCAAAGAATATAACGATATGCTCCTGGACAAGGCGACCGGAGCAAACGGCATTACACAGGAAAAGTATATTACCATCACCGTGGCCAAGAAGGACATCGAGGAAGCACGGGCATATTTTGTGAGAATCGGAGCGGATTTGACCGCCCATTTCGCAAATCTGGGCTCTAAGTGTGTGCCCCTGAACGCCGTTGAGCGGCTGCGCATTCTCCACGACTTTTATCGCCCCGGTGATGAGGCGGCATTCTCGTTTGATATGAACCGGAAGGCGCGTCTGGGGCATGATTTCCGTGACTACATCTGCCCGGACAGCATAGAGCGTGCTGCGGATCATATCAAGCTGGGCGAGAAATATGCCAGAGTGCTTTTCCTCAAGGACTACGCCAGCTATATCAAGGACAGCATGTTCTCGGAGCTGACCGAGCTAAACCGCAATCTCATGCTCTCCATTGATGTGATCCCCATCCCTACCGATGAAGCCGTCCGTGAGGTGGAGCGCCTCTTGCTGGGCGTGGAAACGAACATCACCGGCTGGCAGAGAAGGCAGAATCAGAATAACAACTTCTCCGCTGTGGTTCCCTACGACATGGAGCTTCAGCGCAAGGAATCCAAGGAGTTTTTGGACGACCTGACCACCCGTGACCAGCGCATGATGTTTGCGGTGGTCACAATGGTGATCACCGCAGACACCAAGGAGCAGCTGGATCAGGATACGGAAACGGTGCTGTCTACGGCGAGAAAGCACATGTGCCAGATGGCGACGCTGAAATATCAGCAGACGGATGGACTGAATACGGTGCTCCCCATCGGTACGCGAAAAATCAATGCCTTCCGAACCCTCACCACGGAGAGCCTAGCGGTACTGATGCCCTTTAAGGTGCAGGAGATCATGGATAAGGGCGGTATTTACTTCGGCGAAAATGCCATTTCCCACAATCTCATCATGTGCAATAAGGCAAATCTCCTGAACCAGTCCGCATTCCTGCTCGGTGTCCCCGGCTCCGGTAAGTCGTTCTCGGCAAAGGAGCTGATTACCTTCCTCATTCTGAACACTAACGATGATATTCTAATCTGTGACCCCGAGGGAGAATACGCGCCGCTTATTGAAGCTATGGGCGATCTCGGCTCGGTGATCCGTGTGTCTGCCGGCGGCAGAGACAGATTGAACGCCATGTATATGGTGGACGGGTACGGTGAAAACAACCCCATTGTCGTAAAGTCCGAGTTCATCATGTCCCTCATCGAGCAGATCGACAAGAAGGGCGTCGGCCCGCAGCACAAGTCTATCATCGACCGCTGCATCACCAATGTGTACCGCAATGCGGCGGACACCGGGACGATCCCTACCCTCTGCACCCTCCGCGATATGCTGCTGGAGCAGCCTGAGCCCGAAGCGAAGCAGATCGCGCTGTCCCTTGAGCTCTATACCACCGGTTCTCTGGACATCTTCGGCAAGCAGTCCAATGTGGATCTCGACAAGCGTGTCGTGGTGTTCGACATTCACGGTCTCGGTTCCCAGCTCAAGCCCACCGGCCTGCTGGTGATTACGGACACCATGCTCAACCGCGTGACGCTGAACTGGAAGAAGGGCAAGCGCACCCATGTCTTTATTGACGAGTTCCATGTGGTGTTCGAGAACGAGTTCTCGGCGCAGTTCTTCAACTCCGCATGGCGACAGTTCCGTAAGCGCAACGCATACCCCACGGCAATCACGCAGAATGTAGAGTATCTGCTGGATTCTGTTCAGGCCAGCACAATGCTTTCCAACTCGGAATTTGTGGTCATGCTGAATCAGGCTGCCTCCGACAGAGGCCAGCTTGCCAAGCTTCTGAACATCTCCAATGAGCAGATGAGCTATATCACCAATGCCGACGCCGGCTGCGGACTGATCAAATACGGCTCTGCGCTGGTACCCTTTATCAATCGGTTCCCGCAGAACACCAAACTCTATCAGCTTATGACTACACGCCCCGGTGAGGGCAAATTTGCAAGAGGACGGGATTAACCCCGTCCTCCATTCTTTTGGGAGGAATACAAAATGAAAAAGAAAACCCTTGGAATCATCATCGTTTCCGTACTCGGCGCGGCAGTGATCTTTTGCAGCGCCATGTTTACGCATCAGTATCTGGATGCCAAGAACAGCAAGGCGGCATTTGACGATCTGACAAATCTGATTACGGAAATCGACGAGCCGCAGAAGGCCACCGAAGCGGAGGAATCCGGCCTGAACGCAGAAGATTTGGCGCCGGCAGAGGCAGCACTTGCCCACGAAAAGTATGATGCTCTGTTTGAGCAGAACAACGACTTTATCGGTTGGATCAAGATTGAGGGTACAAATGTCAATTACCCCGTCATGCAAACCCCGAACAAGCCGGACTTCTATCTGAAGCGCAGCTTTGATAAATCGTACAGCGACTACGGCGTTCCCTATATTGATGAGGCCTGTATGACCGGGATTAGTAACAACCTTGTGATTTACGGCCATCACATGAATGACGGCTCGATGTTTGCCGACCTCTGCAAATACACCGACGCCGATTTTTACAAGGAGCATCCGACGATTGCCTTTGACACGCTTTCCGGCCTCGGCAAATATGAGGTCGTTGCTGTCTTCAAATTCAATACGAACCGCGAAACCTTCAAGTACAACGAATACACGCTGATGGACGAGGCGCAGTTTGCCGAGTTCATGGAGAATATCCGCGCAAGACAGATCTATGACACCGGGGTTACTGCCGAATACGGAGATCAGCTTTTGACCCTTTCCACCTGCGAATATACCTATCCCAACGGTCGCTTCGTTGTCGTAGCGAAGAAGGTGTGACTTGTCTGCTCTGAAGGGAGGCGATGGCTTTGGGCAGGATAAAAACAAGAGAGAGCGTTAAGGATATCAAGATTCTTGATAAAGCGGCGGTTGTCTCCGAGCGCATGAAGACGGCGCTCGTCCGCTCCAAGGATCAGGCGGAAAACCTGATGGACGATGGGCAGATTTCCCCCTCCGAATATGCGGAGGACAAAATCCGCTATGCCGCTGAGGATGTGACCGATCAGGTTTGGCACGAGGTTTCCGGCCAAACGAAAAAAGCCATTGAAAAAGGCAAGGAGGCACACCGGGAGCACCGCAATGAAAAGCGCATCCGCAAAAATGAAGAACGGGTTCGCCGCTATGAGGAGGAGCTGCGTAGGGGCGCGCCAAGCAGAACGCCGCGAGAGGCGGCTGCACGGCAGGCAGCGCGGCAAAATACGGAGGCCACACGGACAAGCATCCGGAGCAGACGAAACCAGGCCATCAAATCTGCGGAGCGTACCGAACGCACCATCAAGCAGTCTGCTCGCTCTACTGGGAAACAGACCGTAAAAGCCGGTGCAAAGGGAACGGTAAAGTCAACGCAGAAGGCCGTAAAGACTGCGGAGAAAACCTCCAAGGCTGCTATCAAAACCGCAGAGGCAACAGCGAAGGCAACGCAAAAGGCAGCGGCAGCGGCTGCAAAGGCCGCGCAGAAGGCGGCGGAGATTGCCCGTCAGACTGCCATAGCTGCCTACAAAGCGGCTGTTGCGGCGGCAAAAGCCGTTGCTGCGGCAATCAAGGCCATAGCAGCGGCGATGAAAGCGCTGGTTGCGGCCATCGCTGCCGGAGGCTGGGTTGCGGTCGTGGTCGTCGTGGTTATCTGCCTTGTTGCCTTGATCGCCTGCTCCTGCTTTGGTATTTTCTTTTCAAGCGAGGATACCGGCTCAGAAAAGACGATGCGGCAGGTCATTCAGGAAATCAACATGGATTACCAAAACGAGCTGGATGCCATTAAGGATTCCGTTGAATACGATGCGCTTGAAATGTCCGGTTCTCGGGCCGTGTGGCCGGAGGTGCTGTCAATCTATGCTGTCAAAACGACCTCCGATCCGGATAATCCCCAGGAGGTAGCAACGATTACTCCGGAAAAGGAACAGCTTCTGAAAGACCTGTTCTGGGAAATGAATGAGATCACCCATCGGACGGAAACAAGGACAGAGACGGTCATTGTGGAGACGGATGACGGCAACGGCAATATCCTTGAGGAAGAAACGCAGGAGACGATTACGACGCTCTATATCACTGTTAGCCATAAGACAGCAGATGAGATGGCTGCGCAGTACGGTTTCAATGAGGATCAAAAGCAGCAGCTTGCAGAACTGCTTGCGCAGGACAGCAGCATGTGGGCGGCGGTGCTTTACGGAATCTATGGAGTGGATGACCAAATCGTTGCCGTGGCGCTGTCGCAGGTAGGCAATGTGGGCGGAGAGCCCTATTGGTCATGGTACGGCTTCGGCAGCCGCGTGGAGTGGTGCGCCTGCTTCGTCAGCTGGTGTGCGAACGAATGCGGCTATATCGACACCTGTGTCATTCCCAAGTTCGCCGGCTGTGTCAACGGTGTCCAATGGTTCCGGGAGCGTGGGCAGTGGGCGGATAACGCCATGGAGCCCTCGCCCGGCATGATTATCTTCTTCGATTGGGACAACAAGGGCAGCTCCGGCCCACAGGACGGTCAGGCTGATCATGTTGGCATCGTCCAGAAAGTCGAAAACGGCATCGTCTACACCATCGAGGGCAACTCCGGCGATAGCTGCCGCGTCAATCAGTACCCGGTTGGCTATTATGAAATTCTCGGATATGGCGTATCGAATCCGTAAACCGGGTTCAGAAATTATCGGAGACCGAGTTCAGAGATGAGCTCGGTCTCCATCTTTTGTGCGCTCAAATGTCGATCAAAACCGACAGCTTGCGAAAAATATCGAGAAAATACACCGATATCCTTGAATTATTCGAAGTCTTGTGATAAAATATCCATTGATAACCTGTAAAAATAGGCGTATTGCGCCCTGATTGGGATAAATGAGAAAGGACGATCGGCTATGCGCGTGAGCTATGACAGACTTTGGAAACTGATGAAGAACAATAAAATGACAAAACGCGATCTTGCTCAAGCTGCCGGATTCAGTCAATACATGATGGGGCAATTTACCAAAGCCGAATATGTGTCCTTAAAAGAAATCGCAACCCTGTGTGGTATCTTCCATTGCAATATTGAAGACATTGTTGAGATAATTGAGGATTAAAACATATGGCAATACGAATAGAGTGGGATGAATTTGAGATTGCCCTTCTTATAGAAGCGTGTGAAGAGGTCCTTCGTAAGGGAAAACCCAAATCGGAAGTAGTCAAGACCGTTTCTTCCAATTTACGCAAGCGTGCTATAAGTAAAAATATAGCAATAGACGATGTTTTTCGCAACGAAAATGGCATTGCGCTTCAAATGCAAAAGATGGCTTATTTGCTTACCCATGGTGAAAAAGGCATGCCTGGCGCAAGTAAATTGTATGCTGAGGTTGCTGAACTTCGAGAGGAAAACCCTAAAAAGTTTGAGGAGATACTCAAGAGAGCAAAAGAGGAGATTGAAATGACAGACTTGTCACAACAGAATATCGATAAAAAAGCTCTCTTTGCCCAGTGGTTAAACGAGCATCCGATTAAGAAATATACTCCATCCGCAATCATAGATGCATTAGACGTGGCCTCTCGCTATTGCGTTTCGAAAAAGGTTTGCAAGGATGGCTTTTGGAGTATGCAAAACAAGGCAGAATTCAATGCAGCTACATCCAAATTGCTTTCTTTTAGACTTTTTAGACTAAAGTATAGGTCTGCGGCAGCCAAAATGGATAAGGCCATTCCGCTTTATAAAGCATTTTTAGATTCATATGTAGCGTCGCGGGAAGAAAACACAGCTGAGTTTGAAGGCGAAGCATTGAATGAACCGGATAGCATGTTATCAACTGCCGCTGCAAATTCTGATGATATAATTCGTCTTGATTTTTCTGATATTGGAAGCTTGATCTTTTCCAAGCCAGTCTGTTTGAACTATAAAGATCATACCTTTACCGATTTTAATAGCTGGGCAAGTCTTTACGCAAAAGTTGCATTCTTGTTGAAACAGGACTATCCACAGATTATAGTGGACGGAGGATCTCTTTCAGAAGGGGCTGCACCGGAGTTTTCAATGAATTCGAAAGCATTGAGAAAGCCTAAGGCAATAACTGATGGCCTGTTTATTGAGACGAACCATTCGGCAACAGAAATCGCTTCAAGGATTGCTACGCTCCTGCGTTTGTGCGGCGTTGACCTTAACAAAGTGTCTATTACCTATACGCTCAAAAAAGAAGCCGAGCAAAAGAGAACGTCTCAAGCCAGGAGTGAGAATGAAAAGCTTTATGAAAAGCTCTATTCAATTTCACGCATTTATGATGATCCTGCCGGACTTTCTCTCAACAGAATTACTGGTTTATTAGGCCAGAGTGATGACCGTGAACTCGTTCAGGGCATACTGGACCATGCACCGTGGGCTCATAGAATTGAAAATGGGATATACTCATTTGCTTCTGCCGATACTATAAGCGCGAGGAATGAGAAAAAAGCAGGAAAAGATGACACTATTTCTGATTCCGCATTTTATGATTATCTTGACAAAACTTTGTGTATGGCGGAGCCGACATGCCGAAGTTATGTTTCTGCTATTCGTTCAGCTGAAAAATATGCAAAGGATTACGGATTCACTTCATATCGCATATATGATGTGACAACAAGCGATGCGGTTGCTCTTTTAAACGCCTTGATGAAAGATGATGGCTTTGCCGCATATAACATCCGGCAGCACAATCGCTTCAGAGCTGCTTTCACGAAGTTTGCTGAAATGGCGGGTCAGAGTATTGCAGTCAAAAAGACAGGTGCTCAGCTGCAAAACAAACCGCAGGAACAGCCAATTGCCCCTTTTGACAAAGAGAAATACATTGAAATACTAATGTGTCGATATCGCAATGGTATTACCTTTGACTCAATTGATTTTGATAACTTCCGCGAAACATATGAAGACCTTTATGACAGCAGCATTGACGCAGATGATGACACGCTTGAAAAACAACTTCGGCTCTGCGGTGTGTTCTATAATAATCGCCTGTTTCCTGCAGAAGGAATAATGGATGACGAAACAAGGGAAAAACTGTTTACCTATATTGAGAACAGTTTTTCATCCGGCAAAAAGGTTCTGTATTATAAAGCTGTTTTTGAAGATTTGGCAGATGCCTTTGCAAACTGCTATTCTCTTGCGGATGAGCATATGCTTCGTGTGTTTATCGAGTTCACTGCGGATCCTGATAAATATTATTTCTTCAAAGACTATATGTCAGTCGAGGCGAATGTAAAAATCGATGACACTGCCGAGGTTGAAGACTTTCTCTTGTCTGCTGGCAAGCCGATGAAAGTTGAGGATGTTTGCACGGCTCTTACGCACATTCCAAAGGAGAGAGTAGACAGTATTATCAAATTTGACAGTCGCTTCCGCAGAAATGCCAAAGGTGAATACTTCCATGCGGACATTTTTGAAATCTCAGAGCCGGAGCTTGAGAAGATCGCTGCAATTATTGATGGCTCTATCGCCGAAAATGGATACGCAATCTGGACAGATATATGGAATATAATTCAGGAAACAATGCCCGTTTTCCTTGAAAACAACTTGTATCTTTCCGCTCTCGGTGTGCGGAATGCTATTTCTGCGCACTATTTGGGCAAATTTAATTTCAACGGTGCAGTAATTAGCAGACCAGAAGACCGCTATGAAATGCGAGACATCTATCAGCTCTATGCGAAACATCATCCGACTTTTACGGCTGATGACATTTATAATCTGTCCAAAGAGCTTGACACAGTAATCTACTTTGAAGCTCTTTCCGAGGTGTCGGTACGAGTAAGTCATGATCTGTTTATCTCGAAGGAGATGATATCCTTTGATACAGATGCAGTTGACAGAGCCATCAACAGTTTCCTTTCGAAAGACTACATTCGCATTCGTGAGATAGATTCATTCCTCGTTTTTCCGAATGTGGGTTATGAGTGGAATGAATACCTGCTCGAAAGCTTTCTGCTTTCCTATAGCAAAAGATTCGCTCTTGTTAACAATGGACTGTCATTGAACAATGTGGCCGGCTTTGTTGTGAAGGAAGACGGACAGATAAAAGAATTTGTTGATGCATGTGCGGCCTTCCTTGCCGATGGGCGCATTGAATTGAAAAAGGTAGATGCTTTGAACTATCTGGCGGATATGAATATAATATCCCGCCGCAGCTACAAGGACATCGACCTAGCCCTGCGTCGGGCAGCACAAATACGCAGAAGGAAGGAATAACATACATGTACTCTTACGAATGGGACAGCTCAACAGGCGGATATGTTTTGACGCCGACCCCGCTCGCCTTCTCTAAAGAGCCACGTCCCGTGTACTATAAAGAACTTGATATACTTGGGTTCGACAAGTATTGGGAATACGACAAAAACGACTGTTTTCCTTACATGTGGGCGGAAGTTAACAGCTATTATTATCGCGGAAGGCTTGTAGCAAAAACGAAGGGTGGCAGTTTCTTTACTGCACCTGAAATCGAAATAATTGACAATCCAGAGCCTGCAGGGCATCCTCTAAGGTTTGTAGATATACCTGCAATGGTCGAAAAAAACATTGCCATCCTTGAACAGCTTGTTCAGGATACCATCAAAAAAATATACAACACTTATGTTGAATATAAGAGTGTTGTGGATGTATTTTATGTTGCTTTTTCAGGCGGTAAAGACAGCGTTGTTGCGCTAGATTTGGTTCAGCGAGCTCTCCCACATAACAGTTTTAAAGTTCTGTTCGGCGATACGGGAATGGAATTCCCGGATACATATGATGTCGTTAATAAAACGAAAGAATACTGTGAGGGACAAGAGATTGAATTTTTGCGAGCAAAATCGAAACTTGCCCCCCAGCAAACTTGGAAGGTATTTGGCCCGCCAGCTGTAACAATTAGATGGTGTTGCAGTGTCCATAAGACAACACCTCAGATTACACTACTTCGAGATATCCTCGATAAGCGAGATTTTACCGGAATGGCTTTTACCGGCATTCGCGGTGATGAAAGCGCATCTAGAAACGAATATGATGGAATTAGCTATGGGGGTAAGCATACCGGTCAATATAGCTGTCATCCTATTTTGGAATGGAATACTGCAGAGCTGTTTTTGTATATTTACCAAAACAACCTTATTCTAAATGAAGCGTATAAAAAAGGAAATACGCGCGCTGGGTGCTTGGTTTGTCCCATGTCGCAGGGCAAACATGACTTTATGAAGCATCAAAGTTATCCGGATGAAACAAACGCGTATATTGAATGTATAGCATCTACTAGTGGAAAGAAGCATTACTCCCCTAATGAGTTAACTCATTTTGTAGAGTCTGGTTACTGGCGAACTAGAAAGAGTGGGAGAGAACTAAACTTTGGCCAAGACCTCCATACTTTTGAACTTGTGGACGGCAAGAATGTAATCACCATTTTCAATAAAAACATCAGGTGGAAGGAATGGGTAAAAACCATCGGGCCTCTCACATTATTCGACGACAACAGATACTGTATAGAGTATGAGAATCATCAATATTTTTTCCGAATCAAGGATATGCCCGATGGCGGAGAACAATTTATATTCCAAAGCTTTGGAAACGGAAAAGATGATGTCAAATTTATCTCCCTTTTTAAAAGCTCAATAATTAAGAGCGTTTATTGCATAAACTGTGGGTATTGCGCTGCGGAATGCAAAAAGGGATGCATTGACATGGCGAACGGATTGAAAATATCTAGTGATTGTGAGCATTGTCACAGTTGCCACGATATTTACTCCCATTGCTTGAGATATAATTCCATAAAGAATAGGATAGGAGCCAAAAGCATGACTGGACTTGATAGATATTATAGCTTCGGAGTCAAAGAAAATTGGCTTCGCGTTTACTTTGATTATGAAGGAAGCGCAAATTTTTGGAACACAGACGGAGATGGAGAAATTCCAAACAAAAAGAAGGACGCTTTCCTAAATTTCGTTAAGGATGCAGGAATGGTTTACGAAGATAAGACTCTCAAAGGAAAAGAAAGTAAATACATTAGGTTTAAGCCAAACTCCTTTGCTGAAAAGATGTTTTCACTAGGAATAGATAGCGAAAGCATGTGGGCTTACTTGATGTGCAACCTTGTCTATGCATCAGATGCGGAGGAATTCCGTTGGTTTATAAAGAATATTCCGTTTAATGAATCGGTGACTCTTGATGCTATAACTTATAGGCTTGAAGAAATAATGGAGAACGACAAGTCTGGTCTCGGAAAACGCAATGTTCGTGATGCGTTAAAAGTCTTCATTTTGAAAACGCCGTTCGGCTCAAAATTGGGGCTTGGAAAGATCGCTGATTACGATGAAAAAATTTCAGCAAATGGTAAGGAAACAATCTCACTCAATTACTTTGTTAGAGGAGCATGGGAAAACCCTGACGAAAAAGTAATACTTTATGCTCTGTATAAATTCGCCGAAGCTTGCGGCAACTACAAACAATTTACCCTTACGAGATTGCTTGACACATCCATCGAAAGCGAAGGAATCAGCCCTACGCAGATTTTTGGATTGAACCGCGACACCATGGAAAAGATTCTAAACGGATTGACCTTCAACTACCCCGATTTAATTGAAGCACGATTTACTTTGGGCCTCGATAATATCACCTTAAAGAGCGATAAGAGCGCCGAGGAAATACTGAACGAGCTGTTCTGAGGAGGAGACGGAGATGAGTTATAGAGAGTATTTCAATATTGATCCCGAATATTTTCCCCAGGTTGATAAAAAGCTTATAGAAGAGAAACCGGATCTTTGGAAGAAGTTCTGGCCGCACCCCACTTTCGTTCAACTGCTCAAGGCCATGGTGGATGTTTTGGAACGGAAGCAGAAGCTGTCTATGTGGGTGGACGGTGCTTACGGTACCGGTAAATCTCATGCGGTATTCACTCTGAAGAAGCTCATCGAAGCTTCCGATGAAGAGACGACCGCCTATTTTGAGAAATATGGACTGGATAATTTCCTCTGCAAGAAGCTCTTGAACCAGAAAAATGAGGGAAAAATACTTGTCTGCCACCGCTATGGGTCTTCTGATATTCAAAGCGATACGGACTTAATAGTTGCTATGCAAGAAGGCATTGAGAAAGCCTTGACGGAAGCGGGAATCGAAAATACAGCAAATACATCTCTGAAGAATTCTCTGATTCGTTTCTTCGAAAACGAGGAGAACAGGCAGAGCTTTGATATCTATGCCAAAGGGACATACAAAACGGCGCTCGGAGGAGATACTTCAGATAGTGTCCTAAAAAAGCTGAGAGAGTACGATGAAGAAGCTCTTAGAAGCCTTATCAATAAGATTTTCAAGGTTCCGGCAGTTCGAAACGGATTCTCCATGAATACCGGCGAACTTTGCGATTGGATTCGTGAGGTTATTGAGAAGAACAATCTCAAAGAGTTTGTATTTATTTGGGATGAGTTCTCCGAATACTTTGAAAACAATATGCACCATCTGACCGGCTTCCAGCAGATTGCAGAGCTGGCAGCAAGTGCACCATTCTGCCTGCTGATCGTCACGCATAAGGCAGAGGGCTACTTCTCCGACGGAGACCCGGATAAGAGAAAAATTCTTGACCGTTTTGTTTCTCCAATTCATATCTCACTGCCCGAAAACATTGCCTTTGAGCTCATGAATCAGGCAATGAAGAAAACAGAGGATGAAGATAAGGCGGCAAAGTGGGAAAAGAACAGGGCGAGCCTTGACAGACGTTCTCAAACCAGCCGCGCAGCCGTCAGGAAAGCAATTAATCTTACCGATGAAGATCTGACTAATGTTCTCCCGATTCATCCGTATGCGGCTCTTTTACTCCAGCATATTTCGATCTACTACACATCTACAGCGAGAAGCATGTTCAACTTCATTAAGAACGATGAAGGTGAACAGGTTCATGCCTTTCAGTGGTTTATCGACAACTATGATTTCAAATCTCGCAATCCTTTCCTCACCGCGGATATGCTCTGGAACTTCTTTTATGAGACCGGCAGCCAGAAACTTGCCGACGGAATCAAAGAGGTTCTCAGTTGCTACACCCCTAAGCTTGACAAGGAACTGCTTGAAGATGAAAAGAGCGTCTTGAAGGTAATCCTGCTTCTGCAGGCAGTCTCTGAGCGAATGACCGGCAATCGGGATATTTTTCTGCCAAACAACAGAAATCTTGAACTTGCTTTTGAGGGAACAGACCTTCAGTTTACTGCGCCCAAAATCGCAATGAAGATGCTAAACGACCATGTTATCACAAGGACACCGTTGACCGGCGATGTATTCTCTTATTGCTGCAAAAACAATGGGCCGAATGTCGACTCTACGCCGTTTATCGCTCAAGCCAAGCAAAAATCTACTAAGGACATGACCTTTATGGCCGGCAGTAATCTGCGCAGTACGATTGAATTTACTGGTGCGTTAAGGCTTCGTTACTCGCTTGCTTATGCCACACTTTCTGACTTCGACAGCGAAATCAAAAAGGCAAATAATCCAAGCACAGCTGGAAATAAGCTTTATGTTGTAGCAACTATAGGCAGAGACTCTTCCGAGAGTGGTGCACTGAAAAAGAAAATTGAAAACTTCTTTGAGAGCAATCGCGAAACAAATGCTGTGGTAGTGGACAGTTCTTCCGTGCTCCTTGGTGAGAGCGAATATACAGAATTTGTCGAAAACTATGCAATGGCACTTGCAATTGCAAATAGTGATATAGATCAGCGCAAGACATACGAAGGATATGCCATAGAGGTTCTTTCCAATTGGGCAAAGCGCATTAAGAACGGTGCCTTCTATGTCTACTCTCGCTATGCTCCGAATGGAGAACGTGTTGCGAATATAGCGGATCTGTTTGAAAAACTGATGGATATCGACAAGTTCCATTATCCGCAGTGTTTGGAGGGCACTTTTACAAGTGTCCTAAACACCATGTATGATGCCAATTCTCTCGGTGCTGGAGCAACTTGCGGAATTACAGAGGAAACCAAAGGCACTTTCCGATCCGGCAATGAGGCCACAAAACTTGAAAATGCATTGAAAGGCGCTTGGAAAGTCCCGGAATACTGGAAAACCTCACACATTTATATTGCAAATCTGAAGAGAGCCGTTACCGAGATAGTTGATGAGGCGTTCGACAAGAGTGATAGAATTTCTATTGCTCGGATTTATGATGTTCTGAAAGCGGAGCCGTATGGGTTTATGCCATGTAACCTTACTGCGTTTATTCTTGGTTTCATCTTGAAAGAGTATGCTAACGGCATTTATTCCTACAGTGATAATTTGACAACTGTACCGCTGGATACAGACAAGCTTGCATCAATGATTTCCGAAATCATTAAGCAGGAGAACACACCGGATAAACGCTATAAGGACAAATACATTGTTACGCTTACGGAAGCAGAACGCGCTTTCAACAAGGCAACTTGTACAGCTTTCGATATCCCTGAAATGTTCTGCGTGTCGATTACGGAAACCAGATCGAGAATTCGCGAGCAGATGAAGAGTTTCTCCTTTCCGATTTGGGTAGTCAAGTATGTTCTTGACGGCAATACCTTTAAAACGAGCAAAGATGTGGTTTCACGACTTATCGACAACTATTGCGGCATTGCTAATAACAAGAACATGGACGGAGAGAAATCGGACAACGATATTGCTCTCACCATCGGCCAGATTTGCATTGATAATCCTGGTGCAGCAGAGGACTTGAAATCTGTTTTGACAAAAGACAATTGCCGGAGCGGAATGATGGAGTATCTGAAGCTGTACGACGGAGGAAAGCTTCCTTCCCTTGCGGGTAAAATCGGTGACGGGGGGCAGTATATTAATCAGCTCCAGTACAAATTCAGTTCTGATGCAGCAAATTGGGTGTGGAACACGGATACTGTTAATGCAAAGATTGATGAACTGATTTGTGAATATGAGATTGTTGAAATCAGCAATCGTATTCTTACAAAGAACACAACCTTCGCAGACACCATCCGTGCATGGGTAGACAAGCTCAGTCAGATTTGCATCGCTTATTCTGTAATTAAAAATGAGCTTGGCGATGCAAAGCCATTTTATGAAATGCTATGCTCTCTGTATAAGCAAAGAAATCTTCTTGATTCACAGAAAAAGCCATTTCTTGCATTGCTTCAAGAGAATGCCAATACATTCAAGCAGTTCATGGCAGCGCAAAGCTCGCTCTTTATGAAAGCATGCAGTTATTATCTGGATGACTTGTCAGAAGAAGATGCTAAGGCAATTCTTGATGACGATACATACGGATTTGGCAGCTCTTATCTGTTGGAACCTGATAAATATACAAGCAAGGTGCAGAAGGCTGTCACCGCATATAAAAATGCGCAAAAATATACGCAGTTGAAGAAGCATTGGCTTGATTTGACTGGTACGGACTCTCCGTATGCATGGTCAAACAAATATGGTATGCCGATTCTGGCTATGGTCCCAGATGCTGAAATGTCCATAGCGCGTAAGGTGTTTGGCTTTATTAACTCTAAAACAAAAGATGAAGAATCAATCGCAACAGCCGAGGATTATCTTAGCAAAATAACCTATGCGGATAAACTCAGCAGCAAATCCGAACGAGATAAGGCATTCCGTGACGTCTTCCTTGGAGATTATACAATTCTCTTCGACGATGTTGATGAAGTGATTGACTATCTGAAAAGCCATGTTACGGAATCTCCCTATCACTGGATGGGCAGTAAAGAAGTTTCGGTGAAAATCAAGGAAATGGCAAATGCGAACTATGTGAAATCCGGTTACAGCGAAGCAAAGCAGGTCATCGACAATATGCCCGTTGATCAGCTTAAGGACTACCTCAAGAAATTGATTGAAGACAACATTGCTGTCGGCGTGGAGATAATCAAAGGGCAAAAATAATTTGGAGGTCGTTTTATGAACTTAAACGATGCAAAAAAGCGAATACAGGCTTATCTTTGTTCGAACAAAACCTGGCCTCTTCTTGTGGATGTCCAAACCAAATCAGACAAGTCAGAGATAATCGACTACTTTAAGGTCGGGGAAAACACTTTCCCTGATATTGAGAGCTTTTGTAACGATGACGGCGATCTGAAGGTTGACGAACTCTATGCGGCTGTCTCAGCAAATGTCGGTAATACCTTTATTACAAATGTTACTGGTTTCCTAAAGCTTCATGGCGAGTTAGCAACAAAAAGAGCATTGAAAACATTAGCTACCAGTGGTATATCCGGCCATGTAGTTGTGCTTACATATCAGTGCAAAAGCTACTTGAAGTTTTCGGATCCTAGAATTGTAGAAAACGGTAGGGTGGTTATTGTTGACGGCGCGTCAGATACTACGCCGGTTATTTGTTTTGTTAATCCTTCCATTTCAGCTGCGTTTGCCGGGTGCTATTCGGGCCTACAGAAAATTGGGGCGATCGTTGAAAACTGCCCACAAAACACTGCATACATTTCGACGATGGCGCTTAAGGACAGTTTCCCTGAGTCTATTTATCATATCTCTCAGTTGAATAACGGATATGACATTTTGGTGAGAAATGATCCAAGAACAAAAAGTGTTCCTAACAGCTTTGGCACGCCAGAGCAGTGGAATTATGCGCTTCAAAAAATGGGGCAAAACGGGAACTGGAGTCAGCTTATAGAGGGGGAGTTTGGCTCTGAGCTTAATCTCTGCCATGCAATAGCATCATACCAGAAGTATGACGACAATAAAAAATGGCTGTATTTTATCGCATTGTCTATAAGCGGAGCAAAAGAGAACGAATATCTGCAAATGGTGATAGATTCTGTCTCGACAGAGAAAGAGCTGATTAAAACTATTTTTCGTTTGATTTTGACGGTTGATAAATCGAACGCTAAATTCGACCAGTTATATAGACAGCGTAAGGATCTTCTAGGAGAACTTAAGGATTGCTTGTCAGAGATTGCAGAATATTGCAAAGTCCTTGCAACCAAGGGCGAAAATGCGATTTATTATCTTACTGACTTAACGATTCTTGAGAAAGAAAGGGTAATTGCGTGGCTTAATGTCTATGGTCAAAAGTATGATACTCTGAAACTAATTTCTGTTTTAAAAAAAGTATTTCCGGATCTGGCGAGCTATTTGACAAAATTCCGCTTTAAAAATAAGTTACTTGACGATTATTTTGACGCATACAAGTATCAAAAAGTAGTTAATCATATTCTCCCGTCCTTTGAGACGGTTGTTGATGAACAAGCCACAAAAATGGATTTTGTCACAGCATTAAAGCCCAGAGCGGCTATCGTTGAAAAACTTGATGTTACCAATTCTAGAGCATTTTTCCTTGATGCACTTGGTGTTGAATATCTTGGCTTTATTCAAGAAAAGTGTAGCGAGTATGGCTTATCTGCAGATGTATCCTGTGGGCGATGTGAATTGCCTTCAATTACCTCGCAAAACAAAGAATTTGTGGCTACACTTCAAAGCAAAGGGTGTGTTATAGCGGACATTAAGGATCTTGACGATATCAAACATCATGGCGAAGATAGTTTTGACTATGAAAAAGAGAAAAATCCGATTTACCTTATTCGTGAGCTTGAAATTATTGATGAGCTTTTGAAAAAAATCCAAGCAAGTATTTTTAATGGCTCATATAAAAAGGCTATCATCATATCTGACCATGGTGCAAGTAGATTAGCCGTTTTACATGAAACGGAAAACATCTGGAGCATGGCCACATCTGGGGAACACTCTGGAAGATGTTGCCCAGTAAATGAATTGAATAGTAAACCAAATGCTGCAATCGAAGAAAACGGATTTTGGGTTTTGGCTAACTACGATCGATTCAAAGGTGGACGAAAGGCAAATGTTGAAGTACATGGAGGAGCATCTTTGGAAGAGGTCGCTGTTCCAATTATAGAAATTACACGGAAGCAAACTAATATTGAGGCATTTATTCTTGATTCGTCAAGGGTGATTACACTTGCCGCTAAAGAACATGCAGCGCCTCGGATATATGTTGGTGTAAAGAGCAATAGCATTGGTATTATGCTGAACGGGCAATATTATGATGCTTTAGCTACATCAGAACCATATATTTATTGCGTCGATCTGGCTGACTATACAAGAAAAGGAACTTATACGTTTGAAATTCTCAATGGGAATGACATTCTTGCTTCCGGTCAAAAGTTTGAAATCAAGAAAATGGGAATGTCGGAAAACGCAGGCCTATTCGATTTTTAACTAAGGAGGAATAAAAAGTGACAAAACTGCGTGACTATTTTGATGAAATGGTCGTATACAAGGATCTCAGGAATAACAGCTTTTTCTCTTCTTTAGGGCTTCCTGCTTTCTTGAGAGATTACCTTTTGAAGACTTTTAGCGATGAATATGGAAACTTTGACATGCAGCAGGTATCTGCGTTTGTTAAAAAGTATATTCCCAAAAAAGAAGACTGGATGAGCATTAAGAACAGAATCGTCTATGAAAATCAGCAGGTTCAGCTCCTTACAAGAATCTCTATAGATATTAATATCAAAACTGGCGAAATTTCATTTGCAATTCCGGATTTTGGCGTATCTGAAAAGGAGACGATGATTGAGCCTTCTATTTGGGAAACCTATAAAGACGAGCTCGTCAAAAATGGTGAAACATGGGGCATTATTAAACTCGGCTATCGTCCACCAGACGATACGGTTAAGCCTAGGCTCTCAGGTAAAATCAAACTCGTCGGTTTTAAGAACTTCTGCCCATATACCGTTGACCTTGATTATTATAAGGAAATGCGGTCCCATTTTACGATTGACGAATGGATTGATGTTCTTCTTGGAGCCATCGATTATAATGCAGATGGATATGAGTCCGATCTGCAAAAACTGTCAATGTTAACCAGGCTCTTACCTTTTGTTGAAAAAAGAGTTAATCTAATTGAATTGGCCCCCAAAGGAACAGGAAAAAGCTATGTATTTGGTCATGTAAGCAAATATGGGCTTTTAGTTGACGGCGGAAAAATAACCAGAACTAAGATGTTCTATGATGCTAACCGCAGAAAACCTGGATATATTTGTGGTCCAGACTTTCTTGCAATAGATGAAGTGAAGCTTGTTAACTTTGGTGACGAGAATGAAATGCGCTCTATACTGCAGGGATATTTGGAATACGGAACATTTAATGCAAACGGATATAATGGAGAGTCTGATGCGGGGGTCGTTTTCCTTGGCAACATAAAAGAGGAAAAGATGAATGAATATGAATACATGCTTGGTGAACTGCCAACATTGTTTCAAGAGACCGCATTGCTTGATCGCATTCATGGATTTGTGAAGGGCTGGGATATCCCAAGAATGAACGATAGTTTGAAGGTTACAGGATGGGCATTGAACTCCGAGTATTTTTGTTCCATTCTACATGAGCTGAGAAACGATATGAGCTATAGCGCTATTGTCGAGAAGCTTGTAAAAGGACCAGATGATGCCGACACTCGAGACGCAAAAGCAATCAAGAAAATCGCAACTGCTTACCTTAAACTTCTTTTCCCAAATGTTCAGTCGGAAATGGATGTTGATAAGACAGAGTTTAGAGACTATTGCCTTATTCCTGCAATGAAGATGCGGCGCATTATAAAACTGCAGCAAGGATTCATAGATACAGAATACAAGGGTAAGGATGTTCCGTTCTTTACGGTGGATGACTAAAATGGGAAAAGAATGTATTGCGTGTGGTAAAAAGCCATTGGATAAAGACACCATAGGAATAAACAAAAAGATGTTGGGCAAAGACATAACAAATTTCTACTGTATGGATTGCCTTGCAGACTATTTGGGTTGCACAGTGGACGAACTATTGGAAAAAATTGAAGAGTTTAAAGAAGAAGGCTGCACCCTCTTCAAGTGAGGAAACACCTATGAAGCAATTTATCTATGCCGATAATGCGGCCACAACAAAACTGAATAAAGAAGCTTTCAACGCGATGATCCCGTGGCTGACAGATGAGTATGGTAATGCTTCACAGCCATATGCATTTGCACGAAAACCCAAAAAAGCACTTGCTGAATCACGAAAAATAATTGCTAAGTGCATCAACGCTCTCCCTGAGGAGATTTACTTCACCTCTGGGGGAACGGAAAGTGACAATTGGGCTATAAAAGGATCTGCATCTTCGGACCCAGATAAGCGTGCAACTATTACTTCGGCAATAGAACATCATGCTCTCTTAAATGCTTGCGCATCAATAGAACGGCATGGTTATCCAGTAACTTACTTATCTCCTGATTCGGAAGGAACGGTGGATCCGGAACAGCTAAGCGCCGTAATTACCGATAGAACAAGGCTTGTTTCTATCATGTTCTCAAACAATGAGATAGGAACGATCGAGCCGATTGCAGAATTGGCTCGAATCGCCCATTCCCATGGTGCAATTTTTCATACTGATGCAGTTCAGGCAATTGCACATACTCCCATAGATGTGAAGGCGATGGGTATTGATATGCTCTCGGCATCAGCGCACAAATTTAATGGTCCTAAAGGCGTTGGATTTCTTTATATCCGAAAAGGCGTTGAATTGAGGCCTCTTAACGATGGCGGTGCTCAAGAATTCGGAATGCGTGCCGGAACTGAAAATGTTGCTTCTATCGTGGGTATGGCAAAAGCACTTGAAATCAGCTGTTCCACTTTGAACGAAAATGCTGAGCATGTACTAAAACTTGAACATGCCCTGCTTGAACGCTTAAAGGAATCGGGGCTCGATTTTGTGAGAAACGGTGCCCGGAATCACATTCCCGGGAATATCAGCGTGTCATTCAAAGATGCAGACGGAGAGGCAATTCTTCATCGTTTGGACTTGATGGGAATATGTGTATCAACTGGTTCTGCATGCGATAGTGTTAGTACGCAAATCTCCCATGTCTTAAAGGCAATCAAACTGGAAGATAATTATGCTAGGGGAACGATTCGGATTTCATTTGGCAAAGAAAACACTTTTGAAGAAGCGAATATAATTGCAGAATCTCTGATTAGAATTCTGAAAAAATGAAAGGCGAAATATGGATATAGATGCAAAGCTCAGACCTTTATTTCTCCTTCAAATTCTAAAAGAGCGTACAGATGAAGACAACTATCTGACCACTACTCAGCTTTGCGATATTTTAAAGCGAGAATATGGTCTTGACACTCATCGAACAACGCTAAAAAGTGACATTGAAGTTCTGCAGCGGGCGGGTTACTCTATCGATGAGCGCCGGTCTACACAGAACCAGTATCGCTTTATTGAGAGAGAATTTGAAGTCGCCGAGCTGAAAACGATAATTGATGCTGTTGCATCATCGAAGTTTATTGCAGAAGGAAAAAGCAATGAACTTATCAAGAAACTCACATCCCTTGCTGGCAGCCACAAAGCAAGAGAGTTAAAGAGAAATGTGATCGTAGACGGGCGAGGCAAGATTGAGAATAAGCAGATACTTTATATTATTGATGCGATAAATGATGCAATTAACCAGCGAAAAAAGATTTCCTTTCAAAAGATTGAGTATAATATTAAGAAGGAACGCATCCTGCACCATGGCGGAGAGCGCTATACATTTAGCCCGTACTCGCTTGTATGGGATGGGGATAACTATTATATTGTAGGCTATTCTGACAAGTACCAGGCCATTGGCAGCCATAGAGTAGATCGAATTGCGGCGTGCCCATGCATCTTGGATGAATCAGCCGTGCCTCAACCTGTTGGTTTTGATGTAAGCAAATATATTAAAACGACATTCAGAATGTATAACGCTCCTCGTGCTGAAGTTGAATTACTTTGCGATAACAGCGTAATGGATGCAATCATAGACCGATTCGGTCCAGATGTTCAAACCTATGCCGGGGATCTTCAAAACTTCCGTGTAATCGAGGAAATTGCTGTGGGAAAAGTCTTTTTCAACTGGATATTTGGTTTTGAAGGGAAAGTACGAATCAAGGGGCCTGAAAGCGTTAAAAAGCAATACAGGGAAATGGTAATGTCGGCAATGAACTTGGTATGATAGATAATGTCCCATGAGTAATTACCACTGTCGAACAAGCAAGAATTAGGCGAGGTGTTCGCTGTAAGCGACATCTTGACGGTAAGACCAATTCAAATATGCAATAGGAGTGACACCATGCGGTCGCCCCTATTGCATTTCTTTTTTTGCCTGAGTATAATAACATTATGGGATTTCAAATCCCATATAGAAACAGAGGTGCTGATATGAGAACAAAGAATCAAGAGACTCTGGACAGGATATTGAAGTTCGTCAACAAGTATTATCAGGAGCATCACAGCTCTCCTACGATCAACGATGTTGCTGAAGGTGTCGGCGTTGCCAGATCCACTACACATCGCTACCTTCAGGAGCTGAGTGATCGCAACCTGATTGACTACAGCAGAGGTATCTTGTCTGCTCCCCAGAGCGCCAAAATGAAAACGGCCTATGTATCCGCCCCGTTAGTAGGTTCTATTCGCTGCGGCAATCCGGAGGATGAGGAAGAGTCGATTGAGGAGTATGTCAGCCTCCCGGTCTCTATGTTTGGCAAAGGAGATTTCTACATTCTCCGTGCCAAAGGCGATTCCATGGTGGATGCCGGAATCGATGAGGACGATCTGCTTGTTATCGAGCGTAATTGCCCTGCTCTCGAAGGGGATATAGTCGTTGCGCTGGATGAAGACAACCAGAATACGCTGAAGCGATATGCCGGCTACGACGAGGACAGTGGGTATTACATCCTCGAATACGAAAACGAGGAGCAGTACCCAGGCAAGACCATAAAGCTGAGAAGCTTTCAGGTACAAGGCGTTGCTCGGCACGTAATAAAATCACTCTAAACAATAATCTTGATTCGATGGGAGATGTGTTGTTTTGAATGCAAAAGATGTGAAATGCCCCATTTGCGGCACAGTCAACAGGAGTCTCGATTTAGATGAGACCGACGGATGGATGGAATGTGAGAGCTGCCATAATGCCGTTCAGATATTGGCGTACGCTAAAACCAAGCGCGTTCCGGTATATCAGATGGCAGATTGCAATCTCCTCGTTCCGTTGAGCAAGAAAAGATAGAAGGAGAATGGCGATGCTGGAGGATTGGACGATTTACTCTTGGTATTGCCCAAACTGTAAGACGCAGGTAGCGGGGCTAAAAAACAAGAAAAATCAAATCAGAGTTATTTGCACAAAGTGCGGCGTTGAAATGGTTCGCACAGTTGTGAGCAGGCGGCATGATGTGATTGATATGTACGCACCGGCAGGAATGGAACATAGCGACTTGGAATTGAGGGAGTATTGATATGACGATGTTAGAGGCTTTTGTGAAAGAGCGCAACGAAGCGCTGTTCAGCCTTGACCGCGAAAAGATCGAGGCATACATGATCAAGTATGGAGAAACGGAGATCACCCAGACCCCCGATAATGTTTTCTGGGCATCCGTGTACAAGGCCATTTGCGGTGTCAAGGACGCACCGGAAGCCATTGTAAGCAAGGCAAAGGCATGGCTGCACGAGCACGGCATGAGCCCTAATCTGGCGGGGTGATAATCCTCACTTGATCTGCTTGAAGATCATCGAAGCGAGTTTCTATAACAACTGAATCAACGACATCACAACGGAACGGTCGGGCTGAAACAGGGCCGCATTAAATCCGCTTCCAGGTCACTTGATCGTGGGCAGCAGCCCGAACATGAACCGGTAGTTATTCCAGACATACGTGAGAGGCCACCGGCAAGGTAAGACACTATAGTTCTATCTATAGGTCTGCCTTGTCGGTGGCCTTTTTTTGTTTTTTACCGACATCACAAATACATATTCGCAGCCTGAAGTACAAGGGCCAAGGATACAAATACGCTGATTTCAAACTCTTTTGAAAAAGCAGTATGGGTACCCTTAGATTTCTGCGCCCTTTTTCAGGCAGGCAGCATCGGGAGTCCTTTTCGCCAGCGTAGTTGTGTCCTTTGGACCGCAGCAGGCGGAAAGGACTTTTTATGTGCGACCAGTGGCTCTGCTATATCGCTGAATACCCGTGATCTCCGAATTTTTGACTTTCACCCAAATTCAAAAATTCAAAGGAGATCACAGTAATGAAAAGAACATTTTTGGTAAAGAAGGACCCCACGATTGAAGCACAGGACAATTGGCTGATCATGGATTATCGCCAGTATGCGGCATGGAGAGAAACGGATGAAGGCAAGAATCGGGAAATCGTCTTTGGAAAGTTTGAGGCTTGTAGTGAAGACGACTCTATCATTTTCATGGAGTGCAATGAAAAAGTCAGCAAAGAGTTGAAAAAGGATTGCCATCGCAAGCAGTACATCCGAAGCCGAGACGCCGAAACACCGTTCCAAGTCATGTCTTACAGCACCATGACCTTTCAAGAGTCTGAAATTTACGGAGAAGATGTTCTCGAAGATACAGAGTGCAATGTAGAGGAGTCGGTCATGCAGCGTATGGATATTGAGCGGGTCAGAACTGCACTGAAAATGTTGGCCCCGGAAGAGCGGGCCATCATTCAGGATTTTTTCTTCACAGAATCCCCAATACCGGTTAAAGAGCTTGTGGGAAAATACGCAATGCCCAAGACGAGCATCTATAGAAAAAGGGATGATGCACTGAAGAAGCTGAAGAAAATTTTAGGAAATGCGTAGGTCAAATTGGGATGACACGAGTGGTTTGACATAGAAAATGCACCTGCCGAAGCAGGTGCAGGAATGAAATCACATCATGGGGTTTTCCAATAGGTCTTCCACATTGCAGCCGAGAACACGGGACAACTTGTAGAGGATGTTTGCCTGCGCCTTGTCAATGCCATTGACCCGCTGTTCGTACATCTGAATGTTGCGCAGATTCACGCCGGATTGCTCTGCAAGCTCTGCCTGAGATAAGCCCCGGTTTTCACGAATGCGCTTCAGGTTGGAATCGCCTTCCGCTGCTTTATAGAGTTCCTCCATGGTATCGATGAAACTTGTAATGTCCATCTCGTGGTAAACGGAATACATCCCAATGATCTTGGAAAGTGGAATGCGCTCAAAGATATCCTTGAAACGACGGCCAGTAAACCATTGGTACTCTGCAACTGCCCAACCGGCCCAATATTCAGGGGAGCAGTCCTCTGCGTTGGTTGGTGCTGGCAGCTCCTTTGGACCGTATGCCTTTGTGATGACCGCACGGGCCAGCTCAACACCGGACATCCCTGCAACATAGGCGGGGTTGCCTCGTTCAAACTGTTCGGCGTAGCCGGTATTGATGAAGAGTGCTGTGATCCAATCCGGTTTTAGCTTGCAGTCGTTGATCGCATAGTCGAAGAAAGAGGAAAGACGATCCTTGGCATTATTCAAATAAGATTCGCTGTATGCGTGGGTCATCGCCAGCCATCTCCTCCCTCAAGATATCCAGCACGAAGATGTCGTCCCGGTAAGACTTGCTTTTCTTGATCTCTTTACGGTAAGTATCCCTCGCTTTGGTATCTCTATCCAAGAACTTGGGGTAATAGACGCTCTTGCTGACCGGATAAGCATTCACGAAGTGCAGCCGATCAAAGCCTTTTTGAGAAATGACAACCGTCTGCTCACCGAGCTTGCCCAGCTTTAGAGCCTTGTTCAGACTTCTGAGCGGTAAGGTGTTGGACACAAAGGACTCTGCATACTGGAAATAGGAATCGTCTGCCCGATAGCCGATCACAACATCGTAGCCGGTTAAATCAATTGAATAGTGACCAATAAGATAGTCCCTTGCATCAACGGCAACTTCGGAGTCCAGCTTGAAGGTGCGGAACTGAAGCAGAAGAGCCATCCAGTTCAGGACCGTATGCGTTCCGTCCAACAGATTCAGCACCTTCAGCCCTTCCGTGTCAAAGTTGTAGCTGTTGACAAAACCGTCTGTGTTCTTTTTGCAGGCCCACTCACGAGCCATTTCATCGACGCGGGTACAGTAGAAACCCATGCCATAGTCGTTGTGCGGATTACCGATATGAATATCCGGAACCTCGATGATGTGGTCGGTTCCATGAAGCAGTTGAATGACGCTCATAATATGAAGCCTCCATTATCATTGTAATGATACAGCCACATTATATCATCCTGGTGATAGTTTTGTCAATAGCGCATGAGAATTCATTCCAAAGAATATGACTTCTCCCTCCTAATTCTCCCTGTTCCGAAAAATAATTTGGAAACGAGCAAAAAACTGTGGGAATCTCGCAAAAAAATTCGGCAAAGAGAAAGTGAGAGGGCAATCTCATAAAACCCGGTAGGAGTGATTTACATGAACAACAAAATAAACATCAACCCCAGCTCGACAAAGTGGCTCGAAAAAGATGATCGGGTCGTCGCTGATTACTTTTGCGATTTGGGCTTCCGTTCCCTGAAGCAGATCCTTGATATGCGTGTTTTCGATCTGATGAATATGCAGGGTCTGAACGCTGTCCGAGTCGAGGAAGTGATCATCTGCTTATATAAGTGGCTGAATCCCAACACAGCTATCGATGAGGCTATCTATAACGGTATGATGTCACAGCCCTTCCTCTATACTCCGTGGAGAAAAGAACACAAAGACCTTGCTGCAATCAAAGTCGGCGACTTGGTGCTGACCCCCGGTATCAACATGAAAGCTATCCAGCATTTCTATGATGCGATCCGTAAGGCGTTTTTCAAATCGGAGGAATACAACTGGAGATGGTACAAGTTCCGAAACAGAAGTGAATATGTGACCTATCTCCGGAAACACGAGGAGGCGGAATAAATGACGCGAACAGAAAAAGAAAATCTCGTTCCTGTTTGGGAGCGCATTACCATTAGTCTGGAAGAGGCTGCCGCATATAGCGGTATCGGCGTGAGGAAGCTACGGGATATGACCGATAAGCCCGAATGCAACTATGTTATCTGGGTTGGAAACCGAAGGATGATCAAGCGGAAAAAGTTCGATGAATACCTTGAGTCGGCCTATTCTGTATGAGTCAAGTATGCGATTTGCTTGATATGGGCTGATTTGCAACATTGGAAAACGAGATGTCTCTATGTATCCTTAATGGTGCCAAGAGAAAAGCGAAAGCAAAGGAGTGAAGACTATGCAGTTTCAAAAGAAGGAAAAGCGGCAGACAACCGTTCGCTTTGATAGCCACCATGTCAGGCTACGCACCGGAGAGGTACAGAGAAAAACCGGCAGCTATATGTACCGCTGGACAGACAAGCTCGGAAAACGTAATACCATATACGCTGCAACATTGGAAGATCTCCGGGAGCAGGAGGAACAGATTCTTGTTGATCAGCATGACGGCATCAAAGCCAATATCAAAAATGTCACGGTGAATGATGTATATGAGCTTTGGTGCCAACTGAAAAGAGGCATCAAGGACAGCACCATGAAAAACTACATTTATATGTATGAGCTGTTTGTGAAGCCAACTTTCGGAAAGAAGAAGCTGGTACAGGTGAAAAAATCGGATGTGCGCCGATTCTATAACCAGCTCATCGACGATAAGGTTCTGAAGCCGTCTACGGTAGATGTCATCCATAATATCGTCCACCAAGTATTTCAGATAGCCGTTGATGACGATATGATTCGCAGCAACCCTGCGGCCAATATGCTTCGGGAAATCAAAATGGCGCACGGTTCGGAAATCGAGAAAAGAAAGGCTTTGACCCTTGAGCAGGAAGAATTGTTTCTTGGTTATCTGGCCAGAACTCCCAAATACCAGCACTGGTATCCTGTCTTTTATATTATGGCGAACACCGGGATGCGTGTGGGGGAAATCACTGGTCTGCGCTGGTGCGATGTGGATATGGAAAACGGCATCATCAGCGTGAACCATACGCTGGTGTACTACAACCACAGAGATGAGAAGGGCTGCTACTTCTCCATCAATACACCTAAGACAAAAGCCGGTATTCGGGAAATTCCCATGACCGAAGGTGTGAAGCAGGCATTCCTCATGGAAAAGGAGTTCCAAGAGGAGTGCGGAATGAAAAGTGTCAGCCACATTGAGGGGTATTCAGACTTCGTGTTTGTTAATCGGAACGGCGAGGTGCAGCATCAAGGCACACTGAATAAGGCTCTGCAACGGATCATGCGCGATTGTAACAGCGAGGTCCTTGAGAAAAAGGGCGTAGACTCCGATCCGGTTCTTCTACCTAAGTTCTCGTGCCATGTGCTACGGCATACATTCGCTACAAGAATGTGCGAGAGCGGTCTGAATGTAAAGGTCGTGCAGTCTGTGCTTGGTCACGCCGATGTAACGACCACGCTCGATATTTATGTGACGGTCACGAACGACCTGAAGAAACGAGAAATCACAGCCTTTGAAACATATTTGAAAACCGGAGCCAAGCAAATGGCAAATGTATAATATGGTTCTCTCCCCCTTGCGGTCGCAAAATCTGCGATTGCAGGGGGATTTCTCTTTTTGCACATTTCTCTTATTTTGAGGTTTTTCTTATACTGTTAGCAGTACGCAGGAAGGGCGGCAACAGTATGGAAAACAGTTTGGCAAATAAGAAACCTTGGCTTGTAGTTGACTGGTCAGAAAGAAACGGCAGCATCTCACCGGATGATGTACCCTATGGTTCTAAAAAACTATATTGGTGGCATGGCAGTTGTGGCCATGAGTGGCAGGCCAGCGCAAAGGCAAGATCAAGCGGTGAGAATTGCCCGATTTGCAGTAATGCCAGAATCGTTGCGGGTATCAATGACCTTGCGAGTTTGAAACCGGAACTACTGAAAGAATGGTCGCCGAAGAATACCATCCAACCAACAGAGATCGGTGTTGGCTCTCATAAGAAAGTGCTTTGGATAGGAGCTTGCGGACATGAGTGGAGCGCAGAAATCCGAAATCGCGTCAGGGGAGCTGGTTGCCCCTACTGTTCGCACAATGCAGTCCTTCAAGGATTTAACGACCTTGCAACTGTACTGCCGCAGGTTGCAAAGGAGTGGTCGCCTCGAAACGCACCGCTCAAGCCAACACAGGTAACGCCTTATGCAAATCGGAAAGTTTGGTGGAACTGCGAACAGGGCCATGAGTGGTTTACGCTCATATCTACACGGGCTTATGGAAGCAAATGCCCTTATTGCAGCGGAATAAAATTGCTGAAGGGATTCAATGATTTAGCTTCGCTCCATCCGCAGCTCGCATTGGAATGGTCACAAAAAAACGGCACATTATTGCCGGAGGATGTCAACGAGCGCTCCACCAAAAATGTCTGGTGGAAGTGCAGTACCTGCGGACATGAGTATAGGGCGGTAATCAAATCCAAAGTTCATGGGTTAAAATGCCCAGTATGCACGAGGAACGCTGTGTTGCCTGGTTATAGCGATTTAGCAACTACAGACCCGGAGCTGGCACAGGAATGGAATGCGGCAAAAAACACAAGAAAGCCCACAGAGATATCAAGACTGTCACAGTACCCGGTTTGGTGGAAAGGCATTTGCGGGCATGAATGGAAGGATAAAGTGTTTCACCGTGCAGTTGAAGGGGCTGGCTGCATCTACTGCGAGAAAGCATTTCTTAAGGAGCTGCCATATCTGCTTGTAACGATGTATGCAAAGCAATATGGGCTTGCGACACGCACAGACGACGAAAAACTGATTGGGGCACGGATCGATGCGGTTATCCCGGAACTGCGGCTTGCGTTTGCCTTTTCTCAAAAAGGCACTGATAGAGAAGCCAAAGTTGAGGAGGTTCTTCGCTTCCTGTGCAAAGCGAAAAGGATACAGTTATTTGTGATACGGCAGAAAGACCCGATTGCGCTTGCCACAGAAATCAAGCAAGCCTTCACTAAGGCAAACCTATTTATAAATTCGGATAGTCAAAGGGATGTTGCCCATCTTCGGAAGCGATACTTTGCTCAAAAGAACAATGGAAACTAAAAAGAGGAACTGCGACTTGCAGTTCCTCTTAGTTCTTTTGATTCGTTTTTACTGCATGGGCAAGCAGCATATTGAGTGCGTCTTGCTTTGCTCGCTCATCAGCTTTTCGTGATGCGATCAACAAGCTGAGTTCATATTCAGACAGTGTAGAGTCCTCGATGTCCTGCCTTCCCAGCAGGTAGTCAACCGTTACGCCAAAAATATCTGCCAGTTGGATCAGAATGTCAATGGAAGGCTGCCTGGAGCCGGTTTCATAACGGGAGTAAACCACGGAGGATACGCCCAATGCGGAGGCCACTTCTGCCTGTGTAAGACCCTTGCGAGTGCGAATATCCTTGATGTTCACAGGCACGACCTCCTTCCAATATACTATATTAAATTATACTACCGGAACGGAATGCAATGTACTACCGTATCGGTAAATAGCTCGTTGACCAGATACCGTTTTGGTAGTATCATATTCCGTAGGGGTAAATGCTTCGTGTCACTTCGCACCATCTCGGAATGCGGAGGAATACATGAACCTAAAAGAAATACGAGTCAGTCGCAGACTCAAAGTGCAAGAGGTATCAGACTATCTGAGCTGCTTGCCATCTGTTTACAGCCGTTATGAGAATGGCAAACGAGAGCCATCCATCGATATTCTTCTGAAGCTGTCCAAACTGTACAGCGTTTCTGTTGATTATCTAATTGGAAATGATGAGGTCATTGACACGAGCATAACCGAAAAAGAAGCTGCAATGATAAGCGCTATGCGTCAGGCGGACGAACGAGCCAGACAGGATGCAATTGCCTTGTTAGAGCTGCATACAGTGAATAAGAAAATCTAAACAGAGAGGTGCAAAGTGACAGAAGCTTTGCCCTCTGTATCTTGAAAGGGCACCGTGCAAGCGGTGCTCTTTCTTTTAAGGTCGCAAGGCAGCACGCACTTTTGTGAGCATCCCTTTTGCGAGGTTAAAAGCAGGAAAAGTGCGAGCTTGGACACCGTTTTTGCCAAAATGGCTCAGTGAAAAGCGGTTATTGCCGAAACGGCGATGGAAGCAGATGTGTCACCACCTTATAATAATAGTAGTGACTTATGATCCCTATCTGCTTTGAGAAATGTGCGAGGTTAGAATGGAAGGTTCCGTTTACCAATACTACGCAAATGTCCGAACTGAGCCGGTTGAATGGCTATGGTATCCCTATATACCGCTCGGGAAGCTGACGGTGCTCCAAGGCGATCCCGGTGAGGGTAAATCTACATTTGCGTTGAATGTCGTAGCAAGAATTACGACAGGACAGCCTATGCCGGATGGTGTTCCTGCTAAAGGAAAGCGTGTTGCGATCTATCAGTGTGCTGAAGACGGTATTGCAGATACAATAAAGCCCCGTCTCCAGCAGGCCGGAGCGGATTGTGAACGAGTAGCGTATATCATAGACAACGACATTGCATTGACACTGGAGGACGGTCGAATCGAAACAGCGATCAAGGACACACACGCCAGTGTATTTATTATCGACCCCATTCAGGCATTTATCCCGCCTGATGCAGATATGCAGAGTGCCACCAAGATGCGCTCTGTTCTGCGGAAGCTGGCAAATATTGCAGACCGCAACAAATGCGCTGTAATTCTCATCGGTCACATGAACAAAGGCGGCAGTAGTAAATCATTGTATCGAGGGCTTGGCTCTATCGACATTGCTGCTATTGCACGAAGTGTGCTCATGATCTCAAGAGATGAAAGCCGCCCTGACATTCGATACATGTATCCGATAAAATCGAGCCTTGCTCCGGAAGGACCTGCAATTGCTTTCTCGTTCAAAGAGCATGGCGGAATCGTATGGCACGGCAAATATGATCTGAATACCGCAGAACTCATGGACAGCATCACAGTAAAAACAACCAAGCGGGAACGAGCTCGTGCAAAACTGGTTCAGCTTTTGGAGCATGAGGATCGTCCGGCAAAAGAAGTATATGCCGGCCTTGCTGATATAGGCGTTGGAAGCCGTACTGTTGAGAAAGCAAAAAAAGAACTCCAAGTCACAACTTACCGTTCTGGCGGAAGTTGGTACTGGAGTTTGCCAAAACCCAAATAACCAATGATGTTTACCGGGAGATGAGATGATGGAGAACTTGGTTTGGAAAGCCTACTATCACAGTATGAGTGGGCATGAGATTCGGCCATTTAACATATTTGAACATGGGAGATTCAGAGAAGAAGTACGGAAGCTCTTGCTGAAATGCACAGAGAAAGAAGCATTCGCTGAGGAGCTGCGCCGTTCGCTTTTCTACTATTACTGCAGTAAATGTGAATGGGAAGTTGTCATCGGACCTTGGTGCGGAGATCGGGGCACGAAGGAAATCAAAGTCGATGTCTATATGCAGGTCATGAACAACTGGGATATCTTCGTGGATTATGTTTGGAACGAAGGAAAGAAGCAAAGACGATGAGTGTGAGCACAGATACAGAGCGGATTTTCCGAATCGGTGGCTATGTAAAGCGGGCAAAACTGAATCTGCGCAATGAGCGTGAGATAAGAGCCTTTCATCGAAATGCGATTGAAAGACGGTTTGGTGATTTTGAGGGTGGCACACTCGTGGATGTTTATATCGACATCACCGGTTATAAAGAAACGGCCAAGCGTCCTGAGATGCTGCGGCTTATGCGGGATTGTGCAGATGGAAAAGTGAATCTGATTTTTGCAGAAACCAAAGGATATTTGAGTGCAAACACACGAGAGTTCTGCTACTGGCTCCATTTCATCTTTAATCTGAAAGAACGGGTAGACATCATAACCGACGATGACCAGTTCAACATCAACACGATTCTCAACGCAGACAAGCAGCGTGAGGCACTGATAAAAATGGCTGAAGACTACATTTATCTGAATCCGCCTGACCACCAGAAGTGGTTGAATGGAGTGGTTTCTGCCATTACAAACTTACGGGAGGACGGATAAGGATATGGCAAAGGATGAAAACAAGGAATCGGAAATCCGAGGCGATGAGCAAGAAATCGTAGACCAGCGGCTTCCGGTGTGGCGTCCGCAGGATGCTGATCGAGAATATTACCGGTATGAAACGAAGAAGAGAATCCAGCATTATACGGTTCCGCCGCAGACTATTTTCCGTCCAGCAAAACCAACGCCTACCATTCGAGATGCAGAGCATAAGCGTGTTGCAGTTTATGCCCGTGTGAGTACGAAGAGCAAGGAGCAGGTCTCCTCCATCGAAAACCAAACAAAGTACTATACAGAGAAGATTGCCAAAACGCCCAACTGGGATCTGGCGGAAATATACAGTGACGAGGGCAAATCCGGCACATCGAAAAAATGGCGTCCAGAGTTCAAACGAATGCTGGAAGATGCGTCGAAGAAGAAAATGGATTTGATCGTTTGTGCCAGTGTGTCTCGTTTTGCCCGTAACATCTCTGACCTGATTGAGGAAGTGCGGAAACTAAGAACGACGAATCCGTCAAACCCGGTCGGCGTGTATTTTGAAACGGAGGACCTTTATACGCTGGACCCGAACATCAACGAAAGGCTCCAGATGCAAGGCCTTTTTGCAGAGTGGGAATCCGGCAATAAAAGTCGCCGCATGATCCTATCCTATGATCAAAGAATCTGCACTGGACAGTTTCCGCTATCCGATCTGCTCGGTTTACGGCACACAATAGAGGGCGGTTTCATCATCGAGGAAGAAGAGGCGAAGACGGTTAAGTATATTTTCCTTGCTACGCTGTGTGGGTACACAGCGGAAGAAATCGCAGAGGTGTTGACGGAGAAGCAACGGCCAACACTTCGAGGCCGTACTGAATGGACGCCCTCAATGGTGAAAGCAATTATGGAGAACGAACGGCGTTGGGGTGATCTTGAGGTTCGGAAAAGGGTCGTCATTGACTACAAGGAAAAAGTGACGGCGAAAAACGATGGTCTGAGAGAAGGAGCCTACATCCCCCATTACCATGAGGGAATTGTATCTCCTGAAATTGCAAGAGCAGCACATATGATGCGAGCCAGCCGATACAAGTTCGGAAGTGTCCCGGATGTTTATGTGATCGATAGTGGAGCACTGAAAGGCTTCGTCAGTATCTCCCCGACATGGAGCGGCATCGACAATCGGGCTTTTCAGGATATTTCACGCCAAGTTTACAACGAGGATGAGTTTTGCGAGCTTCAGCGTCGGGCAAATATCATGAACGGCAGAACACACAGCAATGTCGTTTCCATGACGCTGAATGATTACCGGGTTGCACCCGGTGTCATGTTCATGACCCGTAGTGATCCGCAGCTTACATTTTCGCAAAGAAGTATGAAATTGAATGCGGTCTGTTGGGAAAAACTTGGGCAGCAGAAATATGTAGAGTTCTTGTACCACCCGGTACTGGAAGTAATCGCAGTACGAAGCTGCAATGCCACAAACCCCAATGCGGTGCTATGGGACGAAACGAAAAAGTCGGGTCTTCAACTATGTACTTCCGCATTCTCAAACGCCGTCTATGATAAGCTCGACTGGATGAGAAAGTATAAATTCCGATTCAGAGGCGTGACCCGTGTCAGAGGGGGCGAAAGGATCATTTTCTTTTTTCTTGATGAACCGCAGATCTTGGTTGGAAAGGATAAAAAGAACCTTGATGCTATGGACACCTCGGATTCAACCGTAAAGTACATTCCCTATAAGGAAAGCGAGTGTGGCGAAGCGGCTGGTTTGACAGCCGGAATCGCTTACCCTGAGAACTGGCAGGAACAAGTTGGTGTCAGTTATGAGATCAAACAGCAACGAGGGCGTGTCCTTGATGCGGTGTCTTCAGCAGATATTCGCAACCATGGCACAAAAGTGGTGAACCCTTTTATAGGAGTAATCCCTACACACGGAGAGCTTGAAGATGAATTAGAACAAATCTATGAGGCAATGTAACCGGAGGACAATATGGATAACGATAATTTTTCCTTTCTCACTGATGCAGAAAGCTCGATAACGGGAGATAAAACCGAAGGGTACACGCCCAAGGAGCAGGAGCTGATTCATCAACTGGTTCAAGAACGACTGGGCAAGAAAAATGCCATCGAGTTTGAATCTCTCGATGACTATGTCGTTCCGCCCAAAATGTTCTTCTCCATGATCAAGAAGCCAGCAGTGAGTATTCGTGCAAACAGAATGGAATTTAGTATGTCAGCGATCCGGCTGTTTGAAGGAGTACAGCACGTCCTTCCTATGCTCAGTGAGAATAAAAAGCGAATGGTTGTGGCCATCTGTGCGGAAGAAGAAATCTCTTCGATTGAATGGGCAAGACTAAAGAAAGATAAGTGGGTCAACCGTTCTATATCCTGCCCGGAATATGTCCAAAGCATTTATAAGATGATGAACTGGAACAAGGAGTGTCGGTACAAGATCTATGGACGGCTTGCCAATTCTGAGCGAGGGCTGGTTCTGGTATTTGATCTTGCATCCGCTGTTATGTTTGATCCGCTGCCGGAGGAGTACTTTGACAAGCACACCGGCAAAATGAAGAAACGCATTGTTAAATACTATCCTGATGAGATCCGCATGAAGTTGGGCAGGAGTTATTCGGATTATGAAGCCCTTCAGCAACGAAGCAGCTTCGAATCACTATCCGGATACATGGACACCAGCGGAGGCGCTGTTCCCGCTACGGTTTCTGAAGAGCTGGCTGCTTCCATCAGTATGCAGGAGCAGGAGAAGAAACGGGAGACTTTGTTTGGCACGATTATTGGAAATGGAGGTGACGATGATGTCCGAAACAACGAATGAGGATAGAATGTACCCAATCGAAATGACGCTGCAAGGCGCTCGCTGCTGTATCAGTATCGGCAAGGGCGTTATAAAAGCCTTGGGAAAGCCGAGCCATGTCTCAATTAAAATTTCAGACAGCCATGATTCTTTGAGCGTTTTCCCCTGTGATGAGGATGATGTGATGGCTTTCCGAGTTCCGCTGAAACTGTTCACCGATCACAGATGCGTCATGAGGATCAACAGCAAGCAATTTGTTCATGGAATCATGCGGACAAACCAGATGGACACTTCAAAGACATATGTTTTATCCGGCGAGTTTCTGGAAGAGAAGAATACAGCAGTATTCTCGTTAGTTGAGGGCGTCAGTCTTCGTACACAAAAAGGGGTGGCGCAGTCATGAACGATTTCGTCAGAGAGTTTTTTGAGGATCAGCCTGAATTACTCAGGCGATATGAACGCAACGAGGCACGATATATCTTGCAGCTTCCGAAGAACTACGATACAATTAGCATTGACTTTGGAATTGATAAGAATGAGATGAAGCGGCTGGTGATTGCCCTTGCCGAGCTTGATCTGACCATTGATGAATGGCTCTGCTTTAAGATGAAAGAGCTGATTCTGGCCAACAGGCTATCCAAGGAAAACAGAGGCGAAGAATAAGGGATTATGCGCTACTATGTTATCTCCGATGTTCACGGATACTATACGCAGATGAAGTCTGCTTTGGAAAAGGCAGGCTTCTTTTCCGATACAACTCCTCATAAGTTAATCATGCTCGGAGATTTATTTGATCGAGGGCATGAGGCGAAACAGCTTCAGCAGTTCATATTGGAGCAGATGGAGCAAGACAAGATAATTCTCATTCGTGGAAACCATGAGGACCTATTTGTGGAGCTTGTGACCACGGATGCTGGGATGCCATATAGCTATCACAAATCAAACGGAACTTATGATACTGCACTCCAGTTAACGGGCTTTGATCCAGTGATGGCATCTATACGCCATTATGATTTTGCCGATGCAGCGAAAGACACACCGTTTTACAAAGAGATTATCCAAGCGATGCTTGATTACTTTGAGACGGAACACTATGTTTTCACGCATGGCTGGATACCAAGCATTCCGAACAGGGATAAAAGCTACAGCTATATTTCTTCTTGGAGAGAAGCAGACCGTGAGCAATGGAATCAAGCAAGATGGTTCAATGGCATGGATGCAGCACAGACCGCAGATGAGAATAAGACCATTGTTTGCGGACACTGGCATACTTCGTATGGCCATAGCAAATACGAACACAAGGGGACCGAGTTTGGAGAAGATGCGGACTTCTCTCCCTATTATGGTCCCGGAATTATTGCCATAGATGCCTGTACAGCGTTCAGTGGAAAGGTAAATTGTCTTGTGATAGAGGATTAACGGCGTGGCGTAGTACGGGATTGAACTTTGCATATCCGTTTATAACCACGCTTTAGACAGGCACAATATAAAGAGTGATTGTAAGCAGAGTATTGAAGTTTTTTCTGGATTCCTTACGGGACGACCTGAAACCCATTGAAATTCTGAGATTCTACTGTTATAATATTAACTACAATCTTTCGGAGGTGCGAAAGGTTGGAGTTGCACCACATACACCACTTGGAGCACCACTATGGTGTATGCTTTCAGCAGGGAAATGTACAGAGTTATCACACACGGGAAAATGTGACCTGTAAGCAAAGCACAGTATTAACAGGGATTCTACACAGCTATTCCATGTGAGGGATCTTATCCCCACCATGAAGCCCACGGACCTGCCCAAGGCGGAAAAGGGCGAGGAAAAAGCGGCTGAGACTGCCCCTGCGGCGGCTCCCGCCGTGGAGGAGAAGATTGACTTTTCCAAGGTGGAAGTCGAGCCGCTGTTCCAGGACTTTGTGGACTTTGAAACCTTCGCCAAGTCCGACTTCCGGGCCGTGAAGGTCAAGGAATGCGAAGCGGTGAAGAAGTCCAAGAAACTGCTCAAGTTCCTGCTGGATGACGGCTCCGGCAAGGATCGGGTGATTCTTTCTGGCATTCACGACTATTACGAGCCGGAAGAGCTGGTAGGCAAGACCTGCGTGGCCATCACCAACCTGCCCCCCAGAAAAATGATGGGCATCGACTCCGAAGGTATGCTGATCTCCGCCGTGCATCACGAAAACGGTGAAGAAAAGCTGCATCTTCTCATGCTGGATAATCATATTCCCGCTGGCGCAAAGATGTATTGATCTGCCCCGCCGCACGTCTGGTCACATCTTTCGTGAAAGTCCGGTTGCTGTTTGCAGCCGGACTTTTTCGTAGCGCCGCCGCATTTCCTTTTCCTTCTGATTCCCGCATTTGCGCAAATCCCGCCCTTTGATGGGTTTCTCCCGGAAAAAGTTCTTGAAGTCTGCCATTTCCCATGGTATAATCCTGTGCGAACGGAGGGAAATGCCTGATTTCCCCTGCTGCACTCTGATTTACCAG
This sequence comes from Pseudoflavonifractor sp. MSJ-30, assembly GCF_018918045.1. Classification (GTDB taxonomy): domain Bacteria; phylum Bacillota; class Clostridia; order Oscillospirales; family Oscillospiraceae; genus Faecousia. Next base: position 181,463 of record NZ_JAHLPU010000051.1, read on the forward strand.
AATCAGGCCCGGTCTGGCCGAACCGGGCCTGTGTTTATCAACGCTCTTACCCCGTGAAAGGAGAAACGCCTGTGAAACAAAAGCAGTCCAAAAAAGCTGCCGCCACGCTGCTGGCGTCTGTATTGGTGCTCATTATCGCCATTGCCCTGGTGGTGGAACTGCTTCGTATTTATGTTCCGGATATCTGGGCCGCCTTTTCCAGCGGAGACGAAAACGCCCTGCAAGCCTGCTTTGACGGACAGAACACCGCCTACAGCGCCGGACTGCTGTGGCTGCTGTCCTTTGTGCAGATTTTGTCCGTGCTTTTACCCGCTATGCCGGTCCAGCTGGCAGCGGGCATCGTCCTTGGGCCCTGGCTGGGCACAGCCGTTTGCCTGACCGCCTGCATGGCTGCCCATCTGGCTGTCTTTCGTGCCGCCAGCCGCACCAAGAAGCGTCTGATCACCCTGGGCAGCACATCGCCGAAGCTGGAAAAGGTCAGAAACCTCCTGGCTTCCGCCAGAAACCGCACCTATTATACGGTGATTCTTCTGCTGGTCCCCGGGCTGCCCAATGGCATCATTCCCTATGCCGCCGCATACGCCGGTATGGGTCAGCGGCGCTACCTGCTGGCTCTGCTGCTGTCCCTGCCCCTGCCCACTTTCGCCACCTGTCTGGCCGGCAATCTGGCGCTCTCCGGCGACTGGTGGCTCAGTGTTGCCATTCTGGCGACCCTGTACGCCATCGTAGGCGTGCTCTTTCTCCTGCGGGACTCTCTGCCGGAAAAGATCCGTACTACGGCAAAGCGCCGGCAGAAAAACGCATAAGATAAGGCGTACCGCAATATGATATGCTCCCCATAGAGTAGACACTCGAAATAGCAAAAATTTTGAAGCTACACTATGGGGAGTATATCAAGCACTGCGGTACGCCAGTATTTTTGCTTATTTATACTCCTGCAGCAGGAACATGGGCTTAATGGTGACCACCTCGTCATATTCCTCCTGCTCTACCTGCACGTCGGCATTGAGCTTTTTCAGATCTTCCTTGACAACAGCCAGGGATTCCTTGACACTCTGGGCCCGCCCCTCCCGAAGGACACGGATCATGCGCTCCAGAACAATGGGGTGGGCATAGCGGGCGGGAACCGGGAAATCCTCCGGCAGAATCTTTTCCATCTCCGCGATGCTCTCCTGCCAGGCGGCGGTAACGGCCTTTTTATTGTTCTTCGCCGTAGGAATGACCTGGGTTCCGGAGAACAGGAACGCTGCCGCAAGGCCCAACAGTGTAAAATAGAGACCTGTGGTATCATGGTTAATCAGCTCATAAATACCATATGCTCCGCAAATCAGACCGCCTACGATAATCGCCAGGGCGACCCAACGATAGGCCGGACGGGTACGGTCAGAACCGCGCTTGCGCCGGGCGGTTACGGAAAGCTGTGCGGTCTGCTCCGGGTAGCTTGTCAGGAAGGCCCTGGCACCCTCCAGCTCCTCCCGGGCCTTCTGGGCCTTCGGTGTTAGCTCCTTCAGAAACTTGGCTTCCATGGCAGCCTGTTTTTCCCTCAGCCGTTTTTCCGCTTCCACGCTATGCGTGGGCAGGTCCGGGCAGATTTTGGAGATATGGGCGAGCAGAAGGTCCACATCCTGCTCGTATTTGAAGTTGCACTGCTTCACTGTGCCGTCGTCCAGCTCCACCACCAGATAGGGGATCGCGCCAAAGACGCCCTTGCCGGAGAAACCGCCCTTACTCATGGCAACCCGCTTGAAAATGCGCTTTACAGATTTCAGTGCGGCATAATAGACTCGGTCAAAGAAGAAGCTGTTTAAGTAAACTGCTTCATCCCCCACGCCGCAGGGGCCAAAGCGCTTACAGAATTTCTTGTCAACGGAAAGTGTGGGCTTGTCCAAAGTGGTCTTGCCCAGCTGTTTCGGAGTGAAGATCATGGAATACCTCGTTTCAATAGATACGGTAAATCGGAGTTTGCGGAGCAAACAAATTGACAATTGACAATGAACAATTGACAATTATGGCATCACAAGCGGGACAGATTTGCGTTCTTATTTTGAATCGTTTCCGAAGGAAACACCTTCATTGTCAACTGTCAATTGTCCATTGTCAATTATTCCGGCCTTGCCGGGAAGCCAAAAGGTGGGGAAGTCTCCTCCCCCACCTTCCTTATGGACTTGTTACTTGCCCAGAGTCTCGTACTGAGGCTTGACGTCCCGCTTCTTGATGGAATACAGGAAGATGCCCAGGAACAGAGCGGCAAAGACGATGCCTACGGGGTAAGCCAGAGCGGTATTGTAGCCGTCCTTATTCAGGAACTGGCCCAGGCACTCGTTGCCCAGCATGAAGTAGGTGATGGACACAGCGGTCATGAAGGTTGCGGGAACAGCGGTAATCCAGTAGTTCTTCTTCTCATAGAACAGGAACATGGAAGCACACCACAGAACGATCATAGCCAGAGTCTGGTTGGTCCAGCTGAAGTAACGCCAGATGATGGTGTAGTCGATCTTGCCCAGAGCGTTGCCGATGCCCAGGAACGCGCCGATGCCCAGAACGGGAACGCACAGCAGCAGACGGTTCTTCCAGACCTTCTGATCCAGATGGAACCAGTCAGCCAGCACCAGACGGGCAGACCGGAAAGCGGTATCGCCGGAGGTGATGGGGCAGGCGATAACGCCCAGCATGGCCAGCGCGATGCCAACGCCGCCCATGGTCTTCTTGCAGACGTCGTAAACAGCAGTGGAACCGCCGCCGCCCAGAGCCAGCAACTCTTCGCCGGTGTACAGAGCGCAACCAGCAGCAGCCCAAATCAGAGCAATGATGCCCTCGGAAACCATGGCGCCGTAGAACACGAAGTGACCCTGCTTCTCACTCTTCAGGCAGCGGGCCATCAGGGGGCTCTGGGTGGCATGGAAGCCGGAGATAGCGCCGCAGGCCACGGTAATGAACATGAAGCTCCAGATGGGGGTGCCCTGCGGATGCATATTGGTGAAGTTGTTCCAGATTTCGGGGATCTCATAGCCCTTGGTGAAGATACCCAGGCCAACGCCCACAGCCATGACAATCAGGCAGATGCCGAATACGGGGTAGATCTTGCCAATCAGCTTGTCGATGGACAGGAAGGTGGCGATGAAGTAATAGACCAGAATCAGAATCAGCCAGAACATCTTGCTGCTCAGAATGCCGGGGGCGTTGGAACACAGCAGCTGCAGCAGACCGGCAGGGCCGACTGCGAACACGGTGCCGACCATGACCAGCAGAACCACGGAGAACACACGCATAACGTTCTTCATGGTCTTGCCCAGATAGATGCCGGAGATCTCGGAGATGGACACGCCGTCGTTACGCTCGGACAGCATGCCGGAGAAATAGTCGTGGACGCCGCCGGCAAAAATCGTACCGAAGGTGATCCACAGGAAGACAATGGGTCCCCACAGAGCGCCGCTGAGGGCACCGAAGATGGGGCCAAGGCCTGCGATGTTGAGCAGCTGGATCATGAACAGCTTCCACTGAGGCAGAACCACATAGTCCACACCATCATTGATGCGAACAGCGGGGGTCTCTCTGTCGTCCGGTCCGAAGGTATTCTCTACGACCTTGCCGTAGAAGAAGTAACCCGCGATCAGGATTGCCAGGCAGAGCAAAAAGCTAATCATTTGGACTCCTCCTTGAAACATATAAAATATTTTGTATAGGAACATAAGTTCCCACTACTACGGCAACATTATCGCCGACTTTTATCCGGAAATCAAGGGACAAAGTCCACAAAAAAGCGCAACAATTTTTCACATAGTTCACAATGTAGTCACAGTTTGTCCACAATTCTCAAAAAACCAGGAGAAATGCTGTGCTTTGTGGAAGGAAAAGTTGGTGAAATATCGTAAAAAAAGATTCAAAAAGATAAAGCGCAGAAAATAATGCTTGACAAGGTTTTTTCGTCAGAAGGTCGAAAATTGGCAGGAGTATAGACCATTTTCCTGAAAACAGTGGGATAATCTGGAAAAAATGGATATGCGCTTTTTTAGGGCAATCATAGGTTCAGATAAGAAAAATACAAAAGTTGCAAACGTGAAATGCCCCGCCGCCCCGTTTCGCTTCCGGGTCTGCCCCGCTGCAGTCCGGAAAATCTTTAAGAAATCCATAAGATTTGCGCTGTTTTCGGAAAACGCGCCCTTGTTCACAGTTTATCTATTGTTGCCTTTCCCGGAGTATGGTATAGTATAGTTAAAGAAATACCCAGAAGGAGGGAACTCTATGAAAGTTTGGAAAGGATTCCGCGTGCTGCTCACCGCCGCGCTGGCCGCCGCGCTGGCGCTTCCCGTGGGAGCGGAAGCGGATACGGATTTTGTAAAGGCTGTCAACCGGCTGCCGAAGCCGGAGACTGTGAAAGCACTGTCCTCTGCGGAGCAGCAGGCACTGTATGCCCATATTGACACGCTGTGGGAGGATGGGTTCTATGCCCTGTCCAAGGACGCGCAGGAAAAGCTGGAGGCGACCCCCCAGTATACGGCTCTGGCGGCGCTGACAGAGTATCTGAACAATGCCCAGATCACCCAGCCTTCCTGGCTGGACAGCGGCATGCTGCGGCTCTCCGGCGAAGATTTGAAAGACGGCGAGGACTACTATTATGATAAGGACGCCGCGGAGGTGGTCATCACCGGCACCAAGCCCGTCACCGTCACCATGGCTGAGGGCGTAAAAGTTTCCACAGATACCCTGCGCATCCAGGGTGAGGCCCAGGTCGTGCTGCAGGATGTGCGCATCGAAGCCACGGAGGGCAAAAGCGCTTTGACCGCCGAGGGCGGTCTGAAGCTGACCCTGATCGGCGTTAACACCATGACGGCCAGGGATCACGCGGCGCTGGAGGGTCTGGAGGGCGTTACCCTCTCCGGCCCCGGCAGTCTGACGGTCTTCGGCGGTGCGGGCTCTGACGGCATTGGCGCCAAGAGCCTGACGGTCACCGGCGGCACTCTGACGGTCACCGGTGGTGACGGCGCGCCCGGCACGGAAGATGCCCCCGGCGGTGACGGCGGCAGAGCCGTCGGCACGGATGTTCTGAGCATTACCGGCGGCAGCGTAAAGCTCGACGGCGGCAAGGCCGGTTCCGACGGCGGCAGCGGCGCAGGCAATGACGGCGCCGCCACGGCCTGTGTTCCCACCGGAGAGGGCAAGCCGCTTGCACAGACTGTCGTCACCCTGACGGACAAGGACGGCAAAGCCGTTGAGGGCACCGCAGTCACGGCTCTGGCCCTGTCTCCTGACATGACCTACGGCGTGCAGGGCATCGTCACCGATGAAACGGGCAGCATCTACCTGTACCTGCCCCAGGATACTAAGGCCAACGCCGTCTCCGACGGCAGCGAGACCTATACGGGCACGCCCATCGCCTCCGGTGAAAGCGGCGTTATGACCCTGGCTCAGGGCAGCGGCACAACCCCCACGGACCCCGCCCCCAGCGGCACCACAGCAGCCCCCTCTACGGACGCCCCCACAACCGCGCCCACCACTGCGCCCACGACCGCGCCGACCACTGCGCCCACAACCGCGCCCACCACCGCGCCGAAGGCAAAGCAGGACGCCCCCATTCTGGAGGAGGAGCCCAACACCCGGACGGCCAGCTCCGTGACCCTGAAGAAGCCCACCGGCGGCATCGGCCAGGTGATGTATGCCTACGGTCTGACGGACCAGAAGCCGGACACCAATTGGGTGGACACCAACATCTTCCTGAATCTGAAGTCCGGCAAAACCTACTACTTCTACGCCTACTACACCGGCGGAGACCAGACGGAAGCCTCTCCCGTCAGCAAGCCTCTCGCCATCACCCTGAGCAGCGGCTTCGCGGACGGCTCGATTCGTGTCGTGGGCGGTGAAAAGACCTATGACGGCAAGAGCATGAGCCTGACGGTCACCGTTCCCGAGGGCGCCACCATCCGCTATCGGGAGGGCACCTCCGGCGATTACATTCAGGGTTCCGTCCCCACCTACACCAATGCGGGCACCTACCAGATCGGCTACCGGGTGACCCAGGAGGGTTACGACACGGTGGTCGGCTCCGTTACCATCAAAATCAACCCCGCCAAGCCGACCATCGCCCTGGCAGACCAGACCGTTAAGCATGACGGAAACACCCACCCAATGGGTGGAGCCAAAGTGACCGGCGTCAACGGTGAGAGCTTCAAGGGCAGCGTCACCTATACCTATTATACAGATGGCCAATGCACGCAGGGCGAGACCAGAACGCCTCCCTCCGCGGCAGGCACTTATTATGTCCGCGCCTCCATCCCCGCAGGCGGCAACTACACCGCCGCCGTCAGCAACACGGCCAAGCTGGTGATTGAGAAGACCGGTTCCTCCACCACCAAGCCCACCGCCGGCGGCAACACGAACAATTCCGGCAACACTGCCGGCAACGGCTACGCCATCACCGCCACGGCCGGTATCGGCGGAACCATCACCCAGTCCGGCAAGATATCCGTCCAGTCCGGCAAGAGCGCCAGCTTCACCATTGTCGCAGACAAGGAATACGAAGTAGAGGATGTGAAGGTAGACGGCAAGAGCATCGGTTCCGTAGGCGTATATACCTTCACGGATGTCAAGGCGAACCACACCATCGAGGCCACCTTCCGCCGCAAGGTCGCCGAGACCACAGCCCCCACAACGGAACCGACTACCGTGCCTACTGAGGAGACTACGGTGCCGACCACCGAGACCGTTCCGGAGACCACTGAGCAGATCAAGCAGCCCACCAGGAAGCACAGGATTCCCATCGTTGTGCCTATTCTGCTGGTTGTTCTGGCCGGCGGTGCCATCGGCGGTGCTGTGTACATCTACAAGCGGTACGATCAGGAATAAAGCATACCCAGCCGTCCCCGGATCCTCCGGCTCTATGCCCAAGGATCCGGGGCTTTTTCTCGCATTCCTCCAAAGGGGACCTATGGCAGAAAAATGTCATAGACAATCGAATTCTCCTGTGCTACAATCCCGGGTAGAACCTTCAGGAGGCTATACTATGGCACAAAAAACAGCCGCAAAACAAATTACGGAAGGGATCATCTGGAAGCAGATCCTCGTCTTCTTCTTTCCCATTCTGCTGGGGACTTTTTTCCAGCAGATGTATAACACGGTGGACACCATTATCGTAGGGCGATTCGTCAGCACGGAAGCTCTTGCGGCGGTGGGAACCACAGGTCCACTGGTAAATATTTTCAACGGCTTTTTCACAGGTCTCGGCTCCGGAGCAACGGTCATTCTGGCTCAGTTTTACGGGGCCGGAAACAGGCAGGGCGTCCGGGACACCCTGCACACGGGCGTGGCCCTGTCTCTGGTATTGGGTCTGGGCGTTACGGTCCTGGGCGTCGGCATTGGGCCTGTAGCCCTGCGGTGGATGAAGACCCCGGATGAATGTCTGGGGCTGGCCTCTCAGTATGTGCGCGTCTATTTTGCCGGCGCTCTGGCCTCCATGCTTTACAATATGGAGGCCGGCATTCTGCGGGCCATGGGAGACTCCCAGCGGCCGGTGATCTCTCTGATCGTCGCCTGCCTTGTGAATATCGTCATGGATCTGGTGCTGGTGGTGGGCCTGAAAATGGGTGTGGCCGGAGCGGCGCTGGCTACGGTGATTTCCCAGATCGTCAGCGCCGCCATGCTGCTGATTGTCCTGCTGCGGGAGAAAGAAACTCCCCTGCAACTGTCCCGGCTGCACATCCAGCCGAAGCTGCTGGGCAGGATTCTCGCCATCGGTGTGCCTGCGGGGCTGCAGCTGGTGATGTTCGATCTGTCCAATACGCTGATTCAGTCCGGCATCAACTCCTTCGGCTCCACGGTTATGGCCGCCTGGACCGCCTACACCAAAACGGACGCCCTGACCTGGATGGTCTCCGGCGCCTTCGGCGTGTCCATCACCACATTTGTAGGCCAGAACTACGGCGCCCACAAATATGACCGGGTGCGGCAGAGTGTCCGGGTTTGTCTTGGCATGAGCATTGGCACGGTTGGTTTCATCAGCCTGCTGATGGTCCTGTTCCGCCGGTTCATTCTGGGGATTTACACCACGGACGGGGCGGTGATTGAGGACGGCGCTTATATCATTTCCGTGATCGTTCCTTTTGCTGCCGCCTTTATGCCGGTAGAGATCTTTGCCGGTACCATGCGGGGCATGGGGGACTCCCTGCGGCCCACGGTCATCATCTGCCTCAGCGTCTGTGTGGTGCGGGTTGCCTGGATCATGACGGTGGTGAAGAGATACCATACGCTTCTGACGCTCTGCATCTGCTATCCCATAACCTGGGTGCTGTGCGCTCTGGTGTTCATTTTCAACTATTGCCGCTCCTTCCGGCCAAGATTGGAGCAAGTATGAAAAAGATATTGATTCTTGCCGCTGCGGCCATGCTGCTGGCAGGCTGCGCACGGGAACCGGAGTCCGTTCCCGCCGCTTCGACGAACGTGATTTCCCCGGAAACAACCGTCCAGACCGTCCCAACAGAAACGACCGCCCCGGAAGATCCCCTGCGGACGATCCTGAACGGTATGACTTTGGAAGAAAAGGTAGGGCAGCTCTTTCTGGTCCGATGCCGGAAGGAAACCGGAGTGGAGGACATCACCGCCTATCATCCCGGCGGCTATGTGCTGTTCGGCCGGGATTTTGACGACCAGACACCGGACGGTCTCCGCGCCCAGCTGGAAAGCTACCAGTCCGCCGCAAACATTCCCATGCTTATGGCTGTAGACGAAGAGGGCGGCACAGTCTGCCGGGTCAGCAGTCACCCCGCTTTCCGGGCAGAAAAATACCCCTCCCCCCGGGAAGCCTACGCCATGGGCGGCATGGCTGTGGCTCTGAGCGTGGAGTGGGACAAAGCGTATTTGCTGAATAGTCTGGGACTGAACGTGAATCTGGCCCCGGTCTGTGATATCAGTCAGGCCCCCGGTGCCTTTATGTACGCCCGTTCCTTGGGAGAAGACCCGCAGGCCACCGCGGAATTCGTGACAGGCGCTCTGGAACGGATGGCAGAAAACGGCGTTGGGGGTGTTATGAAACACTTTCCGGGCTACGGCGACAATGCCGACACCCATACAGGCTCCGCGGTGGATGACCGAAGTCTGGAAGTGCTGGAAAACCGGGATCTGATCCCCTTTCAGGCGGGCATCGGCAGCGGTCTTGGCGCCATCCTCGTCAGCCACAACATCGTCACCGCTCTGGATGGCGAGCGGCCCGCTTCCCTCTCCCCGGCGGTCATGGCCTATCTGCGGCAGAGCATGGGGTTCTCCGGGGTGATCCTGACGGATGATCTGTCCATGGGCGCTCTGGAGGACTATACCCCGGAAGAGGCCGCCGTGCTGGCCTTGCAGGCAGGGGCTACCATGCTGTGCAGCACGGATTTCGACACCCAGATTCCCGCCGTCCTGGAGGCGGTGCACAATGGACGTCTCTCCGAGCAGGCCGTGGAGGACGCCGTGTATAAAATCCTCACCTGGAAGCAGAGCCTGGGGCTGCTGTGAAGCAGGAACTTTTGTAAAGGGCGGTACAGGCTTGCCCATTTCTCGCGCAAGCCTGTACCGCCCTTCATCCGTCAGGGCTGCGCTCCGCCGGTTTAACAGTCTCGTTTTTACAGCACCACCGGCACCGGGTCGCCGATGGTCATTTTTTTTGGTTCTACCAGGCAGTCCACAGCCAGAACATGTACCCCGGCCGCGGCGGCCTCCCGGAGGGCTTTTCCGAAAGCAGGGTCTGTGCCGTCATTGGGATGAAGGTACCGGACAGGCCGCATCTGGATCACAAACAGCGCATAGCATTCGCAGCCCTCAGAGACAGCCCTTTGCAGTCCCCGCAGGTGTTTGGCTCCCCGCTCCGTCGGCGCGTCCGGGAAAGCGCAGACGCCGTTTTCTTCCAGTGTTACCCCCTTGACCTCCAGATAGCACTGCTTTCCGTCCTTTTGGAACGCAAAATCAAACCGTGAATCTCCGTGAACCGTCTCCGGGCGGAGCGCATCGATTTTCCCCAGTCCGCCCCCGGACAGCCACTCCCCCACTGCCTTATTGGGTGCCTGCGAATCCATGTTGATAAGGTACTGCCCTTTTTCCACGCAGATCAGGTCGTACTTTGTTTTCCGGGTCGATGCGTCAAAGCGCTGGCACCAGACCCTCGCCCCGGGTACCAGCAGCTCCCGGCACCGCCCCGTATTTTTCACATGGACAGTCTCCGAAACGCCGCAGATCTCCACATGGGCAATAAACCGGTTTGGCCGGTCCCGAAAGACTCCGGGGACCATATTTTCATAGAGCATAAGGCCCTCCTTTTACGGGAACATGGAAATCGCCAGATTCAGCACCCCTGCCAGCACCATAACGGCAATGGGACTCCATTTTGTCCGGCGCAGCAGCACAAAGCACAGCACAAAGATCCCGACCATTATCACGTTCGTTTCTTTCAAAGCAATGGTCCCGCCGCCCCAGAAAGCGTTCAGCAGGATAGACACGCCCGCCGAGGCAATCATCGCCACCACCGCCGGACGCAGAGTCCCCAAAACGCTCTGGAGCACGGAGAGATCCCGGTATTTCAGATACAGTCCGGCGATCAGCGTCACCAGAACGCAGGCCGGGAGAATGCACCCCGCCGTCGCCGCCAACGCGCCGAGGATCCCGCCGATTTTGGTGCCCACAAACGTCGCCGCGTTTACGGCTATGGGCCCGGGAGTCATTTCCGCAATGGTGACCAGGTCCGCGAATTCTGTTGTGGTCAGCCAGCCATGGGATGTTACAATCTGGGCCTCGATCAGCGGCATGGCGGCATAGCCGCCGCCGAAGCTCAGGGCTCCGATCTGCAAAAAGCTCAGGAACAACTGCCAATAGATCATGCTTTCTTCCTCCCTGCCAGCAGTGCCCGCAGGATTCCCAGACCGATACAGGTCAGAATCACGGTCACCACATTCACCCGGTACACGCACACGGCCATAAACGCCGCCAGCATGATGCCCACGGAGAGAACGCTCTTCTGCTTTACGACCTTCCCGCCCATGTCCCAGACCACGGAGGCAATGACTGCCGCCACCCCCGCCTGCATTCCGGCAAGAAGCCGGCTGACAACAAAGTTATCCCGGAAAAGCGCATAAAAAAAGGAAATGGCCGAAATGATGACAAAAGGCGGAAGGGTCGTCGCCGCAATAGCCACCAGTGCCCCCGACAGGCCCGCCAGCTTATAGCCCACAACAATCGCGCCGTTCACCGCAATGGCCCCGGGCGCGGACTGGGCAATGGCGATCAGGTCCAGCATCTCGTCCTCCTCAATCCAGTGCAGTTCATCTACAAATTTTTCCTTCATGAGCGTTACAATCACATAGCCTCCGCCAAAGGTGAAGGCGCTGAGATACAGCGTGGAAACAAACAGCTTCCACAGCACATGCTTTCTTTTCATGACTCTCCTCCCCACGGATTATTTCCACCATTCTACCAAAATCCCCCCGGTTTTGCAACCGGGGGATAATTTTGGTTTATCAGCTGTTCTCGGAACGCTCCAGGCTTGCTTTCACAAAGGACACGAACAGAGGATGGGGCTTATTGGGGCGGCTCTTGAACTCGGGGTGGAACTGGACGCCCACATAGAAGGGGCTGTCCCGCAGCTCCACGGTTTCCACGATGTAACCGTCCGGTGAGGTGCCGCTGATGGTCAGGCCGGCATCCACCAGGGTCTGGCGGAAGTCGTTGTTGAATTCATAGCGGTGGCGGTGGCGCTCATAGATGTGGGCCGCGCCGTAAGCCTCAAACATCTTCGTGCCGGGGACGACCTGACAGGGGTAAGCGCCCAGCCGCAGGGTACCGCCCTTGGCGACGGAATCATTCTGGTCCGGCAGGAAGTCAATGACCTTATGAGTGCTCTCCGGGTCAAATTCACCGGAGTTGGCGTCCGCCATGCCCGCCACAGACCGCGCAAAGGCGATGACGGATATCTGCATACCCAGGCAGATGCCGAAATAGGGCACATGGTTCTCCCGGCAGTAGTCCGCCGCAGTGATCATGCCATCGATGCCCCGGGAACCGAAGCCGCCGGGCACGATGATGCCGGCGCAGTCCCTCAGCACCTCTTTTACGTTCTCCCGGGTAATGGTCTCGGAATCGATCCACCGGATATCCACATTGGCTCCCAGATCAAAGCCCGCATGGCGCAATGCCTCGGCCACGGACAGATAGGCATCGTGAAGCTGGACATACTTGCCCACAAGACCGATGGTCACGTTCTTATCCCGGGTATCGATCTTTTGCAGCATCCGGTACCAGTCGGACAGATCAATGTCCGGAGCATCGATGTTCAGCTCCCGGCAGACGATGGAGGAAAAGTTCTGCTTTTCCAGCATAATGGGGGCCTCATACAGGCTGGGCAGGGTGATATTCTCAATGACGCAGTCCGGCTTCACGTTGCAGAACATGGCAATCTTGCGGAAGATGCTGTCCTCCAGGGGCTCATCGCAGCGCAGAACAATGATATCCGGCTTTACACCCAGACCTTGCAGTTCCTTGACGGAGTGCTGGGTCGGTTTGCTCTTATGCTCATCGGAACCACGCAGGAAAGGCACCAATGTCACATGGATGAACAGGCTGTTGGTGGGGCCCGCCTCCAGAGAGATCTGCCGCACGGCCTCCACAAAGGGCTGGGACTCGATATCGCCGATGGTGCCGCCGATCTCCGTAATAACCACGTCAGCATCGGTTTGCTTGCCCACCCGGTAAACGAATTCCTTGATCTCGTTGGTGATATGGGGAATGACCTGCACGGTAGAGCCCAGATACTCGCCCTGACGCTCCTTGTTCAGTACGTTCCAGTACACCTTGCCGGTGGTCAGATTGGAATACTTGTTCAGGTTTTCATCAATAAAGCGCTCATAATGGCCCAGGTCCAGGTCCGTCTCCGCGCCGTCCTCGGTAACGTAGACCTCGCCGTGCTGATAGGGACTCATGGTGCCCGGATCCACATTGATATAGGGATCCAGCTTCTGGGCCGCCACCTTCAGCCCCCGGGCCTTCAGAAGGCGTCCCAAAGAGGCCGCCGTAATGCCCTTGCCAAGGCCGGAAACAACGCCGCCGGTCACAAAAATATACTTGGTTTCTTTCATATGAGATCCTCCGCTTCTGGATAGTCTGTTGGTATATTGATGCCGGTTGAAATACGAATTGACAGTTGACAATTGACAGTTGACAATTAAGGAGTTTCCTCCGGAAACAAATCATAAAATTATTTCTATTCGTCCCGAAGGGACACCGCAATTGTCAATTGTCAATTTAATAAAGATTCAGTCATTGGTCATACGACCGGATAATGTTCTCCGCCACCTCTCTGCGGGACAGGCGCATGTCCATTGCCTGACGTTCGATATAGTAGTGGGCTTCACTTTCCGTCATGCGCAGCTGCTCGATCAGCAGCCACTTGGCCCGGTTGACTGTGCGGATATCGGCCATTTTTTCCTGCAGGGCCCTGCTTTTCTGATCCATCCGCAGGAGCTTCCCCCGCAGCGCCGTGGCCAGGCGGATGGCGCTTTGCAGGGTCTGTTGGGTCAGAGGCTTGCTCAGGGTCAGCACGCCCTCGTCCTCCACCTGAAAGCATACCTGGTCATAGGATTCCCCAGGCACCAGCAGTACCACCCCCACATCGTCCCGGGCCAGGTCCACCGCCAGTTGGCTGCCGAATTCATCCCGCATGGGGGCGTTCAAAATGGCAATATCCACGGTGCAGTCCATGACCATGCGCTTGGCCTCTCCGGCAGAGCCCGCCCGCATGGGCGGCTCATAGCTGCTGCCGGGCAGCAGAGTCTGCAGAAGCGCAAAGGTCTTGTCATTGGCCCCTGCTACAAGGACCTTATAGATATTCTTTCCGGATGGCATTCCTTTACGCTCCTTTCTGAATTTCTTATTTCCAGAACCCCTCCGGCAGCACACTGCGGATGAATTCGCTTTCGGAGGCGATATCCTTTGCCTCCTTCAGGCTGCCGGGCAGTGTCTCCAGCCCCGCCGTGACGCTGCGGTCCGCCGTATAAAAATTCACGTTCAGCGGCTCCGGCGGCAGCAGCTTCCGTTTCACTCCGTCCAGACCCGCGTAAATGACCAATGCGTAGGCCAGATGCGGATTCACCATGGGATCCGGAGACCGCAGCTCCATGCGCTTGTATTCTCCCTGGGCCGCCGGAATGCGGATGAGCTGGGAGCGGTTTCCCGGGGACCAGGTGACGAATCGGGGTGCCTTTCGTTCGCCCAGGCGGCGATAGGAGGCATCCGTGGGATTTAGGTATGCGGTCATTTCCCGGACGTGGGCCAGAATGCCCGCCATGAAATACTGACTCACATGCTCACCGTTGTCATGCCGGACAGAAATATTGATGTGCAGGCCGTTGCCAGCCGCCTCCGGAATGGGCTTGGGAGAGAAATCCGCGTACAGGCCGTTGCTGACGGCCACAGCCCTGACGACAGAGGTAAAGATCAGTGCGTTGTCCGCCGCCGTCATGGCATCGGAATAGCGAAAATCGATCTCGTTCTGCCCGGGGCCCTCCTCATGATGGGAGCTTTCCGGAGAAATGCCCATGCTCTCCAACGTAAGCACGATTTCCCGGCGGACATTTTCGCCTTTGTCCTCCGGGGCCACATCCATATAGGTAGCGTGATCAAAGGGCTGGGACGTGGGATTGCCGTCCGCATCCGTCTTGAACAGGTAGAATTCAAACTCCGCGCCGATCTGCACGGTCAGCCCCGCCTGCTTTGCCTCCCGCACCGCGTTTTCCAGCAGCAGCCGGCAGTCCATGGGGAAGGGCTGCCCGTCAGGGTAGCAAATATGGCAGAACATCCGCACCACTTTGCCCCGGCTGGGCCGCCAGGGCAGATCCGTCAGCGTGGAGGGAATGGGGAAGAGAAACAGATCCGATTCCTCCACTCCGCCAAAGCCCGTGACCGCGGAGGCATCAAAAGAAATGCCCTGGGAGAAAGCGCGTCTTAACTCCTGGGGCATGATGGCGATATTTTTCTGTTTGCCGGCGACGTCGCAGAAAGCCAGGCGGATGAATTTCACATCCTCCTGCTCCACATAGGAAATTACATCTTCTTCCGTGTACAGCATAAAAGATCCTTTCCGTCAAAAAAATGAAAAAAGGACGCTCACCGGACGGGGGCGCACGCCCAGTCTCAGCAAACATCCTTGTCTACTCAGCTGAATTATACTCGCTGCGGGCTGCTCTGTCAACGTTTTTTCGAGGGCAATCTCCACAAAAATCAGGCATTTACGGACAGCTGTCCTTGATATGTGGAAATTGCCATGAAACCGGGATTCCGGGAAAGCGTCCATTGGGCGAACCGCCAAAATGCAATTAGCTTATTGACAAATTGCATTTTGGGGTGTATGATGCGTCCATACAGACAAGGGAAACCGGTGTACACCGGGCTCCGAAAAGGCGACAAGGGTGTCGCTATGGCCTTGGCCATAGCCGCCCTTGCCGCCTTTTTTATTGGTATATTACAGAAAAGGGGATAACAACATGGTAACGGAAATCTTTTCTTCTATGGTTTTTGACGATGCCACCATGGAGGCACGTCTGCCGAAAGAAACCTACAAAGCACTCCAGAAGACCATCAAGCAGGGCAAGCATCTGGATCCCGGCGTGGCGACGGTGGTCGCCAATGCCATGAAGGATTGGGCCATTGAAAAGGGCGCTACCCACTTCACCCACTGGTTCCAGCCCATGACCGGCGTTACCGCCGAAAAGCACGACAGTTTCATCTCCCCCAAAGGCAGCGGCAAGGTCATTATGGAGTTCTCCGGCAAGGAGCTGATCCAGGGCGAGCCGGATGCATCCTCCTTCCCCTCCGGCGGCCTGCGGGCCACCTTTGAGGCCAGAGGCTACACCGCCTGGGATGCTACGTCCTATGCCTTTATCAAAGACGGCGTGCTGTGTATCCCCACCGTCTTCTGTTCCTACGGCGGTGAGGCTCTGGACCAGAAGACCGCGCTGCTGCGCTCCATGGAGGCCATCAACCGGCAGGCCATGCGGGTGCTGAAGCTCTTCGGCAATGAAGACGCAACCTCCGTCAAGACCACCGTTGGCCCCGAGCAGGAGTATTTTCTCATTGACAAAAGCGCCTTCGACAAGCGCAAGGACCTGATTTACACCGGCCGGACCCTGTTCGGCGCCAAGGCGCCCAAGGGTCAGGAGCTGGACGACCACTATTTCGGTGCCATCAAACCCCGGGTTGCCGCCTTTATGAAAGAGCTGAACGATGAGCTGTGGAAGCTGGGCGTGCTTGCCAAGACGGAGCACAATGAGGTCGCCCCGGCCCAGCACGAAATGGCCCCCATTTTCACCACCACAAACATCGCCGCGGACCACAACCAGCTGACCATGGAGATGATGCGCAAGGTCGCTCAGCGCCACGGGCTGGTGTGCCTGCTTCACGAAAAGCCCTTTGACGGTGTCAACGGCAGCGGCAAGCACAACAACTGGTCCATTTCCACGGACACCGGCGTAAATCTTCTGGAGCCCGGCGAGACTCCCTATGAAAATGCCCAGTTCCTGCTGTTCCTGTGCGCGGTCATTAAGGCCGTGGACGAGTATCAGGATCTGCTGCGGATCTCCGTAGCCTCCGCGGGCAATGACCACCGGCTGGGCGCAAACGAAGCGCCCCCCGCCATCGTGTCCATGTTCCTGGGCAGCGACCTGAGCGAGATCCTGGAGGCCATCGAAAAGGACGCCCCCTACGATGGCAAGGAAAAGGAAGTTCTGCGCATTGGCGTCCACACTCTGCCCAAGTTCCAGCGGGATGCCACAGACCGGAATCGCACCAGCCCCTTTGCCTTTACCGGCAACAAGTTTGAATTCCGGATGCTTGGCTCCGCGGAATCCATCTCCTGCACCAACACCATTCTGAACACCACTGTGGCCGAGGAGCTGCGGCAGTTTGCCGATAAGCTGGAGGGTGCCGAGAACTTTGAGAGTGCTCTGCATGACCTGATCCGCCAGACCATTATCGATCACAAACGCATTATCTTCAATGGCGACGGCTACGATGCCTCCTGGGTCAAGGAAGCGGAAAAGCGGGGTCTGCTGAATCTGAAGACCACTCCCGACGCTCTGGCCCACATGCTGGACAGGAAAAACATAGAACTCTTCAAGACCCACAAGGTTTACAGTGAGGCCGAGCTCACCGCCCGCCATGAGGTCAAGCTGGAGAACTACTGCAAGGTGGTCAACATTGAGGCCCAGACCATGCTGGATATGACCTGGAAGGATATTCTGCCCGCCGTCTCCGACTATACCGCCAAGCTCTGCGCCAGAGCCTCCGCCAAGAAGACCGTGCTGCCCGGTGCGGACTGCAGCTATGAAGAAAACATCGGCCGCAAGCTCAGTGCCCTGCTCACCGCCGCCTACAAGGCCGCGGGCAAGCTGGAGAAGGATCTGCTGGACAGCAAGAGTGCCCCGGATGCCGCCGCCCTGGCCGACATCTTCAAGAGCACCATTCTGGACGACATGCGGGAGCTGCGCATCAGCGTTGACGCCATGGAAACCATCATGCCCGCCGAAAGCTGGCCCTACCCCTCCTACGGTGAGATTCTGTTCGGGGTGAGATAAGGGCGATTGAAAATCGAACTTTGCACGGGAATGAATTGACAATGGACAATTGACAGTTGACAATTGTGGGAGTTTCCTTTGGAAACAATTCCAATTCATCCCGAAAGGGCCCTTATAATTGTCAATTGTCAATTTCATTCCATATACCTTTCTCCAATGTGGGAGAAAGCTCAAAACCGGATTGCAAAATCCGGTTTTGGCATACAAAGCATAGAAAGAAGGAATCCCCATGTGTTCCATCATTGGTTACATCGGGCACCGTCTGACGGCGGAGTCTGTGAAGCCTTATTTTGACCGCACCATCTCCCGTGGGCCGGATATGAGCCGGATCATCTCCATCCCCGGGGGCTTCCTGGGCTTTCACCGGCTGGCTATTATGGGGCTGACCGAAATGGGTATGCAGCCCTTTGTCCGGGAAAACACCGCCGTGGTCTGCAACGGCGAAATTTACGGCTTCCGGGCTATCCGGGAACGTCTGCAAAAGCAGGGCTATATCTTCCACAGTGACTCGGACTGCGAGATTCTGCTGCCCCTTTATGAACAAAAGGGCACCGAAATGTTCCGGGATTTGGACGCGGAGTTCGCCATGATTCTCTTTGACGGCAAATCCCTTGTGGCTGCCCGGGATCCTATCGGCATCCGGCCGCTGTACTACGGCTACGATGAAGACGGCCAGATCATTTTCGCCAGCGAGCCCAAAAACCTGGTAGGCCTGTGCGCAAAGATCATGCCCTTTCCCCCGGGACATTACTACAAGGACGGCAAATTCGTCTGCTACCGGGATATGAGCACCCCTGCCTATCACTGCACGGACGATCTGGAAACCGCCTGCTGCCGCATTCGGGAAAAGCTCACCACCGGCATTGAAAAGCGGCTGGATGCCGACGCCCCCGTGGGCTTCCTGCTCTCCGGCGGTCTGGATTCCAGTCTGGTCTGTGCCGTGGCCGCCCGGGTCAGCAAAAAGCCCATCAGGACCTTCTCCATCGGCATGGACATCGACGCCATCGACCTGAAATATGCCCGTCAGGTGGCGGACTATCTGGGCGCCGACCATACGGAGGTCATTATCACGAAGGATGACGTGCTGGAAGCCCTGCCCCATGTGGTGGCGCTGCTGGGCACCTACGATATCACCACCATCCGGGCCTCCATCGGCATGTATCTGGTATGCAAATACATCCACGAGCACACAGACCTGCGGGTGCTGCTCACAGGAGAGATTTCCGATGAGCTTTTCGGCTACAAATATACGGACTTTGCCCCCAGCGCGGAGGAATTCCAGAAGGAAGCGGAAAAGCGGATCCGGGAGCTGCATATGTACGACGTGCTCCGGGCAGACCGCTGCATCAGCGTCAACTCTCTGGAAGCCCGGGTGCCCTTCGGCGATCTGGATTTTGTGGAATACGTCATGGCTCTGGACCCCGAAATGAAGCGCAACCACTACGGCAAGGGCAAATACCTGCTGCGGCACGCCTTTGAGGGGGACTACCTTCCTTATGACATTCTCATGCGGGAGAAGGCCGCCTTCTCCGACGCCGTGGGCCACTCCATGGTTGACGATCTGAAAGCCTACGCCGAGGAACAGTACACCGACGCGGAATATGAGCACCGGCGCAAAGCCTACAGCTTTGCCCAGCCCTTTACCAGGGAAAGCCTGCTCTACCGGGAGCTTTTTGAACGGTACTATCCCGGTCAGGCGGAAATGGTCAGGGACTTCTGGATGCCCAACAAATCCTGGGCAGGCTGCGATGTGAAAGACCCCTCTGCCAGAGTACTTTCGAACTACGGCGACAGCGGAAAATAACTGTCAAAACTACAAATCAGGAGGCAATCTCCATGGATCAAACCCTTTATTCCGAAAACTTCGAGCACGACGCCTGCGGCATTGGTGCCGTGGTGAATATCGACGGCGCAGCCAGTCATTCCGTGGTAGACGACGCTCTGACCATTGTGGAGCGGCTGGAACACCGGGCCGGCAAGGACGCCACAGGAGAAGTGGGCGACGGCGTAGGTGTGCTGCTGCAAATCCCCCACAAACTCTTTGCCTCTCTGGGACTTTCTTTGGGTCAGCCCGGAGACTACGGTGTGGGCATGTTCTTTTTTCCCCAGGACGCCCTGCAGCGGCGGCAGGCCCAGAAGCTCTTTGAAGTCATCTGCGGCAAGGAAGGTATCGCTTTCCTCGGATGGCGGCAGGTGCCTGTGGTACCGGAGGTACTGGGCAAACGGGCCCTGGACTCCATGCCTGCCATCTATCAGTGCTTTGTCTCCCGTCCGGAGGACACCGCCAGGGGTCTGGACTTTGACCGGAAGCTCTATGTAATCCGCCGGGTCTTCGAGCAGAGCAGCGAGGGGACCTATGTCTGCTCCTTCTCCTCCCGGACGCTCGTGTACAAGGGCATGTTTCTGGTGAACCAGCTGCGCAAATTCTATCCCGACCTGCAGCAGCCCCAGACACAGAGCGCCATTGCCATGGTGCATTCCCGATTCTCCACCAATACGACCCCCAGCTGGGAGCGGGCTCACCCCAACCGGCTGATCCTGCACAACGGTGAGATCAATACCATCCGGGGCAATGCGGACCGGATGCTTGCCCGTGAGGAGACCATGGAGTCTCCCTGTCTCAGTGAGGAGGACATGGGCAAGGTGCTGCCTGTCATCGCCCGGTCCGGCTCGGACTCCGCCATGCTGGACAATACTCTGGAATTTCTCATGATGAACGGCATCCCGCTGCCTCTGGCCGTGATGATCACCATCCCGGAGCCCTGGCAGAAGGATGACAGCATGGGCCGGAAAAAGAAGGACCTCTACCGCTATTACTCCACCATGATGGAGCCCTGGGACGGACCCGCCGCCATTTTCTTCTCCGACGGCGAGATCATGGGTGCCGTGCTGGACCGGAACGGTCTGCGGCCCGCCAGATACTACATTACGGATGACCGCCGTCTGATTCTCTCCTCCGAGGTAGGCGTATTGGATATCCCTCCGGAAAAGGTCCTGAAAAAATCCCGCTTGCAGCCCGGCAAAATGCTGCTGGTGGACACCGTGCGGAAGAAGGTCATTACGGACGAAGACTGCAAAGACGCTTTGTCCCGGCGGCAGCCCTACGGCGAATGGCTGGATCAATATCTGGTGCGGCTGGAGGAGCTGCCGGTCCCCAACAAGCAGGTGGAAGCCTACAGCCAGCTCCAGCGGGACCGGCTGTACAAAGCCTTTGGCTATACCTATGAGGATGTGATGGATGCCATTCTGCCCATGGCAAAGTCCGGGGCGGAGAAGACCGCCTCCATGGGTACGGACATTCCTCTGGCTGTGCTGTCCGAAAAGCACCAGCCCCTATTCAACTACTTCAAGCAGCTCTTTGCCCAGGTCACAAATCCGCCCATTGACGCCCTTCGGGAGGAGATCGTCACAGATACCTCCGTTTACATCGGCTCCGACGGCAACCTTTTGCAGGAAAAGGCGGAAAACTGCCGGGTCCTACAGATCCGGAATCCCATTATCACCTCCGTGGAGCTGATGCAGATCAAGGCCATGGACCGTCCCGGCTTCCGGGTCGCCACGGTCTCCCTGCTGTACTACACCAACGCCTCCCTGAAAAGCGCCATTGACCGGCTGTTTGTGGAGGTAGACCGGGCCTACCGGGACGGAGCCAATGTCATCATTCTCTCCGACCGTGGCGTAGACGAATACCACATCGCCATTCCCTCCCTGCTGGCCGTCTCCGCCATCGAGCAGTATCTGGTGCGCACCAAGAAGCGCACCGCCGTCTCCATCATTCTGGAGAGTGCCGAGCCCCGGGATGTGCACCACTTTGCCACCCTGCTGGGCTACGGTGCCCGGGCCATTAACCCCTATCTTGCCCAGGACTGCATCAAAGAGCTGGTAGACCGGAATATGTTGGACAAGGACTGCCATCAGGCAATCCTGGACTACAACAAGGCCATTCTGGCGGGCATCGTAAAAATCGCCTCCAAAATGGGGATTTCCACCCTGCAATCCTACCAGTCCGCCCAGATTTTTGAGGCAGTCGGCATCTGCAAGGAGGTCATTGACGCCTACTTTGCCAATACGGTCAGTCCCGTGGAGGGCATCGGTCTGGCGGAAATCGCCGAGGGCGTCCAGTGGCGGCATAACCACGCCTTTGATCCCCTGGATTTGGGCGTGGACACCACCCTGGATTCCACAGGCACCCACCGTCTGCGCTCCGGCAGCGGCGCGGAGGATCACCTCTACAATCCGAAAACCATCATTGCCCTGCGGGAGGCTGTCCAATCCGGAAGCTACGAGCGTTTCCGGCAGTATACGGATCTGGTGGACGATGAGCGCAAACCCCACACCCTCCGGGGCCTGCTGGACTTCAGGTTCTCCGAGGACGGCGGCATCCCGCTGGAAGAAGTGGAGGACGCACGGGAAATCGTCAAGCGATTCAAGACCGGCGCCATGTCCTACGGCTCCATTTCCTGGGAAGCCCACTGCTGCATGGCCAAAGCCATGAACGCCCTGGGCGGCAAATCCAACTCCGGCGAGGGAGGCGAGGATCCCAGCCGCTACGGCACCGATACCAACAGCGCCATCAAGCAGGTGGCCTCCGCCCGGTTCGGCGTCACCAGCGCCTACCTGTGCTCCGCAAAGGAGATCCAGATCAAAATGGCCCAGGGGGCCAAGCCCGGCGAGGGCGGTCATCTGCCCGGCAGTAAGGTCTACCCCTGGATCGCCAAAACCCGGTACTCCACCCCCGGCGTCAGCCTGATCTCTCCCCCGCCCCACCACGACATCTATTCCATTGAGGACCTTGCCCAGCTGATCTACGATCTGAAGAACGCCAACCGGGACGCCCGCATTTCCGTAAAGCTGGTATCCGAGGCAGGCGTAGGCACCATTGCGGCGGGCGTTGCCAAGGCAGGCGCCCAGGTGGTCCTGATTTCCGGCTATGACGGCGGCACCGGCGCGGCCCCCAAGAGTTCCATCCACAATGCGGGTCTGCCCTGGGAACTGGGTCTGGCGGAAGCCCACCAGACCCTGATCCGCAACGGCCTCCGGGGCCGGGTCCGTCTGGAGACGGACGGCAAGCTCATGAGCGGCCGGGACGTAGCCATCGCCTGCATGCTGGGCGCCGAGGAATTCGGTTTCGCCACAGCCCCGCTGGTCTCCATGGGCTGCGTCATGATGCGGGTGTGCAATCTGGACACCTGTCCCGTGGGCATTGCCACCCAGAACCCCGACCTGCGCTGTCGGTTCCAGGGAAAGCCCGAATACGTTATGAACTTCATGCTGTTCATTGCCGAGCAGCTGCAGGAAATCATGGCAAAGCTGGGTGTCCGCACCGTGGACGAGCTGGTGGGGCGCACAGACCTGCTCCAGCCCCGGGAACATCGGATCACCCACCGGGCAGATACCATCCATCTGGACGCCATTCTTGCCCCTATGCCCCATGCGCACTATGAAGAAGCCGAAAAATATGACTTTAAGCTGGAATCCACTCTGGATGACAGTGTTCTGCTTCCCGCCTTCCGGCCCTATATCCGCAAGCGCAAGCCCCATACGGAGAAGGTACGGGTCTCCAGCGTCAACCGCACCTTCGGTACCATTCTTGGCTCCGTGCTGACGAAGGAATGCGGAGAACTTCCGGACGACACCTACCGCGTTGAAGCCGTCGGCGGCGGTGGACAGTCCTTCGGCGCCTTTATCCCCAAGGGGCTGACCATCTCTCTGGAGGGCGATGCCAACGACTATTTTGGCAAAGGTCTCTCCGGCGGTAAGCTCACTGTGCGTCCCCGCAAGGGCAGCCCCTTCGCCCCGGAGGAAAACATCATTATCGGCAACGTAGCGCTCTACGGCGCCACCGGCGGCGAGGCCTATATTGACGGCATCGCCGGCGAGCGATTCTGTGTCCGCAATTCCGGGGCCTGTGCCGTGGCCGAGGGCTGCGGCGACCACGGCTGTGAGTACATGACCGGCGGCCGGGTGGTCATTCTGGGCAGCACCGGCAAAAATTTCGCCGCGGGCATGTCCGGCGGCATCGCCTATGTGCTGGACGAAAACCACGAGCTGTATCTGCGTCTGAACAAGCAGATGGTCTCCATGGAGGCCGTCACCGAACATCACGACGCGGAAGAGTTGCGGAGCATGATCCAGAAGCATGTACTGGAAACCGACTCTCCGTTGGGACGCAGAATTCTGGATGACTTTGAAAACTTCCTGCCCAAATTCAAGAAGATCATCCCCAGGGATTACCAGCGGATGATCACCGCAACGGGTCAGATGGAAGAAAAGGGCATGTCCCACGAGAAGGCCGTTCTGGAAGCCTTCTATGCGGTAAGAAAGGGGTAATGGGTCATGGGAAAAACCACAGGTTTTCTGGAATATACCCGCGCCGCCAACACCTGGAAGCCGCCGCTGGAGCGGATCCGGGACTTTGAGGAATTCAAGCTGCCTCTGAAACGGGCAGAGCGGCAAACTCAGGCCGCCCGGTGCATGAACTGCGGCGTGCCCTTCTGCCAGAGCGGCGAAAACTTCGGCGGCATGTTCTCCGGCTGCCCTCTGCACAATCTGATTCCCGAGTGGAACGACGAAATCTATAACGGCAATTGGCGGCAGGCTCTGAACCGGCTGCTGAAAACCAGCAATTTCCCGGAATTCACAGGCCGGGTCTGCCCCGCCCTCTGCGAAGCCGCCTGCACCTGCGGTATGCAGGGCAGCAGCGTTACCGTCCACGACAACGAACTGGCCATTATCGAGGAGGGCTTCCGGCAGGGCTGGGTTCAGCCTCGGATTCCCGCCGTCCGCAGCGGAAAGCGGGTGGCCGTTATCGGCTCCGGCCCCTCCGGTCTGGCAGTCGCTGACCAGCTGAACCACCGGGGCCACAGCGTCACCGTTTTCGAGCGGGAGGACGCCCCCGGCGGGCTTCTGATGTACGGCATTCCCAACATGAAGCTGGACAAGAAAATCGTCCGCCGCCGAATTGACCTCATGACCGCCGAGGGCGTGGAATTCCGGGTGAACGCCGACGTGGGCAATACGGTGGATCCCCAACAGATTCTGAAGGATTTTGACGCGGTGGTGCTTTGCTGTGGCTCCAAAACGCCGAGAGATCTGAACATCCCCGGCCGGGAGACCCCCGGCGTCCACTTCGCCGTGGACTACCTGACCGCCGCCACAAAAAAAGTGGCAGGCAAAACAGAGGACTTTGCCATCACAGCAAAGGGAAAGCCCGTTGTCATCGTGGGCGGCGGCGACACCGGCAACGACTGCGTGGGCACTGCCATTCGCCAGGGCTGCACCGGCGTAACCCAGCTGGAGATGATGGGAAGGCCCGCGCAGGAACGGCTGCCCAACAATCCCTGGCCCCAGTGGCCCCGGGTGCTGAAAACCGACTACGGCCAGCAGGAGGCCATTGCGGTGTTCGGCCGCGACCCCCGCATTTACCAGACCACCGTCAAGGAGATCCGGCCCGGAGAGGACGGGAGCATCGGCTCCGTAGTCACCGTAAAACTGGAGAGCAGGCAGGCGGACGGGCGCTTCGCCATGGTGCCCATAGAGGGCAGCGAGGAAGAACTGCCCTGCGGATTGCTGCTGATTGCCGCGGGCTTTGTAGGCTGCCAAAGCTATGTGGCAGACGCCTTCGGCCTGACCCGGAACAACCGGGGCAGCATCCAAACCGTGAACTACCGCACGGAAAACCCCAAGATCTTCGCCGCCGGCGACTGCCGCCGGGGCCAGTCCCTGGTGGTCTGGGCCGTCACCGAGGGCCGCGCCTGCGCCCGGGAAGTGGATCTGGCACTGATGGGGTATACAAATCTGCTGTAAGGCAGAAAAGGCACAAAAAGAGTGAGGCATACCACACAGAAATGCGGAGATATGCCTCACTTTTTTCCTTTAGGCCGGAATTTACAGCTCTCAGCCTTCAAGCCACTCGGTCTGAACATCCTGTCCCCAGGCATCCGAGCCATAGCATTTGAGAGACTTGTTATTTGCACACTTCTTTTTTGCATAATCGATAACGATTTTCAAATCACCGACGCAAACCTTTGCGCAGTCATTTTCATCAAATTCGACAGTGTATTCCGCACCCTTCAAGAATTTCGGATGACAGAGGGGCACAGCACACAGGATATGATAGTCTTCATCAGTGCCATACACGCAAACAACGTCCGATTCTTTTTCAACAACGACACCCATCTGCCGTTCGCTGAACATTTGAACTTTCTTACCGAACAAGCCAAATTTGAATTTGTATTGCATGACGATTTCTCCTTTGTTAGGTTCCAATTTCTTGGACCGTCCTTCGACATGACACGATCAAGCTCCATGACGCACTTCCAATCGCAAGCCGTTGCAAATAGGGCCCTCATAGTATCTATTCTTTTACTTCTGATGAAAATCGTATCCGCTCATCAGCTGGGAGCCTCCGGCGGGGAGCTTCTTGTCCCGCCAAGAAGCTCCGCAAGAATGCGGCTTAAGGAGGCGCTGTCGGC
>NZ_JAHLPU010000005.1 GCF_018918045.1 Pseudoflavonifractor sp. MSJ-30
ATAAATAATTTTATCATAAATTATATTATATTAGGAGGGCGGGACATGAAATTTATAGGCCGACGAGCAGAACTTGACAAATTAAATGCGGAATTTGATCGCAGCGGCAGCTTTGTGGTTATTTATGGCCGCCGCAGGGTTGGCAAAACGACACTTATCAAGAAATTTCTCAAAGACAAAACCGCTTTTTATTTCCTTGCCACAGAAGAACTGGAAAGCCAGAGCATGAAGCGCTTGGCCGGAGTCATTGCCCGGACGACCCTAAATCCACTTCTGCGAAAGGCGGTGTTTACGGATTGGCTGGATCTGTTTCAGATGGTAGCCGATTACAAGCCGGGGGAAAAGAAGATACTGGTCATTGATGAGTTCCCGTATCTTGTGAAAACCAACCCGGCGTTTCCGTCCGTTTTACAAAATGCATGGGATGAGATACTGAAAGACAGTGGGGTGATGCTGATCCTGTCTGGTTCCTTGATCGGTATGATGCAGAAGCACGCATTGTCCTATGACAGTCCTCTGTATGGGCGCAGAACAGCGCAGATCCGGCTCTCGCCGCTGCCATTTACAGATGTATACGCGGCGCAGGACCTGCCCTTTGATAAGGCAGTGGAACAGTATGCTGTGACCGGCGGCGTGCCGAAGTATCTGGAATTTTTTGAGGATGGCAGAACGCTGGAAGAACAGTTAAAAGATACGGTTTTGTCCAAAAGCGGTTTTTTGTATGAGGAGCCCAATTTCCTGCTGAAAAGCGAATCCGTTACGGCGGTGAACTATTTTTCCATCATTAAGGTTATTGC
Organism: Pseudoflavonifractor sp. MSJ-30; assembly: GCF_018918045.1. Taxonomy (GTDB): domain Bacteria; phylum Bacillota; class Clostridia; order Oscillospirales; family Oscillospiraceae; genus Faecousia. The sequence continues at coordinate 798 of NZ_JAHLPU010000005.1, forward strand.
GGACGGAAACCATAAACTGAGTAAGATCGCGGGGGTATTGGGGCAGGAGACGTCCGGGCTGACGCAGTATCTTGCTACGCTAACGGACCTCGGATTTGTGGAAAAGCGAACGCTGATCACGGAAAAGAATCCGGAAAGATCCCGTAAGGGGCTGTATTTCATTGCTGATAATTTTATTCGCTTCTGGTTCCGCTATGTTTATCCCTTTAAGGGTGAACTGGAATTGGATAACATGCAGATCGTTCTGGAGGAGATCCACAAAGACTTCACTGAGAAGTTTGTCGCGTTTGCCTATGAGGATATCTGCAGGGATATTTTCACAGAGCTGTGCAGGAATGGGATGATTTCGTTTGTACCTTCCCGCATCGGGGCTTATTGGCTGAATGATTTTGCGGGGGACACGGAGATCGATGTTATGGCTGTGGACCATCAGCATAAGCGCCTGTTTGCCGGAGAATGCAAATATTATACAAAGCCGGTGGATGTAAACGTGTATTTCGCGCTGAAGGAGAAAGTCGTGGGCGCAATGGAAATTCATAAGGCTTTTCCGGGGTATGATATCTTCTATGGACTATTCAGCAAGAGCGGATTTACGCAGAGGCTCCAGGATATGGCGGCGGAAAATACGAACCTGCTGTTGATCAATGAAGATGCGCTGGTGGAGCCCCAAAAGCTGTAATTTCCAGAGTGTACAATAGCATTATGCCAGAGAAACAGCAACCGCAGGCCCCCGCTTTTTGCGGCGGGGGCCTGCGTCTTTGCTTTTATAGGGGGAAAACCACTGATTCTGTTACGCCAGCACCAGTTCTCCGTCCCGGCAGTCCACGGTGACGGTGGAGCCGGTAGTGATGCGGCCTTCCAGAATCTTGCGGCTCAGCATGGTCTCCACGGTGTGCTGCACATAGCGGCGCAGGGGACGGGCGCCGAACTCGGGGTCGTAGGCCTCATCCACAATGTGCTGCTTGGCGGCGTCTGTCAGGCGGCAGGTAATCTGCTGCTCGGCCAGACGGCTGTTGAGCTTGTCAATCTGCAGGTCGATGATCTTGGTGATGTTGTCCTTGGTCAGGGGCTTGTAGAACACGATTTCGTCCAGACGGTTCAGGAACTCGGGGCGGAAGCTCTGCCGCAGCAGCATCATAACCCGCTCCCTGGCGGCGGGGTCAATCTCGCCGTCCGGACGGATACCGCCCAGCAGCTCCTGAGAGCCCAGGTTGGAGGTCAGAATCAGAATGGTATTCTTGAAGTCCACGGTGCGGCCCTGAGAGTCGGTGATACGGCCGTCATCCAGCACCTGAAGCAGGATGTTGAACACATCGGGGTGGGCCTTTTCCACTTCGTCGAACAGCACCACGCTGTAGGGCTTTCTGCGGACGGCTTCGGTCAGCTGGCCGCCTTCTTCATAGCCCACGTATCCGGGAGGCGCTCCGATCAACCGGGAGACGGAGAACTTCTCCATGTACTCGGACATATCAATCCGCACCAGATTGTTCTCGTCGTCAAACAGGGCTTCGGCCAGCGTCTTGGCCAGTTCCGTCTTGCCTACGCCTGTGGGGCCCAGGAACAGGAAGGAACCGATGGGCCGGTTGGGGTCCTGAATGCCCGCACGGCTGCGCTGGATGGCCTCTGTAACCACCCGAACGGCCTCGTCCTGACCAACGACACGCTTATGCAGGATGTTCTCCAGATTCAAGAGTTTCTCCCGCTCGCCCTGAACCAGACGGCTGACGGGAATCCCTGTCCAGCGCTCCACAATCTTGGCGATTTCCTCATCGGTGACCTTTTCGTGCAGCAGGGCACTGTCGCCCTCCTTCTGGATGCGGCGTTCCTGCTCCTCCAGCTCTCTCTTCAGCTGGGGTAGCCGACCGTATTTCAACTCGGCAGCCTTCCCCAAATCATAACTCTGCTCGGCTGCTTCGATTTGATGATGCAAATCCTCAATATCCTTACGGATTTTCTGGACCTTTTCCAGAGAGTTTTTCTCGTTCTCCCATTGCGCCTTCTTGGCATTGAAGCGTTCCTGTTCCTCGGCCAACTCCTTGCGGATCTGGGCAAGTCTGCTCTTGGAGAGTTCGTCCTCTTCCTTCTTCAGAGACTCCTCCTCGATTTGCAGCTGGATGATATGACGGTTCACACTGTCCAGCTCCGTGGGCATGGAGTCCTGCTCGGTCCGCAGCTGGGCGCAGGCCTCATCGATCAGGTCGATGGCCTTGTCCGGCAGGAACCGATCGGTGATGTACCGATGGGAAAGGGTAGCGGCGGCGATGATGGCGGGGTCCGTGATCTTTACGCCATGGAAGTTTTCATAGCGCTCTTTCAGACCACGCAGGATTGCAATGGTGTCCTCCACGGTAGGTTCATTGACCATCACCGGCTGGAAACGACGCTCCAAAGCGGGATCCTTTTCAATATACTGCCGGTACTCGTCCAAGGTGGTCGCGCCGATGCAGTGCAACTCACCACGGGCCAGCATAGGCTTTAAGAGGTTGCCGGCATCCATGCTGCCCTCGGTCTTGCCTGCGCCAACAATGGTGTGCAGCTCATCGATAAACAGCAGGATCTTGCCCTCGGACTGCTTGACCTCGTTCAAAACGGCCTTTAACCGCTCCTCAAACTCGCCCCGGTATTTGGCGCCCGCAACCAACGCGCCCATATCCAGGGAGAAGATTGTCTTGTCCTGCAAAGAGGAGGGAACTTCCTTCTTGACGATCCGCTGGGCCAGACCCTCCACAATGGCGGTCTTGCCCACGCCGGGTTCACCAATCAGCACAGGGTTGTTCTTGGTCTTCCGGGACAGAATACGAACCACATTCCGGATCTCCTCGTCACGGCCGATGACCGGGTCCATTTTCTGCTCCCGTGCCTTCTTGACCAGATCGGTGCCGTATTTTTCGAGGGCATCGTAAGTGCCCTCGGGGCTGTCAGTGGTCACCCGCTGGTTTCCCCGAACGGCCTGCAGAGCCTGAAGCACCGCTTCTTTTGTGATGCGGTAATCGGTGAAAATCCGTTTTACGCCGCCCTGGGCGGTTTCCAACAGACCGAGCAGCAGATGCTCCACAGAGACATATTCGTCCTTCATGGTCTTTGCCTGGTCCTCTGCCGCGTTCAGAGCGGAAATAACGCTGGAATCGGCATGAACCTGATCAAAGTCAACGCTGCCGCTGATGGCGGGGAGCTTCTGCATTTCTGCCTGGACGGCGGCTTGGACGCTCTCCAGAGTCACGTCCATTTTCTTTAAAAGCTGGGGCACCAGCCCGTTTTCCTGCTGAAGCAGAGCAGCCAGCAGATGGATTTGCTCCAACTGTGGATTGTGATTCTGCGTCATAAGCTGCTGGGCGGACTGGACAGCTTCTTTGGATTTTGTGGTATAGATATCGAAATTCATAGCCATCCTTCTTTCATTGGCTTAGCACTCATTGAACGAGAGTGCTAATTTTTATTTGCATATACTATACCCCAATTCGAAAAAAAGTCAAGGGAAGAGCAAAAGAAAACATAAAATGTTTACAAATATACAATATAAACAAATAATGGCTCTCAAATTTGACGTGCTTAATATAGATTTAACAAAATAAAGCTTGCAATTCTGGGAAAATGCGTTATAATAACCATGCAAGTGCAAGGAAGCTTCCGAACGGCGGAAGCGAAAATGATTTTTTCTTACCTCTCTTTTCTCTGGAAACGCCCCCCGCGGTCTGGTCAACCGCAGGGGGCGTTTTCCGTGGGGAAGCAAGTCAGCAATCCGGTCCGGGGGAGTGGGCTCCTGTCAGGAGTGTGTCATACATAACTTCCGGTCGATGTATTATGCCTGAAATGCGGTAAGTGCAAAAAGATTATCCTCGGAACCTGACCTTTTTGAATGACTTCATGAAGTTGGCAGGCTTTCCTTTGCACAGCAAGTGGGGGTACACGGATTATCTGGAATTTCTGGAGAAAAACGGCTGGAGGGTGCGAAAGAGCACCGTCCTGCAGGCATCCTTCCCGCTGACTTATGCGGAATGTGAGAAAGGGGCGGAACCCGTGGTGCCCCAAGGACGATCTGCAAAGAGCCAATCATGGCACACCGGGAACTCTTCAAATATCGTGGGGAAGCCTTCCTAAATACTTTGAATTCTGTTTCGTAGAAACTTGAGAAGGAGGCTGCAAAAATGTCTTTTTTTGAGAATACCCGGAAGCCCCGGGGGCTGGGCGGAAGAATCATGGTCAGCATGATGAACATTGGCCATGGAGCACTGGCAAGGTGGGGACTGGGTTTTCTGGAGCTTTCCCCGGATGCCAGGGTGCTGGACTGCGGCTGCGGCGGCGGGGCGAACATCAAAAAGCTGCTGAACCGATGCCCCAACGGCGTAGTAAAAGGCATCGACTACTCCGCCGTCAGCGTGGAAACGGCACGGGACCTGAATCGTGCGGCCATCGACCAGGGCCGCTGCGTGGTGTGGCAGGGCAGTGTTGACAGCATTATTTTTGCTTCCGGCTGGTTTGATGCTGTGACCGCCTTTGAAACGGTGTACTTCTGGCCGGATCTTCCAGTATGCTTTCGGGAGATTCTCCGGGTTCTGAAGCCCGGCGGGACCTTTCTCATTTGTAACGAGAGCAGCGGAGAAAACCCCAGGGATGAAAAATGGACGAAAAGGATCGGCGGCATGACTATCTACCGGGCCGCCGAGTTAAAGGGATTTCTGGAACAGGCGGGCTTTCAGGATGTGGAGATACATCAGAAGAAAAACTGGCTGTGCGTTACGGCAAAAAAATGAGAGGAGAAGCAAATGGAAACCTTTCTGGGAATACTGATCCCCTTTTTGGGTACGACCCTGGGAGCCGGGTGTGTATTCTTTATGAAAAAGTCCCTGGGCACTCTGGTACAGCGGTCTCTGGCGGGGTTTGCCGCCGGAGTTATGGTGGCGGCTTCGATTTGGAGTCTGCTGATTCCGGCGATAGAGCAGTCTGAGAATATGGGGAAGCTCTCGTTTCTCCCTGCATTTACAGGCTTCTGGGTGGGCGTGCTGTTTTTGCTTGTGCTGGACCATCTGATTCCGCATCTTCATGTAGGCAGCAATCAAACCGAGGGGCCGAAAACCAAACTTGGCCGCACGACCATGATGGTGCTGGCCGTTACCCTGCACAATATTCCGGAGGGCATGGCCGTCGGCGTGATGTATGCGGGCTTCGTTGCGGGAAGTCCGCAAATCACGGCGGCCAGTGCGCTGGCCCTATCCATCGGCATCGCCATTCAGAATTTTCCTGAGGGAGCCATCATCTCCATGCCCCTAAAGGCGGAGGGCGAGAGCAAGGGCCGGGCGTTTCTCGGCGGTGTTCTTTCCGGCGTTGTGGAGCCTATCGGTGCTGTGCTGACGATTTTGGCGGCAAGTCTCGTGATCCCGGCACTGCCCTATCTGTTGAGCTTTGCGGCGGGGGCTATGCTCTATGTGGTCGTAGAAGAACTGATTCCAGAAATGTCCCAGGGACGGCATTCCAACCTGGGCACCGTCTCCTTTGCCGCCGGATTCAGCGTGATGATGGTGCTGGATGTGGCACTGGGATAGGAGAAAGCCGGAGGATCGGTCAGGCACCGCCAAAACCTGGATGCCATTTTTATTGAAAGAAGGAACTGTCAATGATCAAAACCGTTGTAAAAGTAGAGGGTATGGCCTGTTCTATGTGTGAGGCCCATGTCAATGATGCCGTTCGTGGGGCCTTCCCCGTGGACAAAGTTACGTCTTCCCACTCCAAGGGGGAGACGGTGATTCTCTCCAAGGAGCCCTTGGACGAAACCGCCCTCCGGGCCGTGATCGACGGCAGCGGTTACGGGGCAGGCTCTGTGACCGTTGCCCCCTACGAGAAAAAAGGATTTTTCCATTTTGGAAAATAATTGAAAAAACCGTTAGATCGGTCCGGGTGCCGTTAAAAGGCCCTCTGGATTTATCTATATACATTCCATATCAGGAGGAATATTAAAATGGACATGAAGAAAATTGG
>NZ_JAHLPU010000026.1 GCF_018918045.1 Pseudoflavonifractor sp. MSJ-30
CGACAGCGCCTCCCTTAGGCCGCATTCTTGCGGAGCTTCTTGGCGGGACAAGAAGCTCCCCGCCGGAGGCACCCAGCTAATGGGCGGACAGGGCAACCGTCCAAAGCACAAAAAGCTAAAGCTTCAGCATTAACAAGCCAGCAAAAGCAACAGATTCCTGTGCTCTCCCTCATTCCTCTTCGATCTCCAGGTCCGCGTCACCGGAGACGGTGGAGATACTGCAGGTGCCCCGGGGCGTGCCGCCGGGGAGGTTCATTTCGCCGGAGACTGTGCGGCAGGAAAACTGCTTTCCGTGGAGCAGACTGCCGGAAATGTGGCCGGAAACCGTGGTAAAGCCCATTTGGGGGCTGTCGCAGCCCTCCAAAGATACATCGCCGCTGGTGGTCTTGCAAAGGAAATCCCCCTTGGAGAGGACTTGCTCCAGGTTCAGGTCGCCGCTTCTGCTTTCCACATTCAGGATTTCAGCGCATACCCGCTCCATATGCACATCGCCGCTGGCGCTGCGCAGCCGCAATCCCCGGGCGAGTACATTGGAAAGGGTCATGTCGCCGCTGGCAGTTTCTGCGGTCAGATCCCCCGTGAAGCTGGCGCCGGAAAGCTCCATATCGCCGCTGGCGGACCGCAGCTTGCCGGAGGCAAACCGTCCTTTCAGGTTCTGACTGCCGCTGGCAGTCAGAACTTCCAGTTCTCCGCCGAAAATGCCATCCAGAGATACGTCGCCGCTGGCGGTCTGCACCATCGCTTTGTCGGGATAGGTTCCGGCAAGCGTCACATCGCTGCTGGCGCCTGTGATATGGACGGTGCCGAAGTCCTGCCGCACCTCAATGTCGCCGCTGGCGGTGGTCACGTCCAAAGACTGATACTGTCCCTCGGGCAGGTACAGTGTCAGCTCTCCGGAAACCGAGGAGAAGAACCGCCGTTCCTTTTGCTGCTTGTTGCGTACAATGCGCAATGTGCCATTTTCCAGTGTCACATTGTGATAGTGCTCATTGCTGACTTCCAGGCGGTAGGTGTTCTCCGTTGTGGGCAGGATGGTCACGTCAAATTCCCGCTCCCGAATCTCAACACGGGTGATTCCGCAGTGCGGGGCAGCTTCCGCTCCCGCTTTGGGTACCGTCAACCCCTGAACGCAGCGGGCCAGGATTTCCTCCACGCTGCCCAGCTGCTCTACGGCAGCCTCCTCCTCCATGCCGTCCTCCATCCGGTCCTCAATCATCTCCCGGTAAAAGTCCAGCACTTCCTCCGCATCGCCGCTGCCTGTGAGCCCCACTCGCAGAGCATCCAGAAATTCCTGTTTTTTCATCTTCCGTTCCTCCTCACAAAGCCTTTTTTCTTCTGCTGTGGCCGCTCGGCCTCCTGGAGCAACTCCTGCCAGCTCTTCCTCCGAAGCTGCACGGCCTCCATAAGATTCATCTGCCGCAAATCAAAATTCCGGTACAGTCCCTCATTCATGGCGCGTTCCCTCCCGGGTCACAAAATTATAGATTGCCATCATTTCCTGCCATTCCTGCCGGAAGGCATCCAGCCGTTCCAGGCCGGCGTCTGTAATATGGTAGTATTTCCGCAGCCGTCCGTTGTGCTCCGCGGTGCGAACCGTCAGGAGCCGGGCGTTTTCCATCCGCCGAAGGATGGGATACAGAGTGGATTCCGAAATTTCCACATAGGGGTGAATGTCCTTAATGATCTGGTAGCCATAGCCGTCTTCATCCTTGATGGCCGCCAGCACACAAACGTCCAGCAGCCCTCGTTTCAATTGAATGTCCATGGAATACCTCCCTTCAGGTAGTACTATACATCACATAGTATTGTTTGTCAAGAGGTATTATGGGAGTTTTTTGGCTGGCCCGGCTTGTGCCAAATTGACAGTTGACAATGACGGAGTTTCCTTCGGAAGCAATTTTAATTTGTCCCGCAGGGACAAATTAATTGTCAAATCGTACCTCTATACCGCTGATTTAAGCATAAAACTCCCCCGCCTCGGAAAACCGAAGCGGGGGAATGCAGCGTTACGGAGTTTATTCCAGCTCAAACGCGCCCGTATAGAGCTGATAGTAGGTGCCCTTCTGGGCGATCAGATCATCGTGGGTGCCGCGCTCGATGATGCGGCCGTGGTCCAGAACCATGATGCAGTCGGAATTGCGGACCGTGGACAGCCGATGGGCAATGACAAACACCGTCCGGCCCTTCATCAAAGCGTCCATACCGGCCTGCACCAGCGCCTCCGTATGGGTATCGATGGAGGAGGTTGCCTCATCCAGAATCATGACGGGGGGATCTGCCACCGCCGCCCGGGCAATGGCAATCAGCTGCCGCTGGCCCTGGGACAGGTTGCCGCCGTTGGCCGTCAGCATGGTGTCATAGCCCTCCGGCAGACGGGTAATAAAGCCGTCCGCGTTGGCCAGCTTGGCAGCCCGGATGCATTCTTCATCCGTGGCGTCCAGCTTGCCGTAGCGAATATTCTCCATGACCGTGCCGGTAAACAGGTTGGTCTCCTGGAGCACGATGCCCAGAGAATGCCGCAGATCGGGCTTGCGGATCTTGTTGACGTTGATGCCGTCATAGCGAATCTTGCCGTCGGCAATGTCATAGAACCGGTTGATCAGGTTCGTAATGGTGGTCTTGCCCGCACCGGTGGCGCCCACAAACGCAATTTTCTGGCCGGGATGGGCATACAGGGTCACATCATGCAGCACGGTCTTTTCCGGCACATAGCCGAAGTCCACGTGCTCCATGGTAATGTCGCCTTTCAGTTCCGTATAGGTGACGGAGCCGTCTGCCTGGTGGGGATGCTTCCATGCCCAGTGGCCGGTATGCTCGGGGCACGCATGGACGGTGCCATCGGCATCCACATGGGCGTTGACCAGGGTCACATAGCCATTGTCCTGCTCCGGCTCCTCGTCCATCAGACTGAAAATACGCTCCGCGCCTGCCAGCGCCATGACAATGGCGTTGATCTGGTTGGAAATCTGGGAGATGGGCATATTGAAGCTGCGGGACAGCACCATAAAAGCCATCAGGTTGCCCAGAGTCAGAAGTTTATTGCCGGACTTCACGCACAGCAGGCCGCCGACTACCGCCAGCACCGCGTACTGCACATAGCCCAGGTTGTTGTTGATGGGGCCCAGCATATTGGAGAACTTGCCGGCACTGTAGGCGTTGACCCGCAGGTCCTCATTGAGCTTGTCGAAATCCTCCTTGCAGACCTCCTCGTGGTTGAAAATCTTGACCACTTTCTGGCCGGAGATCATCTCCTCGATATAGCCGTTCACTGCGCCCAGAGCCCGCTGCTGGCCAATAAAGAAGCCCGCGGACTTGCCCGCCAAAACCTTGGTGACATAGATAATCAGTCCCACCGTGAAGAACATGACAATGGTCAGGATCCAGGAGGTATCGATCAGGTTCCACAGCACGACTACCAGGGTAACCGCGGAGGACACACACTGGGGGATGGACTGGGAAATCACCTGCCGCAGGGTATCGATATCACTGGTATACCGGGACATGATGTCGCCCGCGGCATGGCTGTCAAAGTAGCGCAGCGGCAGGCGCTGCATTTTGGCAAACAGGTCGTCACGAATGGTCTTCTGCACGCCCTGGGTCACGCCTACCATCAGGTAGTTGAAGAGGAACGTGCCCACAATGCCGAACCCGAAGATGCATGCCAGCTTCACAAGGTAGGCTTTCAACGGTCCAAAGTCCGTGGAGCCGCTGGCCACCATAGGCAGGATATACGCGTCCACCAGAGGCCCCAGTGCCCGGCTGCCCTGGGCCTGCGCCACGGAGGTGGCAATGATACAGATGAAGACGAAGACCAGCAGCGGAATATAACCTTTCATATAGCCGAGCAGACGAGCAAGGGTCTTCATAGGGTTCGCCGCTTTGCGGCCGTCGCCGCGCATTTGACCGGGACCGGGCATCAGTCTTCACTTCCTTTCTGCTGAGATTCGTAGATGCCCCGATAGAAGTCGGAGTTCTGCATCAGGGTATCATGGTCACCCACGCAGGCGACCTGACCGTTATCCATAACGATAATGATATCGGAGTCCTGGATAGAGGAGATCCGCTGGGCAATGATCAGCTTGGTGGTGCCGGGAATCTCTTCCTTGAAGGCCTTGCGGATCATGGCATCCGTATGGGTATCCACGGCGGATGTGGAATCGTCCAGAATCAGAATCTTGGGCTTCTTCAGCAGAGCCCGGGCAATGCACAACCGCTGCTTCTGGCCGCCGGAGACATTGCTGCCGCCCTGCTCGATATGGGTATCGTATCCCTTGGGGAAGCCGGTGATGAATTCATCGGCGCAGGCCAGCTTGCAGGCATGTACCAGTTCTTCATCGGCAGCGTTGGCGTTGCCCCAGCGCAGGTTTTCCTTGATGGAGCCGGAGAACAGGGTGTTCTTTTGCAGCACCATAGCCACGTTATCCCGGAGGACCTCCAGATCGTAGTTCTTCACATCGATGCCGCCTACCTTGACGGAACCCTCCGTCACATCGTACAGTCTGGGAATCAGCTGCACCAGAGTAGTCTTGGAAGAACCGGTGGCGCCCAGAATGCCGACGGTAGCGCCGCTGGGAATGTGCAGGTTCACATCCTGCAAAGCAGGACGCTTGGCTTTTCTGGAATACCGGAAGGAGACATTCTCAAAATCGATGGAGCCATCGGGCACGGTTTCCACGGCGTTCTCGGGAGAGGTCAGGTTGGGCTCTTCCGTCAGGATTTCATAGCAGCGGCGCAGAGGGGCCTGAGACATAATGACCATGACGAAGACCATGGAGAGCATCATCAGGCTGGAAAGGATCTGCGTGGTATAGGTGAACATGGAGCTGAGTTCGCCGGTGGTCAGGCCGAAGGCCGCATTGTTGCCGGAGGCAATAACCATTTTCGCGCCCACCCAGGAAATGGTCAGGATGCAGGCATAGACGCAGATCTGCATAGCCGGGGCGTTGACCGCCAGAATATGCTCCGCCTTGCAGAAGTCGTCGTAGATGGACTTGGAGATGGTCTTGAACTTGCTGACCTCCTTGTCCTCTCTTACGAAACTCTTCACAACCCGGATGCCGTGGACGTTCTCCTGAACCACGGTATTCAGCCGGTCGTAGGTCTTGAACACCCGGTCAAAAATCTGAAAGACCAGCGGCACGATCCCCAGCAGCACCAGCGCCAGAATAGGAATGGCCACAAAATACACGGTGCTGAGCTTGGGGCTGATGCGCATGGAGGAGACCATGGCAAGGATCAGCATCATGGGGCACCGGATGGCCATACGGATCATCATCTGGAAGGCCATCTGGATGTTTGCCACATCCGAGGTCAGCCGCGTGACAATAGAGGCCGAAGAGAATTTATCGATGTTGGAAAAGCTGAAATCCTGCACCCGGTAATACATATCATGGCGCAGATTCCGGGCAAAGCCGGTGGCTGCCTTGGACGCGTAGTTGGCGGAAAGTACGCCGAATGTCAGGGAGACCAGGGCGCACAGAAGCAGCTGCAGGGCCTTCTGCCACACCACGGTCATATTGCCCACAGCGATGCCGTAGTCATACAGGTCTGCCATGACCAGAGGGATCGTCACTTCCATGGCGACCTCGCCGACCATACAGACGGGGCTGACCAGTGCCGTCCATTTGTATTCGCGCAGGCACTGGGCGAAACGTTTTATCATTTGTCAAATTCCTCCTTTTGGATGTCAAAATCCGGAGATACGTTGTGCAGCGCCCGGAAAAGATATTCCCGGAACTGTGCCGCTTCCTCCGGGGTAAAGCCCTCCAAGATTTTCTTGTCGCCGCTTTGGATTACGGTTCCCATGGTTTCAATGCACTCCTGTCCCTTGGGCAGAATATAAACCAGCTTCCGCCGTCGGTCCTCGGAGTCTTCCCGCAGGGTAATGAATTCCTTCTTTTCCAGCCGAGCCAGAAGCCCCGAAACCGTAGGATGGCTCAGACGGAACCGGTCTTCGATGTCTTTTGCGCAGGGCGGCGCATCACAATGGGCCAGATAGCCCATGATGTGTCCCTGAGAAAAGGTCAGATTCATACCGGATAGAGCCTGGTTCATCCGCTGCCCCAAAGCACGGTCCAGGCTGCGAAAGATACGGCCAAAGGTAACCAAACCATCACCTCCTGATTTTACGTAGCAAGCTACGTAATATTCTAGCAGTATTTTCTCAAATTGCAAGAGGGAAAAATGCGTTTTTACAATTCATTCAAAAACGCACAGCAGGCAAGCGGCGCAGCTGCCTCAGGCTGAGCAATAACAAATTGACAATGGACAATTGACAGTTGAGGTGTTTCCTTCGGAAACAATTCAAAAATCAAACTCGTCCGCTTCGGACACCATAATTGTCAATTGTTCATTGTCAATTCATTTGCTTCGCAAATGGCAAGATTACAGTCTCCTGCACGCCGCGGCCAGTTCGCCCAGAGTGGAGCAGGGGATCATGGGGACTATGCTCTGTACTGCCCCGACGCTTTTGATATACTTCCAGTTCCGCTCCGGAATTGGGTTCAGCCACAAAAGTTTTCCGGACTGCCGTTTGGCTTCCTGGAGCCAGAGAAGGGCTCGGGCCGTATCTACGGTTTTCGTATCCGAAAGGATCAGAAGGGTGGTATTCTGATTCAGCACCGGCGGACGGGTATCGCACAGGTGCCGCAAGGCCAGCCCCAGATCCGTTCCCCGGCCATAGATACCCGAGGCCCGGACGGTATCCCGAAACCGGTCCATATTTTGCAGCTGAAAGGGGTCCGCCTCCACGATGGTCTCGGAAAACAGGAATGTCCGGGAGCTCTCGGCCACCTGGTTCAGGGACTGGATAAACCGCAGGGCAAACTCCGAAAACTGGACCATAGAGCCGGAGACATCGCAGAGGATCACCAGTTTCCGCTTCCGGGTCCGGGGTTTGCGGAAATAGAGCCTGTGCAGACTTCCGCCGCTGCTGAGGCTGCCCCGGATGGTTCGGCGGAAGTCCAGCTTGCCGGAGCTTCCCTGTCCCCGGCGCTTGGCGGACAGCTCGCCGTTAATCTGCCGGGCTACATTCTGAATCAGGGCAATGGCCTTGGGGATCTCCGTATCCCGGAAGGCCCCGATGTCCCGGCAGAGAAGGCCCAGTTCCGGGTCCAGCTCCTCGGCGCCGACCCCGGCATTTTCCAGCAGCATCTGCTGCTCCATCATCGTTTTTGCGAACACGGAGTGGATGAATTCACTGTAAAGCTGAGGACTGCGGTCTACGTTGCCCTTGTAGCGGTTCAGAAAGTCCTGGAGCTTCTGCCGGGCCTCCTGGGGAAGCTCCCGGTAACTCTGCCGCTCCCGTTCGTCCAGACGCACCCGTTCCCCGATCTGCTCCAGCTCCTCGCCCGCCTGCTCCATCTGCTCCTGCCGCTGCCGTTCCTGTTCCGCCCGCTGCCGGGCCTGGGCACGGATGGCCTCCTCGGAAAGGAAAAAGCCGTCAAAAGCGGAACTGAATTTCAGCTGCTCTTCCCGGGACTTGGCATAAACGGTCATAAGGGCCGTCTTCACCGTTTCACGATCTTCAAAGCCCAGCCGGGTGAGAATTGCCGCGGCATCCTCCGTATCCCTTGGGGACACCGACAGTCCCTCCATACGCAGAATGCGGGCAAAAGCGGAAAGTTTTTCCAGATATACTTCCGTATCAGCCATGGCAGTGCCCCTGACAAGCGCCGCAGTGCTCCTGCTGTTCCTCTGCCAGCGTCAGAAGGTCCTCGTTGTTTTTCAGAACAAACCCGGCAGTCTTCCGGATGGCCTCCGGGGTCAGCTCGGCAATGCCCAATGCATCCAGCGCCGCAGTCCAGTCCAGCGTTTCCGCAATGGAGGGTTTTTTCAGGATTGCCTCCGTTGCGCGGAGTTTCTGGACAGCCAAGGCCACCTGAGCGGCCAGGCGGTCGTCCACATGGGGCAGCTTCTTCCGCAGAATGGCCAGTTCTTTGTCCATATCCGGGTAATCAATGTGCATATAGGCACACCGGCGGCGCAGAGCCTCGGAAAGAGGCCGGGCCCGGTTGGAAGTCAGAATTACAAAGGGCGTGGTCTTTGCCCGGATGGTGCCGATCTCCGGGATCGTCACCTGGGTTTCAGACAGCAGCTCCAGCAGGAATGCCTCAAACTCCTCGTCTGCCTTGTCGATCTCATCGATCAGCAGCACCACAGGCTGTTCGGACCGAATGGACTTCAGCAGAGGCCGTTCCAGCAGATACGCGTCACTGAACAGGGACTTTGTCAGCTCCTGCTTGTCCTCCCTACCCTGATCCACCTGAATGGCCAGCAGCTGCTTCTGGTAATTCCACTCATAGAGGGCCTTGCTCTCGTCCAGCCCCTCATAGCACTGCAACCGCACCAGATCCCGGCCCAGGGCGTGGGCCATGACTTTGGCCACCTCGGTCTTGCCTACGCCCGCCGCGCCCTCAATGAGCAAAGGACGGCCCAGCGTCAGGGCCACAAACAGAGTCGTGAGCATGTTTTCATCGTATACATAGCTGGTCTCGTCCAGCCGGGATTTTAATTCATCCAGAGTCATGGTGGTCTCCTTTGGTTGGTGTGTAAATTGGGGTCGCGTGGGGGATGAATTGACAATTGACAGTTGACAGTTGACAATTAAAATTTTTCCTTCGGAAATGAAAGATTTAAAATTTGTCCCGGAGGGACACCATAATTGTCAATTGTTCATTGTCAATTGTCAATTCATCTTATATTATCGTCCTATTTTCCTTTTTCTTCTGTTGCCGCCGCAACGTTTATTCCTTTTTCCCGCAGCTCTCTGCGCAGTCGTTCCGCGCTGCCGCGGAAGATGATGCCGTCCATGCCGGTGCAGAGGGCGGCTTCGATGTTGGCGGGGGAATCGTCAATGAAAACGCAGTGTTCCGGATTCAGACGGAACCGGTCGTACAGGGCCTTGAATATCTCGTGCTGGGGCTTGATAAGCTTTTCCTCGGCGGAAACCATCAGGCCGTCAAAGCACTCGGAGCCGGGAATGCGGCCAAAATACTTCCGCAGATCCACGTTGGCGTTGCTGAGCAGATAGATCTTATAGCCCAGTCCTTTCAGTTCCTTTACCAGCTCCCCCATGCCCTCCATGGGCACCAAGGGCCTGTGCCACCATCCCATGACGATCTCCTCCACAGCGGGATGGAGATGCTTCGGCAGTCTGGCGTTCACCTGCTCCACCACCTGGTTGAGGGTAATGGTGCCGTGGTCCGTCTGGACCCATTCCACGCTCTGGAACAACTCGGTCATCAAAAGCGCCTTGTCCCGCTCCGTCAGGGCCATATGCTCAACGATCTTCATAGGCGTCCAATGGATCAGTACCTGACCCATATCGAAAACAACGGTCGTGATTTTTTTCTCCATAGGGATACTTCCTTTCCGACATTTTTCACAATTTTACCACACCCTCCCGGATAAATGCAAGGGGCTTTTCACAGACTTTCCGAAAAGGCGGAATTTTTGCGGATTCTCTATTGACTTTTGCTTTTTGCGGGAGTACCATAGGTCTACAAATTGAATCGCTTATGGTAGAGGTGCGGTGCTTATGAGTCCCTTTCTCCAAGGTCTTGCAGCCGGAGAAAGCAAAAGGAAACGCCGCCGAAGCCCGAAAAGGCGTGCAAGGCCTTTTCCCGCTGGGCCGTCAGAGAATATCTGCCGGACTGTCACGTTTATGTGGAGCGCTATCGTAGGATCCGGCCGGCAAGTTTCTTTGTTTCGTCGTATTTTACCTGGATCGCCTGCATAGGCGATCCGGTTTTTTGTATCCGACAATCTTCGGAAAAATCAAGAAACAAGAGGTAAACAAAAATGAGAAGAATCACTTGCCTGGTACTGGCCCTGATGCTGGCACTGTCCCTGGCCGCCTGCGGCTCCTCCGCTGCTTCTAACCAGGGGACTGTACAAACCGATGCTGCCGGTGGTACCGGCGTGGAAGACGGCGTGCTGACCATCGCCATGGAGTGCGCCTATGCCCCCTACAACTGGATGCAGGGCGACGACTCCAACGGTGCCGTGCCCATCTCCAATGTGCCCGGTTCCTACGCCAACGGCTATGACGTAATGATCGGCAAGAAGATCGCCGAGGCCAACGGCTGGCAGCTGGAGGTCATCCAGGCCGACTGGGACTCCCTGGTGCCCGGCGTCCAGACCGGCATCTATGATGCCGTCATCGCCGGCCAGTCCATGACCGCCGAGCGCAGCGAGCAGGTGGACTTTGCAGGCCCCTACTTCTACGCCTCTATCGTCTGCGTCACCAAGAAGGACAGCCCCTATGCCACCGCCACCTCCATTGCCGATCTGGCTGGCGGCAAGTGCACCGCCCAGATTGCAACCATCTGGTACGACCAGTGCCTGCCCCAGATCAGCGGCGCTCTGGTCCAGACCGCCGCTGAGACCGCTCCCGCCATGCTGATGGCCCTGGAGACCGGCAGCGTGGACTTCATCTGCACCGACATGCCCACCGCCCAGGGCGCTGTGGCCGCCTACCCCGACATGACCATTCTGGACTTCTCCGGCACGGAGGGCGATTTCCAGTTCTCTGACGAGGTCCGGGCCGAGAACGTCAACATTGGCGTGTCCGTCAAGAAGGGCAACACCGAGCTGAAGAACATGATCGATTCCGTGCTGTCCACCATGACTGCTGACGACATGAACGCCCTCATGGAGCAGGCCATCGTCATCCAGCCCCTGAGCGAGTAAGAAAATTTGGCATTGCGAATCGGGAAACCGGTTCGCAATGCCTGCGTTTCAATAAAGAAAAGGAGTAATTTGCTTTCATGGAAATTCTGATTCAGCTTGTCAATGATATTGGCAAGCTCTGGGCCAAATATGGCGCTTCCTATTTGACCGGTATGCGCAACACCCTGATCCTTGCCCTGACGGCAACGGCCATTGGCTGCGTCATCGGCTTTCTGTGCGGTGTGCTGAACACCATTCCCTGTGCCCCCGGCGATTCCCCGGTGAAGAAGTTTTTCCTGAAGCTGATTCGGGCCATTGTCCGCATCTATGTGGAGGTCTTCCGGGGCACCCCCATGGTGCTGCAGGCGGTGTTCCTGTACTACGGTCTTCCCTATTTCACAAACGGTGCCCAGCGGTTTGACAACATCTGGGCCGCCGCCATTCTGGTGGTTTCCATCAACACCGGCGCTTATATGGCCGAGTCCGTCCGGGGCGGCATCATCTCCGTTGACCCGGGCCAGACCGAAGGCGCCAAGGCCATCGGCATGACCCACGTGCAGACCATGCTGAACGTGATTCTCCCCCAGGCTCTGCGGAACATCATGCCCCAGATCGGCAACAACTTCATTATCAACGTGAAAGATACCTCCGTCATGTTCATCATCGGCTTCCCGGACTTTTTCTCCGCCCACCGGGCCGCTGTGGGCGCCAGCTATCTGTACTTTCCCTCCGCGGCGGTGGAAATGATTGGGTATCTCACCATGACCCTTATCGCCTCCTTCCTGCTGCGCTGGCTGGAAAAGAAGATGGACGGGAAAGGCGATTATGAGCTGGTGGCTGTTGACCCCCTGGTCATGACCGCCGGAACTTACAGCCACCCGGACAAGGGCACGCCCTTTGACGAGCAGAACCGGGAATATCAGAACGCAAAATACGGAAGAAACAGAGGGGAACGCTGATATGGACGATTTGATTTTGCAGGTAAACCACCTGTCCAAGAGCTTCGGCACCCATGAGGTGCTGAGGGATATCGACTTCACCGTGAAAAAGGGCGACGTCACCTCCATCATCGGCGCTTCCGGCTCCGGCAAGAGCACCCTGCTCCGGTGCATCAATCTGCTGGAGACCCCTTCCTCCGGCGAAATCCTCTACCACGGCAAAAATATGGTGGGCCGGGGCGTAAACCAGCCGGAATACCGCAGCCATGTGGGCATGGTATTCCAGTCCTTCAATCTGTTCAACAACATGACCGTGCTGGAAAACTGCATGGTTGGCCAGATCAAAGTCTTGAAGGTCCATAAGGACGAGGCCCGGAAAACCGCCATGGAGTATCTGGAAAAGGTGGGCATGGCCCCCTACATCAACGCCAAACCCCGGCAGATCTCCGGCGGCCAGAAGCAGCGTGTGGCCATTGCCCGGGCTCTTGCCATGCGTCCTGAGGTTCTGCTCTTTGACGAGCCTACTTCCGCCCTTGACCCGGAAATGGTGGGGGAAGTGCTGTCCGTTATGAAGCGGCTGGCCCAGGAAGGCATGACCATGCTGGTGGTGACCCACGAGATGGCCTTCGCCCGGGACGTAAGCAGCCATGTGGTCTATATGGCAAACGGCGTCATCTGTGAACAGGGCACCCCCGCCGAACTCTTCGGCAGCCCCCGGAAGCAGGAGACAAAGGATTTTCTGGCGAGATTCACAAAAGAATAATTTATCCGGCGCTGCCCAATTCCGAAGGCAGCGCCGGGTTTTTTATAGCGATCTCATAAATTCTGGCGTCCGGGGGGAATGGATTGACAATTGACAATGAACAATTGACAATTATTGTGTCCCTGCGGGACATATTTGAATTATTGGGAAATCTTTCCGAAGAAAGCACTCAAATTGTCAATTGTCAACTGTCAATTGTCAATTGATTATCTTGCCCGCAGTTCCCAGAACGCTACCGCGCTGGCGGCGGCCACGTTCAGGGAGTCTACGCCGTGGTACATGGGGATTTTTACGGTATAATCACAAGCGGCAATGGTTTTCCGGGCAAGGCCGTCCCCTTCCGTACCCAGAACCACAGCCAGTTTTTCCCGCTGCCGCAAGGTGGGGTCGTCAATAGATACGCTGTCATCCGTCAGGGCCATGGCGGCAGTGACGAACCCCGCGTTTTTCAGGATCTCCGGCCAGTTTTCCGGCACATAGGCCCAGGGCACCTGGAAAACCGTGCCCATGCTCACCCGGGCGCTGCGGCGGTACAGGGGGTCCGTACAGCCGGAGGTCAGCAGAACCGCGTCCATGCCCAGAGCGGCGGCACTGCGGAAAATGGCTCCAACATTCGTTGGATTCATAACATTTTCCAGCACAGCTACCCGGCGGCAGGCACCCAGGATTTCCTCCGGGCCGGGCTGCTTCGGCCGCAGCATGGCACAGAGCATGCCCCGCGTCAGCTGGAAGCCGGTGAGTTGGGTAAGGATGGGCATCTCCGCCGTGTACACCGGCACATCGCCGCATCGGGCAATGGCCTCCTGAGCCTCCTCGTTGCAGTGGCTCCGCTCCACAAGCAGTGAAACGGGTCTGCACCCGGCATCCAGCGCCCTGCAAATGACCTTAGGGCTTTCCGCAATGAACATTCCCTTTTTCGGCTCAAAACGATTCAGCAGCTGAGCCTCCGTCAGCCGTGCGTACACATCCAATTCCGGTGCGTTGAAATCCGTGATTTCCGTAAAATTGACCATAGCGCTCTCCAAACGTTTTTGTTTTATTATAGCCTTTGCGCGCGGGAATGTCAAACCGGCAGGAACTTCGCCCCTGCCGGTTTGCGGGAGAAATCTTTGCAAAAGAAACCTTTGACATATCCACCCACAGCGGCTATAATAGATAAAAAAATACAGATAGGAGGATTCAAACTATGCATTTGGATCACGATCATATCGGTGGCCACACCCATGAGCACACCCACGAGGACGGAACAACCCATACCCATGAACACGAGCATGTGGCTGAGCATGCCCATGAGCATCCCCATACCCACGAGCACACCCACGCCGACGGCACGACCCACACCCATGAGCACGGGCATCCCCATGACCACAGCCACGACTGCGGCCATAGCTGCGGCAGCTGCGGCACGCCCTGCGAGCACACTCCTATGGAGGAGTTGACCGCCCTCATGAAGTACATGGTTGGCCACAACGCGGCCCATGCCAAAGAGCTGGCAGAGTTGGCCAAAAAACTGGAGGAAGCCGGCAACCACACTGCCTATGAGCAGGTCATGGCCGCCGTTTCCGACTTTGAAAAGGGCAACATGCGCCTCAGCGTTGTGCTGAGCAGCCTTGCCGAATAAGGAGGAATTTCTATGTGTCTTTCTACGGTTTACCGCAATACCGTGGCCCCGGAAGAGGTCATTATGAAAAATGTCATGACCATTGAGCAGAAAGACGGCGTCATCATTCTGACCGACCTGATGGAGCGCCAGACCGCTGTGGAAGGGACTCTGGAAAAGGCCAATCTGGTTGACGGCTATGTAGTCATCAAAGAGACTAAGACTGCCTGATTTTTCCCCTGCGGACAAACTCCGCAGGGGATTTTAATCAAAAATTAACCCATTTTCCATTGCATCCCGGGAAAGACCATGCTACAATAGGACGGTGTTCCGATAAGACCTAAACAATACAAATGGTGATAACATGTTTCTGAAATATCTGTCTGTTTTCCTGATTTCCATGGTGCCTCTGATCGAGCTGCGGGCGGCGGTGCCCATTGCCATCGGTATGGGACTGGATACCCTGCCCTCCATCGCCGTGTGCGCGCTGGGCAATATGGCGCCTGTGCCCATCATCTATCTCTTTGCCCGGAAGTTTCTGGTCTGGGGGCTGGATAAGCCCGGTCTAAGCAAAATCTGTCACTTCTTTCATGACAAAGGCGAGGCCGCGGGCAAAAAGCTCTCTTCCAGCCGCTTCGGCAAGTACGGCCTGGTCATTGCCCTGGCCCTCTTTGTGGGCATTCCCCTCCCCGGCACCGGAGCCTGGACCGGCACTCTGGGCGCCAGCTTTCTGGACCTGGGGTTCAGGAAAACCGTGGCCGCCGTTCTGACCGGAGTTTTTATTGCCGCGGGCATTATGACCACCGTCAGCCTGCTTGGCGTGAATATTCTCGGACTTTAATTCTATGGAGGTATATATATGAACGATTGTCTTTTCTGCCGGATCATTGCCGGAGAAATTCCTTCCACCAAGGTCTATGAGGATGAGACCGTCTTCGCCTTCCGGGACATCAATCCCCAGGCACCCACCCACATTCTGGTGATCCCCAAGGCCCATATCTCCGGCTGCGACGGCGTGACTTCCGAAAACAGCGCCGTGGTCGCGCACATCTTCGAGGTCATCCCCCAGATCGCCAAAGCGGAAAACCTGACGGGCGGTTACCGGGTAGTCTCCAACTGCGGAGCCGATGCCGGACAGACCGTGCCCCATCTGCATTTCCACATTCTGGGCGGCAAGCAGCTTGCTCTGGATATGGCTTGACAAAATGAACAAATTGTGTATAATAGAGTCAATCGCATAGCGCCGTCTTCGGGGGGCCGGTAAACCGGCTGAGATAGGGATGAGAGCCCTGACCCGCTAAACCTGATACGGTTAATACCGTCGGAGGGAAAGATGCGGACCATGACCTTTTTATGTCGCATTGCACCCGGACAGGCTGCAATGCGGCATTTTTTCTTTGGAGGTCTATTCCATGCAAACTTCTCACGCAAAACTCCGCGCTCTGACCGAGGGCGCAATCCTCATCGCTCTGGCAGAGATCCTCAGCTTCCTGCCCCTGTACAAAATGCCCTGGGGCGGCTCCGTGGATCTGGCCATGCTGCCCATCATCGTTTTCTGTGTCCGCTGGGGCTTTGGCCCGGGCATGATCGTGGCGTTCGCCCACTCCCTGCTGCAGACCATGTTTGAGGGCGGCATCGCCATCGGCTGGCAGAGCATCCTGGGCGACTTCGTGATTGCCTACACCGTTCTGGGTCTGGCGGGCCTGTTCAAGGGCAAGTTCTATCTGGCAACCGTGGTTGCCTGCGTTGCCCGGTTCCTGGTCCACTATGTGGTGGGTGCCACCATCTGGGCCGAGTACATGCCCGAAACCTTCTTCAACATGACCATGACCACTCCCTGGATCTATTCCGCGCTGTACAACGCCGCATACATGCTGGTGGACATGCTGGCGATCCTGCTGGTGGGCTTCATTCTTATGAAGACGCCCGCGAAGAAATACCTTCTGGGCACCGATCTTGCGGCCTAAATTTCTCTATTCATTCAGGTTTTGCAAAACAGGGGCGACTTTACGTCGCCCCTGTTTTTACGTTTTCAACAATCCGCTGAGCTGGTAAAGCACATTGGCCGCATCTTCACGGGTCAGATTTTCCCTATCCGGGAGGGACAGACCGCATTCTTCCAGCGCCGCCAGACGTGCTTCCGGTTCCGCCTCCAGATCCATGCAGGCGCAGAGCAGGGCAGCCGCTTCTCCGGAAGTCACAGCGTCGGCTTCCTCAAAGTCCCCCTGCCAGATCGTCCCGGCGGTGAGACCTGCCCGCAGCGCTGCCACGGCATAGGGACGCAGCCATTGGGGGATATTTCCGCTGAGAGACGCGTCCGCCTGGTCTTCCACAGGAATGCTCAGCGTTTTCACGACCATTGTCAGGAACTCACCCTTCGTGACGGTCTTCTCCGGGAAGAAGCAGGGATTTCCCGCCAGGGTTTCGCCTTCAAAAATTCCCGTTGAACGCATCCACTCCGCCGTAAAGGCGCAGTCCGTGCCGAAGGTATCCGTATACTCTGTGGGTTCTGTGGGGCGGAGAATGGTAATGGTGACTGTTGCCTCCCGGGAAACCTTCCCCTGAGGATCCGCAGCCGTATAGGCGAAGGAATCCACGCCGACCTTATTGGTTTTGGGCGTATAGGTGAATTCCCCGTTTTCCCCGATGGTCACCTCACCCCTGCGGGGCTGGCGGGTAACTGTGAAGGTCAGAGTCTCCCCTTCCGGATCCTTTGCCCGCAGATTGCCCGTATTTGCCAGATTCTTATAGGTCTCCATGGCGGAATCCTCCGCAATGGGGGCCTTATTTTCTTTCCCCCGGATACCAAGGCTCAGGCTTATCTCAGCCCCCAGCCCCGAATCACTGACAGGCAGATAGGCCAGGGTCTCCACAATATCCGCTTCTGTTCTGTCCGGTGTATAAGTGACGGCGTTCAGCTGCTCCCAGGTCAGCACGTCCCCGGAACGCAGCACCCGATTCCCCAGCCGCAGCACCCCCGAGGCCGGGATCTCCCGCAGGCACACGCCCTGCAGATCTTCCCCAAACTCCTGAGAACCGAAGCAATAGACGCTGCCGCTTTCAACTTCCGCGGCTGCTGCCGACATTGGCAAGGCCAGCAGGAACAGCAGGCAGAGTATCTTTCGCAATTTCATAGAAAACTACCTCCAGAAAAGATTTTCCGGAGGTAGTGTTTGCCAGAACTGGCGGAACTATTCATTTTTTCCACAGGCTGTAACCAGACTGTGTATCAACGCATGAGTATTCGCTTTCCAGCATGGCGGCGACGGTATCAGGTTCCACAGTGTCCGCACCGGTCACCACCCACCTGGCTTCCCCACTGCGCAGGTAGTTCTCGATCTCCCGGCCAATCTCCGGGGCCAGCTGGATGTAGTGGGGCTGCCAGTCGCAGTAGCGCATGGGTGGCTGGAGGCCAGCCTGAATGTACCAGGCCGAGCAGGAACTCAGGCCATAGACATATACTCTATCCCGCTCTTCCTCCGGAATATGGGCCAGCAGCGCCTGCACAGCATCATAGTCCTGCCGCTCCTCCACATTATAACGGACGCAGTACATGGCATAGCGGATCTCCTCGATAGCCCGGGGGCAGAGCAGTTTCCACTGTCCAGCTACGGAGGCCAGTATCAGCAAAACGGACGCGGTCAGGCACACCCACCGGCTCTTGGCCCGGCGAATCTGGAGCCGCTGGGCATTCCAGGCCAGCAGATAACCTCCCAGTACCCAAAGGGGCAGCGCCAGCACAAAATAATGGGCGTAGCCGTTACCCATCGCTGCCGCCGTCAGCAGCGTCAGCACTCCGGAAACGTACAGCAGCCACTGCTTCCAGTCCTTTACCCGGTAGACCACCAGTACGATCAGAGGAAACAGCACCGTCAGCAGGCAGGGCCAGATATTTTTCAGATTCCACAGTTTTTCCACAAAGCCCGCCTCATCGGAATAGGCAAAGCCGAAAAGGAAGACCTGGGAAATCATGTCACCAAGGATACCGTTGCGGAACGCCCAGACACAAGCCGGGGCAATGCCCGCCAAAATGCCCAGCAGGAACATTCCGGCATTGGCAAACAGATTCCGGATACGCTTCCATGCCAGCAGATTGCAGGTGACGGTCAGCAGAATAGCCCCAATGATAGCGGCGTTGGTGACCCGGATCATGGCCATGATGCCGAACGCAATCCCGTAACAGAGGCCATACAGAGGGGGATGGTCCTGGTTTTCGGGACTTGGGATTCTTGTAACGCCCAGATATTTCAGGCACAGGTACAGGCAAGGCATCAAAAAGGGCATGGACAGCTCTTCCGTCAGATTGCCGCCGGTCATGGTATAGCTGAGCATGACCGCCCCGGGAAACAGCAGCAGAAGCGAGGCCCAGAGATGGCAGCCCTTTTCCGGGGAAATCAAATCAAAGCACTTGAAGCTGAACAGAAGCGTCACAAACAGGCACAGGCACTGCACGGTGAAGGCTCCCAGCCGCCCGGGCAGCAGGAGTTGGCCCAGGTACTCCATCCAGAAAAGATAGGGCCCTTTCATATCAAAATAATCCCGGTAAGGAAGCAGTCCTTTCGTCATGCCCTCCCCTACCAGCCGAAAGAAGGCGGCATCCTGGCCCACGTTGTACTTGAGCAGAGGGGTCGTGGACAGGGAGCAGACCGCAAGATAGCCCACCGCCAAAGCTGCCAGCAGAAGCGCGCGAAAAAGCCTATTCAGAAACGAACGTTTTTTTTCCATGGTTTCGCCTTTCTATGGTTCTTTGTAAAGCTGATCATGTCTCACCCTGATTTTACAAAAAAATCCAGCCGCCGTAAAGAGGGAACTTTCGGCGGCTGGGATTTTATGCGGTCATTTCGAAAACGATCAGAAGGACGGCAGATACGGCCAGCCACACAAGGCCCGCGTACAGCAGCCCCGCGGGGCTTTTGCGCTTCTTCGCCTTCCGGGCCTGGTATTCCTGCATGGTCTCCTGGTCCCGGGCGTTGCCGATGCTGGCACCGGGCACATGGAGATGGAACACGGACTGCACGCCGTAACCCAGCACGTCAAAGACTCCCTGGTTGGCAACGAACCGAAGCACACCTACGCCCAGCAGCAGCACTGCTGCCACAAAGCAGCCGTCACACAGCTGGCGCAGGGTACCGTAGCCCTGATCCCGGTTGATGAGAATCACCAGGGCGCAGAGCACAGCGCCCACGGCAAAACTCACCAGAAAGCTCTTCAGCTTCTTGTTCATTTGCTCAGCTCCTGCTGATACTTGGCAAACTCCGCGTCATTGCACTGAACGAAGTGGCCCGGAGCGACTTCCCGGAAGCTGGGCTTGTCCACAGAGTAGTCGTGCTCAGCCAGAGGGTTATAGGTGATCCGCTGGCGCTTCTTCTCGTACACGGGGTCCGGCAGAGGAATGGCGGACAACAGGGACTTGGTATAGGGGTGCAGGGGGTGGGCGAACAGTTCGTCAGAGGAGGCCATCTCCACCATTTTGCCGAAGTACATAACGCCGATGCGGTCGGAGAAGTACTTGACCACGGACAGGTCATGGGCAATGAAGAGAATGGTCAGGCCGAACTTCTCCCGCAGCTCGTTCAGCAGGTTGATTACCTGCGCCTGAACGGACACGTCCAGAGCGGACACAGGCTCATCCGCGATGATCAGTTCAGGGTTCATAATGACGCTGCGGGCCACGCCGATACGCTGCCGCTGGCCACCGGAGAACTCATGGGGATAGCGGGTGGCATGCTCAGGCACCAGGCCAACCAGTTCCAGCATTTCATTGACCTTCTGGGTAATGACCTGATCGTCCCGCTCACCCTGAATGACCAGGCCCTCGGAGATGATCTCCTTGACGGTCATACGGGGGTCCAGAGAGGCGATGGGGTCCTGGAAGATCATCTGGATCTGGGTCACAAGCCGGGTCTTCCTTGCCTTGCGAAGCTCGTTCCTGTACTCGGCCTCCAGTCTGGTTTTCTCTTCGCCGGACGCCTTGGTCAGCAGAGCCTCATACTTTTCCTTCACGGCAGCTGTCCGCTGCTGCGCGTAGACCTTGTCACAGTGTTTCTGATCGGCATCGGCTTCCTTCATCAGGCGGCGCTGCTCGGAGATGGTCTTCTCCATCTCCGCCTTCAGCGCGGCGGCATTCTCGGGATGCTCACTGGAAGCGGTCTTGTAGTCCTCTCTGGCCTTTTCAATGGTGTTCTTGTAGGACTGCTTGCCCGCGGCAATGCGGATGCCCTTGAAGAACACACTGCCGGAGGTAATGTTGTACAGCTTGATGATGGAACGGCCGGTGGTGGTCTTGCCGCAGCCGGACTCGCCGACCAGGCCAAAGACCTCGCCCTTCCTGATCTCAAAGCTCACATCGTCCACAGCCTTGGTAGGTCCGAAGTACTGGCACAGATGGTCTACCTTCAGCAGGACTTCCTGGTTCTTATTCTCCATCCGCGGCACCTCCGTTCTTTTCCTTCATTCTGCGAATACGGTCAACAATGATCTTGGGCATTTCCACCTTGGGCGCATCGGGGTGCAGCAGCCAGGTGGCGGCATAGTGGGTATCGCTGATCTTAAACATGGGAGGCTGCTGCTCGAAATCGATCTGCATGGCATACTTGTTCCGGGCCGCAAAGGCATCACCCACAGGGGGATAGATCATATTGGGGGGTGTACCGGGGATGGCTTCCAGCTTCTCGTTGGTGTCCAGATCCGGCATGGAGGACATCAGCGCCCAGGTATAGGGATGGGCGGCACGGTAGAAGATATCCTCGGCGGTGCCGTACTCCACAATCTTTCCGGCGTACATAACAGCCACGCGGTCGGCCATGTTGGCCACAACGCCCAGGTCATGGGTGATAAAGATAACGGACAACTGGCGCTCCCGCTTCAGCTTATTAATCAGCTCCAGAATCTGGCTCTGAATGGTTACGTCCAGAGCGGTGGTGGGCTCGTCGCAGATCAGGATATCCGGGTTGGCGGCCAGGGCGATGGCAATGACGATTCTCTGCCGCATACCGCCGGAGAACTCAAAGGGATACTGGTTGTAGCGTCTGTGGGGTTCGGCAATACCAACCTCGTCCATCAGCTTGATGGCGCGGCGCTTGGCAATGCGCTTTGTTACTTTGTCCACAACGCCGGAGGCGTTTGCCTTGAAGAAATCCACCAGTTCAATGGCCTGCGCCTTGTAGTCCCGGTCCTGCTTCCGGGCCAGCAGCTCCTGATAATGCTCAATCAGACGGGTCAGCAGGTGGTCGATGTTCTGCTTGACCAGCTCCATATCCACAGTGGAGGCGGCGGCGACTTCCCAGTCAGGAGTCTTGCCCCGGGCAACCAGCTTGTCGTGCTTCCGCTTGTCCTTGTCGTGAGCCTTGATGGCCTTGGCATTGCCGGCAATGGCGTGGAAGTAGGTATCCAGTTCGCTCTTCAGACTGGTGGAGAAGGTATGGGTCAGAGAATCCTTGTGGATGTTCAGAGAATCCACCGTGGCCATAACAGCGGCGTTCAGAGCCTTGTGGGTATCATAGGACTCTTTCTTATCCAGGTTCTCCCTGCCGAAAACGCTTCTGGCCTGCTCCAGCGCTTCCACAGCCTTGGCCATGTTCTCATAGGAGGTATTGGCGGTGTACTTCAGCGCGGCCACGGTATTTTCCAGGAACTCGTTCATGAAATGACCATCCAGATATCCCAGCAGGAACTCGTTCAGTTCCGGAACAGGCATAGCAGGCAGAGGCTCGTTGGCAAAGGTCACATAGTAACCCATGCGGAAGAAGTTGGGGGCCTCCTTGGCCATGGCGGAGCGGAGAATCTCCCGGATCTCCCGCATGGCGGAGAGAGTCCCGGACTGGTCTCCGGACTTTCTGCCATCCTTATAGAGCTTGTTCAAAGAACCGGCCAGAGACTTTATCTGCTCGGCCTCTTCCTTGACCACATACTCGTTGACGGAGGCGGCGGCCTGAACGGCGATATCATTCACCCGATCGGTGGCGTCCTTATCCGCCTGCTTTTCCAGCTCAAAAATCAGAACGTCCAGATCGTCCAGAGCCTCCTGGGCGGCCTCATGGGCCTTTGCGTAAGCAGCTTCCAGCTCGATATGCTTGAACTCAAACTTGTCGAAGTCCTTGCACATCTGGGTGAGACGGGCGGCCTTTTCGGAGTCATTGGGAGCCAGCGTCTGGATCATGGCGGTATTCAGGCCCTTCAGGGTATCGTTGAAGTTCCTGCGGCTCTCCCGCTGGCGGGCCTTGCCTTTCAGGAGCATAGCCTCGGTCAGCTGGCGGCCGATTTTGACAATGGGGTTCAGGCTGGACATGGGGTCCTGGAAGATCATGGCGATCTTGTCGCCCCGAATCTTGTGGAACTCCTCCTCGCTGATCTTCAGCAGGTCCTTGCCGTCATAGATAATCTCGCCGGACTCGGTGACGGCATTGTTGGCCTGAATGCCCAGAATTGCCTTGGAGGTCACGGACTTGCCGGAGCCGGACTCGCCCACGATGGCCAGGGTCTCGCCCTTGGCCAGGTCAAAGTCAATACCCCGAACAGCCTGGACCTTACCGTTGGAGGTGCGGAAGGATATCCGCAGATTACGCACTTGCAGTTTGGTTTCCATCAGTCGTCCTCCCCTCTGGTAGTCGGGTTAAAGGCATCCCGCAGGCCGTTGCCAAACAGGTTGAAAGAGATCATCAGCAGACTCAGGAAGATGCTGGGCCACAGCAGCGTATGAGGCGCGCTTGTAACGGCGGCATTGCCCTGGCTCAGCAGGGTGCCGATGGTGGTGCCGGCGAAAGCGGACAGATCCACAATGCCAAGATAGGAAATGGTGGTCTCAGACCGGATAACGCTGGGAATAACCAGAGCGCAGCTGGTGATAATGGTGCCGATGGCATTGGGGAAGATGTGCTTGAACATCAGCCGGGCATCGGATGCGCCCAGAGTACGGGCAGCCATAACGAATTCCTGGCCCTTGAAGCGGTAGAACTGCTTCCGGGTCAGGGCGGCCATACCGATCCAGCCCGTCAGCACGAACGCGAACAGCAGCGACGGTACAACGCCCCACTTCTGTGCCAGATGCAGCTGGAACAGGGTGATAACGACCACAAAGGGCAGGCCGGACAGGATATCGGAAATACGGTCCATGAACAGGTCAATACGGCCGCCGTAGTAGCCCTGAATGGCGCCGTAGATGGCGCCGATGGTCAGGTTGATGGCGGAGACCAGCAGAGCGAAAATCAGAGAGAACCGTGCGCCAACACCAACGGCGGCAAACAGGTCCTGACCCATGGAGGTGGTTCCGAAGACGTAGCTTGGCTCATGGCCGTTCAGGTACTGGTAGTAGTTGTAGTAGCACACACGAGCCTGAACAGAGCCGGACTTCTTGGCGGAGTAAATATAGCTGCCGTCGTCGCCCGCAATGCGCAGGGAGTTGTACTCCGCGCCCTCAATGGACTTCTTGGTGCAGTAGACCGGCTGCAGATTGCCATCGGCGTCCAGCACGGCGCTGCCGCTGCCGTCCACCTGATACCAGATATTGGGGGTATCCGTGGAGCCGCCGATGTCGGCAGGGTCTACATAGGGGTAGATGACCTGAATGCCGGTCTCGTTCTGCCAATCCTGAATTTTCTGGAACTCGGCATAGGAGAACACGCGGTAAACAATACCCAGCTCATAATACCGGTTCACGTACAGATCGTAGGTCTTCCGCTCTACCATCTGGCCCCGGTACTTGACGGTGGTGACGTTTTCCTTCACCACACCCAGCACAGGCTCCATTCCGGTCTCCTGGGCGATGCCCTTCCAGTAGTTCATGGAAGTCTCATTCTGGCTGGAATGTACCTTGGCGCCGTCCATAATACCAATATGCAGCTTGGCAATGGAAGGAACATAGGAGGGGTAGTTGATATACAGTTTGTCCTTATCGTTGATGGAATAGGGGGACAACAGCGGAGAAATCAGAGAAAACAGGATCAGAAAAGCAAGAATCCAGGCAGCAACCACAGAGGACTTGTTCTTGGAGAATCGCAGCAGGGCATCCTGGAAGAAGCTGCGGGACTTGGTCTCCAGCCGCTTGTCGTGGAGCTGGGCATCCATTTGGACGAACCGAAATTTCTCCTGGGGAATATGTTCAAAATTCGTATTATTGCTCATTTCTTAGACCCCATTCTGATGCGCGGATCGATAAAGCCGTAGCTGATATCGACCACAAGGTTGGCGACCAGTCCGATTGCGGTGTAGAAGCAGGTGGTCAGCATGAAGATCGGGTAGTCCTGGGCGTTGATGGCGTCAATGGTCAGGCGGCCGACGCCGGGGATGGAGAAAATCTTCTCAATGATCAGGCTGCCGCCCAGAATGCTGACGAACTCGCCGATGATGGCGGGAACGACGACTACGAAGCAGTTCCGCAAAGCGTGGCGCACAGTGGCCTGAGCCTTGGTCAGGCCCTTGGTCCGTGCCAGCAGCATGAATTCGCTGGTCAGCACCTCCGTCAGCTCCGCCCGGGTGGTCCGGGTAAACGCGGCAACGGTGCCAAAGCCCAGGGACATGATGGCGGGAATCATACTGACAAACATAGCGGGGCTGAACCAGTCGGTGCCGGACTTCATCAGGAAAGGCAGCCAGCCCAGCTTATAGCTGAATACATACTGGATGATAAAGGCGTAAACGAAGTTGGGCACAGAAATGACCACCATGGTCAGGGTAGAAATGGTATAGTCCACCCAGGTATTCTTCTTCAGCGCCGCGAAGATGCCGAAGGCAATGCCCAGAGGAATGCTGAACAGCACGGAATAGAGGTTGACAATAACGGTAGCGGGCATTCTCTGGGAGAACAGCTTCACGACATCCTGTCCGAAGAACAGCTTGTCGCTGACGCCCCAGTTGAAGTCCGTTACAATATCCTTCAGGAATATTCCGAACTGGACCATATAGGGTTTGTTGTAACCTGCCGCTTCCCGGCGGGCCTCAATGACGATGGTATGGGGGTCGCCTGCGGGCAGCTGTGCCGGCGGAAGCATCCGGATCAGCACAAAGCACATGCAGGTAATGATCATAAAGACGATCACCATGTAGACAATTCTTTGGAGACTGTATTTGAGCAATTTGCCTTCCTCCCTGTTTATTTTTTGAAACCGCAGACCTTGCGGGGCATTTTACCCTGTTATAACAGGGAATAGGCTCAGCCTTTCCGTTTCCGGGAGGGCTCAGTCCATTCCCCATATACAGAAATCGACTGTAATGGGGGCCGAAGCCCCCATTACAGCTGCGTTAGAGTTTTCTCAGTGGAAACTGGCCTTTGGGCGCTCCGATAGGCTCGGAGTTTCCGTTAAAAATTAATAGGTCAGCTGGCCGCCCTGCTCAGCAATGTAAGCAGCCCACTCGGCGTCGTTGTAGTTGTATCTGGTGTAGGGCAGTCCGCCGTACTCCATGACGGGGTTGTAATCCTCGGTCACGTAGTAGACCTGCTGGCTCAGCAGAGCCATGCTGGAATCCTGCAGCATGGGCAGGTAGTCGTAGGTCTGCAGGACCTTGCCCTCGATGCCGGCCAGGATGGTCAGACGAGTCTCAACCTCGGCAATGCCTTCACCGAAGTTGTAGTCGGTACCGTTCACGGTGACGGTAGAGCCGTTCAGGGCATCGGACCACTGACGCAGGTTCATGGTCAGCTCCTTGCCGTCGATGGTCAGGGTCAGATCCACAGTGGTGGCATCGAACCAGCCAGCGTCATACTGATAGACGGGGTTGACGTACAGGTCAGACAGGGAGAAGGGGTTCATCTTGGAACCGGTCCAGCCGGCCAGAACGGTGTCGGACAGACCGGACTTGATCTTGTTGGTCCAGTCGTTGCCGTAAGGAGCGGACTTGACGAACTGAACCTTGCCGTCGAAGGGAGTGCCCTTGGTGACTTCGTTCATCTTCTCATTGAGGTAATCAATGGTCTTGGTCAGGAAGTCGTTGTCTGCGGACATGCAGTACTCGATGGTCACAACCTGGTCGGAGACACCGTCGCCGTCCTTGTCGGTGATGTAGCCCTTCTCCAGAGCCTCGTTGAAGGCCTCGGTGAACAGCTCCTTGGCAGCCTCGGGATCGTAACCGGTGATGGAAGCAACAGCCTCATCCAGGTTGGCGTACTTGCTGGTATCCACGGAGTAGAAGTCGCACAGGACCTGCTTGGCCTGCTCGGAGCTCCGATAGGTGTCGCCGGTCTCGGGGTTGTAGATATAGGTGTTGCCGATGATGCCGTAGCCGCCGGAACGGGCGGGAGAAATGGTGCTGGCGAACAGCTCCTTGTCGTAGGTAACAGCGACAGCCTTCCGGAAGGAAGTCAGCGTCATGGTCTGCAGGTCCTTGGTGGTATCGTCAAAGTCAGCAGCGGCCTCACGCTCATCCAGAACGCTCTTGTTGCCGTTCAGGATCAGGAAGAACAGGGTCTCCTTGGGGATGCGGTGGCAGAACTCGGAGTTGCGGTAGGTGGCGAAGTCGTCAGCGGTCAGGCCGTAGCCCATCAGCTCGCCCTTCAGGAACATCATCTTGTTGGTGGATGCCTCTTCGATCTGCTGGCAGTCGATAGCGGTGGTCTGGTACATGGGATAGGTGTTGCCATCGGTGGGATCGACGTAGACGTGCTTGCCGTCGTTCCAGCCGTACCAGTTCTCGTTCTTCTCCAGGCGCAGAGCCTTGCCGGACTGGAAGGAGACCAGCTTGTAGGGGCCGTAGGAACAGGTGGTCTCCACGCTGGTGTCATAGGTGGAGGTCTTCTGGTCCTTGTTCAGGCACTCGTCGTACAGGTCGGTCTTGACCAGCCAGTTGGAGGTCAGGGAGTACAGCAGGTTGAAGCCGGCCAGGCTCTTGGACAGGGCCATGGTGATCTGGTAGTCGCCGGACTTGTACAGGCCAACGTTCTCGAAGGGAACCTCAGCCCACTCCTCAGCGTAGACCAGATACATAGGCAGGGTGGAGCCGTCGGTCTCGCCCCAGGCTTCGTTGCCGGTGACCAGAGTGGTCAGGGCGTCCAGGGTCTCGTCGGTCAGAGGAACAACGCCGTCAGCGTTCTCGTTGGCGGTCAGGGTCTCGTACTTGGAAACATCGAAGTACTGGTCGCCGTAGTTGTCAACGTAGTCCTTCAGGACTTCGCCGCCCAGCTGCTCGCAGCCAACGCCCAGAGCAACATAGACCTTCTTGCCGTTGGTGTCCACATACTGGCCGTCCTCACCCTTGGTCAGGTCGGCGATAGCGTCGGCGTTGGCCTCATAGGTGGTGGTGCCGCCCTTGGCGTAGCTCTCGGCGTTGGCAATGCACATGCTCTGCGCATAGTAGTCGGAAGCACGGTAGTTCAGCATTTCCGGATCCAGCAGACGCTTCATGGATTCCACATAGTCGTCGGCGGTGATGGGGGTGCCGTCTTCCCAGCAGGCGTTGGGGTTCAGGTCGATGGTGTAGGCGTAACCGGCGGTCGCGCTCTCGGGAATGCCAAACTCGGGATGATCCTTCTTGACCTGCTCGGTCACATCCACAGGCTCGCTGGCGGCCATCTCAGGCACGAACTTGTAGCCGGTGAAGGGAGCCTTCACGTTGCCCTCGGTGTCCTCAACGGGATTCAGCTCGTCATTGAAGATGAAGGTGTAGAAGCCGACCTGAATGAGAGTCTGCAGATAGGCATCGTCATTGGTCTGGTAGGTGTGGGGATTCCAGTTGGCAGCCAGCAGAGGAACGGAATCCTTATAGGTATAGGTCGCGTTGTCTGCAGCTGCGGTTGCTTCGGTGGCGGCGGTGGCAGCGGCCGTGGTCTCGGTATTGCTCTTGTTGGAGCAGCCGGCGAACACGGAAACAACCATCAGAACGGCCAGAAGCAGTGCGAGTGTTCTTTTCATTTCATTACCTCCAATTAAATTTCTATAGAAACGGATGTCTCCGTAACATAGACATTCTCATTCCTCTCTATTTGCAGGAAGAGGCGGGGGAAATTTCATTTCTCTCACGGACATTTGTCTTTTCTGAAAGAGTGGGTCTATTTTACCACAGATATAACAATATTTCAATCCATTTTTTACAGTTTGGTTATATTTTACTGTTTTTCTCTTTTCAGCAAGGGCAGCGTGCTTTCACCCGTGTACAGTTCCGGTTTATTTGTGCACTTTTCGACTATTTTTCGTCTTTTCTTCCAAGTCAAATGTCTTTCTTTCACGGACTTCCAGTTCAGTGGCCTTCCGCGGAATGTGTTTCTCCCGAAAAGACATTTTTCTACCGGTACAACTTTCAGATCCGGGAGATTCATTTTGCGAAGAATCCTCCGTCCGGTCCGGGCGTGCCCCGGCAGTAGGTGCCAACCTTTGTTCCCGTCCGGGCAGAGGCGGCGTGTACGGCCCTCCGTACTATCCGTAGTATATGGCATGTGTTTATTTGTAAACGGCATGGCGCGCGATTGTCACGAACCTTTGCTCCTTATCTTGCATTCTTCTCATCTTTTTGCTATAATCTCTCCGTACAAACCCTTCCGGCAGAAGCACAAAAATCTACACAAAGCAGGTGGAACGGTTGAACACCAAAGAGGATTATATTGGGGTCTTCGACTCCGGCGTGGGCGGCATCAGTGTGCTGCGGCATCTGCGGCGGGTCATGCCCAATGAAAGATTTTTATATTACGGCGATTCCGCCAACGCGCCCTATGGCATCCGCACCAAGGCCGAGGTCCAGGCTCTGAGCTTTGCGGTGGTGGAAAAGCTCATGGCCCGTGGGCTGAAGGCTCTGGTCATCGCCTGCAACACCGCCACCTCCGCCGCCGTAAAGGAGCTGCGGGAAAAATACCCCGACCTCATTATTGTGGGCATTGAGCCGGCCCTGAAGCTGGCGGCAGACCGATATCCCGGCGGCGGTATCGGTGTTATGGCGACGCCCATGACATTGTCCGAGGAAAAGTTTGCCCGGCTGCTGCACCGCTACGATGTGACCTGCGATATTTACAAGATTCCCGCCCCCCGGCTGGTGGAGATTGTGGAAGCCGGCAAAGTAGACACCCGGCGGACCATAGATATGCTGCAAAGGCTCTTTACCCCCTACCGGGGACGGCTGGACGCTCTGGTTCTGGGCTGCACCCACTACCCCTTCGCCTCCCATACCATCTCCCGTATTTTGGGCGGCCAGGTGGACATTCTGGACGGCGGCGACGGCACTGCCCGGGAGACCCGGCGGCGGCTGGATGAGGCGGGGCTGCTGCGGGAAGGCCCCGGGGAAGTTGTTATTGAAAACAGCTGGAATTCGCCGGAAATCCTGCGGCTTTCCTGGCGGCTTCTGGAGGGAAAAAGTCTGACAAATCACTGGAAGGAAGAGAAAGATGGAAAATGAGGACATTCTGGTCATCGGCATCGCCGGCGGCAGCGCCAGCGGCAAGACCACTTTGATGAAAAATCTGATTGCCGACTGCGAAGACGAGGTCACGGTTTTAAGCCACGACAACTATTACAAGCGCCATGACGACCTGACCTACGAGGAGCGCAGCCGTCTGAACTATGACGAGCCTGATGCCTTCGACACCAGCCTTATGGTCTACCATCTGGACCAGCTGCGCCACGGCCACAGCGTAGAGTGCCCGGTGTATGACTTTGCCATTCACAATCGCAGTGAGGAGACCATCCATCTGGAGCCCCGGCGGGTCATTATTGTAGAGGGCATTCTGATTTTTGAGAACCGGGAACTGCGGGACCTGATGGACATCCGTATCTTCGTGGACTCCGACGCTGACATCCGCCTGTGCCGCAGAATCAAGCGGGACGTGGAAAAGCGGGGCCGCTCCTTGCAGAGCGTGCTTCAGCAGTACCAGCAGACGGTGAAGCCCATGCACGAGCGTTACGTGGAGCCCAGCAAGAAATACGCCCATCTGGTAGTGCCGGAGGGCGGCAAAAACGTGGTGGCCCTGGATATGATCATCAGCCGGATCAGACGGCATCTGAAAGAGAACGGGTAAGGGCAATTGACAGTTGACAATTAAGGAGCTTCCTTCGGAAACAAATCAAAGAATAATTTCAAACCCGTCCCGCAGGGACACAATAATTGTCAATTGTTCATTGTCAATTGTCAATTCGTTACAGTAAGGAGGACAATTTGGAAAGTCTTATTTTTGACATCGACGGCACCCTCTGGGATTCCCGGGCTTTGGTTGCCGAGGGGTATAATATCCAGCTGCG
This sequence comes from Pseudoflavonifractor sp. MSJ-30, assembly GCF_018918045.1. GTDB lineage: Bacteria > Bacillota > Clostridia > Oscillospirales > Oscillospiraceae > Faecousia. The sequence continues at coordinate 30,121 of NZ_JAHLPU010000026.1, forward strand.
CAGGGAGGGCATGACCGATCGCTTCGTGACCGCGGAAACCCTGCGGCCGCTTTTCGGCAAGGTCATGACGGAAATCGCTGACGCGCTGTTCGGGGATCTAGCTCCGGCGGACCGCTATTCTCTCATGGAGCGGTGTATGGCCACGGAGAACCAATATCTCCACGAGAACGAATGTCCCATCGGCTATCCCAAAGTGAAGGAGACTTTGCTTGCCCTTTCCAAAACCCACCGGCTGTTCATCGTCAGCAACAGCCAGCAGGGCTACCCGGAGCTGTGCATCGGCAAGCTGGGCCTGGACGGGCTGATTACCGGCCATCTGTGCTTCGGCGATACAGGTACGGACAAGGGCACGACCATCCGCACTCTTTTGGAGAAATACGGCATCACCTCCGCCGCCTATGTCGGCGACACACAGGGGGATATGGAAGCAGCCTATGCCGCGGGCCTGCCTTTTGTCTGGGCGGACTACGGTTTCGGAACGCCGGAAAAGTATGACCTGCGGATATCCGCTTTTGAGAACCTTCTGTCTTTGGAACAGGAGGGGAATCTTTGAGCATCTCCATCGACACCTGCCGCATGGAGTGCCAGCGTCTTGCGGACCCCATGGGCAAGCCTTTAATGGCCCCAATGCAGCTGCGGGACCTGGTCGAAAGGAGCCCGGCGGATGCTGTTTAACTCCTATATCTTCGTCCTGCTGTTCCTGCCGCTCTGCCTGGTGGGCTGGTTCAGCCTGAACCGTCTGCCCAGCCGGAAGCCTGCGCTGCTGTTCCTGCTGGGAATGTCTCTGTGGTTCTACGGCTACTTTAACCCCAAGTACATTCCAATCATTCTGTGCAGCATCGGCGGGAATTATCTTCTGAGCCGTCTGATGCAAAAGGCCGCCGCTTCTGAGAACGCGCAGCAGAGGACTGCCCCTCCTCGCAAAACCATTCTTCTGGCGCTGGGGCTGCTTGCCAACATCGGCGTGCTGTTTTACTACAAATACATGAATTTCTTTCTGACCGAAGCCGGAAGCATATTGGGCGAAACCTTCACTCTGCACACCATCGTTCTGCCCCTTGGCATCAGCTTCTTCACCTTCCAGCAGATCTCCTTTCTGGTGGACAGCTGGCGGGGAGAGACGGAAGCGTACAGTTTGTTGGAATACGCCTGCTTTGTGGCCTATTTTCCCCAGCTGATTGCCGGTCCCATTGTGACACATGATGAACTGATTCCCCAGCTCCGCGCCCCGGAAAACCGGAGGCTGAACTGGGACAACCTGGCCCGGGGCCTCTATCTTTTTTCCCTGGGGCTCGGCAAAAAGGTGCTGCTGGCGGATCTTTTCGGCAATGTGGCCAACGTTGGCTTCAACGGAGTGGACGCATTGGACAGCACCGGGGCGCTGGTTTCCATGCTGGCCTACACCCTGCAGATCTACCTGGATTTCAGTGGCTACTGCGATATGGCCCTGGGCATCGGAAAAATGATGAATATCAATCTTCCAGGAAACTTTGACTCGCCTTACAAAGCCCTGGATATCCAGGATTTCTGGGATCGCTGGCACAAAACCCTGACCCGTTTTCTGACACGGTATGTTTACATTCCTCTGGGCGGCAGCCGGAAGGGGAAGCTGCGGACCTACGTCAATGTAATACTTGTATTCCTCATCAGCGGTCTGTGGCACGGGGCCGGCATGAGCTTTCTGTTCTGGGGTGTCCTCCACGGCGCGGCCTCTGTGCTCACCCGGATGGTCAAAGCGTCTCCCGGACTTCAAAAGCTGCATCCGCCCAAATGGCTGCGCTGGCTGCTGACCTTTGCATTTCTGAATATCACCTGGGTCTTTTTCCGGGCCAATTCCCTGTCTGAGGGCTTCCGATTTATCTCCGCCCTGTTCTCCGGGAACTTCGGTCCTGTGGCGGAGGGTTATCTTTCCGCCTTCCATCTGCCGGAGGTCACGGCCCTGCGCCGGTGGTTTTCCATCGACTCGCCCAACTATCTGGCAATGCTCATCGGGTTCTTCCTGCTGAATCTGCTCTCCGTTCTGTTCCTGCCGAATGACTTGGAAAAGACAGAGCGCTTCCAGCCCACCGCCGGACGGATGGTCTATGCAGCCGTCGTGTTCGTGTGGAGCGTTTTCTCCCTGAGCGGCGTCAGCACATTCCTGTACTTTAATTTCTGAGAGGTTCTATGAAAAAGACAAGCAAAGGCTGGGCCCTGGGCTTTTTCGGTGCGGTAGGTGTGCTTCTGCTCCTGCTGTGCGGGAAGACCCTGCTGCTGGATCCCTATTTTCACTATCACAAGCCCCTGCCCGGGGTCGCCGTTCCGGGACTGGACAGCCGCTACCAGAATGACGGGATTCTGCGCAATTTTGACTATGACACCATCATCACCGGCTCCTCCATGGCAGAAAACTTCAAGTCCTCCGAGTTAGATGCTCTGTTCGGCTCCACCTACCACGAAATCTATCTGCAGACCCAAACCGCCCTGAAGCGGACGCCGAACCTGAAAATGGTGTTCCAGTGTCTTGACTACAACGGTCTGATCCGTGACCCCCAGGAGCTGCGTTATGACGCAAGCTGGTACCCTCAATATCTTTATGACGACAATCCCTTTAACGATGTCTATTATCTGATGAACAAGACCGTCCTTCTGACGGCTACAGACTATGTCCTGCAGCAGACTCTGGAGGGAAAACCCGCCTTCAGTATGGACGAATACTGCCGGTGGGCAGACTGGTACACCCTGGGCCGTGACGCGATTAACGAGACCTATACACGGCCCGGCAAATCAACCGCCACCCACCCGCTTACGGACGAGGACCGGGCAACCATTCAGGAAAATCTGGAGTTGAACGTCCTCTCCCTGGCAGAAGAAAACCCGGATGTGACCTTTTATCTGTTCTTCAGTCCCTACAGCATCTTCTTCTGGGACCGCATGGACCGCACCGGCAACCTGCAGCGCCAGCTGGACGCGGAAAAATACGCCATTGAGCTCCTGCTGACCTGCGACAACATCCGGCTGTACTCCTTCTTTGACGAATACGATATGATATGCGATGCCGATAATTACCGGGATGCCGGCCATTACGGAGAGCATATCAATTCCCGGATGCTCCGGTGGATGCGGGAGGATGCGCACCGCCTGACAAAGGAAAACTACGAAAACTACTGCGCCGCCAATGCCGCCTTCTACGGTTCCTATGATTATGACGCGCTGTTTGCGCAATAAGGTCTTTTCATCCCCGGTGTCTTCTTCGGGTAGCTGAAACTGGTTGTAAGGTACAAAAAATCCTTTCGGAGGTAGTAAAATTCACGAAAACGAAAGCGCTTTTCCAGAAATTGCTTGACAACGGATTCCGAAAACGCTACTCTATACATCGGGCGCGCGCTTTGGCGGCGGCATTTCGCGCCGTCTGCCGCGGCGCCGCGGACCAATGCAGAGGGACCTACCCCCTGTTATTTTGAAATCTTACGGCGGAAGCCGTATTTTGGATTGGAGCATGAACATGAGTTACAACTGCACAAACATCCTCAAATGGACCGAGGCACAGCTGAAATACACCTACGACGTCACCTTGCAGGAAGCCACCCCTCAGGAACTGCATGAGGCTCTGGGCGAGGCTGTCATGATGGCCATTTCCGACAACTGGAGCAGCAGCAAGAAGGCCCGTCTGCAGCAGCGGAAGGCCTACTACTTCTCCGCCGAATACCTGATTGGCCGGTTGGTTTACTCCAACCTGTACAACCTGGGCATTCTGGACGAGATGAAGCAGCTCTTTGCCGCCCAGGGCGTAGACCTGGCCGTGCTGGAGGACATCGAGGACGCCGCTCTGGGCAACGGCGGTCTGGGCAGGCTTGCCGCCTGCTTCCTGGACAGCGCCGCCTCCTGCGATCTGCCTCTGTCCGGCTATGGCCTTCGGTACAAGTTCGGCCTGTTCAAGCAGAGCTTTGACGAGCAGGGCAGCCAGAAGGAGAACGCGGACGACTGGTCCAAGTATGGCGATCCCTGGTCTTACCGCCGGTATAACCATACCGTAAAGGTCAAGTTCCCGGACCACACCGTGCTGGCCGTTCCCTACGACGTGCCCATCATCGGCTACGGCACGCACAACATCAACACCCTGCGTCTGTGGCAGTGCGAGGCCGAGGAAGAGCTGGACTTCAACGCCTTCAACGACCAGGATTACCTGCGGGCTCTGGATCAGAAGAACAAGGCCGAGGACATCACCCGTGTTCTCTACCCCAATGACTCCACCTGGGAGGGCAAGCGTCTGCGCATCAAGCAGCAGTATGTGCTGTCCTCCGCCTCCCTGCAGGATATGCTGCGGACCTTCAAAACCGCCCATGGCAACGACCTGAGCCGGTTTGCCGACTACTATGCCGTGCAGCTGAACGACACCCATCCCGCCATGTCCATCCCCGAACTGATCCGGCTGCTGATGGAAGAGGGCATGGATTTCGAGCAGAGCTTCTCCATCGCCCAGCGGACCTTCTCCTACACCAACCACACCGTCATGTCCGAGGCTCTGGAAAAGTGGCCCCTGGATTTGCTTGGCAGCGTCGTCCCCGAGATCGTGGACATCATACGCCGCATTGATGAAAAGCTGAAGTGGGAGCACCCGGGTCTCTACATTATCAAAGACAACACCGCCCACATGGCGAATCTCTCCGTCTACGTCAGCACCTATGTCAACGGCGTGGCCGAGATCCACAGCCAGATTCTGAAGGACGATCTGTTCCGCGACTGGTACCAGGTCTTCCCCGACCGTTTTCAGAACAAGACCAACGGCGTGACCCCCCGGCGCTGGATGGGCCTGTGCAACCCCGAACTGACCCAGATGCTGAAATACCGCATCGGCGGTGACTTCCTGAAGGATCTGGACAAGCTGGCCGATCTGAAGCCCATGATCGACGATGACATGGTCCGTCAGTTCAACGCCATCAAGCGTCAGAAGAAGGAGCAGCTGTGCAAGGTCATTGCCGAAAAGGAAGATGTCCAGCTGAACCCCGACTTCATCTTTGACGTCCAGGTCAAGCGGCTCCATGAGTACAAGCGTCAGCTGATGAACGCTCTGTCCATTGTGGATATCTATTTCCGTCTGAAGAACGGCGAGCTGCCTGACTTCCATCCCACCGTGTATATCTTCGGCGCCAAGTCCGCCCCCGGCTATGCCCGGGCCAAGGCCATTATCCGCTATATCAACCGGATTGCAAAGATGATCAACAATGATCCCGCCGTATCCGATAAGCTGAAGGTGGTCTTCGTTCAGAACTACAACTGCTCCTACGCCGAGCATATCATCCCCGCCGCGGATATCTCCGAGCAGATTTCCCCTGCCGGCACCGAGGCCTCCGGCACCGGCAACATGAAGCTGATGCTCAACGGTGCCGTGACTCTGGGTACCCTGGACGGTGCCAATGTGGAGATTGCCCAGGAGGCCGGCATGGAGAACGAGTATATCTTCGGCCACACCGTGGAGCAGATCAACGCCGCCAAGGACAGCTACTATGCCCGGGGCATCTACGACACCGACAGCCACCTGCACCGTGCCATCGACACCCTGGTGGACGGCACCGTTCCCACGGACGATGCCCAGAAAGAACTGTACCATGCCCTGCTGGACGGCGCCTCCTGGCACAAGGCCGACAACTACTTCGTGCTGCTGGACTACGCCTCCTACATGGACGCCAAGCTGCGGGTAAACCACGACTATGCCGACCGGCTGGCCTTTGGCCGCAAGTGCCTGGAGAACATCGCCTCCGGCTCCAAGTTCTCCTCCGACCGCACCATCCGTCAGTACGCCGACGAGATTTGGCACATCAAGCCCGTGCGGTTCTGATTTTAAGTGCAAAAACGCCCCGCCGCTTTCCAAACGGAGAGCGGCGGGGCATTCGTTTACGGCAGATGCATTGACAACAAAGGCGTTTCCTTCGGAAGCAAATAAGAGAATACTTCAGATTCCGTCCCGGAGGGACACCATAATTGTCAATCATGCCTCCCCCAAGGCCGCGCTTTGCAAGGCCGCGCCTTTTTCGTCCGGCAAATTGCCCAGTTTTTTCCTCTCTTTCTTTTACCATTTTGCCGTTTTGCACATACGACAAAATCCGCAGCCTGTCAGCCGCGGATTCTGCAACAAAAAAGAGGAGAGGAAAATGAAAAAGATCAAAATCAAATCTGATTTGTCTTTAGTATACCCGGAAGATGTGAAGAAAGAAAGGGGATAATTATTAAGTTCCTGTGAAGATGTAAACAAATTTTGTACATTTCGGAGAAAGTGTCAAGCAGTAAAAAAATATCGAAAAACCTGTTTACAATCTGGATTTGTTGTGTTAATATGTATGTGGTGAACCTCGGGTTTTCCCGAATTGGCTTTACCAATTTGTGTTAAAAAGCGGTTTTCCGCTTCTACTTAACGCCATAATTAAAAATCAGGAGGAACCAATCATGGAAACATACGGCATTGAAAAGTATGGCATTACCGGTACCACCGAAATCGTCCACAATCCTTCCTACGAGGCTCTGTACGAGGAAGAGACCAAGCCCGGCCTGACCGGCTACGAGGTTGGCCAGAAGACTGAGCTGAACACCATCAACGTTATGACCGGCATCTACACCGGCCGTTCCCCCAAAGACAAGTACATCGTCATGGATGAGAACTCCAAGAACACCGTGTGGTGGACTTCCGACGCGTACAAGAACGACAACCACCCCATGAGCGAGGAGACCTGGAAGACCGTTAAGGAGCTGGCCATCAAGGAGCTGTCCAACAAGAAGCTCTACGTTGTGGACGCTTTCTGCGGTGCCAACAAGGATACCCGCATGGCCGTCCGCTTTATTGTGGAAGTGGCATGGCAGGCACACTTTGTCACCAATATGTTCATCCGTCCCTCCGCTGAGGAGCTGAAGAACTTCGAGCCCGATTTCATCGTCTACAATGCCTCCAAGGCAAAGGTCGAGAACTTCAAGGAGCTGGGCCTGAATTCCGAGACCTGCGTGGCCTTCAACATCACCTCCCGCGAGCAGGTCATCATCAACACCTGGTACGGCGGCGAGATGAAGAAGGGCATGTTCTCCATGATGAACTACTACCTGCCTCTGAAGGGCATTGCTTCCATGCACTGCTCCGCCAACACCGATATGAACGGTGAGAACACCGCCATCTTCTTCGGCCTGTCCGGCACCGGCAAGACCACCCTGTCCACCGACCCCAAGCGTCTGCTGATCGGCGACGACGAGCACGGCTGGGACGACAACGGCGTGTTCAACTTCGAGGGCGGCTGCTACGCCAAGGTCATCAACCTGGACAAGGAGTCCGAGCCTGACATCTACAACGCCATCCGCCGGGATGCTCTGCTGGAGAACGTCACTGTGGATAAGGACGGCAAGATCGACTTCGCCGACAAGTCCGTCACCGAGAACACCCGTGTGTCCTATCCCATCGACCACATCAACAACATCGTTCGTCCCGTTTCCACCGCTCCCGCGGCTAAGAACGTGATCTTCCTGTCCGCCGATGCTTTCGGCGTTCTGCCTCCCGTGTCCATCCTGACCCCCGAGCAGACCCAGTACTACTTCCTGTCCGGCTTCACCGCCAAGCTGGCCGGCACCGAGCGCGGCATCACCGAGCCCACCCCCACCTTCTCCGCCTGCTTCGGCCAGGCCTTCCTGGAACTGCATCCCACCAAGTACGCCGAGGAGCTGGTCAAGAAGATGCAGGTTTCCGGCGCCAAGGCTTACCTGGTCAACACCGGCTGGAACGGCACCGGCAAGCGTATCTCCATTAAGGATACCCGTGGTATCATTGACGCCATTCTGTCCGGCGCCATTAACACCGCGCCCACCAAGACCATCCCCGTGTTCAACTTCGAGGTTCCCACGGAGCTGCCCGGTGTGGATCCCGCCATTCTGGATCCCAGAGACACCTACGCCAATGTGGCCGACTGGGAAGCCAAGGCTGCCGATCTGGCTGGCCGGTTCGTCAAGAACTTCGCCAAGTACGAGGGCAACGAGGCTGGCAAGGCTCTGGTCGCCGCCGGTCCCAAGGCTTAAGGCCTGAAAGTGTTCGTTTTCACGGTACCAGCAGGGGGATTTTCCCCTGCTGGTATCTGAAATTGCGGCAGTGGGGTGAATCTGTAGGGATAAACCGGGCGCATCCGCCAAAAAAGAACCGTGTCATTGCGAACCAGTGCGCACACTGGTGTGGCAATCTCCCGGTTACTCGCACGCACTGAATATCCGGGGGATTGCCACGACAGTCTGCTGACTGTCTCGCAATGACAACGGAGTCTGTTTATCCCCAGAGATTTCCCCATTTGCCGTGGATATATTCATTTTAACGGAGGTTAAAACCAATGGCTCAGAAAGTCCAATTCACTGAAACCGTCCTTCGTGATGCAAACCAGTCTCTGATGGCTACTCGTATGCCTTTTGCCGATATGGAGGGCATTCTCTCCACTATGGACAAGGCCGGCTACTATTCCGTCGAGTGCTGGGGCGGCGCTACCTTTGACAGCTGCCTGCGTTACCTGGATGAGGATCCCTGGGAGCGGCTGCGCAATTTCCGCAAGGCCATGCCCAACACCCGTCTGCAGATGCTGCTGCGGGGCCAGAACCTGCTGGGTTACAAGCACTATCATGACGACGTTGTAGAGAAGTTCGTAGAGCTGTCCATCAAGAACGGCATCGACGTTCTGCGTATCTTCGACGCTCTGAACGATTTCCGCAATATCCGCACCGCTCTGGAGGCTACCAAGAAGTACGCCACCAAGAACACCGTGGCTTCCGGCTGTATTTCCTACACCCAGTCCCCTGTACACACTCCCGCCAAGTACGCCGAGATGTGCAAGGAGCTGCAGAGCATGGGCTTTGACACCATCTGCCTGAAGGACATGGCCGGTACCATGAGCCCCAACGAGGCTGAGCAGCTGTTCAAGGGCATTAAGGACGCAGGCGTGACCCTGCCTCTGGTGCTGCACACCCACTGCACCACCGGTATGGCTTACATGACCGTTATGAAGGCTGTGGAAGCCGGTGTGGACATCATCGACACCGCCACCTCCTGCTTCTCCAACGGCACCTCTCAGCCCGCCACCGAGACCATTTACTATGCCCTCAGCGAGCTGGGCATTGAGACCGGCCTGAATGAGAAGGTCATCAACGAAGTCAACGACTACTTCAAGCCCGTCAAGCAGAAGTACATCGACTCCGGCCGCATCAATCCCAAGTCCATGGGTACCGACGCCCAGGCTCTGGTCTACAAGGTCCCCGGCGGCATGCTGTCCAACATGATCGCCAACCTGACCGATATGCACGCCATGGATAAGTTCGACGCCGCTCTGGCCGAGATTCCCTCCGTCCGGAAGGACATGGGCTATCCTCCTCTGGTCACTCCTCTGTCCCAGATGGTTGGCAACCAGGCCGTTACCAACGTTCTGGTGGGCGAGCGCTACAAGAACATCTCCAAGGAAGTCAAGGCTTACTTCAAGGGCGAGTACGGCATTGCCCCCGCTCCCGTGGACGCCGACCTGGAGAAGCGCATCCTGGACGAGGCCGGTATGACCGCTCCTCAGGACTGCCGTGTGGAAGACAGCAAGCGCACCGGTAAGGAGTTTGAGGACGCCAAGGCTGCTCTGGGCGATCTGGCTCAGTCCGAAGAGGATGTCATGAGCTATATCTGCTTCCCCGCTCAGGCCGAGAAGTTCCTGGAAGGCCGCAAGGCAAAGGAAGAGAACAAGGTTACCTATACCATTACCGAAGCCTAAGGAGGATGCCTTATGCTGCTTACTTCTGATATTACCATCGGCGAGGCCGGTGTGTACGCGCTGCTGGGCTATGCCGTGGTTTTCTTCGGCATCGTTCTGCTGATGCTGGTTGTCATGGTTCTGGGCAAGTACTTCGCTTCCAAGAATACGAAGCTGGCCGCCACCGCTGCCGCTGCCGCCCAGGCTGTTGCCCCCGCCGCTCCTGCCGCCGCCCCCAAGGCTGTGGCTCCCGGTTCCGCCGGTGAACTGAAGCTCCATGATGTGGAGCCCAAGACCGCAGCCATGCTCATGGCCATCGTGGCCGACAAGATGGGCAAGCCTCTGAACGAGCTGCGCTTCATTTCCATTAAGGAGGTCAAATAATCATGAAATATAAAGTGACTCTGAAGGGCCGTACTTACGAGATCGAGGTTGAAGCCGGTGAGGCCATCCTGCTGGACGAGTACGAAGCCATTGCGCCTTCCGCACCTGCCGCCGCTCCCGCAGCCGCTCCTGCCGCTGCCCCTGCTGCCCCTGCTGCCGCTGCCGCTCCCGCTCCTGCCGCCGCTCCTGTGGTGACCGGCGCCGGTGAGCCCGTCAACGCCCCCATGCCCGGCAACATCCTGAAGGTCAACGTCACTGCCGGTCAGGCTGTCAAGTCCGGTGACGTTCTGTGCGTCCTGGAGGCTATGAAGATGGAGAACGAAATCATGGCTCCCAAGGACGGAACCGTTACCCAGGTTCTGGTCTCCAAGGGTGCCAACGTGGACACCGGTGCGCCTCTGGTCGTGATCGGTTAAGGAGGGCTTCCAATGAATGTTGGTGCTATCCTTGGAAAGCTGTGGGGTAATTCCGGTTTTTCCGCGATTATTACCGGCTTTGTCTCCAATAACGGCTGGCAGAACCTGGTGATGCTGGCCATCGCCTGCGTACTACTGTACCTGGCCATTGTCAAAAAGTTCGAGCCTCTGCTGCTGGTTGGCATTGCCTTTGGCTGTCTGCTGACCAACCTGCCCAACGCCGGGTTGTATCATCAGGACCTGTGGAATGATTTCATGGACCCCGCAAGTCCCTTCTTCCACAGCTTCGGCCAGATCATGCGGCAGGGCGGTCTGCTGGACATCTTCTACATCGGTGTCAAGACCTCCCTGTACCCCTGCCTGATTTTCATGGGCGTTGGCGCCATGACCGACTTTGGTCCTCTGATCTCCAACCCCAAGAGCCTGCTGCTGGGCGCTGCCGCACAGCTGGGCGTGTTCGTTGCCTTCTTCGGTGCCGTTTGCATGGGCTTTAAGGGAACTGAAGCCGCTTCCATCGGCATCATCGGCGGCGCTGACGGCCCCACCGCCATCTTCCTGACCACAAAGTTGGCCCCCCATCTGCTGGGCGCCATCGCCGTGGCAGCCTATTCCTACATGGCCCTGATTCCTCTGATTCAGCCCCCCATTATGAATCTGCTGACCACCCCCGAGAGCCGCAAGATCAAGATGGTCCAGACCCGCAACGTGACCAAGACCGAGAAGGTTATCTTCCCCATTATGGTCACCATGTTCGTGGCACTGCTGCTGCCTGACACCGCTCCTCTGATCGGCTGCCTGATGCTGGGCAACCTGTTCAAGGAGACCGGCTGCACCGACCGTCTCAGCGATACTGTGCAGAACGCTCTGATGAACATCGTCACCATCCTGCTGTCCACTGCCGTGGGCTCCACCATGGTGGGTTCCTCCTTCCTGACCGCGCAGACCCTGAAGATTGTCGTTCTGGGCGTAGTCGCCTTCGGCATCTCCACCGCCGGCGGTCTGCTGGGCGGCAATGTCATGTGCTGGGCCACCAAGGGCAAGGTCAATCCTCTGATTGGCTCCGCCGGTGTTTCCGCCGTTCCTATGGCTGCCCGTGTGGCCAATAAGGAAGGCCAGAAGGCCAACCCCTCCAACTTCCTGCTGATGCACGCCATGGGCCCCAACGTGGCCGGCGTTATCGGCTCCGCCATCGCCGCAGGCTTCCTGCTGAGCGTCTTCGGCGGCTAAGCATATTCCTTCCCTGCCCCGGTTTTGCCAGTGCAAAACCGGGGCGGTTTTTTATTCTCAATTCATTCATTTCTTTTTCAGGTGTTTTTCAGGTCGGCGGGGTATAACAATGCCATAAAAACAAACGGTCCCAAAGGCCGGGAAGGAGAACCAGAATTATGTTTGAGAAATTGATTTCTATCGTGTTGTCCGCTGCCATAACCCTAAGCTTGGCGGCTTGCTCCCGGAATACCCAAACGGAGACGACCATAGCGGCGACCACGGCCACAGAGCAGGCCGAAACCAGCCTGACCGGGAAGATCACTGCCATTGAAGGCAGCACCGTTACACTTTCCCTTGGCAGTCTGACAGAGGGACAGCCCGGCGACATGGACAGTCAGGCCCCGCCGGATATGTCGGGCAGCGATAACAGCCAGACCCCCCCGGATGCCCCCAGCGGAAACAACAGTCAAACGCCGCCCGAGAAGCCGGAGGGTGACAGCAGCCAGACACCCCCTGAGATGCCCAGCGGCAGCAATAGTCAGGTCCCCAGTGGAAACGCTGGCCAGACGCCGCCTGATAACCCCGGCGACGACAGTGCTCAGGCTCCCGGCAACGGTCAGATGCCCAAAGGACAGCCCGACGGTATGAATTTCCAGGAAAGCGGCGAGGCCCGCACCCTGGATCTGTCCAATGCCGAAATCACCAAAAACGAGCAGAGCGTCACTGTAGATACTCTGGCGGTGGATGACATTCTGGTGCTGACACTGAGCTCTGACGGAACCGCGGCAGCCGTGCAAGTGCTCTCTGCGCAGGGCCAGAGCGGCGGTATGCCCGGCGGCTTCGGCGGCAGCGGCGAAGTGACCCAGGGCACCAGCGCCAATACCATCTCCGAGGATGGCAGCTACACCGGCGAATTCCTCTCTCAGGGAGATGACGAGAACGCCCTGCGTGTTGACGGTGCGGCCGTGACCCTGAAGGATATCGTTGTAAAGAAAACCGCCGGTTCCAGCTCCAACACGGAGGACGGCGACTTTTACGGCATGAACGCCGCTCTGCTTGCCACCAACGGCGCAACCGTCACTATTGAGAATGCTCAGGTGGAATCCTCTGCCCAGAACGGCAACGGCGTGTTCAGCTACGGCGAGGGCACTGCCGTGAACATCTCCAATTCCACCATCACCACCACCGCCGACAATTCCGGCGGCATCCAGACCACCAGCGGCGGTACCACCAACGCCTCCGGCCTGACCGTCACCACCTCCGGCAATTCCGCCGCGGCCATCCGGTCCGACCGGGGCGGCGGAACGGTCAATGTGGACGGCGGCACCTATACCTCCAACGGCCTGAACTCCCCGGCGGTCTACTCCACAGCGGACATTACCGTAAAGAACGCGCTTCTGACCGCCAGCAATTCCGAAGCTCTGGTCATTGAGGGCAAAAACAGCATCGCCCTTTCCGACTGCACCGTTTCCGGCTCCATGACGGATCAGGGCACCAGCTCCGACGAAAACATCCACACCGTCATGATTTATCAGTCTATGTCCGGCGACGCCCAGGTGGGTACCTCCACCTTCACCATGGAAGGCGGCAGCCTGACAGGTACGGCTGGGGATCTGTTCTATGTTACCAACACACACAGTATCATCACCCTGAAAAACGCGGCTCTGAGCAATCTGGACACATCCGGCGCGCTGCTGCGCGTCGTGGGCAACTCCGCCAGCCGCGGCTGGGGCACCGCCGGAAGCAACGGCGCCCAGGTGGAGCTGACGGCCCAGGCCCAGACCTTGGAGGGCAATATTTTTGTGGACACCATCTCCACCCTGAATCTGACATTGGAGGACGGAACGGAATTCACAGGCACTGTGAATATCCTTGACAATGCCCAGAGCGGTGCCGCCGTAGACAATAACGCCGTTGTCACCATCAGTGAAGGCTGCACCTGGACCCTCACCGGCGACTGCGCCATCACAAGCCTTACGAACAACGGTACTCTGAACCTGAATGGCTACACCATCACCCTGGCAGACGGCACCGTGATCCGCTGATTCTAAACAAATCCCCCGGATTGCCAAAAAATACAGCAGCACCGGCTCCGTGCTGAAAACTCTATCACCCCCGATTTTCTGTTCATAGTCAGAACGGATAATCGGGGGTATACTAATGCCATCAGAAAAAACAAAACGCACCCCAAAATATCCGGCGGCTCGCAATGCCATCCGCGTTTGGGGTACACAGGAAACTATGGAGGTAAGGTTTTATGTATTATTCCGCAGGCACTTATGAAGCATTCGCACATCCTGAAAAGCCCCAGGGCGTGGACAGCAAGTCCGCTTATATCATCGGCACCGGCCTTGCCGGTCTGACTGCCGCATTCTACCTGGTCCGTGACGGCCAGATGAAGGGCGAGCGCATCCATCTGCTGGAAAAGCTGGATCTGGCCGGCGGCAGCTGCGATGGCCGGAAGGACGTTTCTAAGGGCTTCTATATGCGCGGCGGCCGGGAAATGGACAACCATTTTGAGGTCATGTGGGATGTATTCCGGGATGTTCCCTCTATTGAAACCCAGGGCGTGTCCGTGCTGGATGAATACTACTGGCTCAACAAGCACGACCCCAACTATTCCCTCTGCCGTGCTACCGTGAAGTGCGGTCAGGATGCCCACACCGACAAGCAGTTCAAGCTGGACCGGGAGTCCGCCATGGCCCTTTCCAAGCTGTTTATGACCCCGGAAAGCCAGCTGGAAGACAAGAAGATTTCTGACATCCTGCCGGATTCTTTCTGGGATACCAACTTCTGGCTCTACTGGCAGACCATGTTCGCATTCCAGCGTTGGTCCAGCGCACTGGAAATGAAGCGGTACCTCTGCCGCTATGTCCACCACATTGACGGCCTGCCCGACTTCTCCGCCCTGCGCTTCACCAAGTACAACCAGTATGAGAGCATGATTTTGCCTCTGGTCCGCTATCTGGAAGCCCATGGTGTGAAAGTAGAGTTCGGCATGGACGTGAAGAACGTGGTCATCGACCATGTGGGTGACCGGCAGATTGCCCGGAAGATCGTCTACGTCAAGGACGGCGTGGAACAGTCCATCGACCTGGTGGAAGATGACCTGGTGTTCATCACCAACGGCTGCTGCACCGACACCTCCTGCTACGGCGACCAGACCCACGCCCCGGACCTCAGCGGCATCGTTAATGGCTGCGGCGAGAGCTGGGATCTGTGGAAGAACATTGCCGCCCAGGCCAAGAACGGCGAGTACGGCAATCCCGATGCCTTCTGCTCCGATGTGGAAGCCACCAACTGGATGAGCGCCACCGTGCAGACCAAAGACGAGAAGATCATCCGCCACATTATGGATATCTGCCAGCGTGACCCCCGTGCCGGGAAAGTCACCACCGGCGGCATTGTCACCGTCAAGGACAGCACCGACAACTGGTACCTCAGCTGGACCATCAACCGTCAGCCCCAGTTCAAGGCCCAGGACAAGGACACCGTTCTGGTTTGGGTATACGGCCTGACCACCAACAAGCCCGGCCAGTTCGTCAAGAAGGCCATGCGGGAGTGCACCGGCGAAGAGATCTGTCAGGAGTGGCTGTACCACATCGGTGTGCCCGAGGAGGAGATCCCCGAGCTGGCGGAGAGCGCCTGCAACACCACCACCTGCTATATGCCCTATATCAACGCCTTCTTCCAGCCCAGAAAGGAATCCGACCGTCCTAAGGTCGTGCCCGACGGCGCTGTGAACTTCGCCTTCATCGGCCAGTTCGCCGAGACCCCCAGAGACACCATCTTCACCACCGAGTACTCCATGCGTACCGGTATGGAATCCGTCTACACCCTGCTGAACGTAGACCGGGCCGTTCCCGAGGTCTGGGGCAGCAAATACGACGTCCGGGAACTGCTGCGCGCCTGCTACTACGCCATCGACAAGAAGCCCATTTCCCAGGCTCCTCTGTCCTTCAAGGAAAAGGAAATGCTGAAAATCCTCATCAAAAAGACCCGTGGCACCGACATTGAGCTGCTGCTGAAAGAAAGCGGACTCATCGAGTAACCGCTGTCCGTTTCAATATTAGCCCCGCTGTAAGAGGACATGGTGGGACGGCAAATCTGCCGTCCCACCGTTTTTGCCCCTTTACGGTGGGGCTTTTCCCATACTTTCAGAAAAATACTTGCTATTTTGGCCCCCAATGGCTATAATGTTATGCAGAGATCGTATTTTTTCAGGAGGATGCATGAAAAAGCATATTTTGCTGCTGACCACCGGCGGCACCATTGCCTGTGCCCCCGGCGGGGAGGGGCTGGAGCCCCAGAAAAGCTCCATTATGGAGCGGGAGCTGGAGCAGCTGCGCAGCTACTATGATATCACCGTCAAGGACGTAATCTGCCTGGACTCCTCCAACATCACCCCGGAGGAATGGCAGCTCATCGCCCGGGCGATTTTTGAAAATCGGCTGGATTACGACGGCGTCGTGGTCTCCCACGGTACGGACACCATGGCCTATACGGCTTCGGCGGTAACCTTTCTGCTGCCGGATATCGACCGACCCGTGGTCTTCACCGGCTCTCAGCTTCCTCTGACGGACATGCTCTCCGACGGCCCCGCCAATCTGCGGACGGCCTTCGCCATGGCGGCTTCGGGCCGCAGCGGCGTATTCCTGGCCTTTGACCGAAAGGTCATGCTGGGCTGCCGGGCGGTAAAGGTGCGTGCCTCCGGCTTTTCCGCTTTTGAAAGTGTCAACGCCCGCTATGTAGCCACAGTCACCAATCAGGGACTGGTGGTGGACGAGCAGGCGCTGCCCATTCCGCACGGCCCCGCCCAGCTGAAGCCCATGCTGAGCCGGGAAGTCTTTCTGCTGAAGCTGACGCCGGGCCTGAGCCCTGCCATTTTCGATATGCTGGCGGCCATGGGCTACAAGGGCATCGTCATTGAGGCCTTCGGCCTTGGCGGCGTCAATGTGCTGCACAAGGGGCTGCGGGGCATCCGCAGAGCCGTGGAGGACGGCATCAGCGTCGTCATCACCACCCAATGCCTGTACGACAGCGCCGACCTGCGGGTCTACCAGGTGGGCAATAAGCTTTTGGAGCTGGGTGTTATTCAGGGCATGGATATGACCTCAGAGGCTGCCTACACCAAGCTCATGTGGGGCCTGGGACAGGGTATGGATCAAAAACAGATTGCAAATCTTTTCGCCGCCAGCCTGGCGGGAGAAATACAGCCGAAAACAGAGTAAATTCAACCATCAAGGAGGAGATTTATGGATCCCATTTATGTAACCGGGCACAGAAACCCGGACACAGACTCTATCGTTGCCGCCATGGCCTATGCGGCCCTGCGCAACGCCGTAGGAGACCGGGAGTATAAAGCCGCATGCCTGGGCCGTGTATCCGACGAGACCCAACTGGTGCTGGATCGCTTCGGCTTTGAGGCTCCCAAGCGCATAACCAGTATGTACACCCAGGTTCAGGACCTGGATTTTGATACGCCCCCGGTGCTGGACGCCAACGTCACCGTAGCCCAGGCCTGGAAGACCTTCCAGGCGCAGCCCAGCATTCCCGCCCTCCCCGTAGCCAACGAGGACGGCACCCTGTACGGCATGCTCTCCAAGGACTATATCGCTACATACAATATGGACCTGATCGCGGGGGCCGAGTTGGCGGATGTGCCCCTGTTCAATGTGCTGTCCGCCCTGGAGGGCAAGGTACTCAACGACGCCGGCGACCAGGTGGACACCATCTCCGGCAAGGTCACCATTGCGCTGCCCCATGACCGGGAGAGCCTGCTGTGGAGCCGGAAGGACTCCATCGTCTTCTGCGGCCATCAGCCGGATATGATCCGCCGGGCGCTGGAAATGAATGTCACCGCCGTAGTTCTGTGTCAGGCGGAGCTGTGTGAGGAGCTGCGGAACTTCCCCACCACTACCTGCATCATCTCCACGCCCTATGCCGCCTATCGGGCCACCCGCATGATCTTCCAGTCCACCCCCATTGGCCGCATCTGCCGCCGGGATGGTCTGGTCTGCTTCCATCTGGAGGACCGTGTGGACGACGTAAAAGAAACCGTACTGAAGCACAGAGAGTCCTGCTACCCCATTCTGGACGGGGATGAAAGAATCGCGGGCGTACTGAGCCGGTATCACCTGCTGCGGCCCCGCCGGAAGCGGGTGGTTCTGGTGGACCACAACGAAGCCGCTCAGTCCGTACCCGGTCTGGAGGAGGCAGAGATTCTGGAGATCATCGACCACCACCGTCTGGCAGATATTCAGACCACCAACCCCATCTACGTCCGCAATGAGCCTGTAGGCTCCACCAATACGATTCTTGCCGGAATGTACCAGGATCGGGGGCTGATGCCCTCCAAGGGCATGGCCGGTATGATGGCGGCGGCCATTCTCTCCGACACCGTTATGTTCAAATCCCCCACCTGCACGGAGCGGGACCGGAAAATGGCGGAACGGCTGGCCCGCATGGCCGACGTCTCTCTGGACGAGCTGGGCAAGGCCATCTTCTCCGGTTCTCTGGGCAACAAGACAGCCCAGGAGCTGCTGTTTACAGACTACAAGGAATTCCACATCGCCGGCCATGACTTTGCCGTCTCTCAGATCACCTGCGTGGACAGCCCCAGCATGCTCCAGCGCAAGGACGAGTTCCTGGAGTATATGCGTAAGCAATGCGAAAAGGAGAATCTGGTGATGGTACTGCTGATGCTGACGGATGTGCTGCTGGAAGGCACCCAGCTGCTGTATGTGGGCGACGACGATACCATTCAGCAGGCCTTCGGCGTTACGCCCAAGGACAATACCGTGTTCCTGCCCCATGTCATGAGCCGCAAGAAGCAGATCATCCCCATGCTTTCCGCCTTGTGGGGCTAAAAAATGGGCTTCGAAAGACTGCTTGGAAACGAGCATATCAAAGCAAATCTGGAAATGAGCCTGGAAAAAGGCCATATTTCCCATTTTTATCTGATTTCCGGCCCGGAGGGGTCCGGCAAGCACACCCTGGCGGACCTTCTGGCCGCGGCCATCCTCTGCCAGGGGGCCCACAAGCCCTGCGGCAGCTGTACCCCCTGCCGGAAGGTGCGGGAAAAAGTCCATCCGGACTACATCACCATTGACGACCCGGAAAAGAAGACCGTCCCCGTAGACCTGATCCGTGAGGCCCGGGCGGATATTTACATCCAGCCCAACGAATCCGAGCATAAGATCTACCTCTTTCCCCGGGCCCAGGATATGGGTCTGCCGGGGCAGAACGCCCTGCTGAAGGTGCTGGAGGAGCCGCCGTCCTACGGTGTTTTCATTCTGCTGACCACCAACGCGGATGCCCTGCTGCCCACGGTCCGCTCCCGCTGCACGGAACTGCGGATGCAGCCTCTGCCCGGGAATCTGCTGCGGGGGGTTCTGGAACAGGAATACACCGGTGTATCCGCCGAGGCCATTTCTGCCGCGGCGGAACGCGGCGGCGGCTTTCTGGGTCAGGCCAAACGCCTTTTGGACGAGGACGGCCAGGTACGTCAGGAGACAGCAAGGCTTGTGGATGCCCTGTGCAAAAAGGACGCGCTTCTGCTCATGCAGCTGCTGGTGCCTCTGGAAAAAAGCAAACGGGATGCCCTCGCAGAGCTTTTACAGGACTGGCAGATGCTGCTGGAAAACGCCCTCACCGCCTCCTGCGGCATGCGCACCGTCTCCGACCAGGCCCGCCGCCTGGCCGCCGCCCTGGACAGCCGTACCCTCCACCGGCAGTACACCCTGGTCCGCAAGGCCAGAGAGTATACCTTAGGCAACGTCTCCCCCGCCGCCGTGTGCGGCTACCTGGAGTGGGCGCTGCGATAAAACGATCCGCCGAAGCAAAGCAATATTCGAATTGACAATTTATCCACCACCAGGCCAATATTTACAAAGTACTTCGAAATTTTCCGCGTCTGCGGTTATGGATAAAAGTTAGGAGAACACTATGGAACAAACCAATACTCCGGAGCTGGTCTCCGTTGTTGATATTCAGTTCCGGCCGGGGCAGAAGGTCTACTTCTTTGACCCGGACGGGCTTACCCTTGTCCAGGGAGACCATGTGATCATGGATACCGCCCGGGGTGAGGAATTTGGCATCTGTGCCAGCGGCATCCACAGGGTGCCGAAAAAGGACGTTGTGGCGCCTCTGCGGAGGATCCTGCGAAAGGCCAGCGCCCAGGACGAGAAGATTGTCGCTGAAAACCGTGCCAAAGAGGCCAAGGCAGAGGCCGTCTGCGCGCAGAAGATCCAGTCCCACGGTCTGGACATGCAGTTGGTCAGTGCGGAATGCGCCTTCGACGGGAGTAAGATTCTTTTCTATTTCACCGCTGACGAGCGGGTGGATTTTCGGGAGCTGGTCAAGGATCTTGCCAGCGTTTTCCACACCCGCATCGAGCTGCGGCAGATTGGCGTCCGGGATAAGGCCAAAATGGTAGGCGGCCTGGGCATCTGCGGACGGCCCTTCTGCTGCGCCAGTTTTCTGGATGATTTCCAGCCTGTTTCCATCAAAATGGCCAAATCTCAAAACCTGAGTCTGAATCCCACCAAGATTTCCGGCACCTGCGGACGGCTCATGTGCTGCCTGAAATATGAGCAGGACACCTATGAAGCCCTGATCCGCACCAGCCCCAAGCCGGAATCCTTTGTGGATACCCCCGAGGGCCGGGGCACCGTCATTGAGGCGGACATTCTGCGCCAGCGGGTCAAGGTGCGTATGGAGAACAACCCCGATACCATTTCCACCTTTGCCAATGAGGAAGTGGCCGTGCTGCGCAGCGGCAAGGCCAAGAAGAACGATCCTCCCATCCCCGCGGATCTGGCCCCCATTTCCGGAAGCGGCATACGGCCCAAGGCGGCTCCGAAGCAGGAGGATGCCATGGTGCTGGAGCCGATCCGCTTCCGCTACAGTACAGAATCCATTGTAGACGAGCCGGAGGCTCCGGCGGAATCTGCCCCGGAAGCGGAAGAACGTCCTCAGAAGCCCCGGCGGAATGACCGCCGCCGTTCCAGAGGCCCCAAGCCCGAAACCCGCCAGCAGGCACAGAATCCCGCACCGCAGCAGGAGCAAAAACCGGAGCGGCCCAGAAAGCCCCGCCCTCCCAGAGATGAGCAGGGTACCCCCGCTGAGCAGAAATCTTCCGCGGCAGTCCAAAAAATCGCCGGAGAAAGTTTGAAGGAGGGGGCTTCCCCCAGCGGCGAGCAGAAGAACCGCCGTCGGGGAAACTACAGAAATTACCGCAGAAACAGAGGCTCCGCCCGGAATTCCGGCGAGAATTCTTGAGATAGGCCGAATTCTACCCATAGTAGAGTTCTCAAAGGCGGTAGAGTAGAGTGCGTTCACCGTGCAGTCGATACCCGGCTGCACGGTTTTCCTTGCCCAAAATGCATAAACAGCCTATAATGGTTATCAAAGAAAACGGAGGGATGACAAATGGCTTTTATCGTATTTGCGGACGGCAGCGCCAACCTGCCGAAGGATTGTCTGGAAGGCATCACCCTGCTGCCCTGCAGCTATTGTGTTGACGGGGTACAGAAGGAATATCAGGGCGACATAGACAGCTTTGATGTCCACCACTATTATGATTCTCTGCGCGGCGGCGCCAAAATCACCACCAGTCTGCTCAATACCCACCTGTTCCTGGAGCATTTCCGGGAAGCTATGGAAGCCGGGCAGGACGTGGTATATGTTTCCATGTCCTCCGGCATCAGCGGCACCTATCAGGCAGCCGTGAACGCCAAGCATGAACTGGAAGAGGAATATCCGGACCGCTATATTCATATCGTGGATTCCCACGGCTGCGGCTTCGGCAGCGGTCTGCTTGCCATCCGCGCCGCGGAGCTGAGCCGGGAAGGCAAAACAGCCCGGGAGTCCGGCGCTTTGCTGGATGCGGATGTGCCCCATATTTGCCAGTATTTCACCGTGGACGACCTGAACTTTCTGAAGCGCAGCGGCCGGGTCAGCGGAGCCACTGCCATGATCGGCACCGTGCTGAACATCAAGCCCATTCTCTACGGTGACGCCACGGGTCACATTGTCTCCTGCGCCAAAGTCCGGGGCCGGAAAAAGGCCATCGACGCGCTTGTGGAAAAGTACGCCCAGAAGCAGCTCGACGCGGAGCATCGGATCGTCGCCATTTCTCACGGTGACTGCCCGGAGGATGCCGAGATTCTGGCAGAAAAGGTTCGGGCCGTAGCAAATCCCGGCAAACTCATCATCGTCCCGCACGAGCCCTTCTCCGGCGCCCATGTGGGCCCCGGTATGCTGGCCCTGTTCTTCCACGGATCGGAGCGGTAACGGGCAGAAAGGCAGCTGATTCAGGCAGGTGGTGCTTCTTCTGAATCTGCACCACCTGCTTCAGGTACTCCGCCTCACCCTTCAACTCCGCATTGGTCCCATGGTACACCACCTTCGGCGTACCATCTTCATTCACAACCTTGCTCGCCTTGGTGGGATTCTTCTCCCAGTCGCCGAACCACTTCTTGAAATTCTCCGTTTCCGTCTGGTCAGAAACGCTATTGACATTTCTGCTGCTTTTGCGTATACTGTCCCCAGAGGAATCCCCAGTAATGGCGTTACGCGGTTCTACCGCTGTGACGGCGGAGTGGGATTCCTCTTTTTTCAGTTCAAACTTCACTGGCGTCAAATCGACAACATCATAGAAAACAGCGTCCCCATTTTTGGTAATCCCGACTGCAACTTCTGCACTGTATGTGGAATCCCCCGCTTCAATCAGCGTTTTCCCGTGGTCGAAATCAACAAATTTGTCTGATCTTGGATGTATCACCCCACCATCTCGCGCCCAATCCGTTGCCGCAATCACAACGTCATCCACAGCACTTGCCGCTCTCATTTTGTCAGCAAAAGCGGAAGGATTATTTCTTGCAAGCCGAATCGTGTCTTTCGATCTTGTGTATTCGTCTCTGGATACCTTGTTAACTTTTCTCGTGATACCATTTACAACGATACCGTCCGAGAACTTCATCAGCGCTTTTGCGGCTGCTTTTTGCGCCGCTTTTTTTGTTTCACTGTTCCAATGCTCCGTGTCCAGGTTGGCCAAAATGTCATCGTCAACCACAGCTACAAATCTTCCGTCTGTGGTCGTCCTCAGCGAATACTTCTCGCCCCCCCGGGCGTTATTTTTGCCCGTCCCGGCTTCCGTTCCGCGCAGGATGCACAGGCCCTGTATCCGCCACAATATAGGTCTGCGCCCCTGTATCGGTGTCCTTCATGACGATTACATCGTATTTGTACAGGTTGTCTTTCATAAACGTATCCAGAGCATCGCGTCCGGCAGCGGCGGATTGCGGGAAATCGGCTGAAAGCATATCACGGGACGCCGCCCGCTTAGCAGCGGTCGGTTTCCCGCGTTTTGATGTTTATCGATAAAAATGTGTTTTATTCTACAATTATTTTATTGACAAAACAAATAGGTTGTGCAATAATAACAAAAAGTTCACAAAGTCGGCCCTTTGGCCGCTGAAAATAAGTTCGGGCATTTGCCCGATGAAAAGGGAAGCCGGTGTGATTCCGGGACGATCCCGTCACTGTGATAGCCAGGATGCAGCATGATGCCACTGATTTTTTTGGGAAGGCGCTGCAGACGTAACTTAAGTCAGGAGACCTGCTTATTTTTGAGAATGCACTTGCGTCGGACAAGGATCATTCCGCAAAATGCAGCTGTCACCATTTTTCGGTGGCGTCTCCTTTGCGTATGTTTTTTGGTCGGACGGAAGTCCGGCCTTTTTTTGCGCCGTATTTTGGGAACAAATTATGAAAGGA
This sequence comes from Pseudoflavonifractor sp. MSJ-30, assembly GCF_018918045.1. Taxonomy (GTDB): domain Bacteria; phylum Bacillota; class Clostridia; order Oscillospirales; family Oscillospiraceae; genus Faecousia. Next base: position 53,630 of record NZ_JAHLPU010000026.1, read on the forward strand.
TGACAAGGTATGAAACATCGGAAAACATGGCTGGCGTTGCTTCTGTGCGCCGCGCTGCTGCTCTCCGGCTGCGCCGGGAAGCAGGGAGAAGACAAAGAGGAGACATCCCAAAAGGTACTGAACTTCGGCTGTCAGATGTACGATGACGGGTCCGTCAACACAGCTATGGCCATCAGCTCCTCCTGGAACTGTATGCGCTATGGTGTCAGTGAAGCACTGTTTCGATTTGACGACAATATGAATGTGGAGCCATGGCTGGCGGAGAGCTATACGGTCAACGACGAGCATACCCAGTGGGTCATTACCCTGAAAAAGGATATCAAATTCTCCGATGGCTGTCCCCTTACTCCCTCCAGCGTGAAGGCCTATTTTGATTACCTGAAAGAGGTGGGCCCCGGCGGCTCCGCCAAGCCCCAGAAATACCTGGAATATGAGGCGGAGGTGACTGCCGATGACGCCGCCAATACCGTTACCATCGTGACCTCCAAACCCTACGCCAATCTGCCCGGCCAGCTGGCCTATCCGGTGATGGCGATTCTGGATGTGGAGCATACGAAGGATTTTGACAACGGCGCCATCGGTACCGGTCCCTACATGATCGATAAATTCAACGGCGTGGGTGTGGGTTACGACATGAAAGCCAACCCCAACTATCGGGAAAAAGTCCCCTATGACAAGGTCCATATTCTCTTTATGGGCGATGCTTCCGCCAAGACCATGGCGCTGCAGAGCGGTCAGGTGGATCTGGTGGAGAACATCACCAATGTTTCGGACATCCAGAACTTCCAGCAGGACGCCAATTACACGGTGGACATTGCCTCCGGTGTACGCTGCGGCTTCAGCTGGATGAACCTGAACGGTGTCCTGGGCAACAAGACCCTCCGTCAGGCAATTCTCATGGGCATTGACTATGATACCATCTGTTCCTCCAAGACCATTGGCGGCCTGTACACTGCCGGCTTCTCCGTTCTGCCCTCCACATTGAACTATGGCTATGACAAGCTGGTAAATCCCTATAAGTATGACCCTGAGGGGGCAAAGAAACTGCTGGACGATGCGGGCATCGTGGACTCCGATGGCGACGGCTTCCGGGAACTGGACGGAAAGAAAATCGACCTGCGCTATGTTTCCTATGAAAACCGGATGCTCAATGATTTCTCCAATGCCCATATGCAGTATCTGGCGGAAATCGGCATTGCCTGCACTGCGGATTTCGGCAGCTCGGACGATCAGTGGAGCAAGCTGGCGGCCGGCGAGTATGATCTCAACAACAACAACTGGACCACAGTGGGCACCGGCGATCCCTTTGAGTATATGGCAAACTGGACCACAGAGGGTACCTACTGCGGCTACAGCAATCCCGAATACGATGCTCTGTATGAGCAGCTCAAGGGTGAAATGGACGGAGAAAAACGGGCAGACCTGATCCGTCAGATGCAGCAGATCGTCATTGACGATGCGCTGGTCATTGTGGACGGCTACTACAATTCCTCCATGATCTACTCCAAGAACGTAGGTTACGCCCACATCCATACGGCGGACTACTACTGGCTGACCACGGAGATCGTACCTGCGTAAAGAAAACCAGTTCTCGCACAGCCGGGGCTTCGGTCTCGGCTGTGTATGTAGTGTATGTAAAAGAGAGGAGAATCGGCCTTGAAGAAGAAGAAACTGGCTCTTCGGCTGGCACAGATTCTGGTGGTGCTGGTGGGCATCAGCTTTGTGACCTTTTTGCTGACCTACCTGTCCCCGGGAGACCCCGTGCGCAATATGTACACTGCCGCGGGGATCATGCCCACGGAGGAACTGGTGGCGGAGACCAGAGAAGAACTGGGCCTCAACGATCCGCTGCCGACCCAGTATCTCCGCTGGCTGCGGAACTGTCTGCGGGGGGACTTTGGAAAATCCTATACGCTGAACAAGCCGGTGACAGAGCTGCTTCTGGGACGGCTTTGGCCCACGGTGAAGCTGACCCTGCTTTCCATGGGGCTGATGCTGCTTATGGCGGTGCCTCTTGGCATGCTGTCCGCGGTTTATAAGGACCGGTGGATCGATTATCTGGTACGGGGGCTGACCTTTATAGGCTGTGCCATGCCGAATTTCTGGGTGGGCCTGCTGCTGATGCTGGCGTTCTGCGTTCATATAAATGCCTTTCCCGTCATCAGTTCTGCCGGGGATCTGCGCAGTATTTTTCTGCCCGCCCTGACGCTGGCCCTGGCCATGTCCTCTAAATATACCAGACAGGTCCGCACGGCGGTTCTGGAAGAACTGAATCAGGACTATGTGGTGGGGGCAAGAGCCAGAGGGGTTCGGGAATCCGTGATTCTGTGGCGGAACGTGTTCCCCAATGCGCTGCTGCCCCTCATTACCATGTTTGGACTGTCCGTAGGCAGTCTGCTGGGTGGTACCAGTGTGGTAGAAGTCATTTTTTCTTATCCCGGACTGGGAAATCTGGCGGTTTCGGCCATCACTTCCAGCGACTATAATCTGATTCAGGGGTACGTCCTCTGGCTGGCACTGATTTACATGGTCATCAATCTTCTGGTAGACGCCTCCTATGGGGCCGTAGACCCCAGAATGCGGGCAAAGGAGCAGATACGATGAAAAAGAAAAATTTCTTCCTTGCCCATAAGCAGTTTACGTTTTTCCTGATTCTGGCACTGCTGATCATTCTGGGAGCGGTATTTGCCCCGGTGGTGACCGGCGGCGCAGACCCGCTGAAGGGTTCTCTGACGGAGGCTCTGGAGGCACCCAGCCGGGCGCACATTTTTGGCACCGACAAAATGGGCCGGGATATTTTTACCCGGGTTATTTACGGAGCAAGGGCTTCTCTCAGCGCGACCTTTGGCGTGGTCGCACTGATTTTTCTGGTTGGCACAGCGGCAGGCGTGACGGCAGGATATTTTGGCGGCTGGGTCGATGGGGTGATTATGCGCGTTGCGGATATGATGCTGGCCTTTCCCGGCCTGGTGCTGGCGCTGGCTGTTGCCGGAATTATGGGGGCCAGCAGCCGGAACGCAATCATCGCCATTGTTCTGGTCAACTGGACCAAGTACGCCAGGCTTTCCAGAAGCCTTGTATTGAAGATCCGGGACCGGGATTATGTGTCGGCGGCCATTGTGACCGGCTCCAAAACAAAGCATATGCTTTTTTCTTATATGCTTCCCAATGCCCTGCCCACGCTGATCATTACGGCAACGACAGATATTGGCGGCATGATGCTGGAATTGGCGGCACTGTCGTTTCTGGGCTTCGGTACCAGACCCCCCGCGCCGGAATGGGGCTATATGCTGAACGAAGGCCGCGCCTGTATGCAGTCCGCACCATGGATGATGATTTTTCCGGGATTGGCCATTTTTCTGGTCGTTGTGGTTTTTAACATGCTGGGAGATTCCGTGCGGGATATTCTTGACCCCAAGGAGGCGTAGAAAAATGCTGGAACTGGACCATGTTTCCATAGCCTATGGGGAAACACAGGCTGTGGAGAATTTTTCTTTGCATATGGAACCCGGTGAGATTGTCAGTCTGGTGGGCGAGAGCGGCAGCGGGAAAACCAGCGTGATCCGTGGGATTCTGGGCCTGCTGCCGGGAGGCGGTGCTGTTACCCAGGGGGAAATTGTATTTGACGGAAAGGATCTTCTGGATATTCCCCCGGAGCAGTGGCGCGCCATCCGGGGGCGGGAAATTTCCATGATTTTTCAGGGCAGCGGGGCCATGATGAATCCTACCCGCAAAATCGGCACCGTTTTTGCGGAGTATCTGCGAACCCATGAAAAACTGACAAAAAAAGAAGCCTGGGAAAAAGGAACCCAAATGCTTGCCAGAATGCGACTGCCAAGCCCTGAAAATATCATGCGCTCCTATCCCTTTCAGCTTTCCGGCGGTATGCAGCAGCGGGTGGGCATTGCCATGGCCATGAGCTATGAGCCGAAGCTGCTGTTGGCGGATGAACCCACCTCTGCGCTGGATGTGACGACCCAGGCCCAGATCGTCGGGGAGATGGCCAGACTGCGCCGGGATTATGGAACGGCAATTCTGCTGGTCACCCATAATCTGGGCGTTGCCGCCTATTTGTCAGACCGTATTCTGGTGATGCGTCAGGGGCGCATTGAGGAGGCGGGGGACCGGGACTCCATTCTTAAATCTTCCACCAATGCCTATACAAGGAGTCTGCTGGAATCCGTTCCGACGATGGGAGGTGTGCGCTATGTCTGAACCGGAAGTGATCATGGAGGCCCTGCATGTTTGCAAAAGCTATCCCGCTTCTGACGGCCGATGGCTGCGGGCAAATGAGGATGTGTCACTGCAGCTGGTAAAGGGAAAAACGCTGGGCCTTGTAGGAGAATCCGGCTGCGGCAAAAGCACATTTATGCGATTTTTGGTAGCGCTGGACCAGCCGGACAGCGGGAAGATTCTGTACCGGGGTCAGGATATTACAGCCCTTCGGGGAGAGACGCTGCGGCAGACACGGCGGCACATTCAGATGGTTTTTCAGGATCCCGGCGCATCCTTCAATCCCAAAATGAAAGTGCGGGATATTGTCTGTGAGCCTTTGCTGAATTTTGGCCTGATCACCCCAAAAGAAAAGGCAGCGGTATGCCGCAGCCTTCTGGAAATGGTGGAGTTGCCCGGAGACTTTGCAGACCGTTATCCCCACAGCATGAGCGGCGGTCAGCGGCAGCGGGTAGCAATTGCCCGGGCGTTGGCCCTCCAGCCTGAAATCCTGATTTTGGATGAGGCAACGGCGGCACTGGATGTATCCGTACAGAAAAATATAATCGAACTGATCGTTAAACTTCAGAGAGAGCGGGGCCTTACCATAGGCTTTATCTGCCATGACATTGCTTTGGTGCAGAGCGTGGCCCATCAGGTGGCGGTCATGTATCTGGGCAGGGTGGTAGAGGTTTTACCCGGGGAGAATTTGCGCAGTGAGGCACGGCACCCCTATACCCGTGCGCTCATCGATGCGGTTCTGGACCTGGATACGGACCCGAGAAAGCCTGTAACGGTTATTGACTCGGAGCCGCCCAGCCCTCTGGATATTCCGGCGGGCTGCCCTTTCCGGGACCGCTGCGGCCAATGCTTTGAAAAGTGCGCCAGAGAAAAACCGGAGATGCGCTGGCTGTCCAAAGAACACGGCGTGGCCTGTCATCTGGTTTCTGAGGAAGGGTAGGATGCCGTGAAAAAAAACGGAAGTCTGATTTCCGGCCCCATCGGTTCCGCGCTGCTGGCCTTTGCGGTGCCGCTGATGCTCAGCAGTCTGGTGCAGCAGCTGTATGTGACGGCGGATGCGGTGATCGTTGGGCGCATTGCCGGCAAGACCGCACTGGCGGCCATTGATTCCGTGCATACGCTCTTTCGGTTTCCCATCAATTTTATGAACGGTCTTGCCGCCGGGGCGACCATCCTGATTTCCCGGCACTTCGGTGCGGAGAACCGGGACGGATTGCGCTCGTGTATGCTCTCAGCGGTCGCCTTGGCAGTGGCACTGGGAATCCTGTGCGCAGTGGGAGGGGTTCTGCTGACGCCTGTGCTTTTGCAGTTCATGCAGGTCCCGGAGGAAATCTATGCCCAGACCCTGAGCTATACGAGAATCTATTTCGGGGGCATTTGGGCCATGATCTTATACAACATGGCCTCCGGCATCCTGCGTGCCTTTGGAAACTCCAAAAGCCCCCTATACATTCTGCTGGTCAGCTCGATGATCAATATTGTGGGAGATATTCTGCTGGTGGGCGCACTGGGGATGGGAACCGCGGGTGCGGCAATCGCAACGGTTTTCGCCCAGATGGTCAGCGCGGCCATGGCACTGTGGATGGCAGGGAAAAACCTGCCGCAAAGGCTCGGCGTCCGGCGGCTCCGGCGGTGGCTGGAACACCTGTGGGCCATGGTACGGACCGGCATTCCGCTGGCGCTGCAATCGGTGCTGTTTCCGGTGGCCAACTCCATTGTGCAGGCAGCGGTGAATACGATGGGAACAGATACCATTGCGGCCTGGGGCATCTGCGACAAGCTGGACATGCTGATCTGGCTCCTGGCAGACGCCATGGGACCGGCACTGACGACCTACACCGCCCAGAACATGGGGGCGGGACGTTGGGACAGGGTCTGTAAAGGCAACCGGATCGGTGCGGCCATGTCCGTGGCCGCGGTGGGTATGGTAAGCCTTGCTCTATATTTCCTGACTGGCCCATTGGGCGGCCTGTTTGTTCCCGTGCAGGATGCGGCGGCAGTGGTACCCCAGGCGGCTGCATTCATGCGGCGAATGGCTCCATTTTTCCTGTTTTATGCCTTGGCGGAGAGTTTTTCCGGCGCATGCTGCGGAACAGGCGATACGGTAAGGCCCATGATTCTGACGCTTTTGTCCATCTGTCTTCTGCGGGTACTGGGAATTCTGCTGCTGCTTCCCAGACAGCATACCATGGAATGTATCATCGATATCTATATCGCCTCCTGGATCGCAGCGGGCATCGGGTTCCTGAGCCTGTGGCAGTGGGAGAAAAAAAGAGTTCAAAAGGCGTAAATAAGCTGCCATGAAACAAAAAACGGCGGGCGTATTGCTGCCCTTGCCAACAAAAATCTGTTTCATCACAGCACAATGCAATCATTTGCAAAGCGTTTGACAAATGGGTTTTCCTGGGGTAAAATGAGGAAAAACGCCGGGATAGGCGCATCTCAAGGAGGCTCTGTCATGGAAGAACAGAAGACAAATGAAAATCAGCTCCTGCTGCTGGCAAAAATTCAAACGGCACTGCTGGGGGCCGTGCTGGCCCTGCTGCTGATCGGCGGCATTTTTGCGGGCGTGCAGTTGAACCGGGCCATGCAGATCTTCAAGGGCGTGGACACAGAACAGCTCAACGGTCTGATTCTCTCTCTGCAGAACACCGCTGCGGATTTGGAGAATCTGGATATGGATTCCGTTGCAAAAACTGTGGAGGCTCTGCAGAGCGCCGCCAAAAATCTGGCCGATGTAGATATGGACGCCGTAAACGACGGCATCCTGGCACTGTCCGACGCCGCGGAAAATCTACAGGGGCTGGATATCGAGAAGCTCAACGATCTCATCACATCCCTGGAAAAAACCGCCGCACAGATGGAAAAGACCTCCGCGGCCTTCGGAAAACTCTTCGGAAAATAAAGCATCGGCACCCGATGGGGTGCCGATATTTTTATGCTTCTTCTTTGGCGTCAGGGGCAGACAGGGTAAACTGATATTCCATTTCCAGCATCCGGAAAAGCTGCCGCATCACCTCATTGGCAATGGAGCGAATATCCAGGCTGTTAATGGTCTGAATTGCGGCATCGATTTTGTCCTCGGGAACCTCAAAAATATTCAGTGTTGTCCGCAGGAATCGGTTCAGCTTCCGCTCCAGCGTGAAATACACGTCACAGGGACGGGCCATATACGCCCGCATGATGCCCGCCGTGCCAATCTCAATCTCATAGAATCCGCTGCCATCGGTATCAGGCAGGTAAGACCCAAATATCTTCTGCAGTTCCGGCGCGGTCTTTTGATGGACCAACGCCACCAGATTCGGCTGGGTATAGACCTCTACATATACCTCCCGCAGGACTTCGTTCAATTCCGCCAGAGTCAGCTGTATGCTGGTCTCCACAGCGTACAAAAGCACGGGGTCAGGATTCTCCCCAACGATTTTTCCCGCAACATTAAACTGGTTTCCGAACATGAACTGGGTCAGATCCGCCAGCACGTCACTCTTGCTTTTGTAAAGGTGGTAGAAAGTACCCGCACTGACATCTGCCTCCTCAAAAATCTGCTTGGGAGGCGTGTTGCTGAAGCCCTGCTCCAAAAAAGTCGGACACAGGTTGACAGAATTCGCTTTTCTGTAGCCTGCCGATCGTAACGTGTTCTGATGGGATCGCCCTCTTTCTTTTCTATTAGAATCCATTCTAATGTTCTGGATTTATCATACTCTTTTATCATCCAAATGTCAAGACATGGGAAAAATTTTTCTTTTTCTCCAAAAATTGTGCATCAAAAAAAGCAAACCGGAATCGCACTTGGTTCCGGTTTGCCTGTATTTCCTCTGTTACACTCTGACGCAGTCTCTGGTAATCTCTGCCAAAGCATGTACACCGCACATTTGCATGGTATCCGCCAGCTCCGCCTGGAGCTTTTGTGTCAAGGCCACGGCACCCTCCGCGCCGCCGCCGTAGACCGCGCAGACATAGGGCCGGGCAATCACGACTGCCTGGGCGCCCAAGGCCAGGGCACGGAACACATCCGTACCGGTGCGGATACCGCCGTCCACCAGCACGGGAACACGGCCCGCCACTGCTTCCACAATCTCCGGCAGAACCTCCGCTGTGGCCGCGCAGCCGTCCAGCACCCGGCCGCCGTGGTTGGAAACCAGAATGGCGTCCGCGCCGGCCTCCAGGGATTTCAGCGCGCCCTTGACGGTCATAACGCCCTTGACGATAAAGGGCAAACCGGCCGCTTCCTTGATTTCCCGCAGCTGCTCCACAGTCTTGCTGCCCGCAGGGGGATTCATACCCTTCAGGAAAGGCAGACCCGCCGCGTCAACGTCCATGGCGGCGGCGAAGGCGCCGCTCTCCCGGACCAATGCCATCTTCTCCCGGATCAGTTCCATGTTCCAGGGCTTGACGGTGGGTACGCCCATGCCGCCCACGGCGGCAATGGCACTGGTGGCCTGAATCATAACGTTGGAGTCCAGGCCGTCGCCGGTAAAGGCGGCAATGCCCGCCTGGGCGCAGCCGCTGACCAGCGCGGCGTTATAGGTCTGGTCATTGTATTTGTCGCTGTAGTGCAGCGTAACCGCACCAACCGGGCCCGCAAAAATAGGAGCGGTGAAAGTTCTGCCGAAGAGGGTGAATCTCGTATCCGCATCGCCGCAGGAACACAGAGTATCCATGTTCACCCGGATCTTCTGCCAGGCGTCATAGTTCCGGATTGCCGTATCGCCTACACCCTTGGCTCCGGGGCCGGGAATCGTATTGCGGCACGCCAGGCCGTTGCAGACGGGGCACGCCTTGCACTTGCCCATATTGCCTTTGGCCTGAGCCATTGCTTCCTGATAAGTCATGATGTATACACCATCCTTATGTTTTGTAGTGTTTCGTATTATAGCACAGCAGAGAAGAAATGTACAGCCAGAACATAATCCGGAATATAAAATTTGCGAGGTATTGTTTATAGGGAAGTTTTATAAAGCGGCAAGCGGGTTCCTGCGATGCCCCCCCCCCGCAGAAGCCTATTTACTGTTTGCAATAAATTTGCATCTGTCCGGTTGACTTTGCAGTATAAGCAGTATAAAATATAAGAAAAAGCACAAAGGAGTTGCTTTTATGGCCAACACAAACTTCAGCGTCCGCATTATTGCACTACTTATTCTGCTGGGGGGATGTGCGGCTTTGGCGTGGCACCGGTATGCCGCACATTTTACGAATAAGGATCAGGAACCCTTATTCGGCGAACAGATCGAATCCACAGACGAAAATGCGCAGGAGCATCCGCTCAGTCAGCCGCAGGGGGGCTATACCTTAGCGCTGGAATCTACGATTGTTGAAAACGGTATGGCCTATGTTACATTCGGCCTCACCGCGCCGGAGGATACGGATTTTTCCGATGTTCTGGATATTCGTTCGGATGCGGGCCTGACGTTCTCCGATCTCACGGCAAAGCCGGCGGAAAAGAATACATCGGCGGAAATTTCCTATGATGTAATTGACGACAGGGACGGAAAAGACAACACACTCAAAATCGTGGTCAGAGTCAGGCCTGTTATACAGCAGGGAGCGGTTTCCGCGTTTGGCTCCGGAAAAACCTGCGAAATTGTTTTCAAAGATATTGTAAAGCGGGGACATGACCAGACCTATGAACAAACGCTTTTGGCAACCAAATACGCGGGTCAGACAGACTATGTGTTAACCGCGGAGGAAGCGGAGCGTGTGCATCCTAAGACGCTGCTGGCATCCGGGGAATGGAAGTTTGTGATCGAATTGACGGATGCGGATCCGGGCGAAATGGAGCTGCTGGAATCGCCGGTATCGACCAAGGTTTGGGTCGTTCGTACCGGATCGACGGAATATGAAGCACTTGATTCCGTAGAGGATGTTACCTTAACATCTGTTCGTGTCTCTCCTCTTCGTGTAGATATCTCGTTTGATATACCGGAACCATCCGACAGGTTTGAATGCCTGTTTATTGATGCCGGTATGTTTCCCTCACTCCCCGGCACCGTCCCGATGGACTATGATAATGTTATTTTGGTGCTGAAAGACGGAACAAAAATCACGCTGTTCCAGTCAAGAGGCGCAACAGATATGGCAATATTAGCCGCCAACAGACCCATTGTATTGGAGGAAGTGGATTATTTGCAAATGTCGGACGGAACAAAGCTCCAGAAAAACAAGATTTTCAAAAAAGTCTCATAGGCGCTTTCTGGCGATTCGGTTTTTATTCTCCCTCGCCCTTGTTATCCAGTGCGAAAATGACCCACTCGGCCAGATTGGTGGCGTGGTCGCCGATGCGCTCTAGGTATTTGTTCACCATCAGCAGATCGGCGGCGAACTCGCCGTACTCGGGGTTCTCCCGGATGACCTGGATCAGATCCGCCTTGACCTTCAGGAACAGGTCGTCTACCACATCGTCGTGGTCAATGACCGCCCGGGCCTTGGCCATATCTTTGGTGACGTAGGAGTCCACCGCGTCCACCAGCATGACGATGGTCTCCGCCGCCATGCGCTTGATGTTGTCCCCCCGGAGCCGGTAGGGCGTGCCCGCCATAGCTACGGTCAGCTCTGAGATATCCGCCGCGTGATCTCCGATCCGCTCCATATCCGTGACCATTTTCATGGCCGCCGTAATGGTCCGCAGATCCCGGGCCACAGGCTGCTGCTGAATGAGCAGCTGGAAGCAGATGTTTTCAATCTTCTTCTGGGCCTGGTCGATGTACGCATCCTCGGCCATAATGCGCTTGGCGGTATCCACATCCTGATTCAGAAATGCCTGTGTGGCATCCTGAATGGCAGACTCGATCATGGACCCCATATGGGTCATTTCCTCCCCCAGCTGCTTGAGCTGGGCATCAAAGCGAATTCGCATCAGCCGAACCTCCCCGTAATGTAATCCTCGGTCTTCTTCTCCTTCGGGTAGGAGAAGACCTGACGTGTCTGTCCAAACTCAATCAGCTCCCCCAGCAGGAAGAAAGCCGTATAATCAGAAACACGGGTGGCCTGCTGCATGTTGTGGGTGACCACCACCACGGTGTATTTCTTTTTCAGTGTTTCCATCAGATCTTCGATTTTTGCCGTGGAAATGGGGTCCAGGGCGGAAGTGGGCTCGTCCATCAGCAGCACTTCCGGCTCCACCGCCAAGGCTCTGGCAATGCACAGCCGCTGCTGCTGCCCGCCGGACAGGCCCAGAGCGGACTTTTTCAGCCGGTCCTTTACCTCGTCAAAAATCGCTGCCCCCCGGAGGCTTTCTTCTACGATGTCGTCCAGTTTGGCCTTGCTCCGGATGCCATGGACCCGAGGGCCGTAGGCCACGTTGTCGTAAATGCTCATGGGGAATGGGTTGGGCTGCTGAAACACCATGCCCACCCGGCGGCGCAGCACGGTGGTATCCACATTGGGAGCATAGATATTCTCCCCGTCCAGCTCCACAGAGCCGGTGATTTTCACCCCATCCACCAGATCATTCATCCGGTTCAGCGTCTTCAAAAACGTGGACTTGCCGCACCCGGACGGCCCAATGAAAGCCGTCACCGTATTGGGTGCTATGTCCATATTGATTCCTTTCAGTGCCTGATTCTGCCCATAAAACAGGTCCAGATCCCGCACTTGGATTTTTGGTTCCAACATGTGATGTTCTCCTGTTATGTTGTTTTGAAATTTGATACCCATCTGATAAACCGAACCGAAATTGACAATTGACAATTGACAGTTGACAATTGAGGTATTTCCTTCGGAAATGCGTATGAAAATATTTGATTTTTATCCCGCAGGGATACCATAATTGTCAATTGTTCATTGTCAATTGTCAATTTTCCCCCGGTATACGTTTGTTCAACGGTATTACTTTCGGTTCTGCACGTCCAGCCTCTTCGCCAACGCCTTCGCTCCCATGTTGATGAAGAGGACCACAACGAGCAGTACCACGGCGATGCCGAAAGCGGTGGAGAAGTCTCCTTCGCTGGTGGCGCTGAGGTAGAGCTGGATGGTCAGGGTGCCGCCGGACTGGAAGATTTTGGCGAAGAATTTCGCCAGAGTCTTGGGCAGGGTCTTGGCGGCACCGGCGGTAAAGAGCAGGGCGGCAGACTCGCCTACAATGCGGCCAATGGCAAGAATCGCTCCGGTCAGAATGCCGGGCATGGCAGAGGGCAGTAAAATGGTGCGGATGGTGTACCACTTCCCCGCCCCCAAACCTACGGCCCCCTGCCGATAGCTGTCCGGCACGGTTTTCAGGGCTTCCTGGGTGTTTCGGGTTATGAGGGGCAGCACCATGAGCATCAGGGTCAAGGCACCGGTCAGCAAGGAGTAGCCCAGGCCCAGGGTCTCCCCAAAGAACATGCTGCCGAACAGGCCAAAGAGGATGGAGGGGATGCCGGAGAGGGTCTCCGTGGCGAATTCAATCAGGCTTACCAGCTTTCCGGGCTTGGCGTATTCGTTCAGGTATACCGCCGCCCCCACGCCGATAGGCAAAGCCGCCAGCATGGTCAGCACCACGATCATCAATGTGTTCAGCAGGTTTCCCGCAATGCCTACCGTGCCTTTGAGTTTGGAGGTCACGGTGGTGAGGAATGCCCAGTTGACGCTGCCCACACCCCGAATCAACACATACAGCAGAATCAGTGCCAGCAGAGCCACGGACAACAGGGCGCAGAAATAAATGAGTCCGTAAAGAATGGAATCCGTGGGCCGTTTCCGGCGCAGGGTCAGGGATTCACCCATGGTCATTGCCTCCTTCCCGGCGCAGCCTCAGCAGCACCAGATTGACGAGCATAATAAACAGATACAGCACCAATCCCACGGTAAAGAGAACCTGCCGGTGGATGCCCTCGGCGTAGCCCATTTCGCTGACCAGCTGGGTGGTGAGGAACCGAACGGAGTTAAAGGGCAGGGGCAGATTTACGGAGCCTCCGGCTACCATGTTGATGGCCATGGCTTCTCCCAAGGCTCTGCCAATGCCCAGAACCACGCCGGTGAGAATGCCGGACTTGGCGGCGGGAACGGTGACACCCCAGATGGTCTGCATTTTGCTGGCCCCCAGGGCCAGAGAAGCCGCCCGCAGCTGTCCCGGCACTGCCCGGATGGCGGAAGCGCTGACGCTGATGACCGTGGGCAAAATCATAATGGCCAGGACGATCACCGCCGCCAATAAATCCGCGCCGCCGGTATACTGGTGAGTGGTGCTGCCTGCGAAGATGATTTTTTCCAGCTTATAAAGGACGGGATTCAAAAGCATCATGCCAAGCAGACCGTAAATCACCGAGGGGATGGCCGCCAGCAGCTCTACGGCGGGCTGGACAATTGCAGACAGACGCTTTCCGGAGACTTCCGTAAGAAACACCGCCGTCAAAAGTCCCACGGGAACGCCCACCAGGACGCTGAGGGCTGTACCGACGATGGACGAGAGAATGATATAGGCGATGCCAAAGCTCGGCTCCGCCGCCGTGGGCTTCCAGATTGTGCCGAACAGCAGTTCCCCCACACCCACCCGATGGAGGGCAGGCAGGCCCTTGGCAAAGAGGTAAAAGGTAATGGCGCACACCGCAAAAATCGCCACCACCGCGCATATTAAAAGAAGGGCCCGAGCCAGACGCTCTGCGGTGAAAGCGTCGTGACCCGGAATGCCCTTGATTTTCTTCATTTACTGGGGAAGAATCAGGCCCATGGCCTTGATGACAGCCTGGCCCTCATCGGACTGTACGTAGTGAAACCAGGTCTTTACCAGATCGTTCTGTTCCTCAATGGTTCCCAGAGTGGCCATGACGAAGGGACGGGACAGCTTGTAGGAACCGGCCACAATGTTCTCCTCGGTGGGGGCCACGCCGTCCAGGCTCAGGGCCTTTACGGTGTCATCCACCACATCCAGGGACACATAACCGATGGAGCCGGGGGTAGCGGCCACCTTGGCCAGCACACCGCCGGTGGAGTCCAGCTCCTGGGCGTAGGCACACTGATCTTCGATTTTCAGCAGCTCTTCAAAAGCACCACGGGTACCGGAACCGGCCTCACGGCCCAGAACCACGATGGCCTCGTCAGCGCCGCCCAGATCTTTCCAGTTGGTGATTTTGCCGGTGTAGATGTCGGTCAGCTGCTGGGCGGTCAGGTCGGACACCACGCTATCCTTGTGGGTAATCACGGCGATGCCGTCAATGGCCACAATGTTCTCCACAGCGCCGGACTGCTTTTCGCCGTCCTTCAGGCTCCGGGAAGCGTTGCCGATGTCGGTCTTGCCCCCGGCCAGTGCCTCCAGACCCGCGCCGGAGCCGGTGTACTCGGCGGTAACGGTGATGTCGGGGTAAACCTGCTCAAAGCTCTCGATCATGGCCTCGCACAGCTTCTGCATGGAGGTGGAGCCTGCCAGAGTGACCGTACCGGAAAGCTTGGCGGCCTCGGTGGTCTCGGCAGTCGTTTCAGTGGCCGCGGTGGCGGCAGCGGTAGTGGCGGCGGTGGTATCCGCAGCGCTGTTCTGGGCACCGCAGGCGGTCATGGCCAGCGTCAGCACACCAGCCAGAGCAATTGCAATCAGTTTTTTCATTTTTTCTTCCTCCTGAGATTTGTCTTTGTTGGATTTCGGATTACGCGGGTATCATACGGCGGTCATGTAAACTCGGAAAGGCAGAATTTGTAATTTGTGGGTAAAAATAAAGAAATTCAAATTCGCCGTTCTCCAAAGGCCTTGCCCGCAATTATTCCTTCGTCCCGCAAAAATCGCGATTGACATTTCTTTCTCCCCATGGTAAACTTAATAAATAAAATAACCATTAGGAGGAACCTTCCATGAAGCATATTCAGACCATCGAGACCCGCAATCTGTGCCAGAGCGCCAAGAACGGCGGCTGCGGCGAGTGCCAGACCTCCTGCCAGTCTGCCTGCAAGACCAGCAGCGGCATCGCCAACCAGAAGTGCGAGAACAAGAATAAGTAAGTTATTTTTGAAGAAATGCCGCCTGTTTGGGCGGCATTTTTCATGTACAAGGAGAAAACTATGATCCATCAGTATCAGTTAAACGGCTATAACATCGTTCTGGACGTATGCTCCGGCTCGGTCCATGTGGTGGACGAGGCCGCCTACGACCTGATTGGCCTCTACGAATCCTGCCCCCGGCAGGAGGCCCTGGCCCAGGTTGCCGCCAAGTATCCGGAAATCGACCCCCAGGAGCTTTCGGAATGCTATGACGACATCACTTCTTTGAAAGATGCCGGCAAGCTCTTTACCCCCGACACCTTTGCCTCCATGGCCGGAGAATTAAAGGCCCGGACCTCCGGTGTTGTAAAGGCCCTGTGCCTGCACATCGCCCACACCTGCAACCTGAACTGCTCCTACTGCTTTGCCTCCCAGGGCAAGTACCACGGGGACCGGGCCCTCATGTCTTTTGAGGTGGGAAAGCAGGCTCTGGATTTTCTGGTGAGCCATTCCGGCACCCGGAAGAATCTGGAGGTGGACTTCTTCGGCGGCGAGCCGCTGATGAATTTCGATGTGGTCAAGCAGTTGGTGGCCTATGCCCGCGGCATTGAAAAAGAGGCGGGCAAGAACTTCCGCTTCACCCTGACCACCAACGGCATGCTCATCGACCAGGACGTCATTGATTTCTGCAATAAGGAAATGAGCAATGTTGTCCTGAGCCTGGACGGCCGGAAAGAGATCCATGACCGGTTCCGGGTGGACTACGCGGGCCACGGCAGCTACGATAAAATCGTGCCCAAATTCCAGGACCTGGTCCGCCAGCGGGGCGGCAAGGACTACTACATGCGGGGCACCTTCACCCACCACAACCCGGACTTCCTCAACGATATCAAGGCCATGCTGGACCTGGGCTTTACGGAGCTTTCCATGGAGCCGGTTGTCACCGCCAAAGGCGACCCCTCCGGTCTGACAGAGGAAGACCTGCCCATCATCATGGAGCAGTATGAGGATCTGGCCAGGCTCCAGCTGGAGCGCTATAAAGAGGGCCGTCCCTTTACCTTCTATCACTACATGATCGACCTCACCGGCGGTCCCTGCATCTATAAGCGCATCTCCGGCTGCGGCAGCGGAACGGAATATATGGCCGTGACCCCCTGGGGTGACCTGTACCCCTGCCACCAGTTCGTGGGCGAGGAGAAGTTCAAACTGGGCAACATCTGGGACGGCGTGACCAATACGGAAACTCAGCAGGAATTCGCTTCCTGCAATGTCTATGCCCGGCCCGACTGCCACGACTGCTGGGCCCGGCTCTATTGCTCCGGCGGCTGCGCCGCCAACGCCTACCATGCCACCGGCAGCGTAAAAGGCGTATACGAATACGGCTGCAAGCTGTTCCGCAAGCGCATGGAGTGCGCCATCATGGTGCAGATTGCGGAAAAGCTGGGGGATCAGGCGTGACCGGCACCCCTGTCTGTGATTTTGTCCGGGCTTATGCCGCCAAAGTTCCCGTCCGGCTCCATATGCCGGGGCACAAGGGAACGGGGCCTCTGGGCTGCGAAGCCATGGACATTACAGAGATCCACGGGGCAGACGACCTGTTCCACCCGGAGGGAATCCTCGCCGAAAGTGAAGCCAACGCGTCCCGGCTTTTCGGCTGGCCCACGGTGTATTCCGCCGAAGGGTCCAGTCTGGCCATCCGGGCCATGCTGTATCTGGCCTATACCCAGGCGGGCTGTAAGGGAAGGTGTCTGGCCGGGCGGAATGCCCACAAGAGCTTTCTTCATACGGCGGTGCTGCTGGACTTTTCTATTCGCTGGCTCTGGGCCGGAGACAATTACCTCAGCTGTCCCGTAACCGCCGAAACGGTGGAAAAAGCCATTTTGGAAGAGACGGAGAAGCCCTTCGCTGTGTATCTGACCAGTCCGGATTATCTGGGCAATGTGGCGGATATCCGGGGCATTGCCCAGGTCTGCCACAAATATGGCGTGCCTCTGCTGGCAGACAACGCCCATGGTGCCTATCTGAAATTTCTGCCTGTCTCCCGGCATCCCATGGATCTGGGGGCGGACCTGTGCTGTGATTCCGCGCACAAGACCCTGCCGGTGCTCACCGGCGGAGCCTATCTCCACTTTCGGGATGCCGGAATGACAGAGCGCGTCAGGCAGGCCATGGCCCTTTTCGGCTCCACCAGCCCCTCCTGGCTGATTCTGCAGTCCTTAGACGCGGCAAATCCCTATCTGGGGCATATGCCTCAGGCCATCGCCGCCATTGCTCCCCGCGTCGCCGCCCTGAAGGGGGCGCTGCTGGCCCATGGGTTTACACTGGTTGGGGATGAGCTGCTGAAAATCACAGTTCATGCCTCCCACTGGGGCTATTCCGGTGAGGAAATTGCGGATATTCTGGAAGGAAACAACATCTTCTGCGAATTTGCGGATCGGGACTTCATCGTCTTCATGCTTTCTCCCCGGAATACTCCGGAAGAGCTGGAACAGCTGCAGGAAAATCTCTGCGCCCTTCCCCGAAAGTCGCCCATCACGGAGCCGCCCCTGATTCGGACCCAACCGGATGCAGTCTGTTCTCCCCGTCAGGCAGCCTTTGCCCCACAGGAGACTATTCCGGCTAAAGAGAGTCTGGGCAGAATCCTTTCCGCCGCTACCGTCAGCTGCCCCCCCGCGGTGCCCATCGTCATGTGCGGCGAGCGCATTGACGAAACGGCTCTGGAAGCCTTTCGCCGCTGCGGTATTGAACATGTGACCGTTATGAAATAGCAAAGCCGCCCAATCCGGGCGGCTTTTGTCTGCCTTGTTCTATTGGGGCCGGACAAGCGGTTCCATTCCGTACATCAGGGCAAGGGGTTCTCTTCCCTTACAGGAAGGTCTTTCGCTGCACAGCCTCTCTGGCCGGGCGGCAGATGGCCAGAAAGATCAGGGTGCCGCCCATGAGCACCAGCGCCACCAGAGGATACAGTGACCAGCCCACGAACCTCGGCATTTTGAAGGTCAGCACCATCAGATACTCCATCAGCGGCAAAAATGCCCCCAGGGCAATCAGCGCCCCGCCGAAAATATACAGTTCCCCCCCCCGGGTATACCGGGTAAGCACCACCACAGCGGTCACCAGTATGCCCAGGAAGCCGACCACCGGGAAGGCGAAGCTCAAAAACCAGCCGCCGTGCAAAGCCAGGTCAATATAGAGCACATACAGCCCCACCGCCGCGAAGCCGCAGGGCACGAAAATCACCGGATTGGGGTTTCGGAACCACTGGGGCAGCACCCCGCCGATATAGCACAGCAGAATGCCGCCCACCACAAAACCGGACCAGGTGATTTTTCCATGGATGCCCAAATCGCAGATCAGAGTGATGAAAATAGGAATCAGCATCAGGATGGTCACCGCGCCGAGCACAGTCTTATTGCTTACCTTGGCCTGGGGGTACCGGTCCTGAGGGTAGAGGGCCTGACCCTCCTGCCGGACGATATCCGGATGATAGGGCACCGTCCCGCAGAGGGGGCACCGTTTTTCGCTGTCCGCCAGCTTGACGCCGCAATTGATACAATACATGATTGGAACACCTCACGCTCGTGTGTTGGTCTGGACCTCCGCGCCCAGACCCATATCCCGCAGCACCTGGAAGAAATGGGCTTCCAGATCCGGTTCCCGGATCTTGCGGGTAAAATTGATATACAAATCGTCCCCATAGGACAAGGCACTGCAATTCTGAGGCGCCGTTGCCTGGGGGCTGAGGATAAAGTCAAAGCGCTTGACATAGGGCAGCATTTCCTCCGGCAGCCTCACCGCCCCCAGATTGGAGATGCAGAGACAGGAGGTCTTCTCCCCCACCGCGTCAAAAACCGCCTTCATGACCATATTTTTGAGAAACAGCGGCATAACACGCACCACCGCCATCTGCTCACTGCTGACATTTACCGCGATCTTGCTGCTCATCACCTTGGCATTTACATCCAGGCCCATGCGATGGGTTACCGCATTGCAGATTTCTGAAAAGCTGTAGCTGCCAAGCCGGGGGTCAATCTCCGGGGTGGTATACAGGGCAAAATTCCGAAGGGTCTGACTGGGGAACAGCTTACGCAGATTGACGGGGATCTGCACCCGTATCATATGCCGCCGCCGGATGTTTCCAACCTGCTCCTCCTGCATCTCCTGCAGGGCCATCATCAGCGCGGCGCAAAGGAAGGCCGTCAGGCTGACGCCGTATTCGTGGGCCTTCTCCAGCACCTGTCCGGCACTGAGCCGGAAGCAGGTCAGATTCAGGAAGCCGTCCGCCTCCAGCGTTCCGCTGGGCCGCCAGGCATTGTTTTCCCTGCGGCTGGCGTTGACATTGCCCGCGTATTTCAGGAAGCTGTCCTCCAGTTCCTCCTCCCGGGGCTCCTCCAGACGGCCCAGAACCCCCTGCTCCGCCGGAATGGAAATGCCGTACTTCTGCTGCAAATACTCCGCAGTCAGGGATTTCAGGAACACCATGGCCCCATTTCCATCCGTTACCGCGTGAAAGAATTCCACGGCGATCCGGTTTTCATAAGGAAGCACCCGGAAGGCACAGCCGCGCAGTTCCCGGCGGCTCATACGGGTGACAGGATAGCTGTTCTCCTCCCGCAGCTTTGGGGCATGCTCCAGCTGCTGCAGATAGTACCAGAAAAGCCCCCGCCGCAGCCGGACGCACATAGACGGAAACCGCCGCACGGTCACATCCAGCGCAGACTGCAAAACCTGAGTGTCCACCGGTTCGCTCAGGGTCACGGACAGACGAAACACATTGCTCCAGCTTTGCCGCAGCGCCGCGGGGTAGATCTTGGCCGCATTGTCCAGGCGCATCCAGCGCAGCTTCCGTTCCTGAGAAAAATACCGGGTCAGGAAGGTGTTCATGGTTGCCCAGTCCTCTTTGTCCTCCGCCAGACCGTAGAGCAGATAGGCATGCCACCTGCCGGGATGGACAGAAAGCTGGCTGATATTCCCCGCTTTCCGGAGATTCCGATACATGTTCTCCGAATCACTGCGCAGGATCTCATCTCCACCCACAAAAATCAACGACGGCGGGAATTTTTTCAGATCACCAAACAGGGGGGACACCAGCGGGTTTTTCACATCCCCCGAATAGCATTGTGCGTAAAAACCCAGCTGCTCCCGAGAGAGAGAGACATCGCATTCCAGATTGGTCTCAAAGCTCCTGCCGGAGAAGGTCAGATCCGTCCAGGGGGAAATGGCGACAATGCTGCCGGGCAGAGGCAAGCCCTGCTGCCGCAGATACAGGCACAGGGCGAAACACAGCCCCCCGCCTGCGCTTTCCCCGCAGAGGCAGATTTTTTTGGGAGCATAGCCTTTTTTCAGCAGGTACCGATAAGCCCGCGCCGCATCCTCCACAGCCGCCGGGAATGGGTTTTCGGGGGCCAGACGATAGGCGGCACAGAAAACCTTGGCCCCGCACTCGTCCGCCAGAGTGGTGCCGAAGCCCAGAGCATACTCCAGGCCGCCGCAGGTATACCCGCCGCCGTGGAGATAGAGAATCACCCCGTCCCGCCGGGGGTCGTTGGGCAGCACCCAGGCCCCCTGAAAATTCTCAAAATCATGGTGCTTCACCCGGGCCTGCCCATGACGGACCGCCCGCATAAGCTCCCCCACCGCGTTCTGTCCCTTCCGGCTGGTCTCCAGAGAGCAGTTGGTAAGCCGCGGTTTCATATGGGCCAGCCGGTCCCGCACCATATTCGCAGATAGCTGCATCGCTTGTCCTTTCTCGCCCCGTTTCCGGGGCGGCGCATTTGTTTCTTATAGAATACCATTGTTTGGGGCGTCTTGCAATCTCCGATTCCGTTTTTTTCTCTCCCCGGCGGAGAATCGGCGGGCATCATGCTAGAATAGTGAATATAAATAAGAATAATTATTATTTAACATTGACTTTTGGAAGAACATCGGTTACACTATTCCCGGAAAGAGGCGGTGCGACGCCCTGCTTCTCTACTATCTTAAATTAGGAAGGTTGAATGAATCATGCCCAACGCAACAAAGTACGCCGGTACCCAGACCGAAAAGAATCTGATGGCCGCCTTTGCAGGCGAATCCGAGGCCCGCAACAAGTACACCTATTTTGCTTCCAAGGCCAAGAAGGATGGCTTTGAGCAGATCGCTGCCCTGTTTCTGAAAACCGCCGAAAATGAGAAGGAGCACGCCAAGCTCTGGTTCAAGGAGCTGAACGGCATCGGCACCACCGCGGAAAATCTGGCTGCCGCCGCGGCAGGCGAAAACTACGAGTGGACCGACATGTACGAGGGCTTCGCCAAAACCGCCGAGGAAGAAGGCTTCCCGGAGCTTGCCGCCCGGTTCCGTCTGGTCGCCGCCATTGAAAAGCACCATGAGGAGCGCTACAGAGCGCTGCTGCACAATGTGGAAATGGCCCAGGTCTTCGCCAAGAGCGAGGTAAAGGTATGGGAATGCCGGAACTGCGGACACATCGTCGTAGGCGAAAAGGCCCCGGAGGTCTGCCCCACCTGCAATCACCCCCAGAGCTATTTTGAAGTCCGCGCGGAGAATTATTAATCTTCCCCTCCATGTAGCATAAAGCATCCCCGGATCTTCAGTGAAGTGCCCCCTGTCAAATAGACAGTGAAAAAACAAAAAATATTTTGTTGGAGATGGTCTCTGCATTGGCAGAGATCATCTTTTTATGCAGCAGCGTGAAACTCCATAGTTGTCATGCATCGAAGGCGCTTCTGAGACGAGATTTGTCAAGGTGGTTTTCTGCAAAAGTTACATATTATTCAAAAGCAGCAATAGTACAAGGTTTTTCCACTCGTGCTACTGCTGCTTTTTGTTACTTTACTTAATTGGTTTCATTATTTCTTGCAAACTGACCGCAGTTCGATATAACCACGATTCCCACGAGGTTCCAACTGGATACGGGGATTGCTGTCATCCCAAACGTAACCAATGACCGTAGGATCATAACCGTCCATAGCCTGCTGAACGGCGGTGATGGCATCACAGTAATCTTCCTCTGCAAAAGGTTCACCCTGGAACATGAGATAGTCCGCTTCCGGCAGGTCGATCACATCGAATCCCTCCGGCACCGCACCGTGGTAGTCCGTATCCACTTCCACACCCTGCACATAGGTAGAAGTACCCGGCTTTTTGTACTGCTGAGGAAGCCACAAACTCACCGGCTCGCCGCAGAGGGAATCCATGCTGAGAAGCAGTCCCCAAACATCGCATCCCACTTCCTCGCAATAAGGGAAATAATCCTCTGCCTTGATACCACGCTTGCAAAGAACCTTGCGGGCGGGCTTGTGGATGACCTGAATAAAAATGTTGTTTGTTTTCATTGTCGTTCTTTCCTTTCTGAGTGCTCTGAATTTTGCACCATAAGGCACGAACAGAGTGATGGGAACAGGATTGGCAGCATATTCGCTGGGGCACATTCCGAACTCCCGGAAAAAAGCTCTTGTAAAGCCATCTACGCTGCCAAAGCCTAAATCAAATGCCACATCAATGATGCGAACATTTTCATTCTTTATCCGCAGAGCCGCTTTCGCAAGCCGTAATCGACGGATATAGTTGGCCGGAGTCAGCCCTGTATATTCTTGGAATAGCCGATGGGAATGCCACGGAGAAAACAGGGACACCTTTGCCAAATCCGATAAGCCAACGGTTTCCTCCAAATGGGCTTCGACGTAGTCCTGCATCCGCTGTACCGCTAAAATCTGTTCTTTCACACCGTTCATCTCCTTGCGATTACAAGGATATTATATTGTTTCTCAGAAGGCTTCTCTCGACGTTTTTTGCTGAAACGGTCAATATCCTTCAGACCATCATCTCAGGCAATATTATTTCAGCAAATCGGCTTTTATTTTATACAACTAATTCAAACCGCATATCTGTCCTGATATAGTCCCCTTATTGTAGTCTCGAAATCTTTGCTATTTCGAGTGTCTACTCTAAGGGGACTATATCAAATCGATGATCCGGGGATATATTATTTCTTCCGCGCGCCGCAACCGGCGACTTTCAAACCGCTGAGCTGCCAGATGCCGTCATTTTTCTCTACCCGGCGGTATTCCAGCTGCACCTGATCTCCAACGTGCAGATTGCCGTTCTGCTTCGCAAGCTGTTCTCTGGAGAGAGGCACCGTCTCGCAGGGAAGCACCTCCCTGCCGCGCCGCTCCAATAGGACAAGGTACTCCTCCGTTGACACCTTCACCACCGTACCGCTGACGCTGCGCGACCCCGCGGCGGTGCATCCGCAGAACACGAGGATCACAAGCAACAGGCTGACTACAAATATTAACTTTCTTTTCACATGGATGCACTCCTTCCGCGTTTCGGCTCAAAAGTCCTTTCACCTATATAGACGGAAAAGGAATGCGAAAGGTGACATGTTTGGAGAAAAAAAGTTGAAATTCTGCGTGTTGCACAATTTCCTACAAATTCTTTTGTGCAATAGGCGCAAAGCATGTGTATCCCGTGGCAGCGTCTGCTGCGGTGATTTTTTACGCTCTGTCCGCCCGTGGGCTGGGTCCCTCCGGGGGCTTCTTTCTTGTCCCGCCAAGAAAGAAGGAAAGAATGCGGCTTAAGGGAGGCGCTGACCGCTGCT
>NZ_JAHLPU010000033.1 GCF_018918045.1 Pseudoflavonifractor sp. MSJ-30
TGAAATGTCATTGCGAGCCAGTGACCGAGTCACTGGTGTGGCAATCCCCCGGATAGACGTAAAATCCAGGATTTTCTAGGCTCTATGTCAATAGTTGGGGTAGAGAAAAAACCAAGCGATGATAGATCGTGTCGGGGTGAATAGCTCCGGCACGGTTTTTATGTATGGCAGAAAAGGATTCTCTTTCTGAAATTGTAGAAACTCCGCATAACAAAGCAGATTCGCTTCAGAACCTTTGTTTTGTTGTTGCAGCCTTCAATGAAGCCATTTGACCAGGGAACATCCATGGAGGTCCAGACGCTCCAGCTTGTGCTGTTCCTGTGCAAGCTGCGTCTCGGCTCGTTCCTTTTCGGCTCGAAGCTGTTCAAGGGTTTTCGGTTTTGTCATTGTGATTGACCTCCTTTTTTGATTTTGGGGATAAAAAAAGACCGTCAACTTTTCGCATAGTGCGACCAGTCAACGGTCTGATTTTCGGTATTCGGTTTTTGTGTTCAGTTAGACAAACCGGAATTTTAATTATAACGGTCTTTGCAAATACACCATATCTACCAACTGTATTCCACTCTCATAGATTGGGTGGTCATAATTATCTATAAAGAAATTTGATATGATATGTGAACGGACAAAACCACACTTTTCATAAAATGGTATTGTCAGTGGGCTATCGCCTGTTCCCACTTGCAGAATGGCATATTGCTCTCTGTAATTATTAACAATAAACTCAATTAAGGCTCTTGCATAACCTTTCCCTTGATATTCTGGAACTGTCGCAATGTTCTTGATTTCAAGTATGTCATTTTCTTTATCGGTTATGACACACTCACACTTGACCCCATTATCATCAAGTACATACATCTTGCCGTTATCAAGATAACGGTCAACCATATCTTCCTGCTCATCTGCTAATAAGAGCAAATCAAAATATTGTTTTTTATTTTCTTTAACTTCAATAATTTTCATCAATCGCACCTACAAATTCCGATTTGCTTGTTCCATAAAATTCATTTTATTCGCCTTCAAACTTGCTGGCGGCGAACAGCATTTTATGCTGTTTGCGGACGGCAAGTACACAGGGGATAGCCGCATTAGCGGTGCAAGGGGGTGTAGCTCCCTTGACGGAAGGTCGTGACGAAACATGCTCGGTCGAGCAGTTTTCTTCTGCTGACCGGGAATGAAGCGACCCAGGACGCACTACTCTCGACAGAGAGTATAGAAGTGCGACTTTTAGTTTCTAAAGGGATTATATCTGTTCGACAAACTGGAATTTTCAAATTAGTCTTTGCAAATAACCTTTGAACCTTCACCATCAATTACAATTCCCTGATGGTTGTTAATAGGGCATAGATTCAAATCCGAAAACTCAGTCATTATTTTCTCGGTAACTTTCTTAAATGGTGCTGTAAGATAATGCGGCAGAACATAGAAATCAAGCAAATCAAGCCCTGCATCATCTTCTTGTGAGTAGTCCTCCGGCTTTTCATCCATTTGTTCAATATATTGGATGGTAGGAGCGCATACAATCGCACCTGCCGATTCGCCGATCATCAGTTTTCCCTTTGCCAATTCTTTCTTCAACAGCTCATCCGTTCCCGTTTTACGGAGCTGGTCTATAAGGAAAAAAGAATTTCCACCGGTAAAATATATCACATCCGTATCTTCAAAAACAGATTGTATCGTTGAATAAGCCTCCGTTGAAATATCAATTTCAGTTACGGTTGCTCCCAGTTTATTAAATAGCTTTCGAGCCGAGCCGACATAACCGGTGTAGCCTTCACGCAGCGATGCTGTTGGAATAAATGCGACTTTTTTGTTATCAATTTCTTCTTTTATCAAACTTCCTACACCTGAAAAGTGCGAACATAAAAACAGCTTCATCCATATTCTCCTTTATAAATTTGTTGCTCAATTTCGCATTCAAATTATACCATAAAGCTTGTAAACAATTCTACCTCAACTTTTGTGAGATATGAGAAAAGTCCGAACAGTTTTCTGCCCGGACTTCCTCGCTCAATCATAAATCAATTCCGCTTTCACAATTTCCTCTGCCTGTGCCTTGCAAGCGTTCATCTGCCGCACCCGCTCCATCTGGTTTTCGGCTTTCAGCTGTTCGGTCACGCCGTTTTGCTCTGCCAGTGACCGCACGATCAGCTCCATGCGGTTTCGTGCTGTCTCGTCAATCTCGGCGCAATGCTCAAAGAGCTTGTCGGATAGCACCAGCTCATTGAACAGTATCGGGCGGTGCATTTCCAGATACGCTTTGCGGAGTCCAAAAGAAAGCCGTGCAGATGGAATCCATCCGCACGGCTTTTTTGAGTTGCGAAAAGACTGCGTTACAGCACGTGGACATTCTCCGGATCGAAGACCAGATGGCACTTGTCGCCCACCTGATACACCCGCTTGTTCTTGGGATTGGGATCCGTCAGCTTGACCAGAGTGTCGCCTACCATGACGTGGTAGTTCTGGTAGCTGCCCATGAAGCAGGAGAGGACGACCTCACAGGGCAATCCGCCTTCCTCCGCCAGAGCGGCGGCCTCAGGACGCAGGACAATGGTGTAGTCCCTGCCGACCTCCATACCGGGAACCGGGGCGGCGTGGCAAATGTCTCCGGACACGTTGATCCGGGCACGGCCGTTCTCCAGAGCCTCCAGCTTGCCCTTCAGGAAGTTTGCTTCACCGATGAAGTCGGCCACGAACTCGTTGACGGGGTGATAGTAGATCTCCTGAGGGGAACCAATCTGCTCGACCACGCCGGAGCGCATGATGATGATCCGGTCGGACAGGGCCATGGCCTCGCTCTGGTCGTGGGTGACATAGATGGCGGTGATGCCCACCTCCTGCTGGATGCGGCGGATCTCCGTCCGCATGGTAACTCTCAGCTTGGCATCCAGGTTGGAAAGAGGCTCGTCAAACAGCAGCACGCTGGGCTCGATGACCAGGGCCCGGGCCAGGGCCACACGCTGCTGCTGGCCGCCGGAGAGCTGGTTGGTCATGCGGCCCTCCATGCCCGTCAGCTCCACCAGATCCAGAATTTTCATGACCCGCTCTTTGATCTGGTCCTTGGGGACGTGGCGCAGCTTCAGGCCGTAGGCCACATTGTCAAAGACGTTGTAGTGGGGGAGCAGGGCGTAGCTCTGGAACACCATGGCGGTGTCCCGCTTGTTGGGGGTCAGGGCGTTGATGGGCTCGTCGCCCAGATAGATTTCGCCCTCGTCCGGGCTTTCGAAGCCCGCGATCATCCGCAGAGTTGTGGTTTTGCCGCAGCCGGAGGGCCCAAGCAGGGTGACAAACTCGCCGGGGGCAATGGTCAGAGAGTTATCCCTGACGGCATAAAAAGGCCTGCCGGTTTTGGGATCCTGGTAGATTTTGGAAATGTGCTCCAGGCGCACACCTTTTTTCTTCTTTTCCATGGCTTACTTGCCCTCCTTGATTTTTCTGCTGGTGCCGAAGTATTTTGTGACCAGATTCATGAGCAAGACGCTCCCGTAGGTAATGCCGATGAGGATGGTTGCAAAGGCACAGGCCAGACTGTAGGATCCTTTTTCGGCAAACTCGTTGATCTGCACGGTGATGAGCAGGAACTGGGGCGTCACCAGCAGGATAATGGCGGAAATGGCGGTAATGCTGCGGACAAAGGCGGTGACAAGGCCGCTGAGGAAGGAATCCTTGATGAGGGGCAGAGTCACGGTCATGAATACCCGGAAGCTGTCCGCACCCATGTCATAGGCGGATTCCTCAATGGACTTGTCAATCTGCCGCAGGGCGGAAATACCGCTGCGGGTGCCTGTGGGCAGGGAACGGACCACGAAGACGATAATCAGAATGGCGCCGGTGCCGTAAAGCCCCTGCAAAAGTCCCGTGTGGAACAGGCCGCCGGAGAAGCCCCGGATATAGCCAACGCCCAGCACCGTGCCGGGCACGGCCATGGCCAGCATGGATACTGCCTCTATGAAGCCCTTGGCTTTGAACTTCCGCTTGACCACCAGATAGGAGATGATCATACTCAGCAGCGCCGTAATGGGGGAGGCGATCAGGCTCAGGATGAAAGAATCCCGGAAAGCCTGAAGTCCGTGGTAGCGGGAGAAGACCAGCTTGAACCACTTGCCTGTCAGCGGGAAGAACTTGAAGCCCCAGGTGGGGAAGCAGGCCCCGATGGGCACGCACAGGTACATCATGATGACGAAAATGGCCACCAGTGTGCACAGAACGGTCAGAGGGATCTTTACGCTCTTATCCGTAATGAGCATCCGGCCCCGGGAGGCCTTGCCCGTCAGGGTGGCGGCAGTTTTGCGCTCCAGATAATACTTCTGGACGGCAAACATACAGAGCGTGATGCACAGCAGCACCACGGCCATGGCTGCGGCGCCGGCTTTGTCGTAGGCGCCGGTGATCTGTAAGTAGATGGTGGTGGCCAGAGTGTCATAGGAGCCGCCGATGATCATGGGGTTGGCAAAATCTGCGATGGACTCGATAAAGGTCACGAGAAACGCGTTGCCCAGACCCGGCAGCATCAGAGGCAGGGTTACGCTGGTGAACACCTTCCAGCGGGAAGCGCCCATATCCCGGGAGGCCTCCTCCAGAGAGGGGTCAATATTTTTCAGCAGGCCCTTCAGCATCATGTAGCAGACGGGGAAGAAGGTCAGGGTCTGGACCACGGCGATGCCCCAGAAGCCATAAACGCTGTTGTCATAGATTTTCAGCAGGAACCGGGTGATGATGCCGGCCTTGCCGAAGAGCATGATCATGGAAAGGCTCAGCACGAAGGGGGGCGAGACCACGGGCAGCATGGACACGACCTTGAACAGGCCGCCCACAAACTTATCCATCTTCACATATACTTCCACATAGGCAAACAGCAGGCCCACCAATGTGGAGAGAATGCCTACCAGAAAGCCCACCTTCAGTGTATTGGTAATGGCGTGGGTAAAGGTGGGCATGGCAAAAATGCGCTTGAACACGTTGAAGCTGAAGCCGCCGTCTCCCACAAAGCTGTCCACCAGCAGAATGGCCAGGGGATAGAGGATAAACAGTGTTAAAAATGCGATCAGCACGACAATGGTGGTCATCAGAATGGGGTCAGCCATCAGCTTTTTCCGGTCCAGTGCCGCGCTCTGGTTCTTAGCCATAGGCGGGTCCTCCTTTGTTCTGCTCTCTGTAAGGGCGGCGGCCTGCGGCCTGTCCGGCACCTGGCCTGAGCACCCGGCTTCCTGGGGCCGGACGCAATACATTTCGGGCAGCAGGCTGCCGTCCTTACAGAAAACGCTAATAAAGAGACGGCGGCAGAAGCCGCCGCCTCTTTGGCTATCGGGAAATGAGAATCTGAAAATTACTCAGTCTTGAAGCGGTCCGCACCGGTATCAGCGCCGCCGGCGTTCAGAGCGTTCATGACTTCCTCAATATAGGTACCGATGTTGTTCTTGGCATCCTCAAAGTCATAGTCCATGACGTTGTCGGGATCCAGGCCGAACTGCATGGCGACCTCAGGCTGGGTGGCGTTGTCGATGACCAGGAACTGGTAGGAGCCGTTCTGGGCAGCCAGATTCACGCACTCGGGGGACAGAGCGTACTCAATCCACAGCTTGGCGGCGTTGGAGTGGGCAGCACCCTTGAACATGGCGGTAGCGCCGACCTCGAAGGAGGTGCCGCTGGAGGGAATCACCAGCTCCACATTGGTGTAGCCGTTGTCCACGATCTGGGTGATACCGTCATGCAGGAAGCCGATGCCGATGACGCACTCGCCGGTGCCCACGTTCTTGGAGGGGCCGGAGCCGGACTTGGTGTAGACTTCGATATTCTTATCCAGGTCAACCAGGTACTGGATGCCTTCGTCGTGGCCGTACTTCTGGATCATGGTGTTAATGACCAGCTTGGCGGTGCCGGCGGTGTTGTAGTTGGACAGCCAGATCAGACCCTTGTACTCGGGCTTCAGCAGGTCGGCCCAGTCGGCGGGGGCTTCCAGATTCAGGCGGGCCAGTTCATCGGTGTTGACCATGAAGCCCAGGATGCCCTTGTAGATGCCGTACCACTTGCCGTCGGGATCCTTGTACATGTCGCTGAGCAGATGAGAAGCGTTCTGGGCGGCGTAAGGCTCCAGCAGATCTTCCTTGGCCAGCACGTTGTAGGGATCGGTGGTGCCGCCGAACCAGACGTCAGCGGAGGGGTTGCCCTTCTCCTCTTCAATCTTGGCCTGGACCTCACCGGTGGACAGACGCTGGTAGTTTACCTTGATGCCGAACACTTCCTGGAAGTGCTCGCAGGCGGCGGCCAGGTACTCCTCTTCGCAGGAGCCGTAGACCGTCAGCTCACCCTCGGCCTGCGCCGCGGCGATCAGATCGTCCATGCCGTCAAAATAGCTGGGATACTTGCTTTCTTCCTTGGGGGCGTCGGCAGCGGCGGTGGTATCACCGGCTGCGGGCGCTGCGGTGGTGGCGGCAGGCGCGTCGGTCTTGCTGCCGCAGGCAGCCAGGGACAGGACCATTACCACGGCCAAAAGCATAGCCAAATACTTTTTCATCATTGTTTCCTCCATTCTGTGTAACCTCGGTAAATAGAATACCGGGAACAGGGTTTATTATAATCACCGAAACATGCCTTGTCAATCCTGAATAGAAAAGTGAGTAAAATTTTTTTGCATTTGTGTATTATGAATATACGGTACAATTCCGGGCAAAAAGGGATATGGAAAGTTATGCGTTTTGCGGAGTGCCCGGTACTGCTGCCGTTGACAGAGCATAGAGTGAGGCGGGATCGGAAACAAATTGGGAAAATACTTTCTCTGCGAAGAAGTCTGCGGGGGCAAAATTCTGCCTGTATGTTAAGAATTTCAGAAAAATTAAGGATGAAATGCACAAATTACGAAATACGAATATGTATGAAATGAACATATTTTATAACGAAACTACTTTCGTGATTCTCCGTTGACGGCGGAAAACGAGGGTGCTATATTGGGTTTACCAACAAAAATACAGGAGGGTAAACCATGAAAAAGATCGTTGCAGTTCTGCTGTCCGCTGTGCTGCTGCTGGGCGTGCTGTCCATGACGGCCTTTGCGGATGCGGCAGAGGAGGAAACCACCATGATCCCCGTGGTCGTTCAGGTGCCGGAGGACTGGGGCACGCCCAATCTGTGGGCCTGGGCCGACGACGGCACCAATGCCTTCGCCGCCTGGCCCGGCGAGGAAATGGAGGCGCTGGCAGAGGGCTGGTACTACACCTATGTGCCCGACTTTGTACAGAATGTGATCGTCAACGCCAATCAGGGCACGGACAAGGCCCTCCAGACCGAGGGTATCGTTGTGGAGGCCGGCAAGGAGGTCTGGATCACCGTGGCGGAGGATCAGACCGCGGCTGTTTCCTATGAGGCCCAGCTCCGGGGCGAGATTCCCGCCTATGTGGAGAAATTTGTGGTGCATGCCTATGTGCCCCTGTCCTGGAAGACCGTGAATCTCTGGGCATGGTCCGCTCCCGACGGCACCAACGCCTTTGAAAGCTGGCCTGGCAAAGCCATGGCCGAGGGAGACAACGGTTGGTTCACCTGCAAGGCACCCACCTGGATCAACTCCGTGATCATCAACGGCAATGAGGGCACCGTGCAGACGGAGGACATCAGCGTTGAGGGCAAGGAGCTGTGGCTCACCGTCTATGAGGACCTGACCTATGATCTGAGCTATGAGGACCCCGACAAGGCGGTAGACGATATCACCGTTCACGCTCAGGTTCCCGAGGACTGGGCAGAGCCCAGCTGCTGGGCCTGGTCCGCGCCGGACGGCACCAACGCTTTCTCCGCCTGGCCCGGCGAGGCCCTGACCAAGGACGGCGACTGGTACACCATTCAGGTACCCGGCTGGGTCAACTCCATCATCATCAACGCCAGTGAGGGCACGGTGCAGACCACCGACCTGTCCGTGGATACCGGCAAGGATGTTTGGATCGTGGTAACGGATGCTGAAAACGCGGAGGTTTCTTATGAGGAGCCTGCCCAGACGGCTGCTTCAGAAACCACCGAAGCCACCGAAACCACCGCTCCCGCTGCCACGGATGTGCCACAGGAGGAGACGAAGGGCGGCAATACCGGCCTGATTGCCGGCATTGCGGCGGTCGTAGTCATCGGCGGCGGCGCGGCCCTTGTCGGCAAGAAGAAAAAGAAGTAAACTGACTGTATCCCCGGCGGGTACACGGCTGCCGTGTACCCGCTGACGGTCTATCTGAGGAGGCACTTATGAAACGGTTTTTCAGTCTGCTTTTGTGCGCCGCAATGCTTTTGAGTCTGGCCGCTTGCGGCAGCGGCGGGGCAACCGGCACGGACGCGAACAAGCTGGTCATCTGGCACGACAAGGAGGATGCGGTAATTTCAGCCCTGTCCGAATACCTTTCTCAGGCCGTGCCGGACCTGGACATTCAATTTGAGAAGAAAACAAGCCTGACGGATTCTCTGAAGCTGGTGGGCAACGACCCTTCCGCCGCGCCGGACCTGTTCCTGTTTGCCCACGATAAAATCGGCGTCTTTGCGGAAATGGGGATTCTGGCCCCCATAGAGCCTCTGCTGGAGGAGGGGACGCTGGAGGATTTCCTTCCCATGACGCTTCAGGCAGCCGCCTATAAAGATACCCTGTATCAGCTGCCGCTGTACTTTGAGACTCTGCTGTTTATGTACAACCGCCGCTATATGCAGGACAACGAGGTTCCCGCTACGACGGAGGAACTCTACAGCTACATGGAGAACAATACGGGCCGGGGCCGCTATGGCTTTGTGGAACAGCACAGCACCGCCTATTATTCCGCCGCCTGGATCCATGGCTTCGGCGGCTCCATTATTGACAGCGACGGCAATCCATTCCCGGATGCCCAGGCCGTTCAGGACGCCCTGGCCTACCATCTCAAATTCGTGCGTCTCATGCCGGGAGAGACGGAATACAATACCGTCAATACCCTTTTTCTGGAGGGAAAGGCAGACGCGACCATCGGCGGCCCCTGGATGGTTCCCTCTGCCAGAGAGGCCGGAATCGACCTCGGTATTGCGCCTATGCCCACTGTGGATGAAACCGGTCTGGCGCTGGCGCCTTATTCCGGCGTCCAGGGCGTACACGTTCTGAAGGCCGCCGCCGAAAAGAAAACCGCCGCGGTGAAGGAACTGCTCGGGGTACTGGCAAAGCCGGAAATCGGCACCTCTCTGGCCCTGGCCAGCGGCTGCGCACCGGCCAACAGCGCCTGCTACGAGGATTCCCGGGTCGCGGAGGACACGCTGGTCCAGGCCATGCGGCAGACGGCGGAAATCGCCGTACCCATGCCCAATATCCCTGAGATGGACGTTATGTGGACAGTGGTCGGCAACCTCCTGACGGATGTGAACCTGTCCGGCAAGGACATTCCCTCCAGCTTCCAAGGGGCGAAAGAACAGGCGGAGAGCCTGATTGCGGGTATGCGCTAAAAGGAAAATGCCTATGGAGAAAAAGAAACGGCGGGAATGGATCCGCTCCTATGTCTGGTCAGCCCCTTCTCTGCTGCTGATTGGACTGATGGTGGTGTTCCCCATACTCTATACCTTTTACATCAGTCTGACCAATATGAACGTCTACCACTGGTTTGACTTCACTCTGGTAGGGCTGGACAATTACATCCGGGCGCTGTTCGTCTTCGATTCCGGCTTCCTGTCGGCCCTGCTGGCAACGATCCTGTGGACGGCGGTCAGCATGGCGTTACAGCTGGTGATTGCCTTTGTCCTGGCGAACCTTCTGAATATTCAAAAGCTCCGGCTGCGGAAGCTCTACAAAACAATTCTCATGTTTCCCTGGGCCATGCCCGGCTATGTGGGCATTCTGCTCTGGAAAACCGGCATGTTCAACACCCAGTTCGGTTTGCTGAATCAGTGGCTGGAAAGGCTGGGCTTTGCAGCAGTCCGGTGGCTTTCCTCCGATGTCTCGGCATTTCTGTGCTGCACGGTGGTCAATCTCTGGCTGGCCCTGCCGTTTATGATCATGATCATGGACGGGGCTCTGCAGAGCATTGACAAAAGCTACTATGAAAGCGCGATTCTGGACGGCGCGGGGGCTTTTGCCCGGGCAAGGTACATCACCATCCCCGCCATGCGGCCCATCATCGCCCCGGCGGTGATCATCACGGTGTTTACCACCTTCAAGCAGTTTGATGTGGTGTACCTGCTGACGCAGCAGGCCGGGGCGAAAACCGGCTCCGGATTCCACACCATCCTGACCTATGCCTACGAAAACGCCTTTATCACCAATAATTACGGCTATTCCTCGGCCATTTCCATGATCATCTTCGGGCTGCTGCTCCTGTTCTCCGCGAAATTCCAGCTGAAGGAGGATGCCTGATGACAAAACGCCAATTGCGGGAGGGGTTAGGCCTGACGGCGCTGAATCTGTTTTTCCTCGCCCTGTGCTTTCTGACCCTGATTCCCATTCTCTATGCCTTAAGCGTCTCCTTCAGCGGCTCCAACAGCCTGTTAAGCTCGGATTTCTCCTTTATTCCCAGAAATTTCACCCTGAAAAACTATCAGGAAGTCCTCTTTGGGGAGAACATTACGGTTTGGTTCCGGAATACGGTCTTTCTGGCAATCGTGACGGTGTTTCTGTCCCTGCTGGTGGCGGTTCCGGCTGCCTACTGCTTTTCCCGCCGCCGGTTTCCGGGCAGAAAAGCGATTCTGCGATGCCTGGTTCTGCTGAATTCCTTTCCGGCGATCCTCTCCATGTTTGCCATTTACCGCCTGCTGCGGCCCATGGGACTGGTCAATACCCGGCTGGGGCTGGTTCTGGTCTATACCGGCACCATGGCGGTATTCAGCCTGTGGAACACCAAGGGCTACTTTGACACCATTCCCACGGAAATTGAGGAGGCCGCCAGAATTGACGGCGCAACCGATACTCAGATCGTTCTAAAAATCGTCATGCCTCTGGCAAAACCCAGCATTGTCACGACAGCGCTGCAGGTGCTGATTTATGTGTGGAACGAGTATATCTACGCCACCACCTTCCTGACAGGGGAGAGCAAGTACACCCTTGCCGCCGGACTGAACGCTTTGCAGGCCACGGAGATGACCGGCTCCTGGCCCGTCTTCGCGGCGGCGGCCATTACGGTATCCCTGCCGGTGCTGGTGATTTTCTTCCTGTGTCAGAAGTACATGACGTCGGGACTGACCGCCGGAGGTGTGAAGGGATGAAGCAGGATGCCGTTTTGCACATCCCCATGTCGGAATACTGCTGCGGGCTGGATGAAAGGCGCATTGTCTACCGGCTGCGCTGCGCCAGGGACGATTTGAAGCATGTCACGCTTTTCTACGCCGACACGGCCTGCCGGGTGAACCCGATCCTCTTCACCGCTGTGCCTATGGAGAAGATCCTGTCCGATATCTGCCACGACTACTGGCAGGTAATCGTGGAAAGCCCATATAACCGGGTGTACTACTATTTTCAGCTGGACGATGGCGAGCAGACAACACTTTATTACAGCGGCCTGTTTACCAATCAGCTGGCCCAGGACCGCTCGGAGTATTTCAAGCTGCCCTTCAACCATCGGGCGGATATTGCCCGGGTGCCGGAATGGGTAAAGGACGCGGTGGTCTATAACATCTTCCCGGACAGCTTCGCCTCAGGCAAATGCCGCATTGCGGGCACATCTCAGCCCCGGCAATTCGGGGGGCAGACCCTGCGGGGGCGGCTGGGCGGAACGCTGGAGGGCGTGACTCGGAATATAGACTACCTGAAGAACCTTGGCATCAATTGCGTCTACTTAAATCCCATCTTCGCCGCCGGGGAATACCACAAGTACGATCTGCTGGACTATTATCATGCAGACCCCTGCTTCGGCGGTGACGGAGCATTCCGGGAAATGGTAGAGGCCCTGCATGCCGCCAATATCCGGGTCATCATTGACGGAGTATTCAATCACTGCGGCTGGCATTTTTTCGCCTTTGAGGACGTGCTGAAAAATCAGGAAAAGTCCCCCTATAAGGACTGGTTTTATGACCTGACCTTTCCTGTCCGCCGGCCCGAAACGGCCGAAGAGCTCCCGGACTACGCCTGCTTTGCCTATGAGCGCATGATGCCGAAACTGAACACCGCGAACCCCGAGGTCCGGAAATACTTCTGCGACGTGGGGACCTACTGGGTCCGGGAATACCACATCGACGGCTGGCGGCTGGATGTGGCCAGCGAGGTCAATGACGGCTTCTGGCGGGCCTTTCGGGAGGCTGTCAAGGGAGTTGACCCGGAGGCTCTGCTCATCGGCGAGGTCTGGGAAAGTGCCGGTCACTGGCTCCGGGGGGATATGTTCGACTCCACCATGAACTACGACTTCCGGAAGCACTGCCGGGCCTTCTTTGCCGAAAAGCGCATAGACGCGGCGGAATTTTCCGGCCGGGTTACGGATATGCTCATGCGCTACCGGTTGCAGATGCTCCCCGCCCAGCTGAATCTGCTGGACAGCCACGATGTCAGCCGCTTCCTGTCCCTGTGCGGGGGAGATACGGCCGGTTATCGCCTGGCGGTTCTCTTCATGATGTGCTTTGTGGGAATGCCCACCGTGTTTTATGGGGACGAGCTGGGCATTCAGGGTATCCGGGAGGAGGAATACCGCGCGCCCATGCCCTGGGAGGCTGGCAATCTATCCCTGCTGGCCTTTTTCAGGAAAGCCATAGCCATGCGCCATGCCCTTGCGCCGCTGCGGGCGGGGGACTTTCGAGTGCTGTCCGCCGAGACAGGCAGCCGGGTGTTCTGCTTCCGCCGGAGCCTCGGAGAGGACGCGGTGACGGTGACTGTCAACGCCGGGGATGCCCCGGCGGATATCCCTGTTTCCGCGGAAAAACTTTATTGGGCGGAGGGCCTTGAGGATAGCACCCTGTCTTCGGGGGGATTTGTGATAACCTGCCATTAAAACCTTTCCCCGACCCTTTCGGGCCGGGGAAATTCATGCTATACTATAACAAAACTGAAAGGCGGTGAAGCAGCATGGGCGTGACAATCAAGGATGTGGCCGAGGCGGCGGGGGTATCGATCTCCACGGTTTCCAAGGTCCTGAACGGACACTACAGCATTTCCGAAAAGACGGCGGAGCGGGTCCGGGGCATTATGCGGGAGATGAATTATTATCCCAA
The DNA here is from genome assembly GCF_018918045.1 of Pseudoflavonifractor sp. MSJ-30. GTDB lineage: Bacteria > Bacillota > Clostridia > Oscillospirales > Oscillospiraceae > Faecousia. The sequence continues at coordinate 13,105 of NZ_JAHLPU010000033.1, forward strand.
TGCCAATGCTCAGAGCTTCGCCAGCGGCTCCAACCATACGGTGGTGCTGCTGGCCAATCTTTCCCCCAATGCGGCGTTCCGGAATCCCCATATGTTTGAGATTATCGCCGGACTGGAGGAGGCCCTGTGCAGACGGGGCTACCGGCTGATCCTGCGGGGCGCGGACGCCACCTCCGCCTGCGGCATTGCGGAGGAGATCATCTCCCGCCGAAGCGCGGATGCCATCGCCATCCATGTGGGCGTTATGTCCCATCCTCTGGCAGCCGTGCTGACCCGGCTGCGGTTTCCCCATATCGTTCTGGGAGCGCCGGACTTTGAAAGCCAGGTCTGCTGGATCGATAACAGCAATACCTATTCCGGCGCGGTAGCCGCCGGGTACCTTCTGTCCCGGGGCTATCGGCGTCTGGCCTTCATCGGCGGCAGATCCTATGATTTGGGCTCTGCCCTCCGCCTGCAAGGCGTGAAGCAGGGACTTGCCAACGGGGGAGAAAGATTAGAGGATCAGTATATCTGGCTGGGAGAATCCACCCGGGCGGACGGCTTCCGCATGACGGAGGGCCTTCTGAACCAGAAGCAGCTGCCGGATGCCATTATCTGCGCCAATAACTATATTGCCCTTGGCTGCGTGGACGCGGTGCTGAAAAGGGAAATGCGCATTCCGAAGGATATGGGGATCATGGCCTTTGACGACTATCCCTTCTCCCAGATCATGGAGCCGCCTCTGACGGTGGTGGACATCAATGTCCGGGATATGGGCGCTCAGGCGGCAAAATTTCTGACGGATATCATCCGGCACCCCAATATGCAGATCCAGACCTATATCACCACCTCCAACGTCATTGCCAGAGGGTCAACAAGGTAGGCGGATCAAATATCTGGACACAGTATTGAATTTTCTCAGCGTATCAAATTCGGGTTGCCCCAAGGGCCCGGGTATGATATACTGACAGCAAAAGGCGAAATTTCGCCAAACGGAGGGCGTATGGTCTTTAATTCCTACGGCTTTTTGCTGTTTTTTCCAAGTGTACTGCTGCTGACACGGGTGTGTCCCCTGAAATGGCGCAATGGGCTCCTGCTGCTGGCAAGCTACCTGTTCTATGCCAGCTGGGGCAAGCGATGGTGCGTGCTGCTGTTGGGCATCACGATCCTTGTATATGTTCTGGGCCTGCTGCTGGAGCGGAAAAGACGGAAATATCTGTTCCTGCTGGGGCTTTTGGGTACGCTGGGGGCGCTGTTGGCGTTCAAATACCTGGATTTTGGCCTCTACAGCCTGAATGCCCTGTTGACGAAGCTGGGGCTTGGCGCGCCTCTGCCCCGGGTCAGCCTTCTGCAGCCCGCGGGTATCTCCTTTTTCACCTTCCAGGCGGCGGGGTACCTGATCGACGTCTATAAAGGCAAATACAAGCCGGAAAAGAATTTTTTGCGGCTTGCGCTGTTTGTCTCCTTCTTCCCGCAGATCCTCTCCGGCCCTATCGGCCGGGGCGACCAACTGCTGCCCCAGTATGAGAAGCCGCAAAAGGCGGACTTTTCCCAGCTGCGCCGGGGCTTCCTGATCCTGACCTGGGGCTTTTTCCTGAAGCTCTGCATTGCGGACCGGGCGGCGATCCTCGTCAATACGGTCTATGGCAGCTATGAGAGTTATTCCGGCATCTTCCTGGTGTTCGCCACTCTGGTCTATGCCCTGCAAATCTACGGCGACTTTGCGGGCTACTCCTATATGGCCATCGGCGCGGCGGAAATGCTGGGCATCCATCTGCCGAAAAACTTTGATACGCCCTATTTCGCTCAGTCCATCCAGGAATTCTGGCGGCGGTGGCACATCTCTCTCAGCACCTGGTTCCGGGATTATGTCTATTTCCCCTTGGGCGGCAGCCGGTGCGCGGTCTGGAAAAAATACCGTAATGTTCTGATCGTTTTTCTGGTCAGCGGTCTGTGGCATGGGGCCATGTGGAACTTTGTGGTATGGGGCGCCATCCATGGGCTTTACCAGATCTTCGGCGGTATTACAAAGCCACTGCGGGAAAAGATGCTCAACGCGCTGCGCGTTGACCGGGAAACCGCCTCCTACCGGCTCTTCCGCATGGCCATTACATTTTTGCTGGTGGATTTTGCCTGGCTGTTTTTCCGGGCGGACGGACTGGAAGCCGCAATTGCCATGCTGCGGGTGATTTTTACGAATCTGACCCCCACGGCTCTGGTGGGCGAGGCCTTTTATACCATGGGCTTGGACCGGCAGGAATTCTGGGCGCTGCTGCTCTGTACAGGGGGCATGACGCTGATCGATGCCCTGCGCTGCCGGGGCCATGGTATCACCGAGTGGTTCGGGCGGCAGAACTGGCTCTTCCGGGAGCTGGCACTGGCGGCGTTTATGCTGATTATCATTACTTTTGGAATTTGGGGGAACGGCTTCGATGCATCCAGCTTCATTTATTTCAAGTTTTAAGCGCGTTATCAGTGTGCTGGTGCTGCTGGCGCTGGTAATTTCCGGCGTCGTCTTCCTGAGCCGTGCCTTGGCTATTACGGACGGGCCTGAAAAAAATGGCGCTTTTCTTCAGGACGACCGGCAATATGATGTTCTCCTCTTCGGTTCCAGCCATATGGTCAATGGCATTTACCCCATGGAACTGTGGAAGAATTACGGAATTACCGCTTATGATCTGGGGGGGCACGGGGCCTCCCTGGCTGCCAGCTACTGGGAAATGCGGCTGGCCGTGGAAAAGCACAAGCCCAAGGTCGCCGTGCTGGATGTGCTGTTTGCGGGTTCTGACTATACGGAAATGGAACTGGGTCTGGCCCATGAGCTGTTCGACCCCTATCCGCTGTCCCGTCTGAAGATTCAGGCGGTGCGGGACATTTTCGCAAACAAGGGAGACCGGATGGAACTGCTGTTCCCATTGGACGTGTACCATAACCGCTGGAAGGAACTGGATACGGAAATGGTGGAGCGGGGGCTGGCTGGCTGCATGCAGGCCTCCCCGGAAAAGGGCTCCGAGCTTCGCGTTGGTACGGTGGCCTTGGAACGGATCCCCCTGCTTCCGGAGACGGACCGTCTGGAAGCACGGACCATTGCCATGGATTATATCGAGAAATTTATCATCTTCTGCCAGGAGAATGATATTATCCCTGTGCTCGTCTACATCCCTGGCCAAATCTCCGAGGAATGGCAGCGGGCGTGCAATACCGCCATGGCCTTGGGGGAAGCATTAGGTGCCAAAACGCTGAATCAGCAGTACATGGATCTGATTGATTTCAATACGGACTGGTACGACGAGGGCCGCCATCTGAATCCATCTGGGGCACTGAAGGCAACCGATTCCCTGGGCGCGTTTCTACAGGACCAGTGCGGCCTGGGAAGCCATCTGCAAGACTCCGCTTACAGTGCGTGGCAGGAAGACTACAGGATGTATGTAGCCTATCTGACCGAAACCATGCAGGCTCAGACAGATCCGGATCAGTTCCTCAGTCTCGCTGCCCTGGAATGCTTCACGGTCGAAGCCACCATTTCTCCGGACTTTTCAGATCAAACCGTTCTGCACCAGCTGCAGAGCCTGGGGGTCACTCCTGCCATCCGCAAGGACGGCCCCGATTTGGAACTCATCATCCGGGATACCCAGGGAAACGAACTGGTACATAAGTGCTTTGAAACGGAAACCACGCTTACAGAGACTGTGGATGCGTAGAAAACCATGAAATATGGGGTCCATATACCGGGTTGCCGAACCGGCAGCCTGTATGAGATGCCCCATAACGAATGTTCAAAGAAAAACGGTCCCGCAGGCTGTATCAAAGTCTGCGGGACCGCTTTTGTCGGTGAAAATTACATTTCCTCAATGTGGTATACATAATCCAGCGAGCGGAGGGCGGAAATGATGTCTTCGTGCTTTTTGTACTGCTTCAGTTCCTTACTGGCCACAGTAAAGGAAACAGAGAAGACGCTGATGCCGGAATTCAGGTAGGCCGGGTTGGATTCGATATCATCGATACGGATACCCAGAGCCCGGACGGTGGAGACGAAATCCGGCAGATCGCTTTTGTTTTTCAGTTCCAAATGGACTTCAAAGTGGTTGGAGCGGTCCTTCAGGTGCTTTTCCAATACCGGAAGACTGGACATGCAGGCCAGCATGGCGAGAAACAGCCCTACTGCTACCGTATAGACCCCCGCGCCCAGAGCCATGCCGACGACGGCGCAGCACCAGAGGCCTACCGAGGTGGTCAGCCCCTTGATCTGGCTTTTGGAGCTGAACAGGATGGAGTTGCCGCTGATGGTAGCGGTGCCGATCACCGCCGCGGCGGAGAGAATGGGCACAGGCGCGCCCAATTGCAGCATGAGATACTGGTCCATGAGCATGGTGCCGCAGCCCGCCAGACATACCAGAATAAAGGTCCGCAGTCCGGCGGAATGGCGCTTGCTGGAGCGCTCGCAGCCGATGATTGCCGACAGCGTCACGCTGAGCGCCAGCCGGAACAGCACGCCCGGCAGGGTAAGACCTGTGCTCCATTCGCCCAAAAGGGCCCCAATCCAATCGTTTTCCATATGTATTACCTCCGCATTGAGAAATAGCGCCGCTGAAGCTGGCTGTGTGCAAAGTGCTCCTCCGCGGCCTCCGTAAAGGCCGCCTCCTCTTCGCTCACGGCGGGTTCATGCTCCGGCAGCGACTTCTGAATCTTCTGAATCCGCTCGATCAGAAGCTGCACATCGTTTTTCGGCTGCCCGGCCTCTGTGACCGGCTCCACCGGGGCCAGATCCTCCAGACGGGTGGAATAGGACCGGGACAGGTACAGCGCCAGCTTGGCGCACCCGGGGCCGATCAGTTCATAGAGAACGCTGGAGGCCAGAATAATGGTCTGCAGGTCCTCACCCATGGTCCCGCCCAAAGTCCGGGCACCCAAAGCAGCCAGTCCGATGGCCACGCCGGCCTGGGGAATCAGGGCCAGGCCCAGATAATTGCGGACCAGACGGCCCTTTTTTACCATCCGGCAGCCCAGCCAGGCACCCAGATATTTGCCCAGAATGCGCACCAGAAAATAGGTGCCGCCGATAACCAGCAGCGGCACGCCGTTCATGGCGCCGCTGGCGGATACCAGCGCGTCCAGCCGGAAGGACATACCGGAGCGGACAAAGAACAGCAGCAGAATCGGGGGGCTGAAATAGCCCAGCTGCTTAAAGAGCTTATCGTTCTCCGCAATATTGGTATATACTGTGCCCATAGCCATGCAGCCCAGCAGCGGAGAAATATCCAGCAGGGCGCAGATGCCGCAGAAGGAGAACAGCAAGGCAATGGAAATAATCAGCTTGTTGTCTGTAGAGCGGTTGCTGGGCATGAGCAGCTTCATGAAAAGGCCGAACATGCCGCCCAAAGCCATAATCAGAATGTTCAGAGTCACCGGTCGGAGCAAAGCGCTCAGGGTAAAGCCGGTGCCGTCCAGAGAGGCCAGCGCCACGGAGATGGCGATGGAATAGAGTACCAGCCCTACCACATCGTCCAGGGCTACCACCTGAAGAAGGGTATCCACAAAGTCGCCATGGGCGCCGGTCTGCCGGATGGTCATCATGGTGGAGGCAGGTGCCGTGGCAGAGGCCAGGGCGGCAAGGACAATGGAGAAAGCCAATTCCAGCCTCAGAATCCAATAGGTCAGCACAAAGACCGCAACGGATGCCAGAACCGCCTCGCAGACAGTGATCCAGACCACCTTCATACCGTTGCGCTTCAGCACGGAGAGCTTGAAAAACTCGCCGGTGGAGAAGGCGATAAAGGCCAGGGCAATGTCTGACAGAAAGTCGGTGCCGTCAATGATCCGCTGGGGCACCAGATCCAGACAGTAGGGCCCGATCAGGATCCCGGCCAGAATATAGGCGGTGACGTTTGGCAGCCGCAGCCGCTTGGTAATGCGGGTGAGCAGAAAGCCGGAAAACAGCATCAGAGCCACGGAGATAATGACCGTCGGCACCTGGGGCAGGTTCATCAGTGTATTGTGCAGTGCGGCCACGGGACACACCTCCTTTGTCGTGTAAAATATATTTTACATTTGCTACATTATAGCCCGGAACAGTCGGTTCGTCAACAGCATATTTTACATATTCTTATGAGTATTCTGCGAAAAATTGTTGTAAATAGATAAAAAAGAAAAGAAAAAGCCGGGCAATCCATTGCGATTGCCCGGCTGGAAAAAGAGCTTTGTTCAATCAAACAGAATACAGGCCGTATAGGCCAGCGTGTTGGGGCCGTGGTAATAGGGGACTCCCGCCGCGGCGCAGGCATCGTTCACCAGCAGACCATAGCCTTCCATGGAGGCGCAGGCCCGGTCCGGGAAGCGGCACTTCTCCGGGTAGGCGCACTTGCCGCAGATGCGGCAGCCGCCGGTGCCTAGGCACAGAGCCGTCTTCTGCTCGGCATGGGCTTTGTCCGCCAGGGTGTGGAACCGGGCGGAGTGATTCTGCTCCGCTTCCATCATCCCCTCAATATCAAAGGAGTCCTCCAATTGAGCTACGGACTGCACAAGAATACCTTTTGTCTTGGCCCCAATGCGGGCAGTGCAGGTTTCCAGACTGCCGCACTCCGGAGGGCAAGTCCAGTTCTTGCCATAGGCATGGCATTTATCCGCGGCGCACATTGCCCGGACCTCCGCGTTGGGCTTCAGCGCCGCCGGGTCTACAGGCGCCGCTTCGGCAAAGCCCAGCTCTTTGGCATAGGTCACCCATTCTTCAATGGTCATTCGTCATCCTCCTCAAAGGTCAGGCAGTCCACATAGCAGTCCTGGAATTCCGGCAGAGCTGCCAGCTCCAGAAATTCCGTTTCTTCTGCCAGCTTGGCGGCGTAGGAGAATTCTCCCCCGCTCAGGCTGCATAGCTTTGCGCCCTCACCGGCAGCGTTGCCGATAGGCTCAATTCTGTCCACCAGCTCCGGCGGGATCATGCCGATACGGCAGGCCGAGGCGGGGTCCAGATAGTTGCCGAAGGCCCCGGCCAGCAGAACCTGTTCAATATCCCCGATTTTTACGTCCAGGTGCTTTGCCATCAGTTCGATGCCCGCCCGGATGGCGGCCTTTGCCAGCTGCACCTCCCGGACATCCTTCTGGGTCAGCACCACATTTTCGCAGAGGGTATCGTCTCCGTGCTCCAGATGGCCCATCTCGTCAATTTCGCCATTTTCCAGCAGTACCGCAATCAGATCCAGCAATCCTGAACCGCAGAGGCCTACGGGAGACTTGTCCCCAATGACGTGATAAGAGACTGTGCCGTTCTTCAAAAATACATGGTCCACGGCTCCCTCTGCCCCCCGCATACCGCAGGAGATTTTCGCACCCTCAAAGGCAGGCCCCGCGGCGGTGGAGCAGGCGACGGCTCGCTTACGATTGCCAAGCACCATCTCGCCGTTGGTGCCGATATCGATGAGCAGCGTCAGCTTCTCCCGGCGGTCAAATCGGGAGGCTACCAGACAGCCTACGGTATCGCCGCCTACGAAGCCCGCAATATTGGGCAAGATCCGTATTTTCCCGGAAATTGGCAGCCATCCGGCAGCGTCCATTGTGCGTGCGGAACGCTCCCTCGGCATATAAGGCGGCGTAATCAGCGGCCGGGGGTCGATGCCCAGCAGCAGATGGTGCATGGCCGTGTTGCCAACGATGGCCGCGCAGGTGATGTTCGTCGGCGCGATACCCGCCTGCTTCGCCGCCTGACGGGTCAGACTGTCCAGAGCGGCCAGAATGCACTGCTGCATTTCCTTCCCGCCCCCGTCCAGCACATACTGAATCCGGGAAATTACGTCCGCGCCATATTGCCCCTGTGGGTTCAGGGTGCTGGCCTGGGCCAACAGAGCCCCGGTTTTGCCGGAGAGCAGATAGGCAACCACAGTTGTTGTGCCAATATCGATGGCAAGGGTATAGGCGTCTACCCCATCCGGGACGGTCTGCACGCTCTGGCTTGCGGTCAGAATTCGGGCGGCTGACACCTGGGGAACGGTCACGACCATGTTTTCTGTCACAATAGTCTGACAGGCCAGGACTTCCGCCCCGGCCTGTAACGTGACTTTACATTTCCCGCAGGTCCCGTTGCCGCCGCAGGGTGCGTAGGGCTTCAGGCCTGCCTGAATTTCTGCCTGAAGCAGCGTCGTCCCCTCATCCACCGGGACGGTTATCCCGGCAGGCAGAAATGTGACTTTATACTGCTTCATTGGTTTTCCAAGTTAAGCGGCAACCAGTTCCTTGGCCTTCTTGGCGGCGGAAGCGGCGTCGGGAGTGTAGGCGTCAGCACCGATCTTGTCGGCAAACTCCTGAGTGATGGGGGCGCCGCCGACCATGACCTTCACATCCTTGCGCCAGGGAGCGGCGTTCAGAGCGGTAACGGTTTCCTGCAGAGCGGGCATGGTGGTGGTCAGCAGAGCGGAGCAGGCCACAATCTTGACACCGGGGTTCTCCTCGTAGGCGGCCAGGAACTTCTCAACGGGAACGTCAACACCCAGGTCGATGACTTCAAAGCCGGCAGACTCGATCATCATTGCAACCAGGTTCTTGCCGATGTCGTGCAGGTCACCGGCGACGGTGCCGATGATGACCTTGCCCAGAGCGCCGGCGGCACCGGAAGCCAGATGGGGCTTCAGAACCTCAACGCCCTTCTTCATAGCCTTGGCGGCAATCAGCATTTCGGGCACAAAGATGGTGCCGTTCTTGAAGTTTTCGCCAACAACGTCCATAGCGGAAATCATGGTATCCAGAATCTTGGAGGCCTCAACGCCCTCGTCCAGAGTTTCCTGCACAGCGGCGGGAACCAGCTTTGCCTTGCCGCGAACAACCAGATCGTGTACATTTTCGAGACTCATAATAAAATTCCCCTTTTTAATGTATTTTTTTTATTTCAGGGAGACCCGATTGCCGCCGGGTCTCCCGTCCGTATGAATTTACTGCTTGACCGGTCCAAACAGGCCGTCACGGTATGCACTGATGTACTCCATGCAGTAGTCGTCCAGGCCCAGCAGCGCTTCGGTGGCGAAGATCACGCCCATCATATCCCGGTTGGTGGGATCCAGAATGGCGCTGTCCAGTCCGGCGTTCATGGCAAGAACCGTAAAGCCCAGGTTCACCATCTTCCGCACGGGCAGGTTGAAGGAGATGTTGGAGACGGCGGCGGTAATATGGATGCTGGGATATTTGGCACGGACAGTGGAGATAACCTCCACGTTGGTCTCAATGCCGTTCTCGGAGGTGCAGAGCATTTCCACCAGAGGATCAATGTGGATCCGGTTGGGAGCGATGCCGTACTCCTTGGCCTTGGCCATGATCTTGTCAAAGACCCGCAGACGGTCGGCGGCGTTCTTGGGAATGCCGGTGTCGTCGGACAGCAGGGCAATGACCTGCCAGCCTTTGTTTTCGGCCAGAATGGGGAAGATCTTATCGATCTTGTCACCCTCGCCGGAAACGGAGTTGATCAAACCGGGCTTGTTGCAGAACTTGTAGGCCTGGGTCAGCACATCGGCGCTGGGGCTGTCCACGGCGATGGGCAGGTCGGTGACGGACTGGATGCAGTCGATCATCCAGTGCAGCGTCTCCACTTCCTCCGCCTCGGGGACGGAAGCGCAGCAGTCGATAAAGGTGGCGCCGGCATTGGCCTGAGCCACGGCACGGGCCTTGATGAACTCGGCATCCCGCCCCGCAATGGCCTTGGCCACCACGGGAATGGAGCCGTTGATCTTCTCGCCGATAATAATCATTGGAATCTCTCCTTCTCAAATTAAAATTGTCAAAGTTCTTGTGCGGCCCGGGAAGCCCCGCCCCGGCATTCTGCCCGGGAGGCGCTTTCCGAAGGGCGAAGCATCAGAACATGATGCTGATGGGCAGACGCTGGGCCTCCAGCTGCTCCTTGGTGAAGCCGAAGTGCTTGCAGTTGTAATCGTCAATGGCATCCCACAGGCCCTGATAGGTGCCCTTGTACAGAGAGCCAGGGCCTCCCTGGGTGATGCAGGGAATGAAGTGCTTCATGCCGCAGGTCTCCATGGCGTGGACGGCAGCCTTCTCGCAGTCGGCGTAGGTCCAGCCCTCAAAGTCCACCTGCTTGTTGTCGATCTCGCCCATGAAGGAGATCTTGTCGCCGTACTTGGCGAGGCACTCAGGCACATTATTGGAGTGCATGCAGCCCTGCCACACATCGATACCCATGTCGATCATGGTGGGCAGCAGGTTGGCGCAGTAGGAGTCGGAGTGATGGATAATCAGCTCCACGCCGTGGCTGTGGTAGTAGCCGTAAATCTTCTGATAGGCTTCCAGGAAGAAGTCCTCAAAGATGGAGGGACGCAGGAAGGAGTTCAGCTCGCTGCCCCAGTCGTCGTGGTGCAGGATGGCATCGGGATGCAGGTTGGAGCAGATGCCCTCAGCCAGCTCCAGCTCCCAGTCGGTCAGGTACTTGATGAGATCGTGCATCTCATCGGGGTACTCCATGTAGTCCATCAGAGCTTCCTGCATGGAGCACAGGTGATGGACCTGCTCAAAGATACCGGGAGCCACAAAGGCAGCCTTATAGGCCTTGGTGCCGTCCACTGCGGCGTACATATCCTTGCAGATGTTCCACAGCTCATCGGAGAACTTCAGGCTGGGGGCATGGACATAGTCCCGCCAGTTTTCAAAGTCCTTGACAACGATTTTGTCGGGGGTATGGACAGGGAATGCGCCGGGCACATTTTCCGGGAAGGAGTTGGTCACGCCCCAGCCGTTGACCACGTTCTCCATGCCGCGCTTCAGCAGGGGCTGGGTCATCATGTAGGGGTGCATCAAGATAGAAACGGCCTCATACTGGTTGACGAACCGGTCGGGATTGCCGCCCCGGACGGTTTCACGCATATTTTCCTTTGCGGTAAGCATAATCTGTATCCTCCAAATGATAAAAATCTGTGAAGGGTTATCCACAAATTTGCGCTAGGCGAAACGCCCCCCTTTTTGTGGATTGCTTCTATATGCATCCTAGCAAATTCGAGCCATTTTGTCAATTCATGCAAAGACAATTTACAATTTTCCACACTTTGTGATTATTGCCTATTTACTTTCCGCAATTTTGCGGATATAATTTCCTTATCATCTTAAAAAGGGGAGCGTTATGGATGGAGAAATACACCCTCGCCCATATGAATCCGAATCTTGCCATGGCGGCCCAGGCATTTCCCGGCTGTATCATACATGATTCCGGCAAAGGACAGTCCTATCTGGATGTACGCATTTTCCGCAGCGCCCTGCCCATGAGCGAGAATATTCTGTATCTTGTCCGGGAGGCGGACGCGGCTTCTTTTCCCGGCGATACCTACGCCAGCATCTGTAAGGCATTCATTTACGGGACCGCCGACCGGATTACCGTACCGAATCTGACGGATGAGCAGGTGCTGGATCGGGCCATGGTTCTGTTCTCCCGCTGCCGGGAGCAGGAGCAGCGTCTGGACGAGCTGGTCTTTCAGGGCGCCACATTGCAGCAGCTCTGCGAGGCCGGGGCTGATCTGCTGGATAACCCGGTGTACATCCATGACGACTGGTTTATGGTTCTGGCCCAATCCTCTCAGGTGGACGATGTGCTGACTCCGGAATACACCATGACCTCCCAGCGAGGCTTCCTGCCCAGAGTCATTGTGGACGACCTGCAATTTGACAGCGACTATCTGGAGACCTATACCACCCACGATGTGCAGCTCTGGCACAACCCCAGCAAGGCGGCTGACTGCCTGTATGTAAACCTGTGGGACGGGGCCATCTACCGTGGGAGACTCCAGGTCATGGAGACCAACCACCCCTTCCAGCCATCGGACTACCGCCTGGCGGAGGTCCTGGCCCAGCGGGTCATGAGCTGCCTGCACTATCGCGGCAGCACCGCGGACTCTTCCTTCCGCAGCATGGACGATGTGATCTCCGATCTGCTGCAAAACCAGCAGCCGGACGGCGGCCAGCTGCGGCGGCTGCTGGATCAGCTTGGCTGGGACGAGAACGACCCCTATGTCTGCCTGAATATCGCCGGTCAGGAGGATGCTCCGTCCACCATTCAGGAACATTCTCTGCACAGCGACCTTTTTCGGTATTTCCCCAACAGCTATGTGCTGCTGCAGGATCACAAGCAGTATGTGATTCTGAATATGCGCCGGCTGGCCATTCCCTACACCATGCTGCGGCACACCCTTGCCCCGCTGTGCCGGGATTATCTGCTGTATGCTGGCATTTCCTCGCCCGCCCAGGGGGTGCGGGATATCCATGTGGCCTTTACCCAGGCCCAGATTGCGCTGGAGACCTGCTTCCGCCTGCGGGGGGACCACTGGATCCGGGTGTTCTCCCATTGCGCTCTGGCCCATATCATCGATAATTTCCGGTCGCCTCTGACAATCGAGCAGACTCTTTCGCCGGCCCTGTATGCCCTGCGGGCCTACGACCGGGAACACGGCACTCCTTACTTTGAGACGCTGCGGGCGTATCTGCTCTGTGAGCGGGAGATTCCCAAAACCGCCCAGACCCTGATTATCCACAGGACGACCCTTTTATACCGGCTTAAAAAAATTGAAAGCCTGGTTTCCCTGAACATGGACGACCCGGGGCAGCGGCTGTATCTGCTGCTTTCCCTGTGGATCATGGACCGGGAACACCAGCCCGAAACCGGCAAAGAAGGGGAAATTTCCGGAAATCCATTGCAATAGACGGGAAACTATGGTACTCTATAGACAAGTTTGACAAGCAAATAGGAGCTGCGGGGAGAAGAAATTGACAATTGATAATGAACAATTGACAATTATGGTGTCCCTGCGGGACAAGTTTGGATTGCTTATTCGAACCCTTTCCTAAATTGTCAACTGTCAATTGTCCATTGTCAATTGCAAAAAGCAATGTCTTGCGGTGACGCAGAGAGTAATTACAGAAACAGGAGGATATGATCCTTGAAAAAGACGACCCTTGTGATTATGGCCGCCGGAATCGGCAGCCGTTATGGCGCGGGCATCAAGCAGCTGGCCAGCGTGGACGGCTCCGGCCACATCATTATGGACTATTCCATTCACGATGCCATTGCCGCGGGCTTTAATAAGATCGTTTTCATCATCCGCCGGGATATCGAGCAGGATTTCCGGGAGGTCATCGGCGACCGGATCGAGGCGGTATGCCAAAAAGCCGGGGTGGAAGTCGCCTATTGCTTCCAGTCCCTGACGGAGATTCCGGGTGAGCTTCCCGAGGGGCGCACCAAGCCCTGGGGTACCGGACAGGCGGTTCTTGCCGCCAGAGAGCATATCGACGGCCCCTTCGCCGTCATCAACGCCGACGACTACTACGGCAAGAGCATCTACCGGGAGATCCATGACTATCTGTGCGCGGATCATCCGGATAACGCCTACTGCATGGCGGGCTTTATCCTGAAAAACACCCTGTCCGACAACGGCGCCGTGACCCGGGGCATTTGCCAGGTGGACGGCAAGGGCTTTTTGACCAACGTGGAGGAGACCAAGAACATCCGCCCCACCGCGGACGGCGCGGAAGCGGACGGCAGGTGCCTGGATCCGGACGGTTATGTCTCCATGAACATGTGGGGGCTGTCCAAAGCGTTCCTGGGTGCGCTGGAGGAGAACTTCAAGACCTTCTTTGAAACCGATGTGCCCGCTAGTCCGCTGAAGGCGGAGTATCTGCTGCCCATTCTGATTGGTCAGCTGCTGCAGCGCAAGGCCGTTACCGTCCAGGTGCTGCCCACCCACGACAAATGGTTCGGCGTCACCTACGCCGCCGACAAGACCGCCGTCACCGAGAGCTTCGCCCAGCTTATCGCCCAGGGCGTGTACGGCGAAGACCTTTACGCGGATCTGTAAAGCCTTATCCCTACGGAAAAATCAAAGAAACGGCAGTCCCCTAAATCCCGGGGGACTGCCGTTTGCGCTTAGACAGCACCGCACAATTGCGTCTGCGAGTCTCAAACGTCTTTTTGCTCCGCCATTTTCGGAACTTTGAATTGGAACAAAAACCCTGTCTGAGACTTCTTGACGAATTGTGCGGTGCTGCCCTTACTTTATCCCTGTTTTTCTCTTCCGGCTTTTCTTCTTTTTCCGGTGTACCAGCAGGAGAATCACCAGAAGCAGTACGACCGCGGCGGCCGCACAGGTTAGAAGCAGGGGCATTGGGTTCTGCTTCTGGCGGAGGGCGGCGCTGAGGGTGTTTCCGGACGCGGTGAAGAGCAGGTAGCTGCCGTCCTGGGTGGCCTCCGTTTCTGCCCAGCCGGAGCCGGTGTCTACATAGAGAATGTAGCTCTTCTTGCTGTCCGGCATCCGCAGGTGAATCGTATGGCTGTTCTGCCCATCCTCCGGGACGGTCAGGCTCCAGCCAATCTCCGCTCCGTCGGGCAGACCCGCGGTGATTTCCTTCGCTGCCAGGTCCAGGCCGGAGACGAAGCTGCCTTCTGCCAGGGCGATGGGAAGCTGGCCGGTCTCGCTGCCGGTGTCGGCGGCGGCCTGAAGCTCTGTGTACTCGGCATGGACGGTCTTGTCGGCGCAGATGTGGGCGGGGTCAAAGTCTGCCCAGACGCCGCTGTAACCGTCCTTCTCCGGCACCTCGGGGATATCCTTCAGACGGCGGTTGTAATCCACCCGGCGGGTGAAGGTCTGGTTATCCGTCACAAAGGTGATGACCATTTTGTGAAAGGCCTCCGGAACATCCTCCAGCTCCATGAACCGGTTGTAGCTGATGGGTTCCGCGGAACCGGCATAGCTGATGCCGTCAATGCCCGCGAAATCATCGGATGCCACAAAATAGTTCTCGGTGCATTCGCCGTCGGCGTCCAGCTTTCCGGCGATGGCTCCGGTGTTTTCTCCGGCATTTTCCAGGGTGACCAGAGCCCGGTTGCCCATGAGCTGAGAGGCCTGACCGGCGATGCCGCCTACCAGATTGGCGCCGGATACATGGCACTTGGCCCAGTTGTCAGAGACCTGCTTTTTGGTCTGGCCCACGATGCCGCCTACCCAGCTGGCGTCCGGGGAATCCACGGTGCCGTAGCCCTCGCAGCCTACGATGGCGCCCAGCGTGGTCTTGCCCGCAATGCCGCCGGCGCACTGTTTTTTGGCCGTTACCGTACCCCGGTTCTGGCACTGGTACACCAGTGCGCGGGTGCGGAAGGTGAAATTCAAAGAACTGTCGCCCTGAACGGTCAGATCATCCTCGGGGTCCAGATCGTTTTCCCAGGACAGCGCGCCCACAATGCCGCCGGCGTTGATATCGGCGTTGACCGTGCCGTAATTGATGCAATTCCGCATTTTACCGGCGGAATCCGATTCCACGTTCTCGCCGGACACATCTTCAACAATATTCTCGTTTTCTTCCCGGCCGCTCATAACGTCCACCACCCGGCTCATCTGGCTGGTCAGAGACTTCAGGTCGGCGATCACCTGGCCGCCGTCCTCGGCGGCGGACTGGCTGACGGAACTGATCTGCCACACCAGATCGCTCATGCAGCTGCCCACTGTTCCGGCGGCAGCCCAGATGGCGTCCATGTCCCCAATGTTGATATCCGGGATATCGATATCGTCTCCCGGCTTCCAGTCGGGATTCGGGTCAGGGATGGAGGTATTGTCCCTGATGACGGTCAGCAAATAGTCAATGGCGCTGAGCAGGTCATTCATGGAGCCCTGTACCTGTACCAGGCCGGCCTGAATGGAGCTGTTGGCGTTTCCGGCGTCATAGGCGGCCCGGTTCAGGATGCCCTGAGCGGTCTGCAGCTCTTTTTCCAGCTTTTGCAGAGTGTCCTCATCATAGACCAGAATGTTGTTTGGTTCCATCTGGCCCAGAACGCCGCCGCCTTCCTTCCGCGCGTAGACGTCGCCATAGTTCACGCAATCTGCCATAAAACCGCTGCTGGAACCGGCCACACCGCCGATGTTATAGCCGGTGTGCTGGTAGCCCACATTGCCCTCATTGCGGCACAGGCGGATCACGCCGCTGCTGGAACCAACGACGCCGCCAATGTCAGAGCCGTTGAGACCGCCCTCGTCACTGGTGAGCCGGGGGATGGTGATGTCGTCCAGAGAAAGAGTCTCGGTGGCCAGGACGGTATTGACGTTGGCCTTGTTCACACAGTCGTACAGCACACCGCTGTTCTCGCCCACGATGCCGCCCAGGACCTTGCTGCCCCGGATATAGCCCTTCATGGTGCATTTTTCCACGCGGCCGCTGACCTCGTTCACACCCACGATGCCGCCAACCTGGCTGATGCCGCAGACGGCGCCGAAGAAGCTGACGTTCTGCACCAGACCCGCGTTGACGCCGGCCAGGCCGCCCACCTTTGTGGAGCTGCCTGAGGGGATCACCCGGCCGATGATTTGCAGGTTTTTAACGGTGGCTCCTTCCTGAATGTAGCGGAACAGACCCTTGGCGGAGCCGTCGGAATCCGCGGCCAGACCGTAAATCTTGTGCCCCTGACCATCGAAAATGCCGCCGAAGGTGGGGATTTCAAAGCCTTCCAGGTCCTTTACGTCGATATCTGCTGTCAGCAGAACCTTCAGATTCCGGCTGGCGCTGTCCAGACGGCAGAGTTTGGCGAGCTTTTCCAGATCCTCCGCCGTGGAGACGGTGTATTGCTCATATTCCGTTTCGGATTCTGCGGCTTCTTCCGCATCGGTGTTTTCGGCCCGGACGCACAGGGGCAGCAGCAGCGCCGCGCAGAGCAGCAGGGCCAAAATTCGGATCAGATTCTTTTTCATTCCTTGCTTGCTCCTTCCTCCAGCGCGGGATGGTCCTCTACGACCTCCACATCGCCGGTGGCGATGGAGGCGTTGATCTGGCCTGTCAGAATGCCGTTGATTTCGGCATCCACAACGCCGTTGATGTAGCCCCGGACCCGGCCGCTGACACGCATGGTGCCGCTGGCCGTGTGGACTTTCCGGTCCAGCGTGGGCATTTCAAAGCTGGTGCGCTCGATAATGGTATCGCCCAGCACCAGAATCTGGGGCAGGACAGCCAGAACCAGCACAATGGAGATGATGGTGCCCCGGCCCAGACAATCGCCAATGGTGGCGATGACGGGGTTGGTGGTCATAACGGCAATCAGACTGCCGGCAGCGGCCAGAATGGTACCGGAGGTGAAGATGGTGGGGAAGGAGGCGTTCAGCGCCTCGACAATGGCCTTCCTGGGCGGGTATTGCTGCTTCATCTCCGTGTAATGGCTGGAGATAACGATGGCGTAGTCGATGTTCGCGCCCATCTGGATGGAGTTGACGATCAGATAGCCAAGGAAGTACAGCGGCGTGTTGCGGATGGCGGGGACGGCAAAGTTGATCCAGATACTGCCCTGAATCACCATAATCAGCAGCACGGGCAGACCTGCGGACTTGAAGGTGAAGAGCAGGATCAGCATAACGAACAGGGCGGACAGAATGGAAATCAGAAGGTTATCCTCGGCAAAGGAGGAACTCAGGTCAATGGCGCTGGTGCTGTTGCCGACGATGTAGAAATTGTCGCCATAGTAGGAGCGCACAAGGTCATGCATTTCGTCCAGAAGGGAAACCGTTTCGTCCCCCTCTTCGGGAAGATCCAGATAGGCAACCATACGGCTGTAGTCGTCGCTCTTCAGCTGAAGCCTGGCCTGATCCAGCTGGGCAAAAAGGTCATCCAGAGTGTCCTGAATGGCGCCGTCCAGCTTGATGTTTCCATCCTCCATCTGGGTCTTCAGAAACTGGAACATGTCGAACAGGGGGACCTTATAGGCCCCGATGCCGTTGATCAGCTCGCCGTACTGGCTCTGGTCCGTGGCATAGGCCGTATAGAGCAGCTGGGCCACTTCGTAGTCCAGATTCGCCAGCTCGGAGAATTGCCGGGGAGTCAGGGCATCGGTGAGCACATAGCCGTCCATGGCCTCGATGTTGGAAAGGCCCATGGTGGACTTGATCCGGTCGTCACTGTCCAGCGTCTCCAGAATGGCCCCTTCCTTTTCGTAGTCCCCGGAGGGCACGATAATGGCCACCATGTTGTTGTAGCCAAAGGTATGCTTGATCTTCTGCACGGCAATCTGCTGCTCGCTCTGTTTGGCGGTGGTCAGGTCATTGAAGCTGTAGGCATAGGGACAGCGATTGGCAAAGATACAGGCCACTGCCGCAATGGCTACGAACAGGGGCGGAACAATGAATCGGGTCTTCACGTCAAATTTGCCGATGGCTGTGATTTTCGGCAGCAGCTCCTTGTGCTGGCTGCGGTCAATGCGCTTGGAGAACAGCACCAGCAGGCCCGGCATCAGGGTAAACACCGACAGAAGACTCAGCAGAATGGCCTTGATCAGCACAATGGCCATATCGAGGCCGATGCCGAAGTGCATGAAGGCCAGGGCGCCCAGACCGGAAATGGTGGTCAGGGAGCTGGAGGAAATCTCGGGAATGGCTTTGCTCAGAGCCTCAATGCAGGCTTCCCGGGTGCCCAGGGTCACATGCTCCGCGGAGAACCGGTGGCAGAGGATAATGGCGTAGTCAATGGCCAGGGCCAGCTGCAGCACCACGGTAACAGAGTTGGAGATGAAGCTGATCTTGCCGCACAGAAAGTTGGTGCCCATGTTCAGCAGCGCCGCCGCGCCGAAGGTCATAATCAGCACCGGCACTTCCATATAGGCTTTGGAGGTCAGGGTCAGAACGAGGACGATGATGACTGCGGCAATGAGCACAATAACGCCCATTTCCTTGGCCAGGTCCGCGGAGGTATCCTGGCCCACGGTGGAATCCACATAGCTGTCATAGGGTTCCAGAAGCTCGTTGATCTTCTTCATGGCGTCCAGGGAGACCTGATCTGTTTCCGTGCCGTCAAAGCTCACGTCCAGCAATGCGGCGGTGCCCCGGTAGTGATCCTCGGTGGTATCGAAGGTCACCCGGGAGACGCCGTCCAGGTCGGCGATCTGATCCGCCAGAGCCTGTGCCCGCTGGGTGGTCACGTTGGTGACCATGACACGGGCGGAGCCGTAGGTAATGAAATTGTCGTTCATGACGGTCAGACCCTGCCGGGTCTCTGTATCGTCCGGCAGATAGGTGGTGATGTCGTTTTCCACCTCGACCCAGTTCCGGGAGAACAGGCAGAACACCAGTGCCACCACATACAGCAGGAAAAACAGGTTCCGCTTGTCCACTATAAATGTGGCGACCTTTTTAATGCCGCCGCCTTCGGACTTTTTTTCTTCTTTTGCCATTGCATTGGCTCCTTTCACGGGGAGTGTGATATGTGATAAATTGGGGTTTGTCGAACAAAGGCTTCCCTTGGGGGAAGCTGGCAGGGCGAAGCCCTGACTGATGAGGGGCGGCATGCAGAACCGATGTGGAAT
>NZ_JAHLPU010000038.1 GCF_018918045.1 Pseudoflavonifractor sp. MSJ-30
TTTATCTATATACATTCCATATCAGGAGGAATATTAAAATGGACATGAAGAAAATTGGTTTGTTTGCCGCCGGTGTGCTTTTTGGCACCGCCGGGCTGAAGGTTCTGACCAGCAAGGACGCAAAAAAGGCCTACGCCCAGACCACAGCCGCCGCATTGCGGGCAAAGGACAGTGTCATGACTACCGTCACTGCGGTGCGGGAGGGTGCTGACGACATCTACGCCGAGGCCCAGGCCATCAATGACCGCCGCACCCAGGCGGAGGCAGAAACTGTGGTAGAGGACACCTCCGAGGAAACAGAGGAAAGCCAGGCGGAGTGACCCATGAAATGCACGATCCAACATGACCTTCCCGGGCGGCTGCGGGTACACCTTTGCTGCGGAAGGATGACCCTTTCCCAGGCGGATGTACTGGAATACTATCTGCTGTCTGTGGAGGGCGTGAAGTCCGTGAAGGTTTATGACCGGACACAGGACGCGGTGGTGGTGTATGACGGGACACGAACCGGGGTGGTTCGCGCCCTGGCTGCCTTTTCCTTTGCCAAGGCGGAAAAGCTGGAGCTGGTGCCGGAGCATACCTCCCGGGCATTGAACCGGGAATTTGAAGACAAGCTGGCAGTCACCGTAATGCGCCGGTGTGTCTCCCGGCTGTTTTTGCCGGTGCCCATCACTTCGGCTCTGGCGGTGCTTCGCTCCGTCAAGTACATCCGGGAGGGACTTCTGGCTCTGTGGCACCGAAAGCTGTCTGTTGCGGTGCTGGACGGCACCGCTGTGGCGGTGTCCATTCTCCGGGGAGATTACAATACCGCCGGTTCCGTCATGTTCATGCTGCGGCTGGGGGAGATTCTGGAGGAGTGGACCCACAAAAAGTCCGTGGCCGATCTGGCCTCTGCCATGAGTCTGAAGGTGGACAAGGTCTGGCTCCGGACGGAGGGGACGGAGGTACTGACCGATGTCCGTTCCGTCCGTCCCGGGGACCGCATCGTTATCCGCACCGGAGGCATGATCCCGCTGGACGGCAGCGTGGTAGAGGGAGAGGCCATGGTCAATCAGTCCTCTCTCACCGGGGAATCCATGCCCGTGGCTAAGAGACCGGGAAGCCCGGTTTACGCCGGCACCGTGGCCGAGAAAGGCGAGTGTGTCATTACGGTAGAGAAGGTCTCCGGCTCCGGCCGGTATGACCGGGTGGTCCGGATGATCGAGGAGTCGGAAAAGCTCAAATCCACCGCCGAGGACAAGGCCGCCCGGATGGCGGACAACCTGGTACCCTACACCCTGGGCGGCACGGCACTGACCTACCTTGTGACCCGGAATGTGACCAAAATGCTGGCGGTGCTGATGGTGGATTTTTCCTGTGCCTTAAAGCTGGCCATTCCCATTGCTGTGCTGTCGGCTATGCGGGAAAGTGCCGGATACCACATTTCCGTCAAGGGCGGCCGGTTCCTGGAAGCGGTGGCCAAAGCGGATACCATTGTCTTTGACAAGACCGGCACCTTGACCTATGCCACGCCCACCGTGGCGGCCGTCATTCCTTTCGGCGGGCAGCAGGAGGCGGAAATGCTGCGGCTTGCCGCCTGCTTGGAGGAACACTACCCCCACTCCATGGCCAATGCCGTGGTGGAGGAGGCCAAGCACCGGGGCCTTTCCCATGAGGAATACCATTCCCAGGTCCAGTATGTGGTGGCTCACGGTATTTCTAGCATGGTGGAGGAGAAAAAGGTCATCATTGGCAGTGCCCACTTTGTCTTTGAGGACGAGGGCTGCCGTGTTCCGGCGGAAGAACAGGAAAAATTCGATGCCATTCCGGCGGCCTACTCCCACCTGTATCTGTGCATTGACGGCGTTCTGGCGGCGGTGATCTGCATTCACGATCCCCTGCGCCGGGAGGCCCGGGAGGCGGTAAAGGCCCTGCATGACAGCGGCTTTGCAAACGTGGTCATGATGACCGGCGACAACCGCCGCACGGCGGAGTCCGTGGCCCGGGAGGTAGGCGTGGACGCGGTTTACGCCGAGGTCCTGCCAGAGGACAAGGCCGCCTTCATCCGGGCCGAAAAGGCAAAGGGCCACACCGTCATCATGGTGGGCGACGGTGTCAACGATTCTCCCGCCCTGTCGGAAGCGGATGCGGGCATTGCAATTTCCACCGGTGCCGCCATCGCACGGGAGATTGCGGACATTACCGTTGCGTCCGAAAACCTGTTTGAACTGGTGATCCTGCGAAAGCTCAGCCAGGCTCTGATGGGCCGCATCCATGGCAGCTACCGCTTCATCGTGGGCTTCAACCTGTCCCTGATTGCCCTGGGCGTGGCGGGGGTCTTGCCGCCTACCACCTCTGCTTTGCTGCACAACGGCTCTACTCTGGGAATCAGTCTGAAAAACATGACGGATCTTCTGGATGAAGAGAACGCTTCCCAAACATGATCAAAACCGGGGGCGAAGAAACGAATCTGTTTCTTCGCTCCCGGCGGTCTACATGCTGTCAAAGAAATGACAGCTTATTTTATAACATGGATGTTAGCGAAAGCTAACAATCATACAACCAAAATACTTATGAATACCGGGAGAAGATGATGAAAAATCCATTCAAATTGCTCTGGATCGTGCTGGGCTTTGTGTGTCTGGGACTGGGCACCGTCGGCGTGGTGGTCCCTGTTCTGCCTACCGTTCCGTTTTACATGTCCACTCTGTTCTGCTTTGCAAAAAGCTCCCGGAAGCTGCACGACTGGTTTCAGGGTACGGGGCTGTATCAAAAGCATCTGCGCAGCTTTGTGCAGGAACGGGCCATGACGGCGGGAACAAAATGCCGGATCATGGCCATGGTGACGGCGGTGATGGCTCTGGGCTTTCTTTGCATGAAGAACGCCCCCATAGGCAGGATCTGCATTGCGGTGGTTTGGGTATGCCATTTGCTGTATTTCCTGCTGCGAATCAGGACCATACCCGCCAACGGGACGTTGGAGGCATCAAAATGAAGGACTATGTGGAAGACAAACGGCTGCGGGAGCAGTGCGTACTGGAAGAAATGATCCGGCTGTACTGCCGGAAGCAGCATCCGGGAGAGACCATGCCGGGTAGGGCGTGCTGTCCTGACTGTCAGGACCTTTTGGAATACGCAAAAAGCAGAAGCCAGAAGTGTCCATTTATGGAGGAGAAGACATTTTGCTCCAACTGCAAGGTGCATTGCTACAAACCGGAAATGCGGCAGCGCATCCGGCAGGTCATGGCCTTTTCAGGCCCCAGAATGCTGCTGTATCATCCAGGGATGGCTATCTGGCATCTGGTGTGCAGACTTCAGAATAAAAGAAAACGTTGAGAGAAATAAGATGATCAAAACACGATTGGTGGGACTGCTGTCCCAGTCGAAAAAGTATATTGCGTTCACGGTTTTATGGCAGTGGATTGCACTGCTGACCCAAATCCTGGCGGTTTTTACCATGGCGGGGCTGCTGGAACAGATGGTGTCCGGTACATGCACCCGGCAGGATGTGTTGCGGGCAGGGCTGGTTTTTGTCCTGGTTCCGGCACTTCGGTTCCTGTGCGAGCGGAGACAGGCCAGGGCCTCGTATCTTGCCTGTGTGGATGTAAAGCGTGTCCTGCGGGAAAAAATCTACGAAAAAATGCTTCGGCTGGGGGCCTCCTACAGCCAGCAGGTGTCTTCCTCGGAGGTGGTGCAGGTATCTACGGAGGGGGTGGAGCAACTGGAAACCTATTTCGGGAAATACCTGCCCCAGCTGTTTTACAGTCTGCTGGCACCCCTGACCCTGTTTGCGGTGCTCAGCCCGGTGAGTTTCAAGGCCAGCTGCATTTTGCTGCTCTGCGTGCCCCTGATTCCTATTTCCATCGTGGTGGTGCAGAAAATCGCCAAAAAGCTGCTGGACCGATATTGGAGTGCCTACACAGGGCTGGGAGATTCCTTTCTGGAAAATCTACAGGGGCTTACAACCTTGAAAATCTATCAGGCAGACCAGCTGAAAGCGGAGGAGATGGACCGGGAGTCCCAGAAATTCCGCCGGATCACCATGAAGGTTCTGACCATGCAGCTCAACTCCACCAGCGTTATGGACGTGGTGGCCTACGGCGGGGCGGCTGTCGGCATGGCGGTGGCGGTGACGGAATTTTTGCGGGGAACGCTGTCCCTTTCCGGGACGCTTTCAATCGTTCTGCTGGCCAGCGAATTCTTTCTGCCCCTACGGCTGCTGGGTTCCTTCTTTCACATCGCCATGAACGGCATGGCGGCCAGCGACAAAATTTTCAGCCTCCTGGACCTGCCGGAGCAGGAGGACGGAGAGAAAACCCTTCCGGCGGGGCCGCTGGATGTTGCGTTGCGGGATGTTCACTTCTCCTATGAAGCGGACCGGGAGATTCTGAAAGGCATTGATCTGTGTCTGTCTGCCGGAAGCTTTGTATCCCTGGTGGGTGAATCCGGCTGCGGGAAAAGCACCGTTGCCGGAATACTGGGCGGCAGGAACCGGGGGTATTCAGGCTCCGTCACCGTTGGCGGCATTCCTCTTTCCCAGGTGCGGGAAGAAGAACTTATGAAACGGGTGGTGCTGGTTCGGAGCAACAGTTACCTGTTCAAGGGTACGGTAGAGGAGAACCTGAAAATGGCGAAGCCCGATGCCACACAAGAAGAAATGGAGGCTGTGCTGCAAAAGGTGAATCTGCTGGGATTCCTGGAGACCCAGGCCGGACTGCAAACGCAGCTGCTGGAAAAGGCAGCCAATCTCTCCGGCGGCCAGTGTCAACGCCTGGCCATTGCCAGAGCTTTGCTTCGGAGAGAGGCTTCGGTTTATATTTTCGATGAAGCGGCCTCCAATATCGATGTGGAAAGCGAGGCACTGATCATGGAAGTGATCCACGAATTGGCAAAAACAAAGACGGTGCTGTTGATCTCTCACCGGCTTGCCAATGTGGTGCAGTCGGATAAAATCTATTTTCTCCGGGATGGAGAAATTCAGGAAAGCGGTACCCATGAAGAACTGATGGCGGCCAAAGGGGCCTATAGCCGCCTGTTTGACAGCCAAATGGCACTGGAGTGCTACGGAAAAGGTGGTGTGGCCTGATGGAGCGGAACGAAGCAAAACGAAGAAGTGGTCTGCAAATCATGGGAAGGCTTATCGGTCTGGTAAAGCCCCTGCTGCCCTTGATGCTGGCGGCCATTATCCTTGGAACGGCGGGGTACCTGTGCGCTATCTCTCTGACGATTCTGGCGGAGCAGGCCATTTTGCGGGGGCTGACGGCTGCCGTGCCTATGGCCCAGCCCGTCCTTTCTGACGTGCCGGTCAAAACGATCCTTACGTTGATGCTGATATTGGCGGTGCTGCGGGGGATTTTGCACTATTTGGAACAGTACTGCAATCACTATATTGCCTTCAAGCTGCTGGCCATTATTCGCCACAAAGTCTTTGAGGCTCTGCGCAAGCTCTGCCCGGCCAAGCTGGAGGGGCGGGACAAGGGAAACCTGATCTCCATCATCACCACAGACATTGAGCTGCTGGAGGTGTTCTACGCCCATACCATTTCTCCCATTGCCATCGCCATTCTCACTTCCGGCATCATGGTTGCGTTTTTGGGAAGCTATCACTATCTTGCGGGATTTCTGGCTCTGACGGCGTACCTGACGGTGGGGGTCCTAATCCCCATGCTAAACGGGAAGCGGGGCGGCCAGCAGGGCATGGCCTTTCGGACGGCCTTTGGGGACCTGAACAGCTTCACCCTGGATTCCCTGCGGGGGCTGGACGAAACCATTCAGTACGGCCAGGGCCAGACCCGGGAAGCAGAAATGACCCGCCGCTCCCAGGACCTGGGAAAACAGCAGGAGACCCTGAGCCGCCTGGAAGGTACTCAACGTGCCTGTACAAATCTGGCCATCCTGCTGGCCTCTTTCGGAATGCTGGGCCTGACCATGACACTGTATAGCTGGGGCCTTACGGGCTTTGACACTGTTCTGACCTGTACCGTTGCCATGATGGGTTCTTTCGGCCCGGTGGTAGCTCTTTCCAGCCTGTCCAACAACCTGAATCAGACCTTGGCCAGCGGAGAGCGGGTGCTGTCCCTTTTGGAGGAGACCCCAGCTGTGGAGGAGATTCCCGGGGAGGAACCTCAAACTGCCCATGACTTTTCTGGAGCGGAGGCGGCGCATGTCAGCTTTTCCTATGACCGGGAGCAGATTTTGAAGGACTACTCTTTGAAGCTCCGGCCCGGCACGATCACCGGTATCCACGGAGCCAGCGGCTCCGGAAAATCTACCCTCCTAAAACTGCTGATGCGTTTTTGGGATGTTTCCCAGGGCAGCGTATCCGTTGACGGCAGGGATGTAAAGACCGTTCCCACCAAGGCCTTGCGGGATATGGAGAGCTATGTGACCCAGCAGACCCACCTGTTCCATGATTCCATTGCCAATAACATCGCCATTGCCAAGCCCGGCGCTTCCAAAGAGGAAATCATGGCGGCAGCAAAAAAGGCATCCCTTCACGAGTTCGTAATGACCCTTCCCAATGGCTATGACACGGAGGTGGGAGAGCTGGGAGACACCCTCTCCGGCGGCGAAAAGCAGCGCATCGGCATCGCCAGAGCCTTCCTCCACGACGCCCCGCTGCTCCTGCTGGATGAACCCACCAGCAACCTGGATTCCCTGAACGAAGGGATCATCCTCAAAGCCCTGAAAGAATCCGCCGGACAGAAAACCGTTGTCCTGGTGTCCCACAGAGCCTCCACTATGAGCGCAGCCCAGGTGGTTTACGAAATGGAAAACGGAAGAATCTCCTAGTGGAAGATGCGTGAAATAGCGAAAAAACCCTTGACAAATCTCGCCTCAGTGTTCCATTTCAGAAATGGCTGAAGCACAAAATCTCTTTCCGGAATCAGATGCCCAAACAACAGCTCCATTGCCCTGTAGAATCAACTTATCCCCGAAATAAGAAAAAATCAAAAAGTGCCTAGTTTTCCTTGCTTTTTCGGAAAACTAGGCACTTTTTGGCACCCCAAAGAGGATTTGAACCTCCGACCTATCGCTTAGGAGGCGATCGCTGCTATCCAACTGAGCTATTGGGGCGTGTGAAATTGTGACCTCTTTTTTGTACTTCCAACCATCCACCTTGAGGCCCGAGGCGGGTGTTCGAGGATAACCTTACGAGGCGGATGCTCTATCCTGCTGAGCTACGGAGACTTACAACCAAGCTATTTTACTTGAGAAAAAATAATTTGTCAAGCAAAAATCGGCACATTTTTCGCGCCCTACGGCGTATACTGTCAAATAGTTTTTCTGAAGAAAGGAGAATCCATGGTGGAACGGATACATAGAGTATTGGAAGATCTGGACGACCTGATCTTTGATGACACCGACGGCGGCCCCAGCGACCGCTGAATAGGGGAGGGGCCGCTTTTGCGGCGGCCCCAATGAAATCCCACTCATGGCCTTGGCGGCCTGTTTTTTATGTGAGCAGTCCCAGCAGGGCGGAGAGGACGATGACTTTGGGGACGTTCCATTTCCGCCTGGCCAGCAGATAGAAGGCAAGCAGAGCGATGACGGCGGCGCGCCAGGAAAAGACACCGTTTACCAGATAGTTTGTTCTGCTCAGGTCAATCATGACGGCGGCGATGATTCCCAGTGCCGCCGGGCGCACACCTGTCATGATATTCTTCAGCGCTCGGCTGTTCTTGAACTTTTCAAAAAATACGGCGGCCACGGCGCACAGCGTGAATGTGGGAGTCAGAACACCCAAAACGGAAATAATGGCACCCAGAATACCGGCCACCCGCATTCCGGCAAAGGTGGCGCAGTTCAGGCCCAGAGGGCCGGGAGTCATTTCGGCAATGGCGACGATATCGGAGACCTCCGAGACATTCATCCACCCGTGGCTGACCATTTCGTCGTTGATCAGCGGCACCATGGACATGCCGCCGAAGCTTGTAAAGCCAATCTGACAGAAGCTCCAGAAGAGCTGGAAAAGCACACTCATGCCTCTGCCTCCTTCCATTTGCCCATAATCAGGCCGGTCACGACAGCCAGAAGAATCACCAGAACGCAGTTGACGTTCAGGAACGCGTTCAAAACGCAGGCAGCGATTGCAATGACGTAGCAGATTTTTGTGGGAAAGGCGCCCGCTCTGAGCTTCAGAGCGGCAACCAGAATAATGGGCACCACCGCGGCGCGGACACCCTGCAGCATTTTTGCAATCCACATGTTGTCCTTAAACATGGTGTAGCAGTAAGTGAGCACAGAGAGGATGAGCATAGGCGGCGTGACCATGCCGACGGTAGCCGCAATGCCGCCAAGAACGCCCGCCTGCCGGTGGCCAAACAGATAGGCTACATTGCCAATCATGGTGCCGGGCAGACTGCGGCCCACGCTGACGATGTCCAGCAGCTCCTCGGCGGTCAACTCGTGCTTTCCGTCCACGAAATCCTTCTGCATCTGGGCCACAATGCTCCAGCCTCCGCCGAAAGTAAACCAGCTGATGCGGAAGAAGTAAATAAACATCTCCCAAATCTTTTTCAATTTTGTTTTCTTCATACTTCGCTTCCTTTGCGGTTTTCTTTGCCGACAGTATAGCATATTTAACAAATAAAGAACAATGCTGGGAATTCATAACAAAAAGGGGGGCTTTTGCCCCCCTGAATGTTTTACAGAGACAGGGGCTTGATTTTGCGGACTACGTCCAGAATGGTGCCGTCGCGGGCTTCCAGGACGGCGACTACCTTGTCCTCCCACTGAAGGTCATCGGGACGGCCCACCAGGGAGTAGGCCTTCTCCTTCAGGCTCTCAATGGAAACATGGGGGATGCCTGCGTTGTCCAGGCACTCGATGAGGTCAGGACGCAGGGGGTTTACGGCGATGCCGTAATCGGTAACCAGAACGTCCACACAGTCGCCGGGCGTGGTGACAGTTACGACCTTCTCACAGACGGTAGCCATGCGGCCACGGGTCAGGGGGGTCACAATAATGCAGACCTTGGAACCGGCAGCGGTATCGGGGTGGCCGCCGGGAGCGCCGCGAAGCACGCCGTCAGAGCCGGTCAGCACGTTGACGTTAAAGCCGGTGTCGATTTCCAGTGCGGCCAGGACCACGAAGTCCAGCTTGTTGACGAAAGCGCCCTTATTGGCGGGGTTGGCGTACTGGGAGGCGGACATTTCAAAGTGGTTGGGGGTCTGGTTGATGGAGTTGACGGCATCCAGATCGAAGTCCTGCACGTCGATGACTTTTCCGACCTTGCCCTTCTTCAGCAGCTCCACCATGGGGCCGCAGATGCCGCCGATGGCCCAGCCCATCTTGATGTTCCGCTCATCCATATACTTCTCCAGGAACAGGTTGGCTGCCAGAGAGGGGCCGCCGACGCCGGTCTGGAAGGAGAAGCCGTCCTTGAAATAGGGGGTGGAAGCAATGACCTTGGCCACGTTCTCGGCCATCATCAGATCCCGGGGGTTCTGGCTGATGCGGGCGGCGGCGGAGGCGATCTTCTTGGGGTTGCCGATGGAATCCACCACCACAACGGCATCCACATCAATGGCCTCCACAGAGGCGGGCATATTGGGGAAATCCACCAGGCAGTCGGTGACTACCACCACATGGTCGGCATACTTGGCGTCGGTCATGGCGTAGCCCATGGAGCCGCAGTTGCTCTTGCCGCCGATGCCTCGGCAGTTGCCCACGCAGTCGGAGGTGGGAGCAGCCACAAAGGCGATGTCAATGTGAACCTCACCGGCCTCGATAGCACGGGGACGGCCGCCGTGGGAACGGATGATGGCGGGGGTCTTCAGCTTTCCGGCGGAAACGACCTCGCCCATCCGGCCGCGGATGCCGGAGGTCTGGATGCCGATGACCTTGCCCTCTTCAATATAATCGGCGATGGGATCATGGGCGCTGCCAAGGCTTGTTGCGGCGATGGTCAGGTCCTTCAGACCCAACTCCTCAATGGCGGCCTTCATGACCATGTTGACCACATAGTCGCCGTCACGCAGGTGGTGATGGAAGGAGAAGGTCATGCCGTCCTTGGCGCCGCACTGCTTCAGGGCGTCCGCCAGGGTCGCGACGATCTTGCTCTCCTGGGGCTTCTCATAGCGGCGGGTGGTGGGGGCAGCCTTGTGCAGGTACTTGCCGTCCATATAGTTCTTGCCCTGGTAAACTTCCTTGCCGTTTACCAGCAGCGCGTCAGGAATTTCTCTGCCTACTGCGTTGATCATACCAAATCCCCCTCATACATACCGCAGGCCTTCGCCAGACGCAGCGTACGCTCAGCGCCGGGAATGAAGGCGATATCGATCATCTTGCCGTTAACTGTGAACACACCGACACCGGCGGCGGACTGCTCCTTGTAAGCGCGGACAACAGCCTCAGCCTGCTTGACTTCCTTTTCGGTGGGCGCGAAGACCTCATGGACCAGGCGAATCTGCTTGGGGTTGATGAGGCTCTTGCCGTCAAAGCCCATGGCCTTGTTCTGCAGGACCTCAGCCTTGAAGCCCTCGTTGTCGTCCAGGTCGGTGAACACGGTGTCGAAGCACTGGATGCCGGCGGCACGGGCGGCCAGCAGCATCTGGCCTCTTGCGGCCAGCATATCCACGCCGTCAGGGCTGAACTTGGTCTGCATGCACTTGCGGAAGTCGCCGCCGGAGATGGCAACGCCGAACATCCGGTCAGAAGCGGAGCAGATTTCATAGGCGTTCAGGATACCCTTGGGGCTCTCCAGAGCGGCCATCAGCAGGGTGCGGCCCACTTCCACGCCGAATTCCTTTTCGGCAGCTTCCACAGCGGCCTCGACCGTGTGAACATCCTGTGCGCTTTCGCACTTGGCAATACGGATACCGTCGGCGCCGCCGGCCACGCAGACACGGATGTCTTCCTGCCAGTGGGGGGTATCCAGACCATTGATACGGACAATGACTTCGGTATTGCCATAGTCAATGGTGGTCAGGGCATGGTACAGGGAGAAGCGGGCGGCGTCCTTCTGGTTTTCCGCCACGGCATCCTCCAGGTCCAGCATGATGGAGTCACAGCCGTAGATGTAAGCATCCTTGATAAGGCCGGGCTTCTGGGCGTTCATGAACATCATGGTTCTGCGCAGGCGGAACCGTTCAGGCTTGGGTCTTCTAATCATCGAATCGCACCTCCCCAGGGAATGTTGGCGCTGGACGCGTCACAGCTGCGGAACACGGCGCATTCTACCCGCGCCTTCAGGGTGCAGTCCAGAGCACCCTTGTCCACAACGGTCACGTGGGCGTTCGTTACGTCCAGACGCTCCAGGGTCTCCAGGATCGTTGCCTTGATCTGGCGGCCATACTGATTCATAACGCTGCTGGAAAGCTCCAGCTGGATGCCGTCTTCGCCGGGCTCTACGGTGACCATGGCATCGCTGGATTCCAAAGTGCCTGCTGCGGCAGATTTCAGAATTTCCATGTTGATCCTCCCTACAGGTTTTGTATTTTTGATGACAATAAGATAACATAGGAAAATCCCAAATTCAAATACTTAATTCTTTATCCAAGTATAATTCATGTCGAATATTCCAGCAAAAATGCTTGACATATATAAAAAATCTTTTATAATCTGTATTGTCCAGAATCAATAGATTTCGTGAAAATGCTGTAAAAAAGTGGTGAAAATTATATGAATATGAAGCAGGCCCTGTATTTCAAGACCATTGCCAAATATGGAACCATCACGGCCGCCGCAAAACAGCTCTATATCAGCCAGCCCTCCCTGAGCCAGACCTTGCGCCAGATCGAGGACGAAGCGGGTACGCCGCTTTTTGACCGCAGCACATCGCCCTTCCACCTGACCTATGCCGGAGAGCGTTACCTCAGGGCAGTGGAGGCCATGCTGGAGATTGAGACCCAGCTGAAGGAGGAAATCGAGAGCATCCGCCGGGATGACGGCGGCCGCCTGCGCCTGGGCATCAGCATTACCAGGGCCATGCAGGTGCTGCCGGATGTGATTCCCATTTTTACAAAAGCCTATCCCAATGTGACCATCGAGCTGACCGAGGCCGCCTCCGCCAGCCTGGAGGGGCTGCTGCAAAAGGGACAGATCGATCTCGCCCTGGCGGCTCTGGAGGCGAATGAAGCCAATATCGCCTATGAGCTGATCGAAAAGGAATCCATCGGCATTTTGGCGGGCAGGGACAGCCAGCTGGCCCAGCTTGTTCCTTCCGGAACACCCATCAGCCTTGAAACCGTGGAAAAGGAGATGTTCGTGTCCCTGGACAGCTCCCATTCCTCCCGGATCATTCAGGACCGCCTGTTCCGGCGCTACAATATCCGGCCGAAGATCCTTCTGGAGACTTCCGCGTTGGAGGTGGCCCGCCGGGTCGCGCTGAAGGGCGGCGCGTGCATGGTGCTGCCGGATGTGTATGCCGATGACTTCGTGTTCAAATCCGGCGGCGCGTTCTATCCGCTGAAGGATTATGAGAACCACCGCCATTTCTACGCCTGCTACCGCAACGACGAAAACACCAAGAAGTATATCCGGGACTTCGTTTCCATTACGGCCTCTGTGCTGGCCCACAGTACCCATGGAAAACGGATTTCCCAGAAGTAGTCCAACGAGTACAAAGCCCCCGCGCGGATCCTTTCCGGATTCACGCGGGGGCTGTATGTTTGCTTACGCGTTCCGCCGGACCGGCAGGTTTTCCGCAAGGAGCAGCAGCGGAAACAGACCGACGCTCAATCCGAAATAGAGCAGTCCCCGGGTCCGGGCGGCGGCTCCGGCGGCGGAAAGCTCTTCCAGAAGTTCCGGGAAGCCGGAGAGACCGGAGGTCAGGACGGCGAATTCCCCCCGATAATAGGAAAGCTCCAGAATGCTTTCTCTGGGCAGCAGGGAGGCGGGGAGAGTGGTTTTTTGCAGCAGCACCGCCGTCAGACACAGGCACAGCCCAGAAAGACAGAGATTCACGAGGGCCGGACCATGCCTGCGCTTCCAGAGTACAAAGGCGGACAGTAAAAAGGCAAGCCCGGCGGTAAGGAGCCCCGCCAGGGCGCCTATGGCCGGAAGCTGGCCGAAGAACTGCCGGACATCCCCGATGCTGAAAATCCGATCCGCTTTTTCCAGCGTCGGGGAGACGGATTTGGCGCGATGCTCCATGAAGGGAATTGTATAATTCTTCATTTCCAGCACAAGCGCGTTGCTGCTCCGGGTGCTGCTTGCTGCCTCCATGGGAAGCTCCAATTCCCCGGGGACGCCCTCTTTGAAAAGGGCAAGGTACACATCATCGCCCCGGTCCGGCTTTTCCAGAACCAGAACCTGTTCTCCGGCTTTCGGCTGACGGGTGGCGGAGAAGACGTAGGCCGTATCGGGAAAGCCGGAGATGGACACGCATTCGCCGGTCAGGGACCAGCCGCTGACCTCGCGGATGCGTTTGCCGCTTTCCCATCCGGTGCCGTCGTAGATTTCGTACAGATGCAGCCCCTCCTGGTCCGCGAACAGCGATCGGGGCGGCAGCTCCCGGGTCACAGCCTCGTGGGCGGCTTTGGTGTTGACGGGTCCCTGTTCTACCTGGGTCATCATGGTGGCCTCGATCCAGCCGGACACGATGGTGCAGGCAATCAGAATGTACAGGATGAGGCTTCCGAAACATAGGGCTTGCTTTTTCATTTTTCTCCTCCCAGGGCGATACCCTCTACCAGTTCCCGGTTAAAGTAAGCGAACAGGAACAGGGGCGGCAGAGCGGCCAGAATGCAGCACACCAGCTGTACGGTGGGGTCCTCCGGCGGCACCGAGGCAAGGGCTACGGAAATGGGATAGCGCCCGAAATCCTCCAGATAAACCATGGGCTGCTCTACCATATTCCAGCCGTCCAGGAAAGACAGCAGCAGCGTGCAGATCAGTCCTGCCTTGTTTATGGGCAGCGCAATGCGGCAGATCAGTCTCAGGGTTCCGCAGCCGTCCAGCCGGGCGGCCTCAATGGTCTCATTGGGCACGGCCTGAAAGCTCTGCGTCATAATGAAGGTACCCAGGGGCACAAAGATCATAGGCAGCACCAGCGCGTAATAGGTATCCAGCAGTCCCAGCTTGTCCAGCATGATGTAGTTGGGCACCAGCGTTACCTGCAGGGGCATAATCATCAGCACCATCAGCAGGAAGAACAGGACGTTCTTCCCGGGAAAGCGGCATTTGGCAAAGCCGTAGCCTGCCAGGGTGGATACAACCACCTGTCCCGCCGTGATGCACAGGCACAGCCCCAGGCTCTTCCAGAACCGCAGAAGATACTGTTCCTGGGCGAGAAATACCTGATAGTAATAGGAAAGCGTGAAGCCGTTCTGGGCGGAAAGCAGGCTTTTGGCGAATACGTACAGGAAGGGAATCACGGAAAGCGCCGTCAGCAGAACGGCGGCAAAGGAGGAGAAATAAGCGGGGCGTTTACGCATCCTTGTATGCCTCCTTCCGCCTGACCCAGCGGTAGCTCAGGGCGAACAGCACCGTCAGGACCAGAAGCAGCAGCACGGAGGCCACCGCCAGCTTTGGGTAGTTCAGCTTGTCAAAGGCGTTGTTGATAAAGTGCTGGAGCATATAGATGCTCTGGTCCGGGTGCGTCCCGCCGATGAGAAAAATCTCCCGGAAGCATTTGAACGCGTTAATCAGGGAAAACACCGCGGCAAAAAACACACTGTACCACATCTGGGGCATGGTGATATAGCGCAGCTGCTGCCATGCCGTGGCGCCGTCCAGAGAGGCGGCGGCATAGTGGTCCTCGGGGATCGTGATAAGGCCCGAGAGGAGCAGGATCACGCTGTAGCCCGTATTTTTCCACAGGTACAGGGCAATCACCACCCAGAAGGCCGCCTTGGAGTGAAGCCAGTCCGCTACGGGCAGCCCCAGAGTGTACAGCCCTCTGTTTACAAGCCCCGTCTGGGCAAACAGCAGCTCCACCAGCAGCACCGTGCCCACCACGGGCATAATGTAGGGCAGCAGCAGGACGGATTTCAGTGCCTCATGCTTCCGCGCGTGGTTTTTCAGCAGCAGCGCGATGGCATAGGACAGGAGAATAATCAGGGGAAGGGCCACAGCCAGAAATTTCAGCGTGTTGCCGAAGGCCAGCCGGAACACGCCGCTGCGCAGCATACTCCGGTAGGTCTCAATGCCGACGTATTCCCGGGATCTGCCCGTGCCCCGCTGGAAGGAGTTTTGCAGCACCATCAGAAAGGGGACCGCGTAAAATAGCCCACAGCCCGCCGTCAGCGGCAGGACCAGAAGCAGTCCCTCCCGGGCGCAGCGCCGTGTATTTTTGGATACCTGTTTCATATACTTTAACCCTCCGCCAGATGCCACCACAGGCCCTGATAGACCTGCTGTGCCAGCGCCTCAATGTCCGCGTCCGTGGGCGTCCCGTCCGGCTCGTTCAGCTGGGACAGG
>NZ_JAHLPU010000014.1 GCF_018918045.1 Pseudoflavonifractor sp. MSJ-30
CGCAGCGAATCTTATCTGACGATTGCCAGTGGCAATCGCTCTATGAAATCATCGGCTTTGCCGACAGCGCCTCCCTTAAGCCGCATTCTTTCCCCCTTTCTTGGCGGGACAAGAAAGGGGCCCCCGGAGGGGCCCAGCCTATGAGTGGACAGGGCTTTCGTCAACCCGCAAAACGCCCCAAAAATCAAATCTCCAGCTTTCCCAGCCCCTCTTCCAGGGCTTTTTCATCCACCGCGGAATAGTTGATCACCAGCATTCCCCGGCAGTCCTCTCTGGGGCTTGTGTAAAAGCTGCCGAGGGGCTGTACCCGCAGACCGCTTTGGGCGAACAGGGCCGTTAAGGCGTTGTCGTCCAGGGCGGTTTCCACTTTCAGAAGGAAATGCAGCCCGGCGTCCTGCTCCAGAATGGTAAATTTTCCCGCGGCGGGGCAGCCCGCCAGCATAGCGATGACCCGGTTCCGCCGGGCCCGGTAGAATTTGCGCATCCGGTTGATGTGCTTTTCAAAGTACCCCCGGTCCAGAAACCGGGCCAGGGTGTATTGCTCAAAGCTGGGCACGGTGCAGCCGTAAAAACCCAGCTTTTCCCGGAAGCGGGCCATAAGCCCGGCAGGCAGCACCATATAACTGATACGGATGGAGGGGAAAAGCGTCTTGGAGAAGGTATTCATATAGATGACCCGCTCCGGATCCATGGTCTGCATGGGCGGCAGCGGATGCCCCCGGAAACGGAACTCCGTATCGTAGTCATCCTCAATGATGAAGCCGTCCGTCCGCCGGGCCCAGTCGATCAGCGCTCTGCGGCGGTGCAGGGGCATGACGATCCCCGTGGGGAAATGATGGGAAGGGGAGATGTGCAGCACCCGGGCGCCGCCCAGACTGTCCGGCCGGATGCCGCTTTCGTCCATGGGAATGGGCAGGCAGCGGACGCCTCCGGCGGCATAGATCTTCCGGATCTTCCCATAGCCCGGGTCCTCCACCCCATAGACCTTGTCCTGCCCCAGCAGCTGCAAGAGCAGATTGTAGAGGAAGTCCGTTCCCGCGCCGATCAGGATATTCTCCGGGTCTACGGTCATGCCCCGGAAATCTCCCAGATTTTTGGCAATGGCCGTCCGGGTCTCCGGCGCGCCTCTGCTGTCCACAGGCAGCAGAAGCCGCTCCCCATAGTCCAGAATGACCTCCCGCTGGAGCCGGATCCACACGGAAAAGGGGAACTGCCCCGTGCCGTTGCCGGTCAGATCTGCCCCCTGACGGGGCAGCGGCACGCTTTCGGTCACCGGCTGCACCGGCCGGGCCTTTTTTTGCGGTTCCACAGCTTCTACAAAGAAGCCGGACCGCTCCCGGGAGGAGATATACCCTTCCTCCAGCAGCTGGGCGTAGGCCGCCTCCACCGTGGTCTTCCCCACCTCCAGGTTGGAGGCCAGAGCCCGCTTGGATGGCAGTTTCTCTCCGGGCAGCAGGGTTCCCGTAAGGATATCCTCCCGGATGGCGCGGTACAGGGCCTCATACAGCGGAAGCCCCGGCTGCTTTTTCAGCGTGTAGGTTCTCATGCCTTTTTCCTTCGGGCCTCATAAGCCTCCCGGTCAATGGCTCCGCTGAGCAGCATTTTCTCGGACCAGAGCTGCAATGTCTCCACAGTGACGGAGATCCGCTCCAGCTCCTGCTGGATCGTGATAAAGTCGTCGATCTCGCCCCCGGAGACCTTGCCGTCCGCGGTGATCTCAATAAGCCGGTCCTTCCGCTTGTCCACAGCGTTGAGGGATGCCAGCATTTCCAATACAATGGCGCTGAGCTCCTTCATCTCCACCTGCGGCACATACTCTCTGCCGATGGGGCAGGTCTGGGAACAGTAGTAGTTGCACAGGCTGGGCCGCTTGTACTTCCGGGCCATGGTCAGCACTTCCTCCGGGTAAGGCTCACACTTGCCGCTCTCGATTTTTTCAATACGCTCCGGGCTGATGGTCTCCAGCAGCTCCGCCGCCTTCTCCCGGGACAGGCCCAGCTCCTCCCGGATCAGCTGAAATTTATTTTTGTTCTGCCTGACAGACGCTCTTCCCATATTTCCATACTCCTTATGCCTTTTGGGACATTATATCACGGCCGCGGGAAAAAGTACAGATTGATGGGATTTTGTTTGACCTTTTCCGGAATATTTGATAGAATAGAGAGCAAATCAGGGAGGGATGCACCATGGACAAGCCCTTTGCGCTGGGCATTCTGGTAGGCCGCTTTCAGGCGCTTCACGCCGGTCACCAGCAGATGATCGAAACAGCCCTGTCTCTGTGCGGCCAGGTGGGCATTTTCATCGGCTCTTCTCAGGAATCCGGCACCCGAAAGAATCCCTTTCCCTACGAACTGCGCGAAAAAATGCTGGAAAACCTCTTCGGCAGCCGGGTCAGCATCTATCCCCTGCCGGATATCGGCGTGGGCAACACCGCAGCCTGGGGGGACTATGTGCTGGAAAACGTTAAGGCGCGGTTCGGCCGTCTGCCGGATCTGCTGGTCTCCGGCAAAGAGGCCCGGCGGCTGGACTGGTTCGACAGCGTGGAGGGCGTGCGGATCGCGGAGCTGTATATCCCCAAAACCATTGAGATCTCCGCCTCTCAGATGCGGGAGTTTCTTCTGCGGGACGACCGGGCATCCTGGGAGCGTTATGTAAGCCGGGAGATCCACAGCCTGTACCCGGAGCTTCGTGCCCTGATGCTGGCATCTCAGAAAAATGAACGCACCATGAGTATTTGAAAGAAGTGTTTTTATGAAGTTGGAACCCATTGTCACCTCCCTTTTGGACACAGACCTTTACAAATTCAATATGGATCAGGTGATCTTCCACAAGCATACGGACCTGAACGGCGAGTACTATTTCAAGTGCCGCAATGAAAATGTTGTCTTTACGCCGGAAATGCTGGCGGAGATCAATGCCCAGATCGATCATCTCTGCTCCCTGCGGTTCACCAAGGCGGAGCTGAGCTATCTGCGCTCCATCCGCTTCATCAAAAGCGACTATGTGGAATTTCTGCGGCTGTGGCACCCCATCCGGGAATATGTCCATACGGACCTGTCCCCGGCGGGAGAGCTGATTCTTACGGTGAAGGGCCCCATGTTCTCCGCCATGCAGTTTGAAATTTACCTGCTGGAGATCGTCAACGAGGTCTATTTCCGGATGCACTATGACTATGCCACCCTGGAAGCCTCCGCCCGGGAGCGGCTGGAGCAGAAAATCCGGGACTTCAATTCCGGCAAGTACACCTTCGCCTTCGCCGAATTCGGCAGCCGCCGGCGGCTGTCCCGGCAGTGGCAGGACGAGGTTGTCCGCCGGCTGTCCACGGAGACAAAAAACTGCGCCGGTACCTCCAATGTGTATCTGGCCTGGAAATACAATCTGACCCCCATCGGCACCTACGCCCATGAGTTCGTCCAGATGTATCAGGGCATCGACTCCATCCCCCTGGCCTACACCAACCACTACGCCATGGCCGACTGGTACGATGAGTACCGGGGCGACAACGGCACCGCCCTGTCCGACACCATCACCACGGATCTGTTCCTCTACGATTTCGACCGCTCCATGGTCAACAACTACTCCGGCGTCCGCCACGACAGCGGCGACCCCTATGCGTGGGGCGAGAAAATGATCCGCCACTTCCGGAAGTACGGCGTGGACCCCAAAACCAAGGTGCTGCTCTTCTCCGACAGTCTGGATTTTGACCACGCCCAAAAGCTATACGACTACTTCAAAGACAAGACAAAGGTCTCCTTCGGCATCGGCACCTTCGTCACCAATGACACCTGCGAGGAGGCCCTGAACATCGTCATCAAGCTCCAGTACGTCAACGGCCGCCCGGTGGCCAAGCTCTCCGACGCCCACGGCAAGGAAATGTGTCAGGATGACGAGTACCTGAACTACCTGAAACGGTCCGTAGACTTCCGGCTGAACAGAGAAAAGTAAAAAAAATTGACAATTGACAATTGACAATGCGAATCAAGAGTTGACAGCCGTCCCTGTATGTAAAATCTAAAACCATATGCATCTTGAAAAAACAGGAAATCTGACGGGCGAGAGTCAAGCCTTCCCCTGAGAGGGGAAGGTGCCGAGCGAAGCGAGGCGGATGAGGTTGAGACTTCAAGTTATACACCTACCCCGTTTTATCCCTCCGGCCTCAACCTCATCCGGCCTGCGGGCCACCTTCCCCTC
>NZ_JAHLPU010000060.1 GCF_018918045.1 Pseudoflavonifractor sp. MSJ-30
TGGCCCGGTGGTGCAGTCGGTTAGCACGCCAGCCTGTCACGCTGGAGGTCGACGGTTCGAGTCCGTTCCGGGTCGCCATTTTTTCCTTTTCGCATCTGCGCAAATTTGCGCAAGACGCCTCTGTAGCTCAGTAGGTAGAGCAGCGGACTGAAAATCCGCGTGTCGTTGGTTCGATTCCGACCGGAGGCACCATTTTAGATGCGGGTGTAGCTCATCCGGTAGAGCGCCACCTTGCCAAGGTGGAGGTAGCGAGTTCGAGCCTCGTCACCCGCTCCAATTTCAAATGGTACCGTGGCCAAGTGGTAAGGCAAAGGTCTGCAAAACCTTCATTCCCCAGTTCAAATCTGGGCGGTACCTCCAAGTGTCCTGTACGATTCCTATTTCGTACAGGACTTTTTCTTTTCGTTTTTGCGTGAAATACGGGTTAAGCCCACAAAAATTGGGACTCTATGTCAATAGTTGGGGTAGAGAAAAAAGGCTTAAAAATTACCGGAGGGGATCAAAAATCCTCTCCGGTTTTTGTTCACTGATAGACCCGAATATAGTCTATTTCAAAGATGGCGGGAAATTGCGGGGTTATATTCTGCGCCGACTCCAGATCGAAAGACCCACCAATGGCGAGATTTACCAGAAGGTAAAATGGCTGGTCAAATGGGGCCGGGTATTTTATCCTCTGGTCTATTGAGTCCCATTGGTTTACTTTGGCGTAAGGGACGCCATCTATCAGCCAGGAAATGGAATCTGGTTCCCAGATCAGCTCGTAGATATGAAATTGATCGATCCCTTGCCCGTCCGGTAACTGAGCCTGGTTTTCTGTGTGGGTGTTCTGCGGACAGACACCTCCAAAGTGGATCGTGCCGAAAACGCTTTGGGACAGCCGCCCTTTTGCTTCATAGATATCGATCTCTCCGGAGGCTGCCCAGGGGCCGTAGACGCTATCCTCCGGCAGCATCCAGACTGCCGGCCAAAGCCCGTTTCCAACAGAACATCTGGCACGGAATACGACCCTCCCGTACTGAAAGGAAAATTTCCCATGAGTATCGATTCGGGCTGAGGTATATGGACAGCGAATCCCAAACTGCTCGGGTGCATCTTCCTGGCGGGCGATGATTTTTAAGGTGCCGTCGCTGACCTCCAGATTGTGCGGCGTGTAGTATTGCTGCTCTCTGTTTCCCCAGCCTGGCACAACAGGCTGCCCATCCGAAGATAACTGCCAGTTACCTACCCGTCGATTCCAATTATGTTCATTCAGCGAACATCCGGGAAAGGTTTCTTCCCAAATGAGTGTTTCGTACATATGCCGCAGACCTCCTGATATTGCATGTGGCATTAGTGTAAATAATACAAAGGATAATGTCAACCAAATCCAAAATATTGGGATATAATCCAAAATTGATGCGTTGTTTCTGACTGGCAGCTCTGCTATCATGTAGACAGAAGGAGGGGGAGCAACGTGAATCAGCAAAAAGCAGAGAAGAAAATGTCAAACTCCAGTCGATTCCAGCGAGGGATAAAAGATCTCTGGAAACAGCGGGAACTGCAGGCGATGGTATGGCCCGGATTGATTTGGATGGCAGTTTTCAGCTATGTTCCGTTGGTGTTCCTGTATATTGCTTTTACGGACTACCGTATCAGCACACCGCTGTTTGAGAACAATTTCGTCGGACTGAAGCACTTTGCGGCGTTTTTATCGGATGACCGCTTTTGGCGCAGTGTGTACAACACGCTGGGAATGAGCGCGTTACGGATCACGCTGGGATTTTGTATTCCGATTTTCTTTGCGCTTATGCTCAATGAGATCAAGAATGCCAAGTTTAAGAGATTGGTTCAGACGCTGTCTTATATGCCGCATTTCATCTCCTGGGCAATTTTCGGCGGTATCCTGCTTACCTGGCTGTCCCAGTCCGGAATTATCAATCAGCTTATGATGACTTTGGGCCTGCAGGACAAACCGATCCTGTATAACGGCGACCCAAAGAAGTTCTGGTGGATCGCGTTCCTCTCCGATACATTGAAAGAAATGGGATGGAGCGCCATTATTTATCTGGCTGCGATCTCGGGTATTGACCCGGGGCTGTACGAAGCGGCTGAATTGGACGGGGCCGGGCGCTGGAGCAAGATGTGGAATATCACCATTCAGTGTATCCGTCCGACCATTGCGCTGCTGTTCATTCTTGCCGTAAGCGGTTGCCTGACCAGCAATTTTGACCAGATCTTCTTCCTGAGCAATTCTGCCAACATGGCACGCAGCGAGACCATCGATCTGTATATTTACAATATGGGCATTGTGTCCGGTCGGTTCTCTTTTTCGACGGCCGTGCTGTTCTTCCGCAGTATCATTGCCTATGGCCTTCTCCGTCTGTGCAATTTCACCTCCGTGAAATTGACAGGAGAGAGTATCATTTAGGAGGGACAAAAAATGCGCAAGAAACTGCATTCTGTTACGGCCTTCGACGTTGTCCTGGCGATTTTCATGGCGCTTATTTGCTTTGCCTGTGTGTATCCAATGTGGTATATTCTGGCGAATTCACTGGCAGCGCCGGAAATTGCGAACCGGGGGCCGGTTGCGTGGTGGCCAAAGGCTTTGAGCCTGGATGCCTATAAGGTTGTCTTTCAGAATGAATACATCCTCAGCGGCTTCAAAATCGCAATCCTTCGTACTGTTGTTGCCACATTTACGCACGTCTTTTTCACATCCATGGTCGCCTACGGCATGTCCCGGAAGGACCTGATCGGGAAAAAGCTCTACATGAAGATCGCAATGATCACCATGTTTTTTAACGGCGGGCTGATCCCCAACTTTATTCTGATGATCAAGCTCAAGCTGTACAACACATTCTGGGTGTATATCCTCCCCGGAATGTTTACCTTCTACAACATGGTCATTTTCATGAGCTTCCTCCGCTCTATTCCGGAATCGCTGATGGAGAGTGCCCGGTTGGATGGCGCATCGGAATTCACGGTTTATTGGAAAATTGTCATGCCAAATGCCAAGCCGGTCATTGCAACGATTGGACTGTTTACGGCGGTCTACCACTGGAACGATTATTACCAGGGCGTTGTTTATATTCGGGATAAGACGTTGGAACCGTTGCAGACGATCCTCTACAAGCTTTTGGCGGAAACCAGTATGACGGCGCAGCAGCAGCAGGCAATGCTTGCGCTGGGCGGGACAACGACATCGGCTACCGTAAAGTACGCCGCAATGTTCGTGGGAGCATTGCCGATCCTGTGCCTGTACCCGTTTATCCAGAAGTACCTGGTAAAAGGCGTTATGCTTGGCGCAATCAAAGGGTAACCAAAGCGGCTGGAGCTGCTTAAAATATGAAACAAGGAGTGCGAACAATGAAAAAACTAGTCAGTGTCCTATTGGCGGCAATTATGATCTTCTCACTTGCTGCCTGCGCAAAGGGAGGCGGAACGGAAACCACATCCGCAGCGCCTGCTCAGACAGAGGCCGCAAAGACCGAGAATACGGAAGCGGCAGAAACAACAGTCAGCGCAGATGCCCCCGCTTGGGAAAAGGATACCAGTCCCATCGATATGGAGTGGTTTGTAGGCGCGTCCTGGTATGGCTATACCTGGGGCGACAGCCTGTCCACCAAGCATATCACGGAGAAAACGGGCGTGAACATCAATATTGTTACGCCTACCGG
The DNA here is from genome assembly GCF_018918045.1 of Pseudoflavonifractor sp. MSJ-30. Classification (GTDB taxonomy): domain Bacteria; phylum Bacillota; class Clostridia; order Oscillospirales; family Oscillospiraceae; genus Faecousia. Next base: position 3,657 of record NZ_JAHLPU010000060.1, read on the forward strand.
AGATGTGTCTGAGGAGCTGAACCTGATGATGATCAGCGGAACGCTGCCGGATCTGATCTCTCTGGGTTCCTGGGAAACCTGCTACAATACGCTCTATGAGCAGGGTTACACTTACGCGCTGAATGAATTGGCTGACCAGTACGATCCTTACTTCTGGAAGGTTGTGGATGGCAGCGTCGTCGCATGGCATACCAAGTCCGATGGCAACCTCTACTGTGTTCCCAATGATGCCTACGGTGCCGAACAGATGGCCGAAACCGGCATGACGGCAGCCGTTCAGACATTCCTGGTGCGCAAAGACCTGTATGAAGATATGGGCAGCCCGGATATGTCCACGCCGGAGGGCTTCCTGAATACGCTTCGGACGTTGAAGAATGAGTACGCAACCTATAAGGGTGTGGATATTACCCCCTTCTATGCACAGGGCGGCAGCGGCTACGGTCTGACCAGCTACTTGCAGAACTTCCTGGCTGTTCCCTATGAGGAAGACGGCAAGATCTATGACCGGATCTCTAACCCGGACTATATCGAGTGGCTGAAAACCTTCCGGCAGGCTTATCAGGAAGGCCTGATCGGGATTGATTACCTGGTTGACTCTGACGATCAGGTTACGGAAAAGAGCAACAACGGTGCTTACTTCTGCATGCTACGTGAGTGGAGCGGAATGCAGGAAGCAAATGCGATCCTGGCCTCCAGCGAAAATCCGGACAGCTACTATATTGCAATCGATGGCCCCGCAAATTCTAACGGCGATGCTCCTCTGATTTTCCCGGGCTCTCTGGATGGCTGGATGAGCACCTTCATCAGCAAGGACTGCAAGGACCCCGCCAGAGCAATCGCTTTCCTGACCTATATGCTCAGTGAGGAGGGTCAGAAGGATATTTTCCTGGGCGTTGAGGGTGAAACCTACGAAGTTGTAGACGGCAAGCCCCAGCTGACGGATGAAATGATCGAGCTGATGAACAGTGACCCCAATACCTTTGCTACGCAGTATGGCCTGGTAGATACCTACTGGATGCTCCGCAATAGCGTCATTGTGGACCAGTGGCGTCCGGCAAGTCCCTACTATATCACGGCAATGAGCGATTGGGCAGACAAGAACGCATTTGTGAACGGCGGTATTTATAACAATCTGGAGCCGACTGGTGACAGCGACGAGGCCATTGCGGCGACCAGAATCAATCAGCGCTGGCAGGAGGTAGTTCCTGAACTGATCACGGCTGCAAGTGACGAGGAGTTTGACAAGATTCTGTCTGACTTCCTGGCAGCACGGGACAGCTATGGCTACGAAAAGGTTGTCAGCTATGAGCAGAACCTGCTGGATGCGCGGAAGGCGCTCTTTCAGTAAGTAGAATTTTGGGCGGTGGGCACTTGCCCACCGCCTTTCCCTTGTCGAAACAAGTGTCAACATGCTATAATGATTTACGCAGGAGGTGTTGTACCGTGCCCAAAAAGAGTATGCTTCCAGGGAAAACCAGATTGGCAGCGAAAATCATTAAAATGTTGTCGCTTATATGGATCATTCCATGCGTAATCATTGCCGCACTGTGGATCAAGGGTAGGATCGAGTATGTCTATGACAGCTTTGAAAAGGATTCTGCCGCAGCGCTCCAGAATTTGCGCATAGAGACAGCGTCCAATGCGGCCAGAATTGATACCAGCGCGTCTTCAGCGCTCAGCCAGAGGGAATTCATTCGCTTTTGTACGTCCGATATGGATGCGGATGGTTTGCAGCTGGTAAAGTTTTCTCAAAACGAACTCAAGACGATCCGGAGCATTTTTCAGAGCAATGACATCATTGAAGAGGCAAGTTTTTTCTTTGATAATCCGCAGATTCACGAAATCTGGCCGACAATTTATAGACTGGACAGGCTGAAAAATACGCCTTTTGAGGAGATCATCCCCTCCGGACAAAGTGCCGTATACGCTGTAGAGGATGGAGAGGTATACGGGTGCTATCGTATTTACCTGGACATTACCCCTGTGGGGTTGCTGCGGCTTCGCTTGAATTCAGACAAATTCTTTTCAGGCTTCTCGAACGCAAATGCTGCATCCTGTTTGCTTGCGGCGAATGGAGAGCTGTTTTCAAATGAAGAGAATCTGTTTTCAGCGGAAGAGTTGCAGGCGGTGCTGACGGATTCGCCGGATATGCCCTCCAGATCAACCTATCAGGCCGTATTGGAAAAGGACGGAAGAAGCTACCTGGTACGATACAGCTGGTTGGAACTGCTGAACGCGTGGGCAGTTGTTTATGAGGATCAGGCGGATTTGCTGCAGCCCGTATATCAGATGGGGGCAAGCGTGCTGGCGGTTATGCTGCTGGGAATGTGCGTGATTTGGGTCCTGGTTCAATACGTCTGCCAGTCGATGCTGAAACGGCTTGCGCTATTGGAGAAGAAAATGCTGGCGGTGCAGTCCGGCAATTTGGATATTCGGATTCCCGAAAGAGAAAACGGCGGGGATGAACTGGATACGCTCAGCAAAAGCTTTAACGGTATGCTGGACCGAATGCAGCAGCTGGTGGATGAGAATATTCAGCGCGGACTCGCGGTAAAGCAGGCGGAGTTGGACGCATTGCAGAGCCAGATCAACAGCCATTTCCTATATAACGCACTGGAGAGCATCCGTATGCTGTCAGAAGTACATGGGGATACGGAGGTTGCGGAAACCGTTTTTTCTCTGGGGAGCCTGATGCGGTATCATATGAAGTGGAAAACAAAAACCGTCACGCTTTCCGAAGAGCTGGACTGTATTGATCGCTACATCTTCTTCATGTCCGCGTCAAATGGCACAGAAATCCGCCTGGAATCTACGCTTCCGCGGGAAGTTTTGTATACAGAAATTCCCAAACTGAGTATCCAGCCACTGGTGGAAAATGCAATCGTTCATGGAATGCCGGCGGACAGCAGGCGTATCGTCATCACATTGAAATGCCGCCAGGAGGATGGCCTACTGATTTTGTCCGTTACGGACAACGGTATCGGAATTGCCCCGGAGCGGCTTCATGAGATTCAGTGTGCTCTGAATGGAAGCGGGACTGGGAATATCCGCTCCGGAAAGAACGGCATTGGGGTTGTGAATGTGCATCAGCGAATCCAGCTGATGTACGGCGAAGCCTGTGGGCTGCGGTTTATCAGCTGTGAAGGCCTGGGAACGAGCGTCGAAGTTCGGATACCGGCACGGCAGGATGCTCTGGGAGGATGGTAGCATGAAAATTTTGCTTGCGGATGATACAGAGCTGATTCGGGAAGGACTGAAGAGTATGCTGCTTCAGCTGCCGAATCCGGCAATATGCCCGGAGATCCGAACGGCATGCAACGGTGCGGAGGCGCTGAGTCTTATGCGGGAGCATCCTGTGGACCTTCTGATCACGGATATCCGGATGCCTGATGTGGATGGAATCGAATTGATGAGGCAATGCCGGTCGCAGTGGGCCAATATATCCATTGTCGTAATCTCTGGATATGACGACTTCAAGTATGCCCAGCAGGCGATAGAATACGGCGCAAGCGCCTACCTTTTGAAGCCGGTGGATAAGCAGGAGCTGTACCGGGTTGTGGAGAAGGCCTGGCAGTCTGCCAACGCAAGGCGGGCGACCATTGTGAATACCTCGTACTCTCTGTTTGTGAATTACTTGCGGGGAGAATCGTCAAACGCGGGTATATTGGAGCAGATGAAGCGAACGTATCCGTTTTTGTCCGGGACATGTGCGCTGATGTTGATTGGTTTCCCGGGGACCGGGTATATTGGGGAAGAGCAAAACAGGAATGCGGCGCTTCTGTGCAATAGGTTGGGAAGACCGTTCCTTTGTATGGAGGATAGGTCAGAAATAATCGTTTTGGCACCGTATCCTGTGGATATTCGGAAGTATTATCCGTATTTGGAGCAGGATTTTCATGGAATATGTATTGCGTATACTACGGTGGGCAGAGAAGCGGATGCGTTCAAAACGGCGTATCAGCAGGTGCGGAATATCTATGTTCACAGGCTGCTTTACCCCGGGAAGAGCGTACTCTGCCAGGAAGATATTGCGGGAATGCGAACCGATTTTACGGTTCCGCACCGGAAGATCGAACAGATGACGGAGCTGACGGGAACAGCGGCGGACGAGGCGCTGACAAAGCGGCTGTCGGAGCTGTTTGACCGTCAGAAGCTGGTACAATACAGTATTGGCTATACGCTTGCACTCTGCGACACCGTCTATAGGGCAATGCGCCAGACGGCGCTCTCCATTCCGGGCGGCGAAGCAGTGGAATTGGAACGGGTAAAGTCACCGCTTACATTCGCAACCATGCGGGAATATCTCGTAAATGTAAATGAGCGTTTATTGTCCCTGAATCAATTGGCACACACCTATATGCAGAGCCGAAATGATACATATGTCATGGAGCTGGCAATTCAATATATCCGGAGAAACTATCCGAAGCCGATTACATTGGCAATGGTTTCCAATGAGGTTTCCCTGAATTATGCGTATTTCTCTACCATGTTCAGCAAATACACAGGAAAAACGTTCTCTGAGTATTTGCGGGATACGCGGATGGAGAAGGCCAAAGAGCTGCTTCGTCAACCGGACATTTCCATTGCCGAGGTGGCCGCACAGGTTGGATATGAAAACTATAAGAGCTTTTATCGGGCGTTCAAGGACGCGGTAGGTACAACACCTGTGGAATACCAGCAAAAGAAATACAGGATCCACAGAGAAGATGAAAAACAGTAGCCAGTAAGGGGTGTATGGAATGGAAAGCAGATTTCTGGACGATATGGGGTCCTTTCGGATAGAGCATGGGGAGAAAAACAGACTGAATTATTTCCCCCTTGCCGCAGAAAACGGCGTTATGGCAAGCATAACGCCGGAATTAAAGGGTGACTTGAAGCGGGACCAAAACAGTTTTGTGCTTCCGCCGGCCAGTGAAGAGGATCTGCGTTCCGGCATGGCGGGGAGAAATTTTTGGTGCAGATTTGAAAACGGCGAATTGTGGTCGGCAGCAGGAATGAGCGCCGCGCAGATTGCGGAGGAATTTACGCCCGCGGAAGAGAAGTGCATAGTGGAAGCGGGGTTGCTGTGGCATAGGACTGTGCGGGAAAACCGGACGCGTCAATTGCGGGCAGCTGTGACCAGCTGGGTCCCCAGCGCAAACGGAACGGTGGAGATCATGCAGGTAATATTGGAGAATTGCGGCGAAGAAACCCTCCGCCTGACACCGACAGCCGCAATCCCACTCTATGGGCGCAGTGCGGATAATCTGAGGGATCACCGCCATGTGACCTCTCTGCTGAATCGAGCGGAAAGCCGGAAGGAAGGCGTAATCCTCACACCGACCTATTCCTTCGATGAGCGTGGGCACACACCCAATCAGCGAAGCTATTTTGTATTTGGCATAACGGAAGACGGGAAATCTGCGGAAGCGGTCTGTGCGGACCTGGATCGTTACACAGGCGAAGGAAGCCTGATTATGCCGGAGTGGGTTGCCAAAGAGCTGCCTGGTGATTCCCTTGGTGGTGAAACGGCAGGAAAAGAAACAATTGGTGCGCTGCGTTTCCCGGAGACGGAGTTACGCCCGGGAGAAAAGCGGGAATACGATATTCTTGTGGGTACAGCGGAAGATAAGGCAGCTGCGGAGCAAATTGCCGCCGTCTGGCTTTCCCCGTACAGAATCCGGATTTCCCTGGAAGAGACAAAGCTCTGGTGGGATCAGGTGAATCCAATCCGCACCCATACGGGTGATTCAGACTTTGACAATGTTCTGCGCTGGATCGGAATTCAGCCGACGCTGCGTAGAATTTATGGCTGCTCATTCCTGCCGCATCACGATTACGGAAAGGGCGGACGAGGCTGGCGTGACTTGTGGCAGGATTCTCTGGGACTGCTTTTGAGCGAGCCTGAGACAGTGGCGGATGACCTGGTCGCCTATTTTGGCGGAGTCCGTTTGGACGGGACGAATGCCACCATCATTGGAAATCGTCCGGGAGAATTCAAGGCGGATCGCAATGGAATTCAGCGAGTCTGGATGGATCACGGTTACTGGCCGGTACTGACTATCTGGCAATACATCCAACAAACAGGCGATATTGAGATCCTTCTGAGAGTGGCACCTTTTTTTCAGGATGGTCTCGGAATGCGGGGGACCCAGAGAGATGCCATCCAGGCAAAAAGAAGCTGCACAGGAACTGTTGCAGAGCATATGCTGTTGGAACAGCTGACCGCATTCTGCGAAGCGGGAGAACATGGTCTGCTTCGGCTTCGGGATGCGGATTGGAACGACGCTTTGGATATGGCACCTCAACGCGGGGAGAGCGGTGCGTTTACATCCGCTTATGCCGGAAGTATGGAGCTGTTGGCGAAAATGCTGGAAACTTTACGGCAGACCGGAAAATGCAGCAGTATTGACCTGCCAAAGCGTTTTGAAATCCTGCTGGGGGAAGAGGACAATTGGGCTTCCATCGCATCGCGCAGGGAGAAGCTGAATCGGTTCTGCGCGCAGTGTATCCAAATTCCTGATGATGACCGGATTCAGATCCCGTTGGACAAAATTGTACGGCATTTGGACTTGTGTGCGGACACGCTGAAAGCAATCATACGGGAAAAGGCATGGATTCAGACGGAGCAGGACGGATGGTTCAACAGCTACTATGATAATTACGGTACTCCACTGGAATGCGGGACGCCGGGGCAAGAACGTATGATGCTGACGGGACAGGTATTTGCGATCCTGGGCGGAGTAGCAGCGAAATCTGAGATCCCTCAAATCTATCATGCGGCCAGGCGGCTGCTGTATGCGCGGCAGGCAGGCGGATTCAGACTGAATACGCGGCTAAATCCAGAAGATTTCCAAATTGGCAGAATGCTGGCCTTTGCCTACGGGCACAAGGAAAACGGCGCGGTGTTCAGCCATATGAGTGTCATGTTTGCATATGCGCTGTACAGCCGGGGGTATGCCAGAGAGGGCTTTTCGGCCATAGAGCCAATTTGGAGACTTGTGCTGGATTCTAAAAAGAGCAGAATCTATCCGGGGATCCCGGAATACTTTGCCCCGGATGGCCGGGGTATGTACCCGTATCTGACGGGTTCCGCAGCCTGGATGATGCTGTGCGTGGTGCAGGAAATGTTTGGCGTCCGCGGGGAAAATGGAGCGCTGTGTCTGCGGCCTCAGCTGCTGCCGGAACAGTTTGACGTGCGGAATCGAACCAGCATTATTTTGAAGTTTGGCGGAAAGGCATTCAAGATTGTATACACATTGTTGGAACGCCTGGAGCCTTCCGAATATACAATTGTGAAGGCAGAGCTGGACAATATGCCAATAGCGGATGGACGTATCCTGCCTTCTGAAATGGGAGCATTGGACAAAGAGAAAATACATATTGTGGAAGCTTGGCTCGGGAGAAAAGTACAATGATCGATATCATAAAAGACTATGACAGTCAACCGGCATTTGCCGATTTTTTACCAGGAATTGCGGGGGAGAATGGTATCCCCGCATGGTGCTTTTTCGTAAATCGGGGGCAAGGCGTTGCGAGTTTTGGCACGCAGGATAAGGATCACCCGATCATGGAATTTCGGCCGGCGCACACAGCGTGGCAGGATGTCCAGACGAAGGGCTTCCGTACTTTCTTGAAGTACCATGGGCATGTGTCGGAGTTGTTTGTGAATGCACGGGACAAACAGATGCTGCTTGGGGCAAACAGCTTGACGCTTCAGTGCCGGGAAACGGATGCCCCGGTTCGTGCCCAGGTCCAGTATTTTATTTTACCGAATGCGTGCGTTGGAGCGCTGGCAAGGACGCTGACAATTGAAAATACTGGCAACGGCGTATTGGACTTGGAGGTACTGGATGGACTTCCGGCAATTGTTCCCCATGGGATCGGAGACTGGCATTTGAAATGCATGATCCAGACCGCAAGGGCCTGGATGGAAACGGTAGGCGGCGAAACAGGCGTCCCCCGATACAGGGTACGGGCAAGCCTGGAGGATAGTGCCCGAGTCGAGCCGATCACCGGTTTTGCGTTTGGATTTTCTTGTGTGGAGGAAGGAAAACGACTGCCTGTCCTGTGGGACCCGGAAGCCGTTTTTGGACAGGATACTTCCTTTGTCCATCCGCATGGATTTGCGCGGATGGATTTGCCGGAGTTGATTTCGGCACACCAGCGCTGCCAGAATCTGTTCCCGTGTTTCTTTTCAGGTGCGCGGCTCCGACTGAATCCGGGAGAGAAGAAAACGGTTTATACACTGCTGGGGCACGGAAAAACCGGCAGCGGCTGCGGGAAACTGCTGGAAGAGGCGGTATCGCCCGAATGGTTTGCAAGAAAGCTTGAGGAAGCGGAAACAATGGTGGATACACTGTGTGCGCCAATTGCATGCGACACGGCAGATCCCCGATTTGATGAGTACTGTAAGAGGACGTATTTGGATAATTTCCTGCGCGGCGGCAAGCCGGTACGCTTGGCTGGACATACCTTTCACCTGTACAGCCGTAAGCATGGGGATCTGGAACGGGACTACAATTACTTCTCCCTGACACAGGAGCCGCTCTCCCAGGGAAACGGGAATTTCCGGGACGTGTGGCAAAACAGACGATGTGATGTATCGTTTACGCCTTTCGTAGGCGGAAAAAATGTTGCCGACTTCTATTCCCTGATCCAGCCGGACGGATATAACCCCCTGGTCATCAAACCGGATCTGGTACAGAGCGCCAGTGGAGAGACAATGACACCGGGGCAGTATGTGCTGCGCTATGGGAGACAGGAGGGAATGGCCCGCATAGCGCAAGGAACGGTAAAAGCAGATGCGGACTTCGGAGAGGGATATTGGACAGACCATTGGAGCTATGGCCTGGATCTGATTGAAGATTTCCTGCGTATCTGGCCGGAACGGGAGCAGGAACTGATGCAAATGGAACTGCCCTGGTACCGGGCGCAGGCGCAAATACTGCCCAGAGAAAAACGCTATAGTGTGTCGGGTGGAGAACTGCGGCAGTATCACTTTTTGGAAGAGAGACCGGGAGAAAAATGGTGCAGGGATGGGTACGGGAATCTGGTAAAGGCTACTTTGCTGGAAAAGCTGGTCTGTATGTGCGCAATGAAATTTGCGGCGTTGGATGCCTGGGGCTGCGGCATTGAAATGGAAGGCGGAAGACCTGGCTGGTATGACGCGCTGAACGGATTGCCCGCACTGTTTGGTTCCAGTGTTACGGATGCCATGGAGCTGCTGCGGCATTTGCGGTTTCTGAAAGCTTCTCTTCGGCGCTATGGAGGAAAGGTTTCTTTGCCGGAACCCCATTACATGTTACTGATGCGCCTAAAGCAGAGCGTCGAGGATATTCCGGAGTATACGGGAAATACGGTGCTGGTTGATTTTTGGAACAGCAGCAAATCCGCGCTGGAGCACTGCCGGGAAGAAGTCTATACGCAGGGAGCATGGGACTATGCAGATTGCCAAGCGGAACAGCTGGCTGAAATGCTGGACGCATGGGCAAATTTCCTTGGTCAACGGCTTGCTCTGTGCCGCGGAGAAAACGGGTTGATGCCGACCTATTGCCGATACCGTGTGAAAATGGAGCAAGGAACGCCTTCGTTTGAAAAGTGTGATATGCCGCTGTTCCTGGAATCCAGTGTGCGGGATATGCGCCTATGTGAAAGCAAGCAAAAACGCAAAGAACTGTTTGAGGCAGTACACCGGAGCGAACTGTTTGACGGCAAGATTGGGATGTACCGCGTCAATCAGGCACTGGATATATCCGAGCTGGAGCTGGGGCGTGCGGCTGCGTTTACACCGGGATGGCTGGAAAATGGTTCCATCTGGCTGCACATGGAATATAAATATCTATTGGAATTGCTGCGCGGCGGATTGTATGAACAGTTTTCGGAAACAATGCGGCAGGCTGCGATTCCGTTCTTAGATCCGGCTGTTTACGGAAGAAGTACATTGGAAAACAGCTCCTTCCTGGTGAGCAGTATGAACCCAGAGAAGGCGCTTCACGGACGTGGATATGTGGCGCGGCTAAGCGGTTCTACGGCGGAATTTATGAGCATATGGCAAATCATGATGTTCGGCCGAAAACCGTTCCTGCGTACAGAAAGCGGCGTGCAAATAAATCTGCAGCCTTGCATTCCGGCGTATCTGATAGATGAAGAGCGCACAATCCGGGCGGCATTCATGGAAAACAGCACCGTGATCTACCACTTTGCGGAGTGCCGAGATTATTTCCCAGGAAGCTACAGTATTCGTATTCGATCTGCGGTGGATGTCAATGCGATTCGTCAAGGTGCGGCTACTGAAATAGTGGCGGATGTTTCCTGATTTATGTGGGTGAAGATTCAATTGAAGGATGTCTGTGTAAATAGCTATATGAGATGATGGCGAAAAAAGTCTTGACAAATACGAATATATGTTTTACAATCTAAATATACCAAATCAACACAAGTGAATATCCCTGTACTCAAATCGCGCAAGCGGAGACAGTGATGTAACATCATTGAGCTACCAAGCACCGTGAGAGGCTAATCTTCAGACAGGAGAAATCCTGCCTGTGTGGTTAGTGTCTTGCGGTGCTTTTTGTTTTTCAGATGCGGGGATTGCGATGTGAGGCTGTGCAGCTTGACAAGTTTATACCCGCCAGAAAATGGGGTAAGGTGACGACGGTGGGGACAGGACGATGATACTTCTCGAAAGAGCTGGGCGGAAGCGCAGGGGTGAAACTCCCATGGACCCGATTCGCAATATAGGAAATAGGGGAGAAGCGTGTTTCATCGATGCCGTTTATAGATAACGTCCGCATTGGACACAATCTGACAGGGAAGGTTGGCTTTTCCGGTTCAACGTGATCCGGTTCTTATCTGCCACAAAGTCTTTTTTGAAAGAAAACAGAAAAAAGCCTCTTGAACTTTTCCCGCAAAGGTGCTATACTGCAAATAATAGCGAAGAGGGAGACTGACCCCTGATGCTTCCGGTTTCAGAGAGGCCCGCGTGTGCTGTGAGCGGGTCCCGGGGCGCTGGGCGATACCACTCCTGAGCTGCGTGCGAGAAAGCCTTCTTCAAGGCGCAAGCACTGCCGTATCCGCCCAACGACAGAGGGCTATGAGTGAAAAGTCAAGGTGGAACCGTGCTGAACCAAAGCACCCTTGGAAAAACCAGGGGTGCTTTTTTGCATCCCGACGCTCAGAAAAGGAGAAATGTTATGAAAATCATCTACAAAGACGGGGCCGTAGCGGAGTGCCCCCCTGAGGAAGCGCTGCACGTTCTGCGGCACACCGCTGCCCACATCATGGCCCAGGCCATTCAGCACCTGTATCCTGATGCGGACTTTGCCTATGGTCCCGCTACCGAGAAGGGCTTCTATTATGATGTGGACTTCGGCGACAAGAAGCTGACCGACGAGGACCTGGAAGCCATCGAAAAAGAGATGAAGAAGATCGTCAAGGCGAACCTGCCCATCAAGCCCTTCATCCTGCCCCGGGACGAGGCCGTCAAGCTCATGCACGACCGTCACGCCAAGTATAAGGAGGAGCACATCGGCGACCTGCCCGAGGATGCCGTCATCAGCTTCTACCAGCAGGGCGACTATATCGATATGTGCGTCGGCCCCCACCTGACCTACACCAAGGGCCTGAAGGCTTTTAAGATCACCCAGCAGTCCGGCGCTTACTGGAAGAACGATGCCAACAACAAGATGCTTACCCGTATCAACGGCGTTGCTTTCGCTTCCCAGGAGGAACTGGACGAGTACCTGAAGCAGCAGGAGGAGGCCAAGGCCAGAGACCACCGGAAGATCGGCAAGGAAATGGGCCTGTTCATGACCGATGAGCTGGTAGGCCGGGGCATGCCCATGTTCCTGCCCAGAGGCTATACGGTCTGGCAGGAGCTGGAGAATTACATTAAGGAAAAGGAGCGCAAGCTGGGCTATCAGCACGTGATGACCCCTTGCGTGGGCACTGTGGCTCTGTATCAGACCTCCGGCCACTGGGCCCACTATAAGGACAATATGTTCCCCGCCATGGAAGTGGACGGCGAGAGCTTCGTCCTGCGCCCCATGAACTGCCCCCACCACATGATGATTTACGCAAACCGTCCCCACTCCTATCGGGAGCTGCCCATCCGCATCGGTGAGATTGCCCATGATTTCCGGTATGAATCCAGCGGCACCCTGAAGGGCATTGAGCGTGGCCGTCATTTCTGTCAGAACGATGCCCACCTGTTCGTCACCCCTGACCAGATCAAGGACGAGGTGGCCCGTGTAGTTGGCCTCATCCGGGATGTCTACAAGGATTTCGGTATTACCGACTACCGCTGCGTCCTGTCTCTGCGGGACCCCGAGGATAAGGTCAAGTACCATCCCGATGATGCCATGTGGGAGAAGGCTGAATCTGCCCTGCGGGAAGTGCTGACCGAGCTGGGTATCCACTTCACCGAGGAAATCGGCGAGGCTGCCTTCTACGGCCCCAAGCTGGACGTGAACGTCAAGCCCGCCGTTGGCGCAGAGTACACCCTGTCCACCTGCCAGCTGGACTTCTGCCTGCCTGCCAAGTTTGACCTGAAGTATGTGGATTCCGACGGCAAGGAGCAGACCCCTGTGGTGCTGCACCGGGCGATCCTGGGCTCCCTGGACCGTTTCATGGCTTATATGATTGAGGAGACCAAGGGCAAGTTCCCCGTGTGGCTGGCTCCGCTGCAGGTTAAGGTTCTGCCGGTTTCCGAAAAAACCATGGACTATGCCCGTCAGGTCAATCAGGCTCTGGAGGATGCCAACATCCGCACCCAGCTGGACGAGCGCAGCGAGAAGATCGGCTATAAGATCCGGGAGGCCCGCCAGATCGACCGTGCGCCCTATATGCTGATTCTGGGCGCCAAGGAAGCCGAGGAGGGCACCATCTCTGTCCGGAACCGGGATACCGATGAGACCACCGTCATGAAGCTGGATGAATTCATTGCCAAGGTCAAGCACGAGATCGAAACCCGGGCGCACTGATTCCCTATAACAATGATTCCCGGCAGGGGTTCCTGCCGGGATTTTTTGCGCTGTGTCCGTAAATAATCCTTGACGAACCCCCGGGGGACAGTGCTATAATAATTCTTTACGAGAAAACTCAGGGAAGGAAAGAAAAACAGAAAGATGAGCAAGCGTTTGGATAGAAATATGCTGTCGGTCATTTTTGCCCTGGCATGGCCTACCATGCTGGAAGAGCTGATGCAGACGGCGGTGCAATATATTGATACGGCCATGGTTGGCACCCTGGGCACCCAGGCCACGGCGGCAGTCGGGGCCACCGGTACGGTTTCCTGGCTGGTGGGCAGTACGGTCTCCGCGGTGGGCGTGGGTTTCCTGGCCCTGATTTCCCAGAGCTATGGGGCAGGGGATAAGGAACGGGCCAAGCGGGCCTCTGCCCAGGCGGTGATGATGACTCTGGTCGTGGGCCTGCTCTTTACAGCTATCACCACGCTGCTCAGCGGCAAAATTACCCAGTGGATGCAGGTGGATGTTTCCATCCGGGCTATGGCCTCTCAGTATTTCCTGATCCTCTATTCACCCATGCTCTTCCGGACGGCCAGCATTATTTTCGCCACGGTACTGCGTTCTGTGGGCGATACCAAGACGCCCATGCGGGTCAGCCTGAACATGAACCTAATCAACATCGTGCTGAATTTCCTGCTGATTTATTCCAGCCGGGAGGTGCGCCTGCTGGGCCTGACCATCCCCATCTGGGGCGTAGGCTGGGGCATCAACGGCGCGGCGGTAGCCAGTGCCGTTGCCTATACCTACGGCGGCATTGCCATGACGGTGCGGCTCTGGAAGCATCCGGATCTGTCCCCCAAAGGCTATCGGTTCCTGCCGGATGGAGAGATCCTGAAACCCTGCTGGAAGGTAGCTTTTCCCAATATGCTCCAGCGCTTTGGCACATCTCTGGGCTATGTGGCCTTTGCGGCCATGATCAACGCCCTGGGCGATACATCCACTGCCGCCCATACCATTGCCAATACGGTGGAATCTCTGTTCTATATCCCCGGCTGGGGGATGCAGACCGCCGCGGCTACGCTGGCGGGCAATGCCATGGGCGCCCGGGACGGGAAAAAACTGAAAAGCCTGGCAGGTACCCTGCTGCCGCTGGAAGTCGGATTGATGGTTATCTCCGGCGGGCTGCTGGCGATTTTCGCACCCCAGCTCATGTCCATCTTCACCCGGGATCCTCAGGTGAAGGAATTGGGCACTACGGTACTGCGGATGGTGGCCGTATCCGAGCCCTTTTACGGTGTTCCCATTGTTCTGGAGGGCATCATGCAGGGCACAGGCCGCACAGTGCCGCCCTTTGTGTTCAATATTCTGGGGATGTGGTGCGTCCGTATTTTCGGAACATTCATATGCACCCGATTCCTGGGTCTTGGCCTGATTGCGGCCTGGGGCTGTATGATTGGCCATAACCTGCTGCTGTTCGCTCTGTTCGCGGCCCTTTTTGTTACGGGAAGGGTTTACCCCGCCTCCTTGCGAGAAGAGCATTGACAGAGAGAATACTGTTGAATAAGTAAAAAAATATCAATTTCCTCTTGCATTGTCATGGAAATGGAGTATAATGGGGGCAATTGGATATTTGCATGCATCGGTATCCTCAGGGTGGCCTGAGGATTTAAAAGGGAAGGCAGTGTGAATCTGCCGCAGCCCGCTCTACTGTGAAGGGGAGTGTTCCGTCAAAAACCCATTGGCTATGCTGAGAAGGGGACGGAACGCGATGAACCAAAGCCAGGAGACCTGCCGATGATAGTGTCTGTCGTTCCGGTGGGGGACTGAACTTACACCAATAGGATAGGTTGTTGTATGTAAGGGTGCGTTCTGCCGTGGGCGGGGCGCACCTTTTTTTGGACCTTGCGAATACCTGATAGAGAAATGCGGTCTACGGCCGCAAAGAAAAGGAGAAAACCCAAATATGAAAAGAGCGCTTTGCCTACTTCTGTCGGCTGTGCTGCTGCTGGGGCTGTTTGCCGGATGCGGTAAGCAGACCACACCCGAAACTACGGCGGCCGCTGGTACGGAGACCACAGCTGCCGCTGAAACGGAGACCACCGGAGAAGCCCCCAAGAAGCACGTGAAAAACCTGGTGATTGGCACCACTACCGCGAACACGACATTCAATCTGTATGGTCAAACCGATATTTTCGGCCGGATCAACTACGTGAACTTCTGCCGTGCCAACTGGATTTATGAGGATGAGAACGGCGATTTGCAGCCCTTCTTCTTCACCTCCTTTGAAATCTCCGAGGACGGCAAGGTCCTGGATTTCACCTGGCCTACCACCGCTGTTTGGAGCGATGGCGAGAAGGTGACCTGGGACGATATCGACTTTACCTTCCGATTCCTGAAGGATACTGCCAAGAGCAGCAGCTTCATTCACCTGGTCAGCGTGGAGCCTACCGGTGATGACAGCGGCCGCATTACCTTCAGCGAGCCCGATGTGTACGGCTGGCTGTCCGGTTCCGCAACCATGCAGGGCCTGCTCCCGAAGCATGTATGGGAGAAATTTGAGGGCACGGACGACTATAAGAACTACACCGAGCCCGATGCCGCCGTCGGCTGCGGCCCCTACAAGCTGGTGTCCTATGACGTGGATGCCCAGGTCTCCTACTACGAGGCCATTCCTGAAAACAACTATCACGGGGAAATCACCGTTGACTCCGTAACAATCAAGACCTATGCCGATCAGACTGCCATAATGATGGCGCTGAATGCCGGCGAGATTGACTGCTACTATGCCTACTCTACCCCCATTGACGCAACGCTGATCGATCTGATTTCCGACAGCGCTGTGGATCCCGGTGAGAGCATTTACGCCGGTGAGGACCAGATCACCTTTGGCATGACCCGGCCGGCAGGCTCTGACTACCAGTTCCGACTGGCTGTGACCAAGGCAATGGACTGGAATCTGCTGACCGATGCGATTGGCGGCGGTTATGGTGAGGTGCCCCGTGCCGGTATCATTCCCCCCAGCTGTACCGGCTACCTGGATGGCCTGCCCCAGTTTGCGCAGGATGTGGATGAGGCCAATCGGATTCTGGACGAGGCGGGATATAAGGATGTCAACAACGACGGCATCCGTGAATTCCCGGATGGTTCTGAAATGAAGATCCTGATTGTTCCCCAGTATTCCAAGAAGATGGATCTTCGGAACCGGATTGCTGAGGTGCTGATTGACAACCTGAAGGCCGTGGGCGTCAATGCCTATGTGGATCAGGAGATCATTGTCAGCTCTGAGGTCTGGGAGAGCAATATCCAGGCCGGCAATTACGACATTGCCATTGGCTACACCACTGCCGGTATGGCGCGGCATACCTCTGCCTTCCGGTATTATGTGTATGAGCCGAAGCCTGGTACGGAGCGCAGCGCTTCCTGGCTGTGGGGCACCTACACCGATGAGGAATTCAACAGCACAGTATGGCGTATGCTGAACGCCTCTTCCCGGGAGGAGTATGTTTCCTGCATCCAGTGGCTGCAGCAGGAGGCTGCCGATACGCTGTTTGGCTGCGCCCTGAGCTGGACATCCTGCTTCTACCCCTACCGCACGGATAAGTATGAGGGCTGGTACAATCGGCCCTCCTGGGGTGTTGTCAACGATGAGCTCTGGTACAGTCTGACCAGCAAGTAAGCAATTTCCCGGCTGCCTTTGCGCCTATCCCGCGGAGGCAGCCTTCTTTTACAGAGAAAGGAATGGTGATTCATGGGGAAATACCTGATAAGGAGAATTCTGACGGCGGTTTTTACGATCTATGTGATTATTACCGTCAGCTTCTTTATGGTTCGTTTCATGCCCGGGGACCCGCTGCAGCATCTGGTGGGTCAGGAGGAATACTATTATCTCCTGGATACGGATCCGGAGGAGCTGGAATCTATTGCGGAGAAATATGGTCTGAATGATCCGCTGGGGGTGCAGTATGTCCGGTATCTGAAAAGTGTGGTGACACTGGATTTTGGAATCGCCTATTCCAACAAAAAGCCAGTGGTGGAAAATGTGTTTTCCTGCATCCACTGGACGGTTCTGCTGTCTATTCCGACGTGGATATTGGGCGGCCTTCTTGGCGGCGTGCTGGGCGTGCTGGCCGGATGGCGGCCGGGAAAGAGGCTGGACTGTGTTCTGACGCCAATCGCGCTGTTCCTCAATACAGTGCCCAGCAACTGTATCGGCGTCCTGGCGCTGGCACTGTTTGCCTATAAACTGCGCTGGGTGCCCATCGGGGGCATGACAAGCGGCATAGGAACCGGCTGGGTCCGTACACTGGATATTCTGAAGCATATGGCTCTGCCACTTTCTATTCTGGTGCTGTTCCGATGCTCCGGTGATTTTATGCTGATGAAAAGCAGCGTTTCCCAGGTGCGGCATGCGGATTATACGACGACGGCGGCCTCCAAAGGCCTCTCGGACCGTAAGATTCTGTTCCGCCATGTGATGCGCAACGCAATGCTGCCCTATATGACCAGTATGTGTATGCAGATGGGTGGGTTGCTGTCCGGCTCTATGATGATTGAAACGATTTTCGGCTGGAAAGGCATGGGGCAGCTGTTTTACAATGCGGTTTCCAGCCGGGATTTTCCCACGGCACAGTTCTGCTTTTTGATTTCGGCGTTTTGTGTGGTCATGGCCAATTTGCTCAGCGATATTCTGGTCGGCGTTATTGACCCCAGAGTGACAGTGAAGTAGGTGACACAATGAAGAAAAGAAAAAAAGTCAATATTCCGGTGCTGGCGGGCAGCCTGATCATCGGCTTCTTTGTGATTATTGCCATCATTGCGCCGGCAATTGTACCCTATGATCCTTCGGCAACCAGTGCACTGACCTACGGAAAGCCCAGCCCGGAGCATTTGCTTGGTACAAATGATGTGGGCCAGGATATTTTCAGCGAACTGATTTACGGAACCAGGATATCCATGGTTATCGGTATATTTGCGGCGGTGGTCGTCACCTGCGTGGGAACTCTGCTGGCGCTGCTGTCCGCCTGGTACGGCGGCGTGGTAGATAAACTTATTACGGGCCTTACCAATCTTGCCATGGCCGTGCCTGGACTGGCTTTGACGACTCTGCTTGTCTGCTACCTGTCGCCAGGTATCCTCAGCATCGTAGTTGCCATCAGTATAACGGCCTGGACGGGAACCACCCGGGTGCTGCGATCCCAGATACTGGCGCTGAAGGAGGAGCCTTTTGTCAAAATTGAAAAAGCCATTGGACAGCGGGATATTGTAATCATGGGAAAGCACTTGCTGTCGAATCTGAAGGACATTATTCTCTCCCGGGGCGCCATGGCGGTTTCTTCGGCTATGATGACGGAGGCATCCTTGAGCTTTTTGGGTCTGGGTGCCTTTGGAGAGAAAAGCTGGGGGGCCATTCTCCACTATGCGTTTTTCAGAAACGGAGTGGTTCGGGGGCTGTATTGGTGGTATCTGCCGCCGATTCTGTGTACATCCCTTGCCGTCCTCGGATTTATGCTGGTGGGTTACTATGGCCAGCAGAAGAGGTGATCGAGATGCTGGAAATCAATCATGTATCGGTTAAATTCAGTGCTGACAGTGATGTTCAGGCGGTGGAGGACGTTTCCTTTGTGCTGCCGGAGGGCAGCAAGCTCGCTCTGGTAGGCGAAACCGGCAGCGGGAAGAGCGTTCTGCTCCTTGCCATCCTGCGGCTGCTGCCGGAAACGGCCCAGACCAGGGGTGACGTATTGCTGGACGGGAAAAGCATCTGGCAGATGAAACGAAAAGAACTGGATAAGATTCGGGGCGCTGTCATCTCCTATGTTCCCCAGGGGGGCGGAGAGGCCCTGAATCCGTTGATGCGGGTAGGCTTTCAGGTTGGCGAGCCTCTGATGGAGCACAAGGGACTGAGCAGAAAGGAAGCGGAGGCGAAAAGCGTTTCCCTGCTGAAAAGATTCCATCTGGGTGATGAGGAAGCTCTGGCCCGGGCCTACCCGCATACCTTCAGCGGCGGTATGCGGCAGCGGGCTATGGTTGCCATGGGCATTGCGGCAGACCCGCAGATCGTTCTGGCGGATGAGCCAAGCAAAGGGTTGGATGAAAAGCGGGTGGCTCTGGTGGCAGAGACCTTCCAGCAGCTGGGGGAGAAGAGCCTGCTCTGCGTTACCCATGATCTGTTGTTTGCCGGGAAGATATCCGACCATATCTGTGTGCTCTACGCTGCCCAGCAGGTGGAGTATGGACCTACAGAAAAGCTGATGTCCGCACCCTTGCATCCCTATACCAGAGATATGCTGCGAGCCATCCCGGAAAACGGCATGGAGGTGGATAAGGCCGGTTTTGCGCCTGCCCATACAGGCTATGAAAACTTTGGCTGCCGGTATCGCCACCGCTGCAAGGACTGCATGGAGGTCTGTAAAAAAATGCCGCCCCTGTTTACCGTTGGGGACGAGAAAGTGAGGTGCTGGCTCTATGCGGATGCGTCTGGAACAGCTGACAAAGACCTATAAAAGCAGAAACGGCGGCGGAGCACAGTTCTATGCCGTTCAAAACGCGAATGTTACCCTGGAGGCAGGGGAGACCGTTGGCCTGTTCGGGGACAGCGGCAGCGGGAAGTCTACTCTGGGGATGATGGCCGCGGGACTGCTGAAGCCTACCTCCGGCAGCATATTTTATGAGGATCAGCTCTGTGCCTTCCCTTACCGAGGCACACTACGGCGGAATATTCAGATCCTGTTTCAGCATCCGGAGGTGTCTTTCAATCCTGCGCTGCCCCTGATCAAGAGCATGACAGAGCCATATACGCTCTATAACCTGCCCTACTCCAAGCAAATTCTGGTGGAAAACGTGGAGCGGTTCGGATTGCACGAAGAGCACCTTCACCGCTGCCCCGGCGAGCTTTCCGGCGGCGAATTGCAGCGGGCGGCACTGGCGCGGCTTCTGGTGCTTCGGCCTGCGGTGCTGGTGCTGGACGAGCCTACCAGTATGCTGGATGTAATCACGCAGGCCCAGATGATTGGAATGCTGCGGGACTACCAGCAGGAGACCGGCGCGTCCTATTTGTTTATTACCCACAACCGCAGTCTGTGTGACTGGGTTTGCGACCGGGTGTACGATGTGGAGCAGGGGAACATTACATTGGAGGAATAATCATGGAAAAGCCTGTTGAGAAAATCGCGATTCTGCATTGCAAAAAATCCGGCACCGTTTGCACCGGCGCGGCTTGCTTCCGGACCTTCTATGACCGGAAGAAGAGCTTTGCGCAGTACGAGGGTCAGACCGTAGAGCTTTCGGCTTATTTCGACTGCAACGGCTGTGAGGCGGACAAGCTGGCCGACCCCGGCTTCACGGAGAAGCTGGAGCGCATGGGTCAGGAGCACGTGGATAAAATCCACATTGCCACCTGTGCCGTCCATAAGTGCCCCCAGCTGGACAAAATCAAACAGGCGCTGGACCGCCAGCACCTGGCCTGGGAAGAGGGAACCCACTAAAAATCAGCCAGCCTGGAAGCAAACAGACGCTTCCAGGCTGGTTTTTTACTCGAAATGCTCCATATTCAATATTTCCCCGTCCTGAGTCAGGGGCGAGAGAACGCCGTCCCGCACCAGGCAGCTTTTCCCGCAGAGCATCAGGCAGCTGTCGTCCTGGTAGAAGTAGCTGCCGTCCGGAATGGCGAAGAAGCAGCGGCCCCGGCTGTCCGGCAGGGTGATGTCTTCAAAAAGCCGCAGACCGTCCACCAGGTCGTCCTTGACCTTCTGGTAGTGGGGCAGAACGTTGACCTCCGTCAGGTCAAGACCCGGGAAGAAGCGGGCATAGCCCGGATCCACTGCCTCGCCGGGTTCCTCCGGCTGGGCATAAACGGTCCGCGCCATATTCATAGACCCGGCGCTGATGCCAATGATAACGCCCGGATAGTCCTGCAGAAGCACATCCAGGGCAATGTCCCGGAAAAATGCCGCTTGGGTGGGAACATGGCCTCCGGCGAAAATCAGCAGGTCGCTGGAGGATACAATTTCCGGCGCGTCTTCCGCGTTCATACCGTCCAGAACCGTCCACTGGCTTGGGCAGATCCCGGCGTTGGCCAGGGCGGTAAAGGCGTCTGCTCCAAATCGGCAGGTGAGGTCGTGGCGTTCCGGGGAAGAGGCCACGAAGGTCACGCTGGGGTATTCCGGAAGTGCCGCCCGAAGACGGTCCACAAAGCCGTTGGCATTGGAAAACAGGGGCGTTTCCGCGGCTTCATCGAAGGGACTGCTGGTGATGAAAAGGGTCATGCTTTGCCTCCTATCTGAAATCCGGGAAAGTACTCCTCCACAAAGTCTACGTTCTCCACCTGAAAGCTTTTGCCGTTCAGGTATTCCAGAGCCCCGGCATCCGTGGTGAACCGGAAGGTCAGCCGATAGGAATAGAGGGCCTGATAGGTCCGGTCATACCGCTTGTCCAGCTTGCCGTATTTGCCGTCACCCAAAAGAGGATGACCCGCATGGGCGAACTGGGCGCGAATCTGATGGGTCCGGCCTGTAATCAGCTCGCATTCCATCAGAGAAAGACCGTTCCGGGAGGCAAGGGTTTTGTAATTGGTCTGGCAGGTCTTGGCCCCGGGCTTGGGACTGTCCGTGACAAAGACCCGGTTTTTCACCGCGTCTTTGAAGAGGTAGCCCTTGAGACTGCCGTCCCTGGGCTTTGGCGTGCCTTCTACAATGGAAAGGTAGCGTTTGTCGATTTCCCGGTCCTTGATCTTCTGATTCATGACCCGCAGGGCCTCAGCGGTCTTGGCGGCGATAACAATGCCGCCGGTGTTCCGGTCGATGCGATTGCACAGGGCGGGAGTGAAGGAATGCTCCTCCCGAGGCCGCCATTCGTGCTTCTGGTACAGATAGGCCTGGATCTGGTCAATCAGCGTTCGTCCGTATTCCGCCCCGTCATGGGGATGTACGGCCAGCCCCGGCCGCTTATCCACAAGAAGAATGTGCTCGTCCTCATAGACGATGTTCAGCTTGGGGGCGGCTACGGTCAGGTAGGCGTTGTCCTCCCGGGGGGTGTCGAAGAACTCGTCGTTGATGTAGAGCTGCAAGGTGTCGCCCACTTCCAGGCGAGTGTCCCGTTGGGCACGGGCGCCGTTGCGCTTGATGCGCTTTAGGCGGATGTATTTCTGGGCCAGAGAGGCAGGCAGCAGGGGAACGGCTTTGGCTAAAAACCGATCCAGCCGCTGACCGGCGTCATTCTGGCCGATTGTCAGTTCTTTCATTCTTTTCCCTCAAGACTTGCGAAATGCTTGTTGATCTGGTCCGTAAACTCCTGAGCCGCGTTGTAGCCCAGTTTGCGCTGGCGGACGTTGATGGCGGCAACCTCCAGGATCACGGCCAGATTTCGTCCCGGGGTAATGGGGATGGTGTTCATGGGAATTTTGACCCCCAGAATTTCCATATACTGTTCCTCCAGTCCCAGCCGGTCATAGGCATCCTGATTGTTCCAGGGAACGATGTTCACCACCAGGTCAATGGTTTTCCGGGAGCGCACGGAGCCCATACCGAAGAGCTTGGCCACATTGACGATGCCGATGCCCCGCAGTTCGATGTAATTGCGGATCAACTCCGGGGCGCTGCCCGCAAGCGTGCTGCTGGAGATCCTGCGAATCTCCACGGCGTCATCGGCAATGAGCCTGTGGCCGCGCTTCAGAAGCTCCAGAGCAGCCTCACTTTTGCCGATGCCGCTTTCTCCGGTAAGCAGAACACCCTCGCCATAGATCTCCATGAGCACGCCGTGGCGGGTCACCATGGGAGCCAGCTCTGCCCGAAGATAGGAAATCAGGGAGGAGCAGAAGCTGCTGGTGGGCTCGTCCGACCGGAGAAGGGAAATATTGTGCTTCTTCGCCATAGCCAGGCACTCCTGATCCACGGGCAGGCCGCGGCAGATCAGTAGGGCGGGGATTTTGTAGTCAAAGAGCCGGTCGAAGATCACGGTCCGTTCCTGAGGCGTCTGCTTTTGGAGATAGCTCCACTCCATGTTGCCCAGAACCTGGAGCCGCCGGGGTTCAAAGTGGTCAAAGTAGCCGGAGAGTGTCAGGCCGGGCCGCGCCACATCTTCCACGGTCAGGCGGATGGAATTATAGTCAGTGGAGGCAAAAATGACCTCCATATGAAATTCTTTTGCAATCGCGGGAAGGGTAACGTTGTATTCTCCCACGTTTTCCACGCTCCTTTGTTTCAAAATGCGCCGCAACGGCACATCTTCATTATACCAGAGAGCGAAAGAATATCAACCGAAAAATAATAAGAAAAAAGTGAAAAAAGGACTTGCTTTTTTCTTCAATCTTTGCTATTATATGTAGGCGTTCGAGTTGACGCAAGAGTTTGACGAATTGTCCGGATGGGAGGTGCAATGAATGGCGAAGTGTGATTTTTGTGGCAAGGGCGTAACCTTTGGTATTAAGGTTTCCCACTCCCACAGACGTTCCAACCGTGCCTGGAAGCCCAATGTGAAGCGGGTCAAGGCCGTTGTCAATGGAACTCCCTGCCATGTGTACGCTTGTACCAGATGCCTCCGTTCCAATAAGGTCGAAAGAGCGGTTTGATTCTTCGATACACATTGAACGGGCCATCTGATTCCCTTGGCTGATAAATACGCTGCCGATAACCCGGCAGCGTTTTTATTTTGCGTCCGCTTTTTTGAAAGGCGGACGCGTTTTTTACTTATTGCAGCAGTTGTTCTCCTGGGGGCATCGTACCTGAGTCTTGCAGTCGCAGCCCCTGGGTGTGAACTGGGCAGCCGGGAAGGGGATGCGGCTGAACAGCTCGCAGGGATCCTCGGCGCAGCCGGCGGAGTCACAGCATTCCTTGGTGGGAATGCTGTAGTCCATAACAGGCACGATCAGCTGGGCGTCCCGTTCCAGCCGGACGATGGAGAACTGCCCCAGGGTGACATAGAGCCGTCTGCGGTCATTCTGGAGCACCAGGTCCTCATCGAACATGGCCTTGACCCAGTCCGGCAGCTGCACGGGGCAGTCCCGCCCGCCGCACTCGCAGGCCTCCCGGATCCGGGAGCTCAGGACCATGGGGTCCAGGGCCTCCACCACGGCCGTGGGCCGGTTTGCCAGATTCCGGGTAATGGCCTCCGCCGTGCAGGTCCGCAGATCGCTGCGGTAGATGTGGGCGCAGCTCTCCTCGCCGCAGAGGACCACCCGTTTGGTGAAGACTGCCAGACCGCACAGCGTGGCAGGGCGGTTGGCCCCCACAATGGTGTCGGCCAGGACCCGGTAGTAGAAGGTGATGTCGATGCAGTAGTGGTTCCGGTCAAAGGTCACGGGCTCCACGTCTATGTAGGTGCTGAGAAGCTCCGCGCAGCGGACCCGGGTACTGGCGGAGCTTTCTAGCATCCGCTGGGAGCCGGCGGTCAGATAGACCGGCAGGTCCTCAATGCAGTCTTTGTCCCGACAGGAGTCGGTGATCTTTCTGGTGTGGATGGACATGGCCTGCCGCAGATCGTTGGGATTGCAGCGCAGGGTGTCCGTACATTGATCTGCCATGGGATTACCTCCTGAAAGCGAAAGCCCCGATTTTTGCAAATCGGAGCTTTCGTAAATTCTTTCTCTTGGGACAGTGTATGCGCCGGGGTAAAAATGTGTTATTGCGTCACAGCACTATTGGTAAAGTTTTTTGAGCCACTGAAAGTGGGGCTTCCGAGACAGCTTCAGAAGGATAAGGCTCAGCCCCACAGACAGAAAAAGCGTCAACGGAAACTGCAGCCCGGTGCAGCCCGTGGGATTAAAGTGAACGAGGATGGGCAGGGACACGCTTACGTTTACGGCAAGGTGCGTCAGGTACAGAAGCAGGGCGAGGGGGCGCATTGCGCGGTAACGCGGATGGCTTTTGGGGGAGAGCCGCAGCAGAAAGCTGAGGGCGAAATAAGCGGCGGGCACAAGAAAGACATACATATCACGTCCCGGCGCTTCGCCTTTTCCCTGCGTAAAGCGTACTTCGAGATAGAGTGCGGCCATGGAAACCAGGAAAAGAATGCCGGAAGGCCATTTGCGCAGTCCGGAAGGCCGATAGGCGAGATACATTCCCAAAGCCACAAACGGAAACCCAAAGAACACGCCGTTGCGGGTGGTAGTGAAGATCTTTCCATAGAGCCTCAGAACGGAGAAAAGAGCCGTACCCTCCAGGGGCTTGAGCAAAAAGAACCAGCTTTGGCCCAGAAGTCCCACGCAGTAGAGCAGGAAGGAAATACAGAGAACGCGCCCCGGGGTTACACCCTTTCGCAGCAGCCAGCTCACCAGAGCAACGGCTACGGCCAGGGCGGGCAGATACCACAGGTGATTGTAGCTTCCTGTCAGCAGAAAATTGCGCAGAAAGCTGACGGTACCGGTCAGAAGTGTTTTGCCGTCTGCCCGGGCATCCCGGATGACCCAGGGCAGATAGAGCACCGTCCAGACGCCGTAAAGCCGCAGAATGCGGAGAATGTATTGTCTGCAGGGTGTCGGATCGTAAGCCGTGGGATCTGTTTTACGAAACAGAAAGAATCCGGCGGAGATGAAAAAGAAGGGTACCGCGATCCGTCCCAGATAAAAGCGCAGGAAAAAATTTCCGGCCTGGGCAAGAGGCGTTGCGTTGGCGCTGCCGAAGGGCGGCACATGGATCATGACAATCAGGACGGCACAAAGGAGCTTTGCGATATCCACGGCCGGGTATTGCCTGGACGTCGGAACGTTCTGCATGGCGGCTCCTTACTTCCAGGAGAACCGGTAAATGGTCTCGCTGGTGTATACTTTTTCTCTGGGGACAATGGGCTTTTTCCAGTTGGGCTTGTTCAGGGCGTCGGGGTAGAACTGGGTTTCCAGAGCGATGCCGCTGTGCTTTCCGTAATACACGCCGCCCTTGCCGGTCTGGTTCAGATAGTTGCCGGAGTAGAGCTGAATGCCCGGACAGTCCGTATAGACGGCCATGCCGCGGCCGGAGTCCGGGTCCGTCAGAGTTGCGCAGGGACTGCAGAAGACCTCAAAATTATGGTCGTAACCGCCCTGCAGGTGCAGAGGCTCGTAGTCCGCGTCCAGATCCCGGGCGATGGGCTTGGGCACCCGGAAATCCATAGGGGTGCCTGCTACCGGGCGCTCTTCGCCGGTGGGGATGTTTTCCGCGTCATCCGGACAGAAGTGCCGGGCTGGCATGGACAAAATCTGATGGATGGCCTTTTCGGTCTTCTCCTGTCCCGCCAGATTGAAATAGCTGTGGTTCGTCATATTGAAGACGGTGTCCTTGTCGCTGACGCCCCGGTAGAGAATGTGCAGACCGCCCTCGCCGTCCAGACGGTAGGTCACGGTGATGCGGGCATTTCCCGGGAAACCCTGGTCCATATCCGGGCTCAGCAGGGAAAGGGTGACAGCGTCCTGTTCATGGTCGAGTACTGTCCAAAGCCGTACATTGTAGGGCGCGGGGCCGGAGTGCAGGTTGTTCTCTCCTTCGTTGGGGGTCAGAACGCAGGTCTTGCCGTCCAGAGGGAACCGGGCGCCGCCAATGCGGTTGGCATTCCGGCCTACGGTGGCGCCCAGAAAGCCCCCATTTTGCTCATACCCTTCCGCATTGTCGTATCCAAGGACCACATCCGCCAGATTTCCGGCAGCGTCCGGGACCCAGAGCTCCACCAGTGTAGCACCCAGGTCTGTGATTTTGGCTGTAATGCCGCCGTTCTGGATGGTATAGAGGGAAGCGGCTTCGCCGCTGTGCAGATTGCCGAATTTCATTTCCATAAAAACGCTCACTTTCACTTTCTTTGCGGAACTGCTGGAATTATGTTAAGACTATACGATTTCATTATACTATATTCTCATTGGAATTACAATGCTTTCTTTTTACCCCGGGGGCAAAACGCAAACATTCCGGAGAAAATACGGGGATACATCAGGCCCGTAAACTTTCAAATTATTCTCTGCCAAAAGTCCGACCACTACATTTAGTGGTTGCGTCTTGACAAAACCACAAGATGTAGTATAATAGGGCAGCGAAGAGACAATTTCCCAAAGGAGGACCGCACCATGAAAATCATTAAAAGAAACGGAACAGAGGTCGTTTTTGATATTGAAAAGATTAACAAAGCCATTTCCAAGGCCAACAATGCTGTGGAGGAAAAGGTTCGTCTGACCCCTGTTCAGATCAGCCGTATTGCCGAAAGCGTCACCGTTTCCTGCGAGGAAATGGGCCGCAGCCCTTCCGTGGAGGAGATCCAGGACCTGGTGGAGAAGTCCATTATGGCCCACGGGGCCTTTGAGGTGGCCAAGGAGTACATCACCTACCGGTACGTCCGGAACCTGGCCCGCCAGTCCAACACCACGGATGACCGCATCCTGAGCCTCATCGAGTGCAACAACGAGGAGGTCAAGCAGGAGAATGCCAATAAGAACCCCACCATCAACGCCGTCCAGCGGGACTATATGGCGGGCGAGGTCTCCAAGGACATCACCAGCCGGATCCTGCTGCCCCGGGAAATCGTGGCGGCCCACGAGGCGGGCATTATCCATTTCCACGATTCCGATTACTATGCCCAGCATATGCACAACTGCGATCTGGTGAATCTGGAAGACATGCTGCAGAACGGCACCGTCATCTCCGGTACCCTGATTGAGAAGCCCCATTCCTTCTCCACTGCCTGCAATATCGCCACCCAGATCATTGCCCAGGTGGCCTCCAACCAGTACGGCGGCCAGTCTATCTCCCTGACCCATCTGGCCCCCTTTGTCCAGATCAGCCGGGAGAAGATTCGCCGCAGCGTGGAAAAGGAAATGAAGGAGTTCGGCGTTTCTCCCAGCGAGGAGGCCATCTCCAAGGTTGTGGAGGATCGGCTCCGCGACGAGGTCCGCCGGGGCGTGCAGACCATTCAGTACCAGGTCGTTACCCTGATGACCACCAACGGTCAGGCTCCCTTTATTACGGTCTTCATGTACCTGAACGAGGCTCGGAATGAACAGGAGAAGAAGGACCTGGCCATGATCATCGAGGAGACTCTGCGCCAGCGCTACGAAGGCGTGAAGAACGAAAAGGGCGTGTGGATCACCCCCGCTTTCCCCAAGCTCATTTATGTTTTGGAGGAGGACAACGTCCGGAAGGATACGCCCTATTGGTACCTGACCCGTCTGGCTGCCGAGTGCACCGCCAAGCGGATGGTGCCTGACTACATCAGTGAGAAGAAGATGAAGGAGTACAAGCTGTCCAAGGGCGAGACGCCGGGCAATGGCGATGTGTATACCTGCATGGGCTGCCGCAGCTTCCTGACTCCGGACCGCTCCGGCAACGGCTGGGATAATGTGGCGGGGGCCAAGAATTATGAGCCGGGCAAGCCCAAGTACTACGGTCGGTTCAATCAGGGCGTTGTGACGCTGAATCTGGTGGACGTGGCCCTGTCCTCCGGCAGGGATGTGGACAAATTCTGGGAAATTTTCGAAGAGCGGCTGGAGCTGTGCCATAAAGCGCTGCGGTGCCGCCATGATCGCCTGAAGGGAACCCTGTCTGACGCGGCCCCCATTCTGTGGCAGTACGGCGCTTTGGCCAGACTGCAAAAGGGCGAGCCCATCGACAAGCTGCTCTACGGCGGCTATTCCACCATTTCCCTGGGGTATGCGGGCCTCTATGAGTGCGTTAAGTATATGACCGGAAAATCCCATACGGATGCCGAGGCGAAGCCCTTTGCCCTGTCCGTCATGCAGAAGATGAACGACAAGTGCCTGGAATGGAAGACCGCAGAGAATATAGATTATTCCCTGTACGGAACGCCTCTGGAATCCACCACCTACAAGTTTGCGAAGTGCCTGCAGAATCGCTTCGGCATCATCCCCGGCATTACGGACAAGAGTTACATTACGAACTCTTACCATGTCCATGTGTCCGAGCCGATCGATGCCTTTACCAAGCTGCGCTTTGAGGCGGAATTCCAGCAGCTTTCCCCCGGCGGCGCCATCAGCTATGTGGAAGTGCCCAATATGCAGAACAACATCGATGCTGTTCTGGAGGTCATGCAGTTCATCTATGACAATATTATGTATGCCGAGCTGAACACCAAGTCCGACTACTGCCAGGTCTGCGGCTACGACGGCGAGATCGAGATTCGGGAGGACGACCACAAGCTGGTCTGGGTCTGCCCCCAGTGTGGTAACCGGGATCAGAACAAGATGAATGTGGCCCGGCGTACCTGCGGCTACATCGGCACCCAGTTCTGGAATCAGGGAAGAACCCAGGAGATCAAGGATCGGGTTCTGCATCTGTAAGATTTACAGAGCGGCAAGGAAATGAAGTGACCCCGAAAGGTCAAACAAATAATTTTCATAGAAGTTGTTCAAGCTGCTGAGAATAAGGTTTCTCTCCCCGGAGTCTTCGCAGAATGCGGGATTTTTACCGTACTTACGAAAATCATTCTGCTCTGCTGTCCCGTGCTATGAAGCTGGGATGGATTCAGAATGTGGTTATCATTCCCGCAGATCCGATCATGGATCTGCGGGAATGGTATATCCTTTACTGCCTATACGCTTTGGTGTTGTCTTGAATCACTTAAAATAAGAGCTGAAGTCCCATGATGAAGCCTGTTCAGCGCCGATTTTTGCCCTAATTTTTAACACAAATGGGGTCCAAAATGGCCACTTGCCCACTTATTAAAACAAAAAAACGGGGTCAAAGCTGGTCAAATCAGGTAAAAATCCGACAAACCGAATCAGCCAAGATGATATGGAAAACCCCGGAAAACCTTGATTTTCCGGGGTTTTTGAAGCAATTTGATTGAAAATCGCGCCCAATTATCTCTTGGAGAACTGAGGAGCGCGACGGGCGGCCTTCAAGCCGTACTCACCTGACCTTGATCCAAAAAGACCAGTATTCATGCGGTTTTTCGGGCTTTCCTCTCTCAGTAAACCCATAGGTAAACCCACGAAATCGCGAAATTTTTGGTGCCGTTTAACGCAGCCCGAATGCTGCATTCACAACGCTGCTCAATTCTTCAGGTTTATTATACTTGACTTTCGCATAGATGTCCATAGTCGTTTTGCTGTTCTCATGGCCTGCCAGATACTGCACCGTCTTAGGATCAACACCTTTGTAAATCAGATTGGTGATGTAGGTGTGCCGCAGCATGTGCGGAGTCACCTTGAAGTCCATCGTATACACCAGCTTGGGATTGTTCGGCTGATGCTCACCAAGCCTTGGCTTTATTCTATGCTTGATGGACTGTCCATTTACATAGGTGTAATAACAGCGTTCTGCAGTAGAACGAACTGTTATGTACTTCCAGACCCTCACAAACTGTGTTTCCGTCAAAACAGTTCCCTTCGAATTCGAGATCACATATTCCGATTCTGATTTTTCCCTTGCTTCCTTGAGACAGGCTACCAGGCATTTGGGAATCGGAACATCTCGCTTCGCTGCCGGAGTCTTCAAAAGTGTGTTGACTACCGGCGCACCGCCTTCCACATGCCATGCACGCCTTACGGAAATGTACGGCGTTTTTTCATCCAGGAATACACAGTCCCATTTCAATCCGAGAATCTCTTCTCTACGCAGTCCCGCGTACAAGCCGATCATCACGAAAACATACGGTGGAAGCTCACGAATGCTATCCAGCAAAATGGCAGTCTGTTCATCCGTCAAAGCTTCGCGCCGTTTCGCAGGCTTTCCGCCTCTTGCACAAATCGTTTTGGATGGATTTTCTTTGATCACCTTGCTCTCTTCTGCCGAATTAAAAATGTTCTTAATCAGCATATTGAGCTGGCCATACATTCCGGAAGAACCTTTTGATAGCGGAACCATCAGCAGCCGCAGGTCATCTGTGGTCACCTCATCCATATACATCTGTCCAATCGGCCCCACGATGTACCGATTCACCATCCGCTCGTATCCCTCCAACGTATTGGTTCTTACCGTTCCAGACCGCATCAGCAGCCATTTTTCGCAGTACTCCTCCACGGTCGGATTCTCTCTGTGGAAAACCACTTCTGCAATTTTCTTCTGGGCATCTTCCACCCGGTCATATAATTCTTCGCGTGTCAGCCCATAAATCGCCACTCTCTTTCCGTCTGCATCTGTAATCCGGGTGCGGTAATACTGTACCCCCTTCATCATCACTGTTCCGTATTCCGGAAGTTCAGCAGGGCGCTTTTTTCCTTTAGCCATGTGTTCTCCTCCTCGTCTATCTTCATACATTGGGTGTTGCTACTCTTATTATCATGACGTACACCACTTCCTTCAAGGATGTCGAATGTATGTAAAAAGGGCAGGGATTTTTGACCATCCCTGCCCCAAGTTTTTTCTGATTTACTCTTAATCCCACGATGCAAAAGCATCTTCCAGCACTCCTGCGAGCTGCTCTGGGCGATTATATTTCACCTTGGCGTAAATATCCATGGTGATCTTGCTGCTTTCATGACCGGCAAGATACTGAACCGTCTTCGGATCAACCGAAGCATGAATCAGATTCGTAATGTAGGTGTGCCGCAGCTGATGCGGAGTCACCTCAAAGTCCAGACTGTAAACCACATTTCCATTGTGTGCTGCCTTTTGCCCCAGAACCGGCTTCACCGTATGCTTCACCCTCTTGCCATCTTCATAGCGATAATAGCAGCGTTCCTTGGTGGTACGGGTTACGATATACTGCCATAATCTCTTGAACTGCGTATAGGACAACGGGTCTCCATCCCGGTTTGCAACCACAAAATCCGATGTCGATGTCTTCTTCGCCTCTTTCAGACATTCCAGAAGATTGTCCGGCAGAGGGACATTCCGATGCGCTGCCTTTGTTTTCAGCTCTGTCAGAATCACCGGACGATTATGCTCCGTATGCCAGGCTCTCCGAACGGTAAGGTACGGAGCCTCGCAATCAAGATACACCGAATCCCATTGAAGTCCGAGGATTTCTTCTCTCCGCAATCCTGCGTACAGCCCCAGCATCACGAACACATACGGCGGTAAGCCGTAAATGGCATCCAGCAGCTTATCCACCTGCTCATCCGTAAGCGGGAGGCGGTCCTTCTGGGGAATCCCGCCCACATTCTTCTTCAGATAGATGGTCGGATTCTCATCAATGATCTTACTCTCCATTGCTGCCGTAAAAATACACTTATATATAACGTTCACCGATTTGTACACGGATGCCGACTTTTTTGATGCCGCCAGCAGTGCCAGGCGAATGTCATCTGCTGTTACATCTCCCATATGCATATCGCCCAATGGCTTAATGATGTAGTTCTTCACTTTCGATGTATAGTCAATCAGCGTTGTCATCCTGATCTGTGCCGACTGCATCAGCAGCCATTTCTCGCAATACTCCTCCACTGTAGGTGTACTGCGGCGATACGTCTTGTTCTCAATCTGCTGGATCGCTTCCTGTTCCTTCTGGTACAGTTCCTCTCTCGTTCTTGCATATAAGGAAACCCGCCGTCCCTGCTGATCTGTCACACGGGTTCGATAATACTGCGTTCCCTTCATACTCACCGTACCATAATCGGGAAGCATCATTCTTCTTGCCGCCATATCATTACCTCCAATCCTGTTGTTGCTTTCATTATTGCGGATTCATCGTTCATACTCAACGATGTCGATTTTCACCGCCGAAAGCTTCGAGGTTTGCGATATGTCGCAGCACGTTCCATCGGTTTTGCACGGTGCGTACATTTTGCAATGTACTCCTGAATCCCCACTTCCGTGAAATAAACGCAGCCGTTTTCCACATACTGAACATAGGAGATCAACCCGTCTGTTCTTGCAGCATCCAGTGTTTTTACGCTGATTCCCAATATACTGGCTGCTTCCTTCCTTGTAATCAGTTTATCCATCGCCTTCTTCGCCATCCTTTCGGCATTTGCCCTGTCTTTTTTTCTCTGCCTGTTCCGGAATATAATAACCAAGCTGAATCCTTACAGCTTCGTCAATCCCACGCATCTGCCCCTTACTTACCCGCCCAAGATAGCGAATCACGCATATCTTGTCGCAGGTGTCGAGCTGTTCTGCCAATACCATAGACGGTTTTGCCAGTCCCTTTGCTTTACGGAGAAAGAAATGTGTTGGCTGCTTTCGCTT
The DNA here is from genome assembly GCF_018918045.1 of Pseudoflavonifractor sp. MSJ-30. Classification (GTDB taxonomy): domain Bacteria; phylum Bacillota; class Clostridia; order Oscillospirales; family Oscillospiraceae; genus Faecousia. Next base: position 36,637 of record NZ_JAHLPU010000060.1, read on the forward strand.
CTTCTCAATTTTCGATGTCAGCGGAGCAATCGTGATCGTCGGCGCATAATAATTGCCGACATCATTCTGAAGAACCACAACAGGACGAACACCGCCCTGCTTTGATCCGACCGGAACACCGAGATTGGCGAGATATAAATCACCTCGCCGATAAACCCAGTTTTCTTTCATTTGCTGTTGTCTCCAATCTCCATACACTGATATGGATAAAGCCTGCCAGGTATCATGCTGATACAGCACCCAGCAGTGCTTTCTGAAAATATGGTTTCTCTGTACTTTTTCTTATCACCCCAGAGATGTAGGATTTCTCACAGGCGGCAGTGTGCTTCACTGCTCCATTGGAATTTAACCATCCCGCCTTCCTTATGGCCGGACCGCGAATTACGGAAGTATCATTGTCCCTGTCTGGTTTTAACACCGCCGCCGGTTGCAATCCGGCATTTGCTTCTGCGAAACCGCTATCGCCCCGATGGGCTTCATGGCGTGCAGTCGAAGGCTCGACCAAACAGGAATGTACCTGAAGAATGAGTATTCAGTTTTCAAGGAACATCCGGACTTTCGTCCTTACAAAGTAAGTTTAACAAGAATCCTCCGATTTCGCGTTGGCCTCGTAGGCGCACTTTGGTTGTCCTTGCAGGACTACCTACGGTTCGTTTTGACTTTTTCAGTGTTCTATACAGCCAGATTGAGGCAAAAAAATACCCCGTTGGTTTCCCAACGAGGCATCAAAGATTATAATGTTTTAATTTGAGAACTATTATTCTCCACAAAACTAAATGCTTCAGGCGTTTTTGTCATCCACAATCGTGCATAATCCAGCTTATGACGCTCAAGCATAGAACGACAATCTTTTGTTTTCATCTTACAAAAGTCCGTCTTGAAATTTTTAACGCTTCCACTTTTGGTCAGTTCCATCGCAGTTCGCACGTCTGTACACCGAACCAATTCATCCTCCAAATTCAGAACTTGTGGAAGAAAAATGATTTTCAGCTTTCCGCAATACCGGGTGAGAAGTTCCAAGTTCTTTTTAAGGTTTGATGTCTGTGGCACATCAGTATCAAATACCAAAACGACAGTCGTTCCCGCCTGAATAGACAACATCTGTGACTTAGGAATCAAATTCTGCACCACATTGAAGACCTTTATCTTCCCCGGGATCAATCTTTCCGGTGCTTCTTTTAAGGCTGCAATCAGTTGTTGTTCACAGGGGCCTTCTACATAATAGATGCACTTATTGTTCATCTTCCCACCCCATTTCCAACTCGTCCAAAAGGGAATCCTGCGGAAGCGAGGCAAACACATCATTCTCGACCGCACAGCGTAAAGAGTCTGTATTTCGTTTCAGTACATCCGATGCAGAAACAGCAGAAACCTGATATACATCTTCCTCCAGATGCTTACGCAAAAACACATAACTATGTTTCGGCAGGTTCAAATCCAGCATATCTGTATTATGCGTTGTAAAAATCAATTGTTCATCGTCTCCGATACGATCCAGCATAATACCGAAAATCCGTTTTTCAATATCGCTCTGAATATAAGAAAAATGTTCATCACAATAATAGAAACTGCTTTCTTTTGTCGCCATTGCAGCAAGGAACATTGCGACATCTATTCCTTCTGCTGTACCACTGGACAGTATCTCCCGATTCAGCAGTTTACCTTCCTGAATGATGATTTCCGTTCCACCGCGCCGAATAATAAAGGTATCCTTCAAATCTTTTGATAAACTAACGTCCTGCAATGTAGGATCAAGCGTTCCAATAACAGCACGCAGCGTCTTCAACAAGATGCTTTTATTTGCACCTGTAAGTTTCAAAGATTTTTCTATTTCAGGATATGCAAAACGATATCGAACAGCACCTACCAGCTTCTTAAGTGCTGTAGCGGTTCTGGTTGCCTCTATTGTTTGATCTTTCAGCTTCTTTACACATTTTTCATACGAATCCATCGTATCAATGTCTGCGGTCTGATACTGAATGTCAATCTCCTGACTGGATGCATCAATCTGAGCTGACAACCGCTGCAGGCGATAATCACCATTCACAAAATCAATACTGAAGTATCCTTTATCGCCTGCAACCATCTCATACAGCGGTGTTGGATTTCCATCAGTCATATATCCAAAAATACGAAGCAAAGCCTTTCCAAGGCTGGTCTTTCCGGTAGCATTTGCACCCATAAGAATTACAGCCTTCTTATAGCGAAATCGCTCTCTTCCTTTCAGATGTTCCTGATCGATAATCGAATTGACAATCTTTTTGGGATAACTGAAATTGATATGAAAATCATTAAATCCATAGATTTCCTTTAACTCAAGGTCTAAAACGATCATGTCAGAGCCTCCATTTCATTATTTCGCCTTGTACGAACTAATGATATCATATTTAAAGGAGCATTTCAAGGACAATAGTCCACATATCCAAGCAATATTTACATTCATGCAGTATATTGTTCCTCATACTGTTAGTTCTAACTCCATTCTGCTACCTCCTTAATTGATTGAAGCAGCCAGGCTTTTCTTCAAGCGCATATACGCTTCATATGCTGGCGTTGTTCCCTCAAGGAAGCCGCTCTGGTAAGCATCACTCTTTTTAATATCATTACGTTTCAATATATAGCTCAAATTTTCTGCTGTGATGCCATTACGGTTTCTAACGATACAAATTCCGTCATTTCGGTCATATTCGTCCAGCAGTTCCGGATAATGCGTAGTGAAAATAAGCGTTCCGCCATTTTTGTTCAGTCGGCTGTCCATAAAGAAGCGCACTAAGGTCGTTACAATTTCCTTGTTGAAATGATTCTCTATTTCATCTACCAGAAGATAACCACCTGAATGAAGAACTTCCTTTACCATCGAGAATGTAATAATACCCTTAATCGTACCAGAGGACAGATACTGCTCAAGGTCTGCCGCATTATTCAGGATAATCTCTTCTTCATCCTTAAACTTCAAGTGGATAAATGTTTTTCCCTCTGTCTGCTCAAAACACAATTTCTCAATGGTCGGATCGAGAAATGCAATTACCTCCAATGGAATATCTTCGGTAAATGGAAGCACATTCACATTCGTATAGGACAGCAGGCTGAATATTTCCACTGTATCATTCGCTTTTTTATTATGTGCAATGACAAAGCTGACATCATCAGAAAGGTATGCTTCATCGCTATTGCGCTGCTCTACAGGCTTCATTCCTGTAAAATCTGTCAGATACTTTTTCGACTTAACGGTTGCAATCGGTTTTTCCCAAAGGCTTTCAGACAGAATCGAATACACATATTCCCCTGTTTTCGACTTCTTTGCCGCAATTACAGTTTCCAAGCAGCAGACGTAGCTACGCTTATCATAAAAATATGTGCGGATTGTAACATTCTTCGCTCCGCCAAGAATGCTTTTTGCCTCCACATGATTGATGGGCTCATTTTTCACAATATTTAAGGCCAAGCTAATGACCTTTAATACCGAGGTCTTGCCAGATGCGTTAATTCCAATGAAAGCACAGGCAGAGTGGAGATAGTAGTTATCCGTCAAACGGTAAAGACTATCTTTGTCCTCTTCGCAAACACGTTGCTGCGTATAAAAGCAAATATCCAAGTCTTTTTTGAATAATGGGAGTCCTTGTGCGGTGATGCGGAGTATTTTCATAGGTAGTCCTCCTCTAAAAACAGTTTTTTCGTTTTTATTTTCTTATAATCTTATTATACGCCGCAAATCAGAAAATATCAACGGATTTTCCGTTTTTATTTTCTGATTTGTTTTTTACACTAAAAAGTATCCGTTCAATATGGCAAGCCCTGTGATTGCTGACCCGTTCCACCGCATGAAATACATGGAGCGTCATGGAAGCGGCCTACGCAAAATCGTCAGGGAAACCGAAAAGCCGCCTGGATATACAGCGGCATATAATCCGAAAATTTTCTCAACGGCAACAGATTTCAGAGTCATCTTGAAAAATGTAAATTACCAACTTAGTCAGAAAAACTTAGTCAATGACCAAGTTAGTGAGCAAGATAAATCGCCGGACATCCCACACACAGTTTTGAATCTTTGTATCCACCTTATTGCCCACGGCAGTGAGGGTGCTCAAATCACTCATGCTCACTCTATCATGGGTACAGCCAATGATAAGTCCTATGACGCAACCCATGATAACTTAGAGGATGACACCCATCAAGGTATCCGCCAAGATAGCCACCATGATTCTACGCCGTCAGCAGTTATATTGTACCTAATGCTTTTTAGATTTTTTTCGCAATCGTAGACAGCTCCGAAATAATACTAAGAAGATCATTTTTGACTTCCTCTTTGCTTGGCTCGCTGCCCATCAGAAGATAATCCGTGCTGACATGGAGGATGCAGGACAGTTCAATCAGCAAGTCAATAGAGCAGCTGCGTTCACCGTTCTCCATGCGGCTGACATGCTGCTTGCTTGCCAGGCCCAGGCGAACCGCCAGTTCCTCCTGCGTAATGCCACGGGAAGTGCGAACATCGTGAAGTCTCTTACCAAACTCTTTTGCGTCAAAATACATACGTTTCTCCTTCCGCACAGCCGGTACAGAACCGGATCGACGGAAGGTCAAAAAAAGAGCCGCATGACGGTGAAGAAAAATCCTGTGCCGATAAAACAGAACATGGGTATCCCATAATTCTGTCTCATGCGGCATTCGGAAGACTTCGCCTGTCAGCGGCTCCACAGCACAGCTATGACTTATAAAATTGTGTTAATAGGGTTATTTATTGTCATCTCAACCATTCAAAGACGAATAGTAGAGCTGCAATCTCCGTAATCTTCTCATCTCCAAAACATTGAAGACGGTCTCGCGTCCGCAGGCCTTACATTTGGTCTGCACATGTCCTCTGGTATCCTCAAAGACGATGATTGAATTGTGTCGGCAATAAGGGCACCTGACAATCCTGGGCTTTTGCGAAGCAATCGCATCCTTTGCCCGGATGATTTTAATCTGCATTTCCGCAGATGGTTCCGATACTCTGATATTCCTGCTCATGGCCACACCTCCAATGGATCACGATATTCATAATCCTTTTTCCGGTTCAGATAGCCCAGTTGTTCCAATCGGATAGCTGCTGCTGATCTCGAAACACCAAAGACACCACAGAAGGTATCTATCTTCACTTGGTCACTGTCGTAAAAACGCCATCCATAACAGGTCAGAGGCTTTCTGCTGTTGATGAACCACATCGCCCGATCCACTTCTGACTGAGGCATCAGAATGGCAGCTCCCAGCGTATTGGCCTGCCATTCGTTCCAATCTTCCTGCGTTCTCAAGACGCGCGAGCCATTTCCTCGCACTTCCGGTCTCTTATGGCAGACTATCTTTCGGTCATCGGAATCCAGCTGAAACAGTATCTGGTGAGCGCACTCATGTGCCAGCGTAAATCTGCGTTTTCCGCAGAGTTTCCGAATATTCGCTGGTTCAATGAAACTCTTGTCCAGAACCACATCATTGGTTTTCAGGAAGATGCTCCTCTGACTTCCATCAACCTCTATCTGATATTCTGTATCCACATACGCGGTCAGACCATAGATGCTTCCGTCCGAGGACAACTTTTGAAATGACACCTTCAGGTTCAGATAATCGGATGCAAACTGGTCAATGGGTGTCGGAAGTGCGAACCTTGCCGGATCATCTGCTTCGCTGCCGAAAAAGGACTTTTGAAAATCTCTTATCACTGCAACAGCGATTTCTTCTATGTTTTTCTGCGAAAGGATCATAGGCACGGCTCCTTTGCTTCAACGAACCATTTTTCATCTTCGTTGTACAGGAAACTCTCATGCCCACCGATCATGACCGTATAGCGGATTCCGCAGCCACCTACCTTCGTGGAAGCAGCCCGGCACTTATGCTTCAATCGGTCGATCTCATACACCCGTCCGTCAATCCACCGAATCAGACGCGGACGGATATTTCCCTCCGCATCCACATCCAAATTCACAGGTACATATACTTTTCTACATTTCTGTTCCGACATATTCTACGCTCCTCCTCTGTAAACCGGCGAATGTGTTGACTTCTTTTAGCAAAGAACTCACCAGATTCTGCCGGTGCTGTATTAACCGATCATTCCTGTCGGCATGACCAAATCCACTTTTCGCTCTGTCGGCATCTTGCTTTTCTGAAAAAGTACCCCATTTTTTATCGCATCTTTCCCGAATCGGAATCGAATCTGCTCAATCGCTGCGTCCAGCCGTTCCTGGCGATCCAGTGATTTCACATCTGTGAATAGGTCGTATTGTATCGGACAATCCTCTTCAAACAGATTGATTGCCCGAACCGTCACCGAACGAATCGGGTGTTCCCACTGATAATTCTTTGCAAACAAAGAAAATGCGGTTTTCGCCAGATAGGTAGGGCTTTGTGTCGGAATGCTAATCCGGCACTGCCACTCCTTCGTGAAAAGCTCATTGTTGCGGATGGAAATCGCAATTCCGCCTGCTTTCTTTTTATGCGTTCGCAGCTTAGTTCCGATTTCCTGCACCAGCTCCAGCATGACACACCAGACTTCGGCGTTATTTTCCAAATCCTGCATGGTCGTTATCCCGTGCCCAATGCTCTTTACTGGGGAGACATAATCGGAACGCATAACCGGCGAATCATCCAGTCCATTGGCATATTTCTTAATCGCCAGTCCATTCTTTCCAAGGCGGCACTTCAAGAAATCATCCGATGTTGCAGCAAGCTCTCCAATGGTATGAATCCCATAACCGGACAGAACCTTCTCGGTCGCTCTGCCGACTCCAAGCAAGTCAGAGGCGGGAAGACACCAAATCTTCTCCCGGAACGAATCTGCTTCGATGCAGGTAATCGCATCCGGCTTTTTCATATCCGACCCAAGCTTGGCAAAAATCTTGTTGAAACTCACTCCTGCGGAAATCGTAAGTCCCAATTCAAACTTAACCGTTCTGCGAATTTCATCTGCAATTTCAAATCCGGTTCCCATGCAGCCGCTTCCGGTCACATCCAGCCAGCATTCGTCCATCCCATACGGCTCGATCTGATCGGTATAGCGACCATATATTTCACGAGCCAGCTTTGAAAACTTCATATATTGCTCATAGTGCGGCTCCACGATCACAAGATCCTGGCACTTCTGCTTTGCTTGCCAGATTGCCTCTCCCGTGGAAACGCCAAACGCCTTTGCTGCATAGTTCTTCGCAAGTACGATGCCATGCCGTTCCTCCACAGAACCGCACACTGCCACCGGCTTGTTCTTCAGTTCCGGGTTCAGCATACACTCGACAGAGGCATAGAAATTATTCATATCACAATGAAGAATCACTCTTTGCATCTCGTATTCCTCCTCTCCGTTCGTGAAAGCACGAACAACTTTTCACGAACGCATTGACACACAGCATTTCTTGTGATACTATAATTACACGAATTGTATTTCGTGTTTTCATCGTCATTATAGCAAGTACAGTTTTTCGTGTCAATAGGATTTCATGAAAAAGTGTTCGTGTTTGTTATTAAAAAAGAAAGAGGTATTCCTATGGTCTTCAAAGAAAGGTTGAAAGAAAAAAGAACAGAAGCCAATTTAACTCAGGTAGAACTTGCAGAGAAGGCCGGTGTAACCGCCCGCACAATTCAGAATTATGAGCTTGGCAGCCGTAAACCATCCAATATGGTCACGATCCAGAAGATTGCGGATGCGCTGAATACTACTACTGAGTACCTGCTGGGAAGCAGCGGCACCTATGTCGTAGAAGCTCATGAAAAAGGCGGCGCAAAAGCAGCGAAAGATATTGAAGAACTGGTCAGCGAAGTGACCGGTATGTTCGCTGGCGGCGAATTAAGCGAAGATGCCATCGAAGGAGCTTATAAAGCTCTGACCGATGCCTACTGGATTGCCAAAGAGAACAATAAAAAATACGCCCCGAAAACGAGGCGTAAAAAATCCGATCAGTGATATTTATCGTACACACTTTTCGCTATACTGTAAACTGGAGGTGGTATGATGAATGCGGAACAGCTTTCACGGGTCGGTGAGAAACTGGTAAAACGCTGCGGTTCCAGAGACCCTTTTGAAATTGCAAGGCAGCTTGGTATCAATGTCATGCTTTGCGATAATTTCGGTTCCCTGAAGGGAATGTACCGGGTGATTAAACGAAATCGCTTTATTTTCCTGAATAACAGTCTGGATGAAAATATGCTGCGCATCGTGTGCGCACATGAATTAGGGCATGATCAGCTTCACCGGAATATGGCGAAAACCACCCCGATTCATGAGTTCATGCTCTATGACATGAAATCCAAACCGGAATATGAAGCCAACATCGTAGCAGCGGAGATCCTGATGGACAGCGATGAAGTTCTTCGCTACATCTATGAGTATGGATATACAGCCGAGCAGATCGCCAGTGCGATGTCCACCGACATCAATCTGGTTGCGCTGAAGGTAGCACACTTGGCTACACTTGGTTATAATCTGCACGCACTGGAACATAAAAGCAACTTTTTGAAATAACGTATCTTCGAGGAGTCTTGACCGGCTCCTCTTTTTGTTGCAAATTGTGCAGATGCCGTCTGCACAATTATCAGCCTAACATCTGCATGTGATAGAGCTTCACTTTTTCCTCGAACGGCAGTCCCGGATCAATGCCGACTTCTTCCCACATCACACCATACGGCGCGCCGCCATCTGTATATCCGGCGATAAAGGCAAAACGATCATCGCAGTCCTCATACCGTTCTTTCGCTTCCCGCTCCATTTTCCGCTGCCGGAGCCGCTGTTCTTCAGCCTGTTTAATCTGGTCGAGCTGCTCCTGTGTATAGTTGACCCCCAGCTCCTGCAAATCTTTAGCGGCAGTCACAGCATCCACATGAAAGCGTTCCCGATAATACTTGTTCATCTTTTTCGGTGAGCCGGTATAGGTGAGCAGCCACTGCTTGCCTTTTCGTAGGCGCGCTTCCTTTCGCTCAGCCTTCGTCAATTTCTTTTTCTTTGCCATTTGCGGAATCTCCCGGATTTTTTGCTGATGACTTTGGGTTTCGCTTCTTCGGTGCCGTCAGCCCATAGCTCAAAGAAAGCAGGTCTTTGATGGCATCATCCAATTCCGGTTTGCCAAGCTGAATACTGAGCCACTTTTCCTTATTCATGTGATAGGCCGGAAAATAGCCGTTCTGCCCTCGAAGAGAGCCGATCAGCAGCGGATCACATTTCACATTAAGAACATCAATGATGCCTGCCTCCGACAATCCCAACTTATCAGCAGATACTTCCAGAACTACACCATACCATTTATTATTGTCATTGTGCCGCAGCACAGCATTCCAGTCATGCCAGGGGTATTCCGGCTCTGTTCCGTACTGCTGACGTATCCATGTAAATAATTCTTGTCGTGTCATCTCTTATAACAGCTCACTTGTATCTCAAATTCTCCCTACAATCGCGTTTACATCCAAGACCTTATTGAGAAAAAACGCCTCCAGCTCATCAATAGCTTCACAATACGCTCTTACAGAACGTGACATCATTAGTTCCATGCTGTGTAGATCATTTGTCTGCGCTCAAAAGCTTCTTGGCCACCCTCCATGATATCAACTATCAACTTGTGCGTTGCTGGACTATCTATATTTCCTTGTATAGGTAGTATCTTAAAGTATCACAAGAAAATTATGTCGAATTGACAGCCGCCTCCGCTATACCGAATAAGGAAATAAAGAGTCCTCAAATTTTGCGCTACTAAATGAAGACGAGCGGAAGTAATCTCCCGCTCGTCAGTAAACTTAACTATGCCATATCAATCCCGCTTCTTTCCCGCCACCGGCACTAAGAACAGCGCGGGCAACAGCAGGAAAGCGGTACAGACCAGCCCCCAGGGTATGGACACCTGCTGGGCTACCAGCCCCACAATAGGCCCGCCGATGATCTGCCCGAAAGAGTCCAGCTGTCCGCTGGTGGAAAAGACTGTGGCGCGCATTTTCTCATCCACATGGTCGTTCATCCAGGCGGCCAGCACAGGCTCCTTGATGGTGCGCATAAGCCCCGCCAGCAGGAACATCAACAACATGAACCAAAAGCTCCGCCCCACCGCGAAGAGAACCAGGCACAGGATATACCCGGCGCTGGTGGACATGACCACACTGGTTCGGCTGACAGTCCCTTTTTTCTCCATGCGGGCGATGAGCAACTGAGAAGCCAGAATACCTAAGCCGCTGCCGATAAGACTGATAACACCGAACCAAGTGACGCTGTTCAGCGGCCCGATAACGGGTATTACCGTGTCATCCAGAAAATGAGCGGTGGAGAGCCGGTCAAAGCCTTCACTGGCAAGTCCCCCGCATAGTGTGATTGCTAAGAGCGCCAGCAACACAGGTTCGCCTTTCACAAAGCCCAGGTTGAGCTTGAACAGGCAGACAAAGTCTTTAAGCAAGCCCTGCCGTTCCTCAATAGCAGGGGAGAAGTTGGTTTCTGGCATGATGCGAACCATCACCAGCCCCAACAACAAGCACAAACTGCCCCCCAAGATGATAGGCATTTGCAGGTTTATGTTTCCCAGCAGTGTGCCCAGCACCACGCCCAGAACGCCGCCGATTTGCCCCATTTGACTGCCCCGCAGGAACACCTTGTCTATGGGTTTGTCCTCTTCCTCCGAGGCAATCCACGCCTCCAGAGCGCCGGTGATGAAGGTATCACCGCAACCCCAGACAACCTGGGCCAGCAGAACCGGCGCGAACCACGGTAGCGCACCCTCCATCAGAAAGCCCAGGCCGTAGAGGAACATTCCAATCAGCACCGAGCGCCGACGGCTATACAAATCCGCCACCACACCGGTGGGTATCTCGAACAGAAAGCAGGAGGTCTCCAGAACCGTCCCTACCAGGACAAGCTGGAAAGGATCCAGCTGCACCACCTCCAGGTGGTACACGATGGAAAGCACTGTGGACATAGAAACCGCCAGGGAACAGACAAATCGGAACAGCAGGTAGACAGAATATGCCTTTGAATTTTTAGCAAACATGAAGTTACATCCTCCTTTACGAATCAGTGGGTTGTTTTGTGAAACAAGCTTCTCAGCCCTTTCTAACAGTGATTTTAGAAAAGGCCTCCTAAAGTGCCCAAAGCGCCGTTAAAAGACTTATTTCCCTTTGCCGCCGCTTGCATTAAGCCGCCGCTATTGGAAAGCCAAAAGCAGCGGCTTTTTTTACTCGGTATTA
>NZ_JAHLPU010000022.1 GCF_018918045.1 Pseudoflavonifractor sp. MSJ-30
GGTGGACGATATAGGACTCGAACCTATGACCTTCCGCACGTCAAGCGGATGCTCTAGCCAGCTGAGCTAATCGTCCATCTTCCGAAGCACACTCGGAACAGTAGGGATTATAGCGTATTTTGGAAGAAATGTCAAGCACTAATTTTAGAAATTTATGTCCGCGTCTGCCGGACTCAGGGTTTCCAGCATGGTATCCATGATCTGACGGCAGGAGTCTGGCCACGGGTAGCTGTCGGTCTGGAAGTCGGCGCTGTCCATCAGGTCCTGAGCGGTGGAACCGTACAGAATCTCATAGGTGTCCCGAATGAGAGAAAATGTTTTCGCTGTCTCCCGTGTATCCTTTCCCTGGAGCCAGGCCGTCAGAACGGAAGTCATTTCATTTTCCGTAAGGCTTGTTGCCTTGCACCAATCCAGAAGTTTTGCCGTATAGGGCACGGCGGCCATGGTGCAGCCCGCGGTTCCCGGGAACACGTTCTCCTCGATCTGATCCAGCAGCTTCGTCAGGTCCTCCTTTCCCTGGGTCTGGACAGCGGCCAGAGTGGATCTTGTCTGTGCCTCCGGCATGGTAGTGATGGTGGTAGCGGCAGGAGTGCCTCCCCGGGTCTGGCAAGCCGTCAGTCCTGCCGCCAGCAGGCAGGCCAGCAAACCGCCTCCAATTCTTTTCAAAACATCCATTCCATTTCCTCCCTATCGTTTTCGGTTGCGTCTGGTTACATAACTTTTTGTTACCGTTTGTAATTATACATTCTTTTCCGGCAAAATCAACCGGCATAAGGAAATCTTAACGCATTTTTAATATCCGCTTCCGGTTCTCTTACAAAGAAAGAGCCGCCCGCGCAACACGAGCAGCTCTTTCGCTGTCTTTTCTTCTTTTCAGCCCAGTTTTTCGGCGATTCTTACACCACCCAAGGCAGGAGACACGGTGTTGACTACCACGGGTGCCAGCTTCTCCATTGCCTCCAGGGCCTGGGCCCGGAAGCAGTCACTTTTAAACAGACCGCCGGACAGGACAATCTTTAGGTCTTTTTCGCCCTTTTCCCGCAGATTCTCCAGCATCCGTCCCGCATACAGCGTCAGGCTGTCCACGGCGCTCTGGCGCAACTTTTTGCACAGAGGGGACTCCGCTGTTTCCAGAACAATGGAGGCATAGGAGGCGATCTCGTCGCCCTTAGTCAGGTTGGACAGGCGATAGAGCATCTCTTCCCTGCCGCCGCCCTGAGGCAGCAACTTCTTTTCCACTGCCCGGAAGGTAAAGCAGTCCTCCCGGCAGCCATCCAGCCATAGGGTCATTTCCCGCAGCAGGCGGCAGCTCATCCAGTAGCCGGAGCCAAGATCCGAGAAGGAATAGTTCCAGCCGCCGATGCGCTGGGCATCGCCCTGGCTGTCGATGCCTACCACGATGGAGCCTGTGCCCGCAATCACCACCACGCCGGGAACATCCGCGGCCGCCCAGAAGGGCAGCAGGGCATCGTTGACCACTCTGGTTTTTTCCGCCAGAAATCCCGCCTGCTGGATCATGGCCTCGTAGACCACCCGATCCCCCGGCGTGTCGCAGCCGGACATGCCCCAGACGCTTCTCTGAATATGCTCTGCCCGGATACCGGAGCGCTCCATCTGGCGCACCAACTCCCGCATGTTGGCAAAAGCCGCCGCGTTGCCAACAGACTTGAAGCTGGTAGGCCCGCCATTCAAAGTCAGGACGGTCTTGCCGTTTCCGTCCGACACGCACAACTCCGTTTTGGAGCCGCCGCCATCCACACCGAGATAAAACTTGCTCATTTTTCTTTCCTTTCCCGAAGGATCCCCACGATCCGGCTGTATTCCCCTTCGTCCAGAATGTAATGTCTGCAATACAGCGCGTAAGAAATCACCATACACGCCCAGGGCAGAATGCTCATGACCACCAGCAGACCGCCGGTCTGGAAATGGGTCGCCTCCGCCACCACGGCGTCGATCTGGCTGAGCTTCTCCGCTTCCGTCACCAGGCCCTGGCTCGCCATCTGCTCCAGTTCGGAGATCCGGTTGGTATAGCCGGTCACGCCGAAGGCCAAATAACTCAGCGTGGTCACCAGCACGATCAGCGCCGATGCCAGCTTGGTCAGGAAGGGCCGAAGGGAGGCGATAATCGCCTCGTCCCGGACACCCCGTTTGTATTCGTTGTATTCCACCGTATTGAGGATGGAAATCATCATCACCAGATAGAAGCAATACTGGCCCAGGTTGGTAATCATGTAGCATAGCGTAATCAGCCAGAATTTGGCCGTACCCCCGGGCAGCAGCAACCCGCCCAGCAGCATCACGAGATAGGCGGCGCTGGCCGCGAAGACCATGTATTTCATCAGGGTCTTTCTGGGCCACTTCCGGGAAATGGCGGGGTAAAACAGCATCAGAAACGCGGTAGCCGCCACGCCGATGGTACTGAACAGAGAGTACAGCCCGCCTTCATAGCCGAAAGCAAAATAGATATAGGTAGAGCCCAGACCGCCCATGGCAAGACCGTTGCCCACCTGCTGCAGAAGAAAAATCAGGGCGATCCACAAAAGCTGGTCGTTGCCCGTCACCGTATTCCAGATTTTCCTGAAGCTGACCGGAGGCGCTGCCTCCCGCATATAACTTCTGTCCTCTCGGACGCCGAAAATGGTGAAGCAGAGAAACACCGGGCCGATGATGCAGAACATAAGCGCTACCAGTCCGTAGGCCTTCTGGGCGCTGCCGCCCAGAGTGTGGGTTCCCGTAGTCAGCATAGGCACCAGAATGCCCGCCAATGTGCTGCCCACCCCCGCAAAGAGGGTTGCCCGGGAGGTGAACTGATCCCGCACCGCACCGTCGCTTCCAAGAGAAGGGATCATGCCCCAGTAGGCAATGTCGTGCATGGTGTAAGCAATGGAATAGCAGAAATAGATTACGCCAAAGAACACCACAAAGGCCCAGCCCTGGAGCCGCACGTTGAAAGCGGCGTACACCACCACACAAGTCAGCGCGATGCCAATCAGCAGCCACGGCGTATACTTCCCCCATTTTGTGCGGGTGCGCTCAATGATATTGCCCATGATTGGGTCATTCAGAGCGTCAAATACCCGGGCAGCCACCATGATAGCGGTAATGGTCATAAGCTGTGCCGCTGTCAGCTGCCGGGTAAAGAGGACATACACCAGCAGGAAATTGGTAAACAGCTGGTAGAGCATATCCCGCCCCACGGTACCCAATGGGAACAGCCAGAGGTTTTGTTTTCGATTACGATCCGCTTCGTTCATATTCGAGCCCCTCCCGGTTCTTCTGATATGTATAATTTATTACACTTTCCGGCAAAATGCAACAGGGAAATTTGTGCCGGGCCTTTACACCCCGGTCTTTCTGGGCTATAATCACGGTTATACGTCAAGAAATGCCCTGCGAGGATATTATGAGAAAGATTTTGATTGTTTTTACCATCCTGACCCTTCTGCTATCCGGCTGTGGAAGCCGGGAAGACGGCGCCGCCTCCACCCGGTATCTGACCACCATGGACACCGTCATGACCCTGACCGCCTACGGCCCCAATCGGGAGGATGGACTGGACAAGGCCCAGGCAGAAATTCTGGCACTGAACGCCGCATTAAGCACCGGTCTCTCTGACAGCGAAATCTCCCGGCTCAACGAAAGCGGCAGCGCCGCCCTGTCCCCGGAGCCTCTCGCCCTGCTGGAGCGGGCTTTGGAGCTGTACGATTCCACGGATGGACTTTTTGACCCCAGCGTCTATCCTCTGGTAAAGCTCTGGGGCTTCTACGATAAGAATTATCATGTGCCCACAGCCGCCGAACTGGGCGAGTCTCTTTCCCGTGTTGGCGCCGACCATATCCGGATTTCCGGAAACACTGTGACCCTTGAAGACGGCCGGCAGATTGATCTGGGCGGCATCGGCAAGGGCTATGCCTCCCAGCGGGCCTGCGAGATTCTGAGAGAAGCCGGCGTGTCCTCCGCCCTGCTGAGCCTGGGGGGCAACGTCCAGTGTCTGGGCAGCAAGCCTGACGGCAGCGACTGGAATATCGGCATCCGGGATCCCTGGCAGGAAGGGGCGCTCTACGCCGCCGTCAAGGTCTCCGATCAGGCCGTTATCACCTCCGGCGGCTATGAGCGCTACTTTGAGGACCCGGACACGGGCGTTGTCTACCGCCACATTCTGGACCCCCGGACGGGCCGTCCGGCAGAAAGCGGCCTCAGTTCCGTTTCCATCGTCACAACAGACGGCACTCTGGGAGACGGCCTTTCCACAGCCCTGTATATTATGGGTCTGGAGGAGGCAACAGCCTTCTGGCGCACCCACAGCGAGGAATTTGAAATGATTCTAATCACAGATGACGGCACCTTGTACGCCACCGAGGGACTTCAAAATCGGATCTCCTCTTCCGGCAGAATTCATTTTTTGTCCCGATAAGCATGGGGCATCTGTAAGAATGCCGTAAAATTATCAATTGTAACATTTTTACGAACACTCCCCCGCCGGGCTTGCGAAGATGCGGAAATGTGCTATAATGATTTCCACACAAGTAGCGTAACATTGAATTGCGAGGGTTTTTTCATGAAAAAAATGCTTTTGGTCGTGAATCCCTATTCCGGCCAGAAAAAGGCGGCGAAGCTGCTGCCGGAGATCATTGCCATGTTCAACCGGGCAGAGTATGCCGTTCAGGTCTATATTACCGCCGGCCCCGGAGACGCCACTGTGGAGGTTGCCCGCGTGTGCCGGGACGTGGACCTGGTGGTCTGCTGCGGCGGTGACGGCACCTTCAACGAAACCCTGGCCGGAATTCTGAAAGCAGGTGTCGATACGCCCATCGGCTACATTCCCGCCGGTTCCACCAACGATTTTGCCTCCAGTCTGAAGCTCTCTTCTGATATACTGGAAGCCACTCAGGATATCATTCTCGGCTCCCCCGTTGCCTATGACGCCGGCAAATTCGGCGACCGGTACTTCTCCTATGTAGCTTCCTTCGGCGCCTTTACCCGCACCAGCTACGCAACGCCCCAAAGCATCAAAAACGCCCTGGGCCATACCGCCTATGTGCTGGAGGGCATTCAGGAGCTGTCCCAGATTCGCAAGGAACACATTAAGATGATCATTGACGGCGAAGAGGTGGAGGACGATTTCCTCTTTGGCGCTATCTGCAACTCCACCTCCGTGGGGGGCGTTCTGACTCTGGATCCCGAAATTGTAGATCTGCGGGACAACAAGCTGGAGATTCTGCTTGTCCGCGCCCCCAAGAATCTGGCGGAGATCCATGAGTGCATCGTAGCCCTGAACGCCCAGAAATACAACTGCGCCATGCTGACCTTCCGTTCCGCCACCCATATCCGCATCTTCGCTGATCCGGAGATGCCCTGGACCCTGGACGGCGAACGGGAAGAGGGCCATAGCGAGGTAGTCGTTACCCCGGAGCACCTGGCCTACCGGCTTATGAAGAGGCAGTAAAATGGGAATGCGCAACACCACGCTGTGCTATGTGACCCGGGGCGACCAGGTATTGATGCTCCACCGGGTCAAGAAAAAGAATGACATCAACCATGACAAATGGATCGGCATCGGCGGCAAATTTCTGCCGGAGGAAAGCCCGGACGAGTGCGTTCTCCGGGAAGCCTGGGAGGAAACCGGCCTGACCCTGACCTCCTGGCGCTGCCGTGGCGTGATTACTTTTCTGAACGCGGGCTGCGACGGGGAATACATGTACCTCTTCACCGCCGATGGCTTTGAAGGGGATATGCACGAATGCAATGAGGGTGATCTGGAATGGGTCGACAGGGAATTCCTCTACAGCCTGCCCATGTGGGAAGGCGACAAGATCTTCCTGGACCTTCTGTGGCAGGATGCCCCCTTTTTCCTGCTGACGTTGCGCTACCGGGACGATGTGCTGGAGGAGGCCGTTCTGAACGGCGAGGTCATTCACAGATCCATATAAGCACACATTCCAGCAGGCCAAACAGTCTGCTGGAAATTTTTTATAGGCATTGCGTTTCATCTCCTGATATGCTATAATCGATTTACATAAAACATGAAAGCAATACTGGGGGACATACAATGGACCATAGAGAATACGCGGCAGAGCTGTTCTGCCGAGGATATAACTGCGCCCAGGCTGTAACTGTCGCATTCTGTGATAAAACCGGGCTGTCTGAAGAATACGCCGCAAAGCTCGCCTGCTCCTTCGGCGGCGGTATCGGACGGCTGCGGGAAACCTGCGGCGCCGTCAGCGGCATGATGATTGTTCTGGGACTCCTGTACGGCTACAGTGAGCCGGGAAATGACACTGTCAAAATGGCGCACTATAAAGTTGTTCAGGAGCTTGCCGGAAAATTCCGGGAGCAGGCCGGAAGTCTTGTCTGCCGGGAAATTCTGAAAAATCCCCCTTCTGATCCTGTCCCCACGCCCAGGACCGCCGATTTCTACGCCAAGCGGCCCTGCGCAAGGCTCTGCTCCCTGGCGGCAGGCATTCTGGACGACTATATTGCGTCCCGGGAGGGCAGTCATGCAGACCTACATCTGTAATCAGACAAAAATACCCAAGGACCGCTGGCGTTACGGCTTCCGGTCCTCCGCCAAAACCGGCTGCGGGTGGGTGGCCGTGTACAATGCCCTGATTGAACTGGGCGAATCTCCCCTGCCCGAGACCATCATTGACGCCCTGGAGCACCAACTGCCCCTGATCAACGGCAATTTCGGCACCAACGTCCTCTCCCCTGCCATGCTGCTGAAAAAATGGGGCTACAATGTAACACTTTGCTCCGATGTCGCCAAATTCGACCAGATGTGCCGCATGTCGGACGTTGGCATTCTCTTCTACTACTGGCGCAAGGGGGCCCGCATCGGTTCTCATTTCGTCTGCGTCACCGCCGGGGAAGGCGGCTTCTATGGCTACAACACCTATTCCGACTCCCACGGGGAGGACTTTTACGGGGGCAGCCTCAGCGCCTTTCTCAAAAATCAAAAGAATTTCGGCTGTGTTCTGACCTGTGTGCGTAAACCGGCAAAATAAGAAACGGCCCTGTCTCATGCTGTAATTTCTCAGAAAAGGTGGTTTACACCGAGAATTACGCCGGGACCGGCCTCTCTTTTGGGTGAATGAATGTAGTTATGAATTGCGCAGAGAATCCCTCACACTTTTGCTGGTGTGGGGGATTTTCATAACCCAACAGTGAAGATCAGTGACGTTGCGGTGATGCTGAACGCTCAGCAGGATATGCGGTCAAAACACGTGGATACAATATTTCTTAAAAAGAGCACAACCGGAAACAAATCTCTGCGTATATAAGGGTGAAACACGCAGAGAGAATAGGAGGGCCTCTATTATGGAGGATGATCAGATCATCAAACTATACTTTGAACGCTCAGAGCAGGCGATTGAGGAAACGGACACAAAGTATGGCGGCTACTGTTACAGCATTGCTTATAATATTCTGACCAATCAAGAGGATGCCGAAGAAAGTGTTAGTGATACTTACCTGTCCGCATGGAATTCCATGCCGCCCCGGCGTCCCCCGGCACTGGCAGCGTTTCTTGGGAAAATCACCCGGAATATTTCCATTGATCGGTGGAGAAAGTACCGTGCTTTTAAGCGGGGCGAGGGTCAGATCGAAATTGCGCTGGACGAACTCAGCGAATGCGTTGGTGGGGAAAGCGCTGAAGACGCAGCTATTCGGAAAGAAATCCTGGCAAGTTTGAACCGCTTTCTTGGCACGCTGAAAGAAACGGAGCGGAGTGTATTCCTCTGCCGCTACTGGTATCTGGATTCCACCGAGGAAATCGCGGAAAAGTCTGGTTTTAGCGTCAGTAAGGTCAAGTCTATGCTATTTCGTATCCGAAAGCGGTTATATACGCAGCTGGTGAAAGAGGGATTGCTATGACAAATATGGATCTGTTGGATATTCTGGGCGGCGTACAGGGAAAATACCTATTGGAAGCACAACAGCTTCGTACAGGCGGCAGAAAACCGCATCGCCTGCGCTATATGCGGCAGCTGGCGGCAGTGATTACTCTGATTCTGATACTGACCCTATTCTTGAACACCGCTCCGGGTGTGGCAGCTGTAGAATATGTGAAAGAAAAGGTTACCAGCCTGATTGAAACCCTTTTCCCGCCTAAGAAAATGACCATAAATGTTGAGGGAATGGAGTATGCGGGCGATTACGCGGCAGATGGTGTGGAACCGGAAGTCACTGCCGAAGCACCGCAGCCGGGATTTGCAATTTATTATGATGTTGACAGCTATACGATGGAAAAAGAGGGCGATATCACCTATATTCGTCCGTATTTGAAGCCAATGACACGGAAAGAAGTACTGGAAATCTATGGGGATTCCCTTTTTTCGCTGTCCGAAGAAGAACAGGAACGGCAGATTGCTTCCCTTATGAATCCTCAGGCAGACCCCTCTCTGCCGAACTGTGAGATTGAAATTATCCATTTGGACATTCCCTATGAGCAGACAGCTTCTCAGGAACGGGCAGAATTGGAAGGTCAATGGGAGATTACGGAAGCAGTTGCCGGAAACCGAATCACGTTCTCCATGTGCAATGGTCAGGAATGGGACTCCCCCGTTGAAGTCCGGGACTACTTTTCCGACGAGCAGGGTGGCTGCTTCCGCATCACCAGTCGGTATTATCTGGAAGCAGCGGAGGGGCATGGTGTCCGGTTTGCAGCGATTGTGAATACATTTGCCGTAATTCCGCCTCAGGGAAGTGCGGACTCGATATCGAGTGATGATATGCCATAATATACCTGAGATTGTGCTTGGGATAACAGAAAACGAGCAAGCGCTCAACAACCACCCGCCGTAACCGTCAAAGCTGTGCCCGGATTGAAAGGCGTTCTCTAATATGAAACAACACTTCTACATGGTAGCAGATAGCATATGGGGCTAGCGTAACAGTGTAGGGAAGTAAATATCACAAGCAATGTTGTCTTTTTCCTGACTTCCAATGCATCACCTCTCTCTGGCCTCACTGGGAGCCACGCTCATTTTATACGCTGTCAGTTTTGTCTCTTACTATTGAAAGCTTTGACCGCTGTAGAGCGATTCCATTTTATTCAATAAGGGGGACGGTATTCAAATAACGGTCTCCTAAATTTTAATATAGATTTAATATAGAAGCGAAATCACCGAATTGTAAATTCTGAATTTCTGTGATACAATTTTTAATACGAGAACCGAGCAACTAGAATTATGGAGGCTAGAATATGAAATTACAAGTCATACCAATATGCATGACTGCACTGTTTTTATGCACTTTGTGCGGATGTAAAAATCAAGGTACGCCCTCTGTAGTTCTGGAAAGCAGGATAATAGAATCTACTGCAGCGGCGGGAACCACAGATCTTCCCCAGAATGCTTCTCAAACGGAACCAATCCAGGATGGTGTAGAAGCGCATCCTCACTATATCGCAGAGAAGGGAAAGATTGATTTCCGCTATGCGGATATTCAGGATCTTGAGTTTCAGACTTTATTGGCCACAACATGCGCATGGGTTACGATCCACGAAGATGGCAGTATTGAAGGTGTATGTGACCTGGTACTTTCGGGAGAGAACGGGGAAGACGCTCCTCTAAGTCGGGTTTATAATTCGTTTGTAGGACAGCTGGAAAATTTTCAACAGGATAGCCCCTATTTGGTAAACACCTGTATTAAGAGTCTGTCCCTTGCTGAAGTCCCTGAAGTCATACGGGTTCCGATAAAGCCTTTGGAAAACGAGTATGGGGATTTGAATGTTGGAGACGAAATACAGATTTTTTTACCTGGTGCGCCGGTTTCTGCACTCCCAGAGAGTTTTCAGCGATTGTACCTTGAAAATGGAGAGTTTGACGACTATCTCTTTTATGATGTGAATACGGAATTTGGCTTTCTTCCTGTAAATGATAAGCCTGAACTTCACAGAAAGGTATTAAAGGCAATGAAACAGGCAGAAATGTGCTACCTGGAATGTGAGAAAGAACTTTCAGCAAACAGGAATTTGTCTCAGGCTGATATAAATTCGATTATCCAGCAGGAATATGAAGCTTGGGATCAAGCATTGAATGAGGTTTGGGGAATTTTAAAGGAAATCCTCCCTAGGGATAAGATGGATGCCCTAACGCAGGTGCAGCTGCATTGGATTGCAGAAAAGGAGGCAGCCGCTGAAAAAGCCGTTGAGGAAGCTGGTGGTTCCAGTATGGCGATTACCGCCTACTACGTAACTGCACAGCGGTATACTGAAGAACGGTTGGATGAGTTGAGTAGCATTATCCTGTTAAATCTGTACCCGGAGAGATAAAGTAATCTTGAGGGGATATGTCCGATTACACAACAGGAGGATGGGCTCTTATGAAAAATTCTTTAAGCTGAGCCCACTTCCTGCTGTCTGTGTAGTGAACTACTCATCAAGAGAACAGTGAAAAATATAAGATTTTCCCGGACAACAGCCTATATGCTGTTGTCCGTTTTTTGTACGAAATGCAATTTATGCATTTCCTTCGGCTTTAATATGCCTAAATTACACTGCACTCTTTTTGTGTTGTCCAAGTAAGCGTCAAATCCCCCGCAGAGCAAAGCGTCCAAACAGGACGCAGCGTTCCGCCAGACAGCGGGCGGCAGGTTATTCCGCCTATAGGGAAGCCTGTTTGGCAGCATACTTCTTCATTTTATATGGCTCCTTACAGGCCCCCATCGCTTATTTCAGATAACTCTTCAGGTACTGTCCTGTGTAGCTCTTGGGATTTTCGGCTACTTCCTCCGGAGTTCCGCAGGCGACCAATGTTCCGCCGCCGTCGCCGCCCTCGGGACCGAGATCAATAAGATAGTCGGCGGTTTTGATCACATCCAGATTGTGCTCAATGACCAGCACGGTGTTGCCTGCATCCACCAGTTTATTGAGCACCTCAATAAGCCGGTGTACATCCGCCGCATGAAGGCCCGTGGTGGGCTCATCCAGAATATAAATGGTCCGTCCCGTGGCCGTGCGGCTCAACTCCGTTGCCAGCTTCACACGCTGGGCCTCGCCGCCGGATAGGGTGGTGCTGGCCTGGCCCAGCTTGATATAACCCAGGCCCACCTCACAGAGCATCTGGGCCTTTTTTCTGATTTTGGGAAGATTCTCAAAGAAATCCACAGCCTCTTCACAGGTCATATCCAGCACCTGGGCGATATTCTTGCCCTTGTAGAGCACCTCCAGCGTTTCCCGGTTGTACCGGGCGCCGTGGCAGACCTCGCAGGGAACGTACACATCCGCCAGGAAGTGCATCTCTATCTTCACCAGACCGTCGCCGGAGCATGCCTCGCAGCGGCCGCCCTTGACATTGAAGCTGAACCGGCCCGGGCCATAGCCCCGCATTTTGGCGTCCGCCGTAGAGGCGAACAGATCGCGGATGTCGTTGAACAGGCCGGTATAGGTAGCCGGATTGGACCGTGGTGTCCGGCCGATGGGGCTCTGGTCGATGTCAATGACCTTGTCCAGATTCTCCAGGCCCTCCACGCAGCGGCAGGCCCCCGGGCGGCACCTGGCATGGTTCAGCTTGGAGAGCAGGGTCTTGTTCAGAACCTCGTTGACCAGGCTGGATTTGCCGGAACCGGAAACACCGGTGACACAGGTCAGGGTCCCCAAGGGGATTTCCACATCGATATTTTTCAGGTTGTTCTCACTGGCCCCCCGGACCGCCAGGATCTGGCCGTTGCCGGGCCGTCTGGTTTCGGGCACGGGAATTTTTTTCTTTCCGGACAGATACTGTCCCGTAATAGACTCCGGGCAATTCAGAATATCCCGCAAAGTACCGGCCGCCACGATCTTTCCGCCGTGACAGCCCGCGCCGGGGCCAACGTCCACAATATAGTCTGCCGCCCGCATGGTGTCCTCGTCATGCTCCACAACGATCAGGGTATTGCCCAGATCCCGCAGATGCTTGAGCGTTGCCAGCAGCTTGTCATTGTCCCGCTGGTGCAGACCGATGGAGGGCTCGTCCAGGATATACAAGACTCCCATGAGGGAAGAGCCGATCTGGGTGGCCAAACGGATGCGCTGGCTTTCGCCGCCGGACAAGGTCCCCGCGCCCCGGGAAAGGGTCAGATAGCTCAGGCCCACGTCCGTCAGGAACCGCAGCCGGGATGTGATCTCCCTGATGATCTGCTGGGCGACGACTGCCATGTTGCCCTCCAGCTTCAGGTTTTCCATGAATTTCAGTTCCTGAACCACACTCATGCGGCAGAACTGCATGATATTCAGGCCGCCAACCGTCACCGCCAGAGCCAGCTCATTCAGGCGGTCTCCATGGCACTTGGGGCAGGGTGCGGTTGCCATGCACTCCTCCAGCTCCTTCCGGGCGGCGTCGGACTGGGTCTCCCGATAGCGTCGGGAAATATTGTTCAGGATTCCCTCAAAGGGCTGCTCCAACACCCCCATGCCGTTGCCCCGGTTATAGGTCATGTGCAGCTTCTCCGTGCCGGTGCCGTAGAGAATCACCTGCATGGCCTCTTTGGAAAGGGTATTGACCGGATCCGTCAGGGAGAAATGGTATTTCTGGGACAAAGCCTCGAAATACATCCGGAAAATGGAGTCCGTCCGGGCACTCTGCCAGCCGGAAGCCTGAATGGCCCCGTCAAAAATGGACTTGGTCTTGTCGGGAATCACCAGGTCTTCATCCGCAATCAGCTGAAAGCCAAGGCCCGTACAATTAGGGCAGGCACCGTTTGGATTGTTGAAGGAGAACATCCGCGGCTCCAGCTCCGTCAGGCTGATGCCGCAATCCTCGCAGGCGTAATTCTGGGAGAAGCTCAGCTCCTGGTCCTCCTTGGGCAGTTGGATGGTCACAAGGCCCCCGGAATGGGTACAGGCCGTTTCAATAGAGTCCGTCAGACGGCGGCGCAGCCCTTCCTTCAGCACCAGACGGTCCACCACCAGCTCAATGGTGTGCTTCTTGTTCTTTTCCAGCTTGATCTCTTCCGTCAGATCGTAGAGAATGCCGTCTGCCCGCACCCGGGCGAAGCCCTGCTTCCGGGCATCCTCCAGAACCTTCACATGCTCGCCCTTTTTGCCCCGAATCACCGGAGAGAGAACCACGAAACGAGTCCCCTCCCCCAGAGCCTCCACCCGGTCCACAATCTGGTCGATGGTCTGGCGGCGGATCTCCTTGCCGCACTTGGGGCAATGGGGAATACCCACCCGGGCCCAGAGCAGACGCAGGTAGTCATATATTTCCGTTACCGTGCCCACTGTAGACCGGGGGCTTTTGGACGTTGTCTTCTGGTCAATGGAAATGGCGGGCGACAGGCCGTCAATGGAATCCACATCCGGCTTGTCCATCTGGCCCAAAAACTGCCGGGCATAGGAACTCAGGCTCTCCACATACCGCCGCTGTCCCTCGGCATAGATGGTATCAAAGGCCAGACTGGATTTACCGGACCCGCTGAGGCCGGTAAAGACCACCATTTTATCTCTTGGGATCTCCAGATCCACGTTTTTCAGGTTGTTTTCCCGGGCGCCCCGGACAATGATCTTATCGTTCATAGACTGCCTCGCTTTTCGTATATCTCATGATTCCGGACATGTCCGGAATTCTTGCGGTCACCAGCTTATTATACCACATTCTTTTTCAATTCACAACCTGTTTCCAAACGAAAATTCGCATTAAAAATACATGTTTTGTTTATGTTTTTCCGGTTCTCCGGTCAAACGCTCCGGGTAATTGATAATATCTCCGCACGTAATCCCCTTGGGGCCGTAGTCTCAGGCTCGGCGGCGGCAGGAGCGGACACAGTCCCAAACAGGCAGACAGCGCACGGCAGCGGAAGCGTGTCGCCGCCCGTCATAATTCAGCGTGAAAAAGCCTCCCGGCATATGACCGGAAGGCTTTTCGGTTATCTGGTTTTGTCCTGGCTATCAGCCAACCTTCTCCACCTTGATGGTGTTGGTGTTGCCGGTCTTGCCATTGATAGGGCCGCCGGTGAGGACAACGCAGTCGCCCTTCTGAAGATTCAGGTACTTCTTGGCATTTTCCAGCCCATAGTAGAACATGACATCCATAGAGCTGAATTCATTGGCCAAAACCGGGGTGACGCCCCAGCTCAGGTTCAGCTTCCGCCAGGCTTTTTCGTCGACGGTCATGCCGATGATATCGGTGGGGCAACGGAAGCGGCTGACCATCCGCGCAGTCTTACCGGAGACGGAGCAGACCACAATGGCCTTGGCATTCACGTCGATGGCCATGGCACAGGTGGCGTGGGAAATGGCATCCAGGTTGTTGTTGATCCGGAAGTCGTACTTATAGAAGCGGTCCTTGTAGCCGGTGTGCTCCTCGGTAAACTCCGCAATCTGAGCCATGGTGCTGACGGCTTCCACGGGGTACTTGCCCGCGGCGGACTCGCCGGAGAGCATAATGGCGGAAGTTCCGTCATAGACAGCGTTGGCCACATCGGAGATCTCCGCTCTGGTGGGCCGGGGGTTCTGAATCATGGATTCCAGCATCTCGGTTGCGGTAATGACCCGCTTGCCCAGCAGACGGCACTTGTGGATCAGGCGCTTCTGAATGGCGGGAACTTCCACAAAGGGAATCTCCACACCCAGGTCGCCTCTGGCGACCATGACACCCTCACAGGCCTCGCAGATTTCCTCCACATTGTCCACGCCGGCGCGGTTCTCAATTTTAGCGATAATCTCGATCTGGCTGCCGCCGTTCTCATCCAGGAAGGAGCGAATATCCAGCACATTCTGCTTATTGGAAACAAAGGATGCTGCCACAAAATCCATATCGTTCCGGATGCCAAAGAGCAGGTCTGCCTTGTCCGCTTCGCTGAGGAAGGGACCGGTCATGACCTTATTGGGGAAGGACATACTCTTGCGGTTGGACAGCTCGCCGCCCACAACGCACTTACAGACAGCATCGCTGCCCTGGAGTTTTTTGACCTCAAAAATTACCAAACCGTTATTGACCAGAATTCTGTCCCCTACAGACAGATCCTTTACCAGGCCTTTATAATTGACAGAGACACGGGTCTCATCGCCCTCGACCTCGTCCACCGTAAACGTGAAGGTGTCGCCTGCAGCAACCGTGACCTTGCCGTCCTTGAAGGTGCGGATACGGTACTCCGGACCCTTGGTATCCAGCATGATTGCCAGGGGAAGGCCCAGCTCCTGCCGCACCTGCTTGATCAGATCAATTTTCTTCTGCTGCTCCTCATGGGTGCCATGGGAGAAGTTCAGCCGGGCCACGTTCATACCGGCCTGGCACATTTTTTTCAGAGTCTCGGCATTTTCAGAAGCCGGACCGATGGTGCAGATGATTTTCGTTTTCCGCATAAAGCATCGCTCGCTTTCTTTTGTTTTATTTTAGATATCTCAGTTCTGAGGTATTATAGCACATCTCATTTCCCGTTTCAATCGTTCCAAAAGAAAATATTTTCATATCAAATCCCCATGTTTTTGAAACTTTTTTCAAAAAATTTGTATCGATTCATTTTTATTCACTGGAGTCGGCGGACCGACCTTCTGTTGTACTGGATTTTTGAGCGCAGCTATGATATATTATACAAAACAGACACGCACCCAGGAGGAACCCCATGCCCATTCAAATTCCCAACGATTTGCCCGCCGCCGGTGTCCTGCAGCAGGAGAACATTTTTGTCATGCGCCAGACCAGGGCCGTTCGTCAGGATATCCGTCCGCTGGAGATCCTGCTGCTGAACCTGATGCCGACCAAGATTGTCACAGAGACCCAACTCAGCCGTCTGCTTGGCAACACGCCGCTGCAGGTGCATCTGGAGCTGATTCACACCACTTCTCACACATCCAAAAACACATCCGCTGACCATCTGCTGTCCTTCTATAAAACCTTTGACGAAGTAAAGGACCGGAAATTCGACGGAATGGTCATCACCGGTGCCCCTGTGGAACAGCTGCCCTTTGAAGAGGTGGACTACTGGCCGGAGCTGTGCCAGATCATGGAGTGGAGCAAGACCCATGTCCACTCCACCTTCCACATTTGCTGGGGCGCTCAGGCGGGTCTTTACTACCACTATGGCATTCAGAAGCATGACCTGCCCCGGAAGCTCTTCGGAGTCTTTGCCCATACGGCAGACTACAAAAAGGCCATTTTGCTTCGGGGCTTTGACGATATTTTCTATGCTCCCCACTCCCGGCACACCACCGTCTACCGGCAGGACATTGAAAAGCACCCCGAGCTGCGGATTCTGGCCTCCTCTGAAGAGGCAGGCGTCTATGCCCTTATGACCAAGCACGGGCGGCAGATTTTCGTGACCGGCCACGCGGAATACGACCCGGACACTCTGGAAAAAGAGTACCTGCGGGACAAAAATCAGGGGCTCCCCATCCAGATACCCGCCCACTACTATCCGAACGACGACGATACTCAGCCTCCCATGGTCCGCTGGCGGAGCCACGCAAACCTTCTGTTCTCCAACTGGCTGAACTACTTCGTCTACCAGACCACACCATACGACATCATGACCATCGGTAAAACAGGAGGAACGGAAGATGCATGAAATACTAGTAACCATTCCAACCCAGCCCCGTCACCGGGAAATGCTGGAAAGAATTGCGCCGGAAGCCCATTTCGCCTATGACATGAAGCCTGCGGAGACATCTGTAGAGAATGCGGACATCATTCTGGGAAATGTCCCCCCCGCCATGCTGAAAAACGCCCCAAAGCTGCGGTGGATCCAGCTGAACACCGCCGGGACAGACGGCTATCCGGAGGTCCTGCGGGAAGGGTGCCTGCTGACCAACGCCACTGGCGCCTACGGACTCGCCATCTCGGAGCATATGCTGGCCATGCTGCTGGAGCTGATGAAAAAGCTGAATCTCTATGGGCGCAACCAGCAGGCGCATTTGTGGCGGGATGAAGGCACCGTCACCTCCATCCATGGCTCCAGGACACTGGTCGTAGGTCTGGGCAATCTGGGCGGCGAATTTGCCAAGCGGATGCATCTGCTGGGAAGCACCGTCACCGGCATTCGCCGCAGCAAAGGGCAGAAGCCGGAATATCTGGACGCTCTCTATCAGATGGACAGTCTGGACATCTGCCTGAAGGACGCGGACATCGTCGCCTCCTGTCTGCCCGGAGGGGCAGACACCACCCATGTTTTCAACGCCGAAACCTTCGCCAAAATGAAGCCCGGCGCCTATTTCCTGAACGTAGGCCGGGGATCCGCGGTGGATTCCTACGCGCTGGCTGACGCTCTGAACAGCGGCCATCTGGCAGGCGCCGGATTGGATGTAACAGAGCCGGAGCCCCTGCCGAAGGACCATCCCCTGTGGGACGCCAAAAATCTGGTGCTGACGCCCCATGTCTCCGGCTGGTACCATCTGCCGGAGACCCACGAGCGAATTCTGGGCATTGCCGCGGAAAATCTGAATGCCTTTCTGGCAGGAACGCCTCTGCGGAATCAGATTGATCTGAAAACCGGGCGAAAAATCTGAAAATGCGTTAAAAATGCCCCTTGCCGGAACCGGCAAGGGGCAAAATGCATGTTTTAGAAAGCAATTACAGCATATCCTTCACCAGAGACAGGGCAGCCTCATCGGCAACCAGGATGAAATCGGGGTGCAGCTGCAGAATGGAGCCGGGAGCTTGAGGCTTGATGGGGCCGAAGAAGCAATCCTTCACAGCCTGGGCCTTGTTCGCGCCGTTAACCACCAGCAGGACCCGCTTCGCCTTCATGATGCCGCCGATGCCCATGGTATAGGCATGGGTGGGAACATCCTCACGCTTCTCAAAGAAACGCTGGTTGGCATCGATGGTGGAATCGGTGAGCTTGACCTTGTTGGTGTTCTTCACAAAGGAATCAGAGGGCTCATTGAAGCCGATATGGCCGTTGGGTCCCAGACCCAGCAGCTGCAGATCGGCACCGCCGAAGCTGTCGATAACGGCATCATACCGGGCGCACTCAGCCTCAGCATCGGGATTCATGCCGTTGGGGATGTTGCATTTGGCCTGGTCAATGTTCACATGGTCAAAGAGGTTGGTACGCATAAAGTAAGCGTAGCTCTGGTCATGGTCCTTGGTCAGACCCACATATTCGTCCAGGTTGACGGTATGGACCTGAGAGAAATCCAAATCGCCGGACTCATACTTGGCGATCAACTGCTTGTAAGTGCCCACAGGGCTGCTGCCGGTAGCCAGGCCCAGAACGCAGTCAGGCTTCAGCTGGATCTGCGCGGCAATAATATTGGCAGCCTTGCGGCTGACATCTTCATAATCCTTGGCGCGAATCAGTCTCATAATAAATATTCCCTTTCTTCATTTAGTATTTCGAGAATGGAATCAGGGCTTTCCCTACAGGGCCATTATAACACCTTTTGCGAAATCTGTATACCCCATTCCCATTTTTATCTTTACCAATTTCAATTCATCTGGCCTTGTTTTTCAATACCGTTCTGGTGCTTTTTTTGTGGCCAGATATTGCTATAATAGCACCATTCAATTCCGGGAGGAACATACAATGGAAAAGAAATCCACATTAACCACCAGAAAAATTGTCTTTACCGCACTGATGGCCGCCCTGGTCGTGGCCGGTTCGGCGCTGCGGGTCCGGCTGCCCCTCGCCATCGGCAGTACCACTTCGTTCCATCTGGGCAACATCTTCTGCGCCCTGTCCGGTCTGCTTCTGGGGCCCTGGCTGGGCGGTCTCGCTGCCGGTCTCGGTTCCGCCATCTTCGATATGTTTGACCCCATCTATATTTCCGAGGCCTGGATCACCTTCCTGATGAAAGGTATTTACGGCCTGCTGCCGGGTCTCATCATCCGGTTCGGCAAAAAGGACGCGGGCTATGTGAAAGCCCTGTTGGGTTCCGCCGCCGGCGCTGTTGCCTATGCTCTGCTGTACCTGCTGAAAAGCTACATCAAGGGCACCTATGTCAAGGGCTGGGAGCCCTCCGCCGCCATGCTGGATGTGGTCGGCAAGCTCCCCGCAACGGTGTTCAACGCCGTTGTCGCCATCGTCTTCGCTCCCATCCTGTTTCTGGCCATCCGCAAGGCTTTGGCAAAGAATCATCTGCGGATCGACGACGGCCAGTAAACTCCTGTCAGCTGCATCACAAGGGACGGCATCTCGCCGTCCCTTGTTTGTTCGTCAACGGAATTCAGCGACGCTGCCGCCAACCGGCAAAAAGCCGGGTCTGCGTATCAGGCTCAGGAGGAAGCATCATCCGGCCAATAAAAATGTGCCTGCTTTCCAATCTTGCTTCTTATCGAATCCGAATAGAATAACGCTTTCCGTCCAGTCTGAAGCCAATGGACAGGCCGTTGTCCGCCTCCGTCTTTATCTCCTCCGCCCGGTCAAAAAGCCGCTGTACCCAGGCGTAGCGCTCCCGGTTTTCCGCAGAATACCGCTCCACCGGGTCGGAGCACAGCAGGATCTGGCTGAAGCAGCCGTTGGCGGCGGCCAGCTTCCGTTTTTCCGCCGGTGTAAGGGTGCAGTTTTCATCCCGCAGCAGAAACACATCCGGGTCATTGCCAAAGGCCCGGCCATTCAGCTGGCGGCGGAAAATGGTGTTGTCAATGGATTGCCGGGTGGACACACGCTCCCGGTGGATCAGGCGCATGAACCACTTGTCGTCCCAATCAAGGCTCACATCGCAGCCGATGCGGCAGTAATCCACCACCCCGAAGCAGGGCATCAGCGGCACACCGCAGCCCAGTATCAGTTTGTCCCCGCACCACTGCCGCAGAAGGGCCATAGCACGGGCCATGCGGGCCGCCCGGGACTCCCGTTCACTCCCAAAAGGCGCTGCGGCATATAGAAAATCCAGCTTCACAAGGTCAAAGCCCCAATCCTCCAGGACCCGATGGAACACATTCTTCAAATATGCCTGTACTTCCTGGTTGTCGATATCCAGGGCGTAAAACCCGCTCCAGTTGCAGCCGCAGTACCAGGGCTCCCCGTTGACCCGCAGAAGCCAATCCGGGTGTTCCCGATAGATGGCAGATTTGCTCTCGCAGACGAATGGCGCAAGCCAAAGCCCCGTCCGAAGCCCATCCCCATGGCATTCCTCCGCAAAGCCCCTCAGGCCCTCCGGAAACTTGGCGGTATCCGTTTCCAGCCAGTCCCCCACCGCCGGTTCCCAGCCATCATCGATCTGGAAAAGGCCGCCCTTGGGCAACATCTTCCGGTACCCCTCCAGATCCTCACGGACAGAAGCATCGCTGATATTCTGGTAACGGTTATACCAGCTGGAATAGCCGGTCAGCCTGGGGGCTTGCCGGGCCCGGCAGCCCATGGCGGCGAACCAGGCGTCAAACACCTCCCGTTCCCCGCCCTGGGCAAAGAACAAATCAAAGGCGTGAAACCTGCCGCCGTTGTGCCGGACCCCGGCACAGTCCCGGCGGATGGTCAGCTTTTCCGCGGCACTGTCATAGGCAAAAATGGTGTAGCCCGGCGTCTCATCCAGGGAACCGATAAGGCGGTAGGTATCGCCCTTGCGGAAATAGCAATAGGAAAAGCCATGGCTTTGGCCCTTTTTGTCGCTGTAGGACACGAAATGGTAGTCCCCGTACCGATCCAGGCCGAAGTGCTTCCGAATGGGGCCGGGCACCTGATCCACGCCCCGCATACGATCCCGCTTTCCCATTTCCGGGCTATGGGTCCAGGTCTGATAGCCATTCATGAATAGCTTTTCGTCCTCAGCCATAGTCCAGGTCAGCTCCGCCACCGCATCCTCCAGAACGCCTGCGGGAAGCTCCGGGCAGAGGTTTACCACGCCGCAGTCCGGGGAAACTTCCGTCTGAAGCGAAACCTTTCCGGAATCCGTTCCGGCCAAATAGCGCATATTCATTTACGCCATCTCCTTTTTCACATCAAATTCCAAACGGACGCTTTCGCAGCCCGGGGTGCTGACTGTCAGCTTTGCCCTTCCCCCTTCGCCTACGGTACGCAGGTAGGTTCCGCCCATGCCGCCCTCGGCGGTCTGCACGGCGGGTCCGACCAGGCTCAGAGGTCCTTCCAATGTGTATTGCAGGGGCAGCTGGGCATAGGGCGCCGGATTGCCGTTTTCGTCCAGAATACGGACCCGGATTGCAGCCATATCGTAGGTATCCCCTTCCGCCAGAGTTTCCGCAGAGGCGCAAACTTCCAAATGGAGCTTCTCACTGGGGCAAAGGGTCACAGACCCCGCCAGCGCGTCTCCGTTTTTTGCGTCAAACCGCCAGCGGGTGGCTTCGCCGCCCCAGTTGCCCACATATTTTCCGTAGAGGGCAACCCCGTCCTCAAACTTCATTTTGTAACGCACCATGCACCAGGCCATTTTCAGTTTTTTCCTCAGGGGCATCCCGACAAGACCATATTTCCCGGCAGCCAGCAGGCAGTCCCGAAGGGCGTCTGCCTTGGGCTTTTCGAAATGCTCCTGGGTCTCCAGCAGCGCTCCGATGGTATCCTCCACGCACAGGGGTGGATGGGGCAGCAGCCTCCAGGGGCTTTTTTGCAAAGTGGTCACATAGGCATCGTTCTTGTACAGCTCCACCCGCTCCGCATTGGTGAACACATAGACCTTGCCAATCTGCCCCGCCGGATAGTCGCCGATATCCATGGACGAACTGACCGTTAAAGTGGGTGTCTTCCCCTGAGCGGCATAGACGCCGGCCGCCAGCTTGGGGTTTCGGAAGCTGTCCAGCACACCATGATAGCAGATTCGATCCCCGGAACCGAAGTCCTTGTGGGTAGCGTAATCAAACATGCACCAGCCAAAACAGCCCGCGTGATCTCCATCCCCATAAGCGGCGTTCAGAACTCTCGCATGCCGCAAGGCATGCTCCTGTCGGTGGGACGCGTTGTCGAAGGATTTGGTAGGGTACATATGGCCGCTGTGCTCGGAGATCAGCAGCGCCCTGTCCTTCTCCCGCATGACCTGCTTTTTCCGTTTTGCTCCGGGATTATTGCCCGTATGGGAGAAGTCGTTAAAGGCGTAGACATCCTCCAGAAGATGGCTCTTTTCCAGATACCGGACGCCGGAGGTAGCACGGCTGGGATCCAGCGCGTGGGCTATGGCATTTGTTCTTGTATAGAACGCGTCATCGTCCACACTTTCATTTATACGGACGCCCCACAGGATGATGCTGGGGTGATTCCGGTACTGCAGGACCATTTCCTCCACCATTTTGCATGCCAGATCCTTCCAGCCGCCATCTCCGATGTGCTGCCAGCCCGGCAGTTCGGTAAATACCAGCAGGCCTGTTTCATCACAAGCATCCAGAAAGTGCCGGCTCTGCGGATAGTGGCTGGTACGCACCGCGTTGCAGCCCAACTCCTGCTTCAAAATACGAGCATCCTCCCGCTGCAGGCTTTTCGTCGCCGCATAGCCGATATAGGGATAGCTCTGGTGCCGGTTCAGGCCCCGCAGGAACGTCTTTTTCCCGTTCAGATAGAAGCCATCCGGCTGAAAAACCGCCGTTCGGAAGCCGAAACGGGTCTCCCGGATGTCCAGAACTTTCCCCTTTTCATCCAGCAGCGCTGCCCCGCAGCGGTACAGCATCGGATTATCCGGCGTCCAGGCCACCGCCTGAGGATACTCCAAAACGGCGTGAATTTCCGGCTCCGCAGAAACCGTTTTGTTTGCCAGCGTCTCCCCTGCCGGGTCTTTCAGAGAAAACCGCACCTGAGCGGCAGCCTTCGGCCGATCCAGCTTCAGGCTGACATCTGCCGTCTGCAGAGTCGGCGTATGGACAAACAAATCTTCCATCCGGCATTGGGCCGACGTTTCCAGCCAGACCTCCCGGTACAGTCCGCCATAGGTCAGGTAGTCGATCACAAAGCCGAAGGGCGGCACCTGGGGATCCTCCCGGGTGTCCAGACAAACAGAGAGCAAGTTCTCCTGATTCCGGTCCACCAGATCGGTAATCTCCAAGGTAAACGCCGTATAACCGCCCCGGTGCTCCCCCGCCCGCTTTCCGTTGACAAACACCACCGCCTGGTGGGCCGCGCCGTCAAATCGAAGGAAAAGCCTGGGAGCATCCGCAGGGACCGTGAAGCGTCTGCGGTAGCCGCAGACCATTTCATAGTCCCTGGGGGAAGCGTAGTGCAGCGGCACCTCCCGGCAGGTATGGGGCAGACGCACAGACTCCGTTTCCACGGGTTCTCCCCGCAGAAAGGCTTCGGTGCAGGTTTCCGTGAATTCCCAGGTATTGCACAGACTGTATTGCATCGTTTTTCCTCCTCATGGAATCTCTGATAAATCGGCAGGAGCTGAAAGCGAGAATTTTTGACCGCTCTTCAGCCGCAGACGGTTTATTCAAAGGTTCTCAGGCTCTGCTGCTGTTGCAGACCAGGTAGAGGATCTGGTGATCCTCCGCAACCCCACGCAGCATTTCCAGCGCACGTTTGGTATGTTCATCGTCCAGATTCACAAAGGGATCGTCAAGAATCAGGAAGGGTGTTTTCTCCCCGAAAAGAGCGTCTACCAGAGAAAGACGCATGCACAGCGAAATGCAGTCGGACAGACCCGCGCTGAAGCTTTCCGTCTCTCTGGCCGCCCCCTGGGCATCGATGCGCAGCTTCAAATCTTTATCCACCAGCACATTGCTCAGGTCGCCGGGCAGCAGTGTTTCAGCATACCGCCGGAACCCCTCTTCGATCTTTGCCACATAGCTGTTGGCCAGAGAATCCTTTGCCTGCTCCAAAAGGGCTATGGTGCGGTCCGCCAAAGCGCATTTCCGCTCCGCCTCCTGCAGCTCGTCTTCCAGACCGGAAAGTTTATCCTCCCATGCCGGGATGCGCTCGACGCTTTCCTGCAAGCTCCGCCGCTGCTGGCGGGCATCCCGCAGGGAATTTTCCAGTTCATCCAGCCGGATTTGGATCTGCTTCTCCCGGATCTCCAGCGTTTCCGGCTCCGGAATGGGCTGCAATGGGCCGACATCCCCGTTTTTCTCCAAAAACGCGCTCAGGGCCTTCTTTGCGTTTTCCAGTTCGGCGCAGAACATTTTTCGGTTTTGTATATCATCCGCAGCCTTCTGGATGCAGGCGGCAGCTGTGGGTTCCGAAAGCGCATAGTGGTTCAAAAATTCCCGGGCTGTCTGGACAGCCTCCTCCGCCTCCTGACGATCCCGCTCATTTGCCTCTTCCAGCAGAGATTGTTTCTCCCGAAGCTGCCGGGTCAGAGAATCCTGGCTTCTCGCCGCGTCCCGCAATCTTTGAACAAAGCCGTCGTCGTAGGCCTCTCCGGGGTAATAGTACGCAAACGCCTGCCCCAATTCCGCCTGTATCTGCCGCAACTGGGCATCCGCCTCCCGGCGCTGCTGTTCCCAGGCGGCGCTTCTCCGGGACAAATCCAGATAGCGCTGCCGGTCAGCCCGCAGGTTCGCCAGTTTTTCCTCCGGCTCCGTCACATCCTCATAAAAGCGCCGCAGGAAAGCATCCCGCTGCCGCTGCAAATCGGCAAGCTCCTGCTCTTCCGCCGTGGGAATGGGATCTTCCGTCCTGCCGTCCGGCTTTCTTATCAGCACCGCCCCAAGCGCGGCAGCAGCACCCAGAACCAGAACGCATATGCCGGTCACAGTCAGCTTTATCGACGCCAGCACAGCCCCCAAAATCAGCAGCGCCAGTCCGAAAACCAGCAGCGGCAGGCTGGGCTTTTTTTTCGCCCGTTCCGGCTTTGTCCGCTGCATACCCTGCAGTTCCGCAATGCGTCTGCACTGCCGCTGGGTCTCCCGGATCCGGACTTCCTCCGGAACGCCCCCGGCGAAGGTGCGCTTCAACGTCTGAAAGTCCGCCTGCTCCCGTTCCGAGAGCCCGCCGGGTTCTCTGCTCCGCAGCAGGAAATCCCGATTCTGCCGCAGCTTTTCCCAGGCAGCGAACTCCGTTTCCCCGGGCCCCCCCTGCGCGAACAGCCGGTTCAGGGATTCCAGCAGCCGCGTTTCTTCCGCCGAAAGGGAAGCCTTCTCGCCGCGGCCGCTCACACGTCTCTGGGCCTCCAGCGCCCGGGTCAGGTTCTTTCTCTGTTCATCCAATTCTTCACGGGTAGGATAGCCGTTGGGATACTGTGCGTCCAGCTTCGCAAGCGCCGCTTCTCTTTCCAGAAGCTGCCCGCGCAGCTGTCCCAGATTCTCCTGCCGCGCACGCAGGGCTTTTTGCTCGTTGGCCTGCCGCAGCTGCTCCCGCAGGGCCTCCTTTTGGGCGTCTATGCCGTCTTTTTCCCCATTCAGGACGTCTATACGACGGCAAACCGTCTCCAGAGGGGCTATATCCTTCTCCGCCTCCGCAATGTCGCTTTCCAGACCGCGGCACTCCTGTCGCAGCTGGGCGATCTGTCCACCCTCGCCCTTGAAGAGCTTCAGCTTTTTGCGGTAGTCCTGAAGCCGCTTCATGGCCGTATCGTAATTGTTCAGATCATTGGTGTCCTCCACCAGATTCGTGAGCTTCGTGCGGATGGAGGTTGTGGCCGTCACATCCCGGCCGGACATCTGGGGCACAAAGGTGCTTCTGGCAAAGGCGTCTGCATCCAGTTGAAACAGGTCTTCCCCCAGGTTCTCCGTAAAACGGGTGCTTTCCGTTCGGTTCGTCAGATCATAGAGGGCAAAACTGTCCTCCTTTTTGCCGAAATACCGGGTCACCCGATATTGGACGCCCTGATACTCAAATTCCAGGAAGCCGCCGTACTTGCCCCCCTGCCAGGGGTCATAGCGCTTGCGCTCGTTTTCCGTCAGGCTTCTTGTCCGGGACTTGGGCAGGCCGTAAAACATAGCCTTGATAAATGCCGCAAGGGTGCTTTTGCCGAAGCCATTCTCCCGGCAGAGCACATTCAGGCCCGCCACAAATTCCTGATCAAAGCCGGACAGCACGCCGAAGTTTTCAATATGGCATCTCAAAAGCTTCATAGTCCGATCTCCTCCCCTGCCAGTGCCTGGAGTCCCGCGCGGATCATAGCCGCCTTGTCATTGTCGTCTTCCGGCCCCGCCAGAACCAGACGGATAAAGGCACCCTTCAGGGACACGTCGTTTTTGTATTGATTCGGGTCCAAAGAGCAAGTCGTCTCGTCCTTGACTTTAACAAAATAAAAGCTGCTCTTCATCAGCTCCCGCAGATATATCAGAGAAAGATCCGCCTCCGGCTCACAGCTGCCTGTCAGCAGAAATTCCACCATATCCCCGGCACTGATCGTTTGGGCCGCCTGCTTCATGGCCTGGGCGATCTGGGCACTTTTTGTCAGACCCGTGATGTCCACAGGAACACGGTGCAGCCGACGGCTGGCAAAGGGCACGAACGCAGGCGTCACCTTTCCATCTTCTACATCCAGCAGCACGAAGCCCTTGTCGCCGCACTCGTCAAAGCCCCGGCCCTCCAGACAGCCGCAGTAGCAATAGATTCCCCGATCATCCAGCCGTTCCAGAGTATAGGAATGGATATGGCCCAGAGCCAGATAGTCAATGCCCTTGTATTTCAACAGGCTCAGATTCACAGCGTCCTCGCCGCTGACCGTGCCGATCTGCCCATGGAGCACCGCGATGTTCACGCGCCCAGCCGCATGAGGCACCGCCTCATAGATGGCTTCCCCATTCTCCCGGCAGAGCTGCACGCCGGAAACCGCCACATTTTCATATTGAAAGGTGGTCCATTCCCGGCCGAACTGCCGCAGATTTTCCGGCAGTGTTCTGTCCGAAAAGGCTCTTGCCGCACCGTCGTGGTTCCCCGGCAGATAGAGATAGTCCACCTCCGGCGTCCGCTCCATGGCGGCCAGAATTTCGTCCACCGTCCGCCCCCGAACCCGCTCTCCATCGAACAGATCTCCGGCGATAATGACCGCCCGGACGCCGTTGGCCGCGGCATAATCCGTCAGGCGAAGAAAGGAATCGATGATCTGGGCGTTCCGCATGGACGCCTGGGCAGCGGACATATGGGTCAGCATCGGGGAATCCAGGTGGATATCCGCGCAATGGATCAGTTTCATGCTTGCCTCCTGTTTTTCCGGAAAAACTCCGGCGTTTTCGCTTTTTCCTCCATTATACCGGATTTCCACGGAAAATCAATGGTCTGCAGCAGCCCCACGGACCAAATAATCCGTGGGGCTGTTGCCTTATGTGTAATATTGCGCCTGGGCGTTCCAGAGTTCGTAATACTTGCCATATCTATTCTTCAGCAATTCCTCATGGGTGCCCTGCTGGATCACGGTGCCGTTGTGAAACACGGCGATCTCATCGCAGAAAACACAGGAGGACAGCCGATGACTGATGTAAATGGCGGTCTTGTCCCCGACAATCTCATTGAGCTTGCTGTAGATCTCCGCCTCCGCCAGGGGATCCAGGGCCGCCGTTGGTTCGTCCAGAATGAGAAATGGCGCGTTCTTGTACAGCGCCCGGGCGATGGCCACTTTCTGGGCTTCGCCGCCGGAGAGTATAACGCCGGCCTCGTCCAGCTCTTTATAAAGGTAGGTATCCAGGCCACTTCCCATAGACGCCAGCCGCTGGCCGAAACCCGCCTTTTTCAGGCAGTCCTCCGCCCGGTCCCGGTCATATTCCCTGCTTGCCCCAATATTTTGGCCCAGAGGCAGGGCCAGGAGCCGAAAATCCTGAAATACCACGGCAAACACGTCCAGATAATCGTCATACCTGTATTTGCGGATGTCAATGCCATTGAGCAGGATCTGCCCCTCCGTAGGGTCATACAATCGGCACAGGAGTTTGATAAAGGTGGTCTTTCCGGAGCCGTTCATGCCAACAACCGCCAGCCGGGAGCCGATTTTGAATTTCATATTCACATGGCGCAGCGCCCAGCTTTCGCTTCCGGGGTACAGGAAGGACACGTCCCGGAATTCCACCTCATACTCCCGGTCGTCCCGCTTTTCCGTAGGGAGGCTGCCCTGATACATGTGGTTCGGCAACTCCAGAAAGGCCCGGATGTCCCGCAGATAAGCGGCGTTGAAGGGCAGGCGGCCGATGGTGCCCAGCATTTCCGAAAGCCCGCCGCAGAGCTGGGTTACGGCCCCCACATACTGGGTCACGGAGCCTACGCCAAAGGCCCCGCCCCAGGCTTTCAGGCAGACAAATACATAGACGATACCGGTCAGCACCGCGTTAACCACCCGTCCGGCGGCAGTATAGGGGGCGACCCTTCCGCAGAGAATGGCAATTGCCGGGGCCCCTTTTCTGTACATGGCCGCCCGCTCCATGGTCGGCAGCACCACCTTTTGCTGCTCATACATCCGTATATCCATAGCCCGTCGGCTTTCGCCGCAGAAGTTGGGGTAATAGCTCAGCACCCGGTTATAGATATTGCTGCAGGGCCAGAGCTGCGCACTGTTCTCCGAAGCTTTGGCAGACAGGACAAGGGACAGCACCGTCATTCCCAACAGCAGAACGACAACCCCGGCAGCAGCCAGCGGATGATTCAGCCACTGAAGCGATCCCGCCGTCACGGGACGCGCAAACATACTGACGGTCAACGCCGCCGCACCTGAAGCGGAGGCGCAGCCGCCGACAATGGACTCTGTAAAAGCCCCGTGGATATCCACAAAGCCATAGAGGTTGCCCATCATGTGCTTGCGCATAGCGTGCAGCAAGTTTTCCGTTTCCGGGGATTCCACGGTTGAAAAATCCATATCCAGCATTTTTCTGGTCTGCATCCGGTTTTCCAGCTCCCACTCCGCTCCGTGAACTGCCTGCCGCCAATGATACAGAACCGCGGTCAGCAGCTGCAGGGCCGCCGTCAAGGAAATCGTCAGCAGCACCCAGAATTTCAGCCTTTCGGGATCTCTGGTCCCTGCCAGTTCGTTAATCAGCTGGGCGGAAAGCCAGATGGTCACATAGGGGGACAGATGCTTGGCCAGAGTATAGGCGCAGGTGGAGAGGAATAGCTTTGGCTCCACATCCCACCACTGTCTGACCGCCCACCAGTGCAGAGAAATGGCTTCCCGCATGGATATCTCATGCTTCATGGTCCGCCCCTCCTTCTCGGTAATAACGGCTCTGGACCTCAAAAAGCGCGGCATACTCCCCGCCCAGGGCCAGCAGCTCTTCATGGGTGCCCGCTTCCAGGATCTTCCCGTCCTTCAGAAACAGCACCCGGTCACAGAATCTGGTAGATGCCAGCCGGTGGGAGATGTAGACGGCGGTGCGGCCCCGGGTAATGGCATCGTAGCGCAGGTACATGTCGTTTTCGGCAATGGGATCCAAAGCCGCTGTCGGCTCGTCCAGCAGCAGGATGGACGCGTCCTTGTAAAGCGCCCGGGCCAGCAGCAGCCGCTGCTCCTGACCGCCGGACAGTTCGATGCCGTCGTCGTGGAGGGCTTTTCCCAGGTTCGTGCTGAGGCCATCCGGGAATTGGGGAATCGTCTCTTCCAGTCCGGCGTTTTTGACGCATTCTTTTACCCTTTCCATGTCGATATCCGTCTCCGACTGGGCAATATTTGCCGCCAGACTGGCCGAAAACAGGGAGTGCTCCTGAAACACGGCGGTGAACAGGCGGTAATAGTCCCGTCTGTCAAACTGCCGGATATCTTCCCCGTTCAGCAGCACCCTGCCCTCGGTGGGGTCCAGCAGGCCGCAGAGGAGCTTCACCAGCGTCGTTTTTCCCGCGCCGTTGAGGCCCACAATGGCCAGCTTTTCTCCCGGATGGATGGTCAGATTCATACCGCAAATGGTGTCCTTTTCCGCCTTGGGATAGCGAAAGGACACATTTTCCAGCCGCAGCGCATAGCCCTTGAGACTGCGGGGAACTGCCTCGCCCTCTTCCATTCGAAAGGGCTCCGGCCATTCCAGAAATTCCCGAACGCCGCATAGCTTCCTGCTCTCCCGGTGCAGCGCGATCAGGCTGTCCAAAATGGTGGTAATCCAGACGGTAAAGCCTGTCACCGCCGAAAATTGCAGCAGGAACAGCGACGCGCTCTGTCCCCGGGTCAAGGCAGTATGGACAAGATAGGCATAGGCAATGCCGTTTCTCGCCAATGTCAGCAGCACGTCCGCCGCCTTTGCTCCCAGGAAGCGCCGCTCCCGGCGGCCGCAATAGCCCCGGTATAATCCCAGAGCCTTGTCGTAAATCTCCATAAGCCAGGGCTGCATGTGGAACAGACGGATGTCCTTGGGCATCTCGTTGGACATGGCGGTATTGGTCACAAAGAGCATTTCGTAGCGGTATTTCGCCGCCTCCTCCCGGGTCTGAAACTCCCAGCGGCCCGCGTACTTGCCCGCAAAAAAGCCGCTGGCCGTTGTCCCCACCACCAGAGCCAGCAATATCGGCGGCAGGCCCTTGAGCAGCAGCAGATACAGCCCAAAGCCCAGCACCGCCGTGCAAAGCTCCCCCGTCAGGGTCACCATGGCCACTGGGGGCGTCTGCACATTGGTTCCGCCCATGACCCGGTAGGCCAGCTCCTGCATCCGGTGAAAGGCCGGATCCAGAGTATTGGGGTAGGATGTTTCCGCGGCTTTTCTTGCCTGTGCCCGGTCAAAAGCATCGTACAAGCGGCTGCGGAAAACATGGATTCCGTCTCGCAGATAGGAAAGCCCCGCAGCAAAAACGGCCAGTGCCAGGGTGTAAAGAAGGATCGTCAGCAGCATCTGCGCCAAAGGTGCCCTTTGCTCCACCTTCTGCAATATGGCAGGACCGATGGTGATCCCCGCCAAACTGTTCAGAAGCTCCAGCGCCACCAGGCCCGCCGTACAGACCGGCAGTGCCTTTGTTTCCCTTCGGCAGACCCGAGACAGATAGATCAGGTTCTGTCCCAGACTGTATTTTGGTTTTTCTTTCATTGCTCCACCTCCTGGCACCATCTTACACCATTCGCAAAAAAGAAGCGCAATTCCCGCACGAACGGCACTGTTTCGAACGCGAATTGCACTTCTTAAAGGAACCTCTGATTAAATCGGCAAGAGCTGAGAGCGAGAGATTTTTTGACCGGTCAAAGCATCGAAAGCAGTGGAATACTTTGTGTATTTCCTGCTTTTGATGCTGAAGAGCGGGCGAAAAAGATCCGCTCTTCAGCCACAGACGATTTATTCAGAGGTTCCTATTCTTCCAGTGGCAGCATAACCTCTGTGGCGAAGGCTCCCTCCTCGCTCTGCCGGTTCACATAGCCGCCGTACTTCTCCGCCAGGCGATCAATGCGCAGCAGGCCCAAGCCGTGGTTTTCTCCGGTCTTGGAAGAGAGATAGATCTTCCCGCTTTTTCGGGGCTTCCCATCTGCGGAATTGGTCACACAGATATAAAGCTGCTGCTTTAGAACACCGATATAGACCCGGATAAACCGCGTCTCCCCCTCCGTCTGCCGCAGGCATGCCTCCATGGCATTGTCCAGCAGATTGCCAAGAATGGCACACAGGTCGATTTCCGAAATGGCCAGCTGCGCCGGAACAGTCGCCTTGGCGTTGACGGAAATATTCCTGCTCTTGATCAGGGACAGCTTGGAATTCAGGATGGCATCCACCATAACGTTGCCCGTCTTCAGCACCGTATCCACAGTCGTCAGGTCATCGTTCAGCTCCCAAAGGTATTTCCGCAGAGCCTCCGGGTCTTCCGTCAGGGCCAGAAGTGTTTGGATATGGTTGTGGTAATCGTGCCGCCAGCCCCGCATTTTCCGGTAGATGTTGTCCACCTCGTCGCAGTGCCGGGTAATCAGATCATTCTGAAATGCCGCTACCCGGCGGTCAATGGCCCCGGCGAAGAGGAAATCAAAAAGCTTCATGGCTGTCTCCCGTATAGTACTGTACAAAAGCCCGGTGAACCTGCCGGGCCGCTCCTCTGGACAGCGGCAGGCGCTTTCCGCCATCCAGGATGACCTCCGTTTTCGAAAGCCGGGAAATATAGGCCAGATTTACCAGATAGGACCGGTGGCAGCGGACAAAGCCCTCACCCAGCTGTCTTTCCAGTTCGCCCATGGGCAGCTTCACCGGATAGGTTTCCTTTTCCGTAACAAGTTCCACCGTGTGAGAAAAGCTCTCCGCATACAGGACTGCCCTGGCGGCCAGCCGCACCGTCTCCCCTTCCACCGTCAGAAGCAGGAACCGTTCCCGCCTTTGCGGCGCTCCGGCGGCCCGGTCCAGAACCGCGAAAAGCTGCCCCTCCCGGACGGGCTTCATGAGATAGTGCAATGCCGCTACATCATACCCCTGGGCCATATGGTCCGGGTAGCCGGTGACAAAAACGATCTGAACGGTATCATTGTCCTTCCGGATCTGTTTTGCCAGGGAAACGCCGTCCATGGCTCCCATTTCAATATCCAGCAGCAGGATATCCCATGCCTTGTCCTCGGCATAGCGGAACAGGAAGCTTTCCGCGGAGGGGAATCGCTCCACGGAAACGGCGCAGTCCCGGGCATCTGCCCAGCGGCGCAGAATATTCTCCACATATTCCGCATCCGCTGCGCTGTCCTCCACAATTGCGGCACAAAACGGCATGGCGTCCCTCTTTTCTCTCGTTTTGATTCATTATAGCCCATTCTACTCCGCAAACACGACCTCGAACTCCTCCAGCACGCAGAGGCCGTGCTCGTTGAAGGGCTGGCCTGCCTCTTCATAATCCGGCGTGAAGAACGATCTGTGGACGCTGCGCCAATAGGCCAGGCTGCGGTCGCCCTCGCCCTCTTTCCAGGCGTGCTCCGGGCTGACCTGGTCAAAGGGGACGACGGATACCTTCGTATCCCGGATAACGCAAGCCGCACGTTCATCGTCAAAGAGGACTACACTATAGCAGCCAGCCTCCGGAATAGGCTCCTTTTCAATCTCATAAGCGATCATCGCACCGGCCGTGGCGGTCTTTTTGCCCTCCAGCACCAGCTCCGCAAGCTCGTCCGCCGCAGGGCCGCCGCCGCAGAATTTCCAGATATCGCAGGGTATACTGGGATCCAGTTTTTCCTTTTCGCAATAGAGATTCCACATTTCTTTTCCGGTCATAGCAAT
Source organism: Pseudoflavonifractor sp. MSJ-30 (assembly GCF_018918045.1). Classification (GTDB taxonomy): domain Bacteria; phylum Bacillota; class Clostridia; order Oscillospirales; family Oscillospiraceae; genus Faecousia. Next base: position 32,814 of record NZ_JAHLPU010000022.1, read on the forward strand.
TACCTTCCCTTCTTTTGTATCTGTTTCTGCATACATTTGTCCCGCAGCGCCAGGATTCCCAGCATCTCGTCCGCCACCTCTTCCATGGTTTTCGGCTGGGCATCGCGCAGGTAGCCCAGCATCATGCGGGCGGTGAAATCCGTGTTCATCTGGGTGCCTACCAGATAGGCAAACTCCGTCGGGAATCCCATTTCCGCCAGACGGGTCGAAACCTCATAGCTCAACGCGGTGCGTGCCATGGCGCAAGCGCCTCCTTTGTGACGATTATAGCACTATGGATGTACGGATGCAATCTCAACCGTGGAAAACGATGGCAATTGCATGCGTTACAAATTTGTGGACACCATGTGGAAACAATATTGTAGGGAACGGCCTGTGTGCCGTTCCAAAGCCACAGATTTGTGAAAATACGAACCGAGTGCGAAATGCAAAACCGGCGGAACGGCACGCAGGCCGTTCCCTACGTTTGTATGTACTTTATCGCTTACAAAATAATTACTCATGCAATTGTTGTGGCGGAAAACTGGTTTATTGCCTGTTTTCATGTGCACACGGCTCCCAATCCTCCCGGCATTGCAGGAAGCTCAAATACTCCAAAACTTTCTCTCTGTCCGCGGTATAGCCATCGTAAATGATTTTCCCTGTAACATTTTTGCGCGTATCTTTCGCCGTTTCAAATCGCAGATAGGCGCTGGAAAGCGGATGCCTGGTTCTGCAATAAGTCATCGGGGCCAGCTTGCAGATGTAGTTTGCTTTTCTGGGATAGATCAGCAGCCCAGGGCCCCGCTTATCGCTGCCATAGAATGAAAAATTGCGCGCATTGCATAGCCGGACTGTTAACGCACTCCAGGCATATTGCTTCCGAAATTTTCCTATGGAAAAAGTACACCCTTCCATATCAAGATCAATCGTTCGCAGAAAATACAGCAGATCACGAATCGTAAACACGCCCACAAATGCATTCAGCAGCGCGATTCCCGCGGTGAAAAAAGCGTTCCTTTCTCCAAGCAGAAGGAAAATGACTTCGGCTATGATGATCACGGGCCAGATCCCGATCACAGAAATGATGTCGTCCGTACACGGTTTTATCTTCATGGCATTTTCCTTTCTGATCCGCTAAAGAACATAAACGTGTGATATTATCGCAGACAATATTTCCGAAACGCCCGCAGTATGACTTACTATTGGTTCTCCAAGCGCAGCAACGGATTATAAATTCTGGTTACAGTTGCGTATCCAACAATCCGCCCGCCTTCCTGCATCCTGATCTTTTTCCCGATCCACAAACAATGAGGATACGATTCAGGAGACAAGAATGTAATGGTCCCCTTTGCTGTTCCATTTGGAGCAACAAACTTAACACCGTAGTAATGGTGAATCCCTGTCGTCAAGTAAGTATCCGTTACCAAATGCGCCGGTCTGTAGCCATCATTTGCGGGTTTTTTCCTTGTGGCATTGAATTCAAATATAGCTTCAACATCCGGTGATCGCTCCATAACGTTCTCCTCCACACTGTTAGAACTATTCTTGCCGGATGATTCGTTTCTTTGATTGAATTCGTTTTGATAATTTACAATATTGATGTCAAGACAATTAGAATCATTTCTCCCCACTATTCTATCCTCACAATTTCACATCGCGCCAGGCAAGGTACTGGTCAATAACATAATGCTCAAATTTACTGTTGTACTTACCCGATTCCCATCCAACCGGGTAGTAACCAGTCCAGCGGTCATGGCCTTGAAACGGGAGCATATCCTCCCCGGGCAAATTTCCCAGGCAGGTCAGGTTCTCTTTTGGGATCGCCTTTTCGGATTCGGATATCAGAATAACTCTGTATTCCATCTTCATATCCGGATAGTTTTGGAATGCCGCAGGCTTGTAGAAAGCCGGGAGCAGTTCAAAACCAGATAGCTCCTCCATGGAAGGGATCTCCCCACCTATCCATTTGTAGATCTGAACAACGGGTACGATATGGCCGGGCCACCACATGGCCTCCGTGACTTTGCGGAAAACGACATATTTTCCCGCGAAGCCCATTTCTTTGCTGTAATCACCAGTAAACCGGTACGCGAAAACATCGCCCAATTTCCATTTGCACTGATAAAGGCGGTATTTGGACACTTTTTTGATCGGCGGCTGAGGCGACTCCATTTTGCTTTTGAGTGCTTCCAGCGTTCTTTTCCAGGCGGACAGTTTCTTCTGCCCGGCCTCTTCCCAGCATGCCCATTCCTGATCCTGTGAAAGATAAGACATGGCTTTTTCTTTTACGTCCGAAAGCAGCCTTCCGTAGTTCCACTGTGTATCCGCCAAGGCAAGCCAGAATAAGGGTTCTTCATCCGCGCCAATATCCTTAGTATACCCATCAATAAGTTCCCGCGTGATCTCTTCGTTTGTCTTTCCTCTTTTCAGTCCATCCACATAGTCCCCGCGGATATCACTCGTCAAATCGTTCGCGTACAGCGACGTTCCCCATGTCCCCACATGATCACCTTCCCTTGCAACTGTCAAAAAGGGCTGCATATCTTTCCTATTGCAATTCTACACCAATACGACAGAATGCGCAACACCTGTTTCTGCGGCATAGCTGTTTTTCATCGTATTATACTGTTCTTTTGCCAATCATCGGATTTTTCCTGATAAGGAAATCACCCATTCGGGTACTGGGCGTCTGCATCATAGGGAAGCATGCTTTTCCTGTGCCCCTCCTTGCATTTTCCGCGCGGATACGGCATAATGAGAAAAAAGTTTTTCTCTTCCGGGAAATATATGTGAGATTTCCCTCTCGAAATCCGTTTAACAGGGTGAGGAAACAAATACACAAGCGAGGTGAACCCTACATGGAAGACAGCAAAATCATCGAATTGTTCTTTGCCAGGAATGAAGACGCCATCCGGCAGACAGACAGCACCTACGGGCGGCGGCTTTTCCATCTGGCCGACGGCATCGTCCGCAACGCGCAGGACGCCGAAGAAAGTGTCAGCGATACCTACATGAAGGCATGGGTCACGATTCCTCCCCATAAGCCCCAATATTTCTTTGCTTATATCGCAAGGATATGCAGGCACTTTGCCCTGGACAAGCTGGACTGGAACAATGCCGCCAAGCGAAAGGCCGAGGTTGTCAGTCTGACCCAGGAAATGGAGTTGTGTGTCCCGGATCCCCAGCGAGAACGGGAGATGTCCGGGCGGGAACTGGGCATGGTCCTGGATTCGTTTCTGCGGACCTTAACCCCGGAAAATCGTGTGGTATTCATGCGCCGGTACTGGTATGCGGACAGTATTGGGGAAATTGCCGCCCGGTACGGCATCGGTGAAAGTGCCGTACAGATGCGGCTGAATCGAACCAGAGCGAAGCTCTGTACTTATCTGGAAAAGGAGGGTATCCGTGTATGAACGGAAAGGATATTTTTCTCGGACTGCAATTCGTTGGGGACGATCTGGTAGAGGAAGCGGAGGTTTTCCATTTCTCCGCCCGGACAAGAAGCAATGCCTTGGCCCATGAAAAAAAATGTGGCGCGTTTGAAGAGAAGACCTACGCAAAATCCCGGCGCACCCTGCTGGTCGCCATTGTCTGCCTGCTGGCGCTGCTGCTGGCCGGATGCTGCGTGGCCTACATGCTCAGCCTGCGGCAGCTGACCCTTGGCACCGAAACGGTCCCTATTCCCGAAAGCAGCCCCATTTCTGAAAGCAGTCCCGAAGACAGCGCTTCCGAAACGCAGCTGACCGTATTCTCCCTCCAAGGCATAGAGGGGACGCCCAACTATCAGGCAAGTCAGGAGTGGCTGGCGTTCACCCAGAGCTACACACGCTCCGGCGGGGACTACTGGGACAGCGACCCGGCTTACTGGGCGTACAGCGTTCAGGATCAGACAATGGTGGACAAACTGGACGAGATCTGCACCAAGTACGGCCTGAGCGTCATCGGGAAGCCCTGGCACGAACAGGTTGACTGCAACAAGTTCCTCCCCCTGCTCGGCATTGACAGCCTGTTGAAGCCCGATACCGATGCAGTGCTCTCCATCCCCGCAGGACGCTATTTCCCGGGCGGCTCCTTTACCATTTACGGCACGCTGAACCTGGGGGACGCGGCGGAGATGTTTACCTACCAATGCGTCAAGAAGGACGTTTTCTACGATGTGTTCGGTTACACGAATCCGGATACCGTTACAGAAAGAAACTATACCACATCGGACGGTGTCCCTCTCCTGTTTCTGGAATCGGACCAGAGCGGCATGATTCTGGCCGACCGGGAGGACTGCTTCCTGAGCCTGAGCTTCACGCTGGACGGAAATGTCCGTCTCGAGGAAATCGCCGAATGCTTTGACTTCATGATTCAACCCCAAGCGCCGGAGCCCGCTGCGGCGGATGCCCGGGAGCAGGCTTCCAATACGGAAATCAGCAGCGCACAGGACGACCCCAACAGGTTCCGGCGTGCCACCTATGCCGAGTATGTAGCGGACCTGCTTCAGGGCGACGAGCGGCTCCGTGCTGATATGCCGGAGTATACGCCCCCTGTCAAAACCTATGCGTTTTATGACGCGGACGGTAACGGGACGGACGAGCTGCTCATTTTCTACGGCGACTACATTGGCAGCATCGTAGGCATGAAGGACGGCATCACAGACGAAGGCAAAAGCTACCATCTGCTGCCATATGAAGATCATGTTTTCATCCACTGGCCAGGGGATGAACCAAATGTCCCTGGAGAGTATTGGTACCACATCTTCCGCTTTGCCAACAATGACGATCCGGTCTTCTCCAACCCGAAGGAGCGAAGCATTGTCCGGCTGAAGAAGGATGCGGACGGAAACTGGTGGCGCACCTCCTCCACAGACCATTACGCGGAATTCGACACGCAGATCACGGAGGATGAGGCGCAGGCCATTCTGAATTCCTACAAGCCCATTACCCTGGAACCACATCCGCTTTCGGAGTTCCGAGAGCCGTGAAGCCACAAAAAAAGAATTTGCAGATTCCCGTTTTCCTCCCCCTCCCTGCGTAATAACAACGGAGCCATGGCTTTGTAAACCTGCGTATTGTCGGAAATTTTCAGGATCGTAAATGTGCGTATTGTCTTTTAACGCAAAACGCCCTGGGCACACAGATGCTCAGGGCGTTTTGCTGCCAGCTACTCGCCGCCCCACCCCGTTCATGGCAGCAGGGCTGGACAGCGCCGCAGGAATGCAGAGATTCTATGAATCCATAAGGGAAACAAGTTCTTCCCAATAAGGGAAAACACAAAACAGCGAAAAACCGGGTGGCGAAAATCGAACTTTTGATACGGCAAAAGCAATCAAAAGAAATCAAAAAAGAAGATCACCGAACAAAATCTGTTCGGTGATCTTGGCAGGGGCACAAGGATTTGAACTAGCCTTCCTCAATGTTACCGACTGTTAAATCGGGCATTTTCATGTTATTTCACACGTTTTCAGAACTTTTATATGCTGTTTTTTACCACCGTATACCGCCACATTTTACTCCCGTAAGGGAAAAATAAGGGAAAATTTGAACATCGAAGCGCCGCACAGCAGGTACAGTAGGCTAAACTCAGGGCGCTCAGCTTTTTTACGATTCACGACACACAATAATGTTTCTGCATTCTTTCTGTAAATCGGAAAAGATACCCCACATTGGTTTACAGTATTCCTGTAATTCATTTGGCATCGACTGGAACCCCCTTATCTGAATTGTCCTGCTCTCATTCTCATCAAAGTATCCATCGATGCAATCCCAAACTGCATCCCAGTTTTTTCCGCAGCACGCTGGAAATCCGAAACTTTTTCGGATGCGTTCATGTAGATCATCCAGATATTTGCATCCAGAAAAGTCAACAACAATGGGATTATCTGTTACCAATGTATATGCATAATAGTCCATTTTCACACCTCTTTACACGTTTACACGATTTCTGACAAAGTTTGATAATGATCGTATGTTACAAAAATTAGCCCGTCGTTTGAATACAGAATACGCGATATTCCACGATATCCACTGGTATAATCGATATCTGCCTCGTACCACACACGATTAGAAGCAGACGGAAGATGCCCATTTCGATTTTCGTAGATACCTTTTGCAAGCATTTTTCCTGGGGCAACCGAATTAAGGTTGCCAAGTGTGCTCTTCCAACCAAGCTTCTTTGCCTCTGAACTAGAGATATAGTAGGGTGGCAGCTTTCCAAATTCTTTTAGCCACAAATCCGCCCCCAAAGAACCATTTTTCGTAGCGTTGCCAGCAATAATTGTTTTTAGGCGATCAATGATGCACCGGCAATACTCATGTATCGGAGGCTTGGGAGCTACAAGTTCATCAAGTAGATAGATTTTACCATGGTTCTTTCCGCATGTAACGCACCTTTTCAAATCCTCGATAGACTTCCAATACTTATAATGTTTACTTTCCATTCTGTTTTCCTTTCCTGTATAGCATTATTTATGGATATTACAAGGATAACAGATTAATTGTCCAAAAAAACGGACTTATTCATCCCAAAAAAGAAGATCACCGAACAAAAGCTGTTCGGTGATCTTGGCAGGGGCACAAGGACTTGAACCCTGAGCCTACGGTTTTGGAGACCGCCGCTCTACCAATTGAGCTATACCCCTATGTCATATATTCAAAAAAGGAAAAACCTTGGCTTAATGGTGGGCCTTCAGGGACTCGAACCCGGGACTATCCGGTTATGAGCCGGAGGCTCTGACCAACTGAGCTAAAGGCCCGTTCAATCAAGTGACGCTCGTCACTACGGGTGATATAATAGCACAGATTCCGCCATCTGTCAAGAATTTTCTTTCCGGAATTCACCATTTTACATTTCAGCGGCGGATTGCTCCGCCGCTGAAGGAAATTCAGAAATTACTGGTCTTCCTCGTCGTCGAAGGAGAACTCCAGAGTCTCGCCGCACTTGGGGCAGACGATGCTGCCGGACTCCAGGACTTCCTCGTCAAAGTCGATGACGTTGCCGCAGGCGCACTCTACCTCATAGATGGTGGTGTCCTCATCGCCGAAGTCGAAGCCTTCCTCGGGCTCATCCTCATCGTCCTCTTCCTCGTCCTCTTCCTCGTCCTCTTCGGGGTCGTAGTAATCGTCGTCGTCCTCGTAATCCTCGTCCCAGTCGTCATCGTAGTCGTCTTCATCCATGATGAAGTCCTCGATGGCGTCCAGGTCCTCTTCGATCTCGTCCAGCTCGTCGGAGATGGCAATGGTGGTATCCTCAATGTCCACCATACGCTTGGACATATCGCCGAGCAAATCAACGATGGCAGCGATCATCTTTCCTTCATTGGTCTCGGTGTCCAGCTTCAGGCCGTCCATGAGCCCCTTCAGGTAGGCGGATTTTTCAGAAATCGTCATATTCGTTCTCCTTTCAGCCAAGACGGCTGTCCTTAGACCTTGGAACGGCCCAGGTACTCGCCGGTGCGGGTGTCGATCTGGATCTTGTCGCCCTCGTTGATGAACAGAGGCACCTTGATCTCAGCGCCGGTCTCAACGGTGGCGGGCTTGGTAACGTTGGTAGCGGTGTTGCCGGCGAAGCCAGGCTCGGTCTTGGTGACCACCAGGTCCGCAAAGTTGGGAGCTTCCACGCCAAAGACGTTGCCCTTGTAGCTCATGATGGTGCAGGTGTCGTTCTCCTTGACGAACTTGAAGGAGTCATCCAGAACGCTGGCATCAATGGGGGTCAGCTCGTAGGTCTCGCCGTCCATGAAGTAGTACAGGTTGCCGTCATTGTAGGAGTACTCCATCTTCTTGCGCTCAATATAAGCGGTGGGGTACTTGGCAGAGGGGTTGAAGCTGGTTTCGGTCACGCCGCCGGTAATCACGTTCTTCATCTTGACACGGACGAAGGCAGCGCCCTTGCCGGGCTTGACGTGCTGGAACTCGATGACCTGCATGACCTTGCCATCCATTTCAAAGGTCACGCCGTTTCTAAAATCACTTGCAGAAATCATTGGTTTATCCTCCTAATTTATGTTCCCTTGGGGGGATACAAGAATCTATATCCTTAACTATGCTAGTTTACCCTATAATACGTTATTTTGCAAGGGGGTTTTATAAATTTTTTAGATGATCAGCAAATCTTTGGGGAGATTGGTGATATCTTCGCAGCCATCGGCGGTGACAATTGTCACATCCTCAATACGAACACCGAACTTTCCGGGCAGATAAATGCCAGGCTCCGCGGAAGTTACCGCACCGGCGGGGATCTCCTTGAGGTAGCGGAAGCTCATATTGGGGCCCTCGTGGATCTCCAGACCCACGCCGTGGCCGTAGCTGTGGCCAAAGTATTCGCCGTAACCGGCATCGGTAATAACCTTCCGGGCGGCGCCGTCCACCTGAGCGCCGGTGACACCGGCCTTTGTAATGGCGATACCGGCCTTCTGGGCTTCCAGAACGGTATCGTAGACCTTCTTCATTTCCTCGGTGGCGTAGCCCACGGCGAAAGTCCGGGTGGTATCGGAGCAGTAGCCCTGATAAAGAACGCCAAAGTCCATGGTCACAAAGTCCCCCTCCCGGATTACCCGGTCACCGGCCACGCCGTGGGGCATACTGGTATTGGGGCCGGAAACCACAATGGGGTCAAAGGACAGGCCCTGGGCGCCGTTTTTATACATGGCGTAAATCAGCTCCGCCTGGGCTTCCAGCTCGGTCATGCCGGCATGGATCCGGGGCAGGGCCTCCTCAAAGGCCTTGTCGGCGATTTTCTGGGCTTTCCGCATCAAATCCAGCTCCCAAGGCTCCTTTACATCCCGGAAACCGTTGATGCGGTCGTTCATGGGGACCAGCTTGGCGTTCAGATTCTTTTCCAGGTTCATAAACTCCGCCACGGTGAGATACTTTTCTTCATACCCCAGAGTGGTGACCCCAAAGTCCGCAATGGCATCGTTGAGGCACTTGGCGTAGTTCCGGTCGGCGTTCACATCCAGCACCTCAAAGCCCCGGATGCCCGCCTGAGCGGACTCAATATAGCGGCTGTCAGTAAAATAGCGGCAGCCCTTTCTGGTGACGATGGCCATGCCCTCGGCAATGTCGAACTCCGCGCCGTAGTGACGGCTGTAGCGGGAGGTCAGCAGCAAGCCATCTGCCTCGCCATCCAGAATGGACAGGAATTTTTCAATGTTTTTCATAGCTTGATTCTCCTTTTTCTGGCCGCAAAGATAAAGGGCAGTTCCAAAACATGCCTTGCTTTCAGCCAAATCGTATGATTATCAATGGCCTTTACCAGGATGGGTGTGACCCCAGCCAGGTTGCCGGCCAGTGTATCCGTAAATATCTGGTCCCCCACAATGGCAGAGTGTTCCTGGGTAAACCCGAAGCGCTGCATGCATTCCAGCAGGCCCTTGGGTCTGGGCTTGTGGGCCCGCATAATGTAATCCAGGTGGTACGCCTCGCAGAAGCGGATCAGGCGGTCATTTTTGCTGTTGGAGACGATGGCGATTTTCACCGGGGAAGCATTCATAGCTTCCAGCCAGGCACGCATCTTCTCCGTGGGGATATCCGTGGTATAGGGCACAATGGTATTGTCAAAATCCATCATCAAAAGCCCGATCCCGTGAGCCATCAAAAATTCAGGGGTCAGATCTGTCAGCTCCGGCGTCATCATTCCGGGAAGGAAAGAAAGGGACATATGCTTTTCTCCTTATTCTTATACTTGCGGAGAAAGGCCCTGACACGGCTGCCGCTCCACGATGCACTGGAATTATACCACGGAACAGAGGATTTGTCCATGGGCAGACCGCAATATCTGGCCGTGACGGAATCAAAATTCACGGCAGTCTCCCCCGGAAACGCAAAAAACCGCCCCGGAAACTTCCGGGGCGGCTAGCGCACAACTCAAGAGGGATTAATAGAACTTTCTCTTGTTCTTACGGGCAGCTTCAGACTTCTGCTTACGCTTCAGGCTGGGGCTGACGTAATGCTCGCGCTTCTTAACTTCGGCGATAACGCCCTCCTTGGCACAGCTGCGCTTAAACCGACGCAGAGCGCTCTCCAGAGACTCGTTTTCCTTTACGCGAATTTCAGACATTGTTTTCCCTCCCTCCGATGCATCCGGCTCTATCCAGGATGCGTTCAGGGCCATACGGCTTAATTATTATATGGTCTCTTTTTCAAAAAGTCAAGAAATAATTCCGGTTTTTTCAAAAAAATTCAAAATTATTTCACGATCAGATTGGCCAGCTTGTTCTTGACCACAATGGTCTTCACAATGCTGCCGCCCAGCTTCTCCAGGAAGCGGGCGATCTTCTCATCGGCCAGCACGTTCTTCACCACGGTATCGTTGTCCAGGTCCGCTTCCATCAGGACAGTGCCCCGCATTTTGCCGTTGATCTGGACGGCAATGGTGACTTCGCTGTCCTTGCACTTGGCCTCGTCATAGGTGGGCCAGGGTTCAAAGGCAATGGTCTTATCGTGGCCCAGGATCTGCCACAGTTCCTCGCCCACATGGGGGACGATGCAGGAGATCATCTTGATGAAGCCCTCGGCATACTCTCTGGGGCAGGTGCCGTTCTTGTAGACCTCGTTGACAAAGACCATCATCTGGGCAATGGCGGTATTGAAGGCCAGAGCCTCAAAGTCGGAGGAGACCTTCTTGACCGTCTGGTGGTAAATCTTCGTCAGCTTGCCGTCATCCGTCTCGGTAACGTTGGCAGGCTCGGAGAAGAAATTCCACACACGGTTGATGAACTTCTTTGCGCCCGCCACGCCGGTAGAACTCCAGGGCTTGGAGACCTCCAGGGGGCCCATGAACATCTCATACAGCCGCAGGGTATCCGCGCCGTAGTCCCGAACGATGTCGCTGGGATTCACAACGTACTTGGGGAACCGCTTGCCCATTTTGATGCCGTTCTCGCCCAGGATCATGCCCTGGTGGACCAGCTTCCGGAAGGGCTCCTTTACAGGAGACAGGCCCTTGTCGTACAGGAAACGGTTCCAGATACGGGAGTACATCAGGTGGCCGACGGCGTGCTCCGGGCCGCCCACGTACAGGTCCACAGGCATCCAGTGCTTCAGCAGTTCCTGATTGCAGAACTCCTTATCGTTCCTGGGGTCGATATAGCGCATGTAGTACCAGGAAGAACCGGCGGAACCGGGCATGGTAGAGGTCTCCCGGGTGCCATGGATGCCGTGGGCATCGTACTTCTTCCACTCGGTGGCATTCTCCAGCGGCGCCTGGCCGTTCTTGCCCTTGTAGTCCTCCAGCTCGGGCAGGACAACGGGCAGCTCCTCATCGGGGACAAAATAGGTTTTGCCGTCCTGGGTATATACGCAGGGCACAGGCTCACCCCAGTAGCGCTGACGGGCGAAGATCCACTCCCGGAAATGGTAGTTTACCTTTCTTCTGGCAACACCCATCTTTTCCAGCTTTTGGGTAATGGCCTCCTTGGCCTCCTCCACCGTCAGGCCGGTGAACTCCTCGGAATTGATGAGCTTGCAGCCCTTGCCCAGGTAATCCTGCTTTTCAAAGGCGCACTCAGACACGTCCCGGCCCTCAATGACCTGGATCATGGGAATGCTGTGGGCCACGGCGTACTCGAAGTCACGCTGATCGTGGCTGGGCACGGCCATGACCGCGCCGGTGCCGTAGTTTGCCAGCACGAAGTCACCGATGAACACGGGAACCTGCTTTCCATTGACGGGGTTGATGGCGTAAACGCCCTTCAAGGGGCAGCCGGTCTTGCCTTTGTTCAGCTCGGTGCGGTCCATATCGCTCTTCTTGACGGTCTCGTCAATGTAGGCCTGAACCTCTTCTTTATTCTCAATGCGGTCCATCAGGTCCTGTACAATCTTGCCGTCGGGGGCCAGAACCATAAAGGTGATTCCGTAAATGGTTTCGATACAGGTGGTGTAGATGGAGAAATCACCGCCGCCCACCAGCTTGAAGTCCACTTCCACGCCGGTGGACTTGCCGATCCAATTGCGCTGGATCTCCTTGGTGGACTCCGGCCAGTCGATCTCGTTCAGGCCCTCCAGCAGCTTTTCGGCGAAGGCCGGCTGATCGATGACCCACTGCATCATGTTCTTCTTCACAACGGGATAGCCGCCCCGCTCGGACTTGCCGTCGATGACCTCGTCGTTGGAAAGCACTGTGCCCAGCTCTTCGCACCAGTTCACGGGCATCTCGATCCGTTTGGCATAGCCAGCCTCATAGAGCTGCTTGAAAATCCACTGGGTCCACTTGTAAAAGCTGGGGTCGGAGGTGGCGATCATCTTGGACCAGTCGTAGTCAAACCCCAGCTCCTTCAGCTGCTTGGAGAAGGTCTCGATGTTCTTCTGGGTAAAGCCTTCGGGATGATTGCCGGTGCTGATGGCGTACTGTTCGGCAGGCAGACCGAAGGAATCATAGCCCATGGGGTGCAGCACATTGTAGCCCTGCATCCGCTTCATACGGGACATGATGTCCGTGGCGGTATAGCCCTCGGGATGGCCCGCATGCAGACCCACACCGGAGGGATACGGGAACATATCCAGCACATAATACTTTGGCTTGGAGAAATCCCACACATCGGTGTGGAAGGTGTTGTGTTCCTCCCAGTACTTGTGCCATTTGGCCTCAATGGCGGCAAAATCGTAATTCATCAGATCTCCATCTCCTGTTAATTCGCGGGTTCTTCCACGATAATATCTCTCAGGTCCGCACGCTCCGCATCCGCCCACAGGCGCTCCAGAGCGTAAAACTGCCGGGCCTCTTCCGTAAACACATGGACGACCAGGGTTCCAAAGTCCAGCAGCTCCCAGCTGTTGCCCCGGTGGCCCTCCCGGCCCAGCATGGGCTCACCCAGCTGCTCCATGGTGTACTCGGCATAGTCGCAGAGGGTCTTGACATGGGTATTGGAGGTGCCGGTGCAAATCAGGAAGTAGTCCGCCAGAGAGCTGACCCGGTCAATCTTCAGCAACTGGATATCCATACCTTTCTTGGAATCCAGAGCCTTGGTAACTTCATAAGCGATTTCTTTCGGTGTTAGCATGCATTCGTTCCTTTCTGGGAATAACGTTTCAAATTGAATTTGCGTTCAGATACGCCAGGGCCTCCCGGGAGGCGGGGGAAACCTCGCCGCCCTGCTCCTTCAGGTGGTCCAGGGTCATTTCCAGCCCCAGCTTCAGCGCCGCCCGGAGATCGGTAAAGGCCAGGGCACGCAGCTTTTCCACCCCCGGGAAATCCCGGTTGGGCTCCATGTAATCCGCCACATAAATAATGGTTTCCAATAAATTCATATTGGCCTTGCCCGTGGTATGGGATTCAATGGCGGAGACAACAGCTTTATTTTCTCCAAAGATCCGCTCCGCAACCAGACTTCCTGTGAGAGCGTGGAGGGTTTTGGGATATTTTCTGGAAAAATCGTCTAGTATTCTACCATAGGCCCGGCACAATGTCAATTGCAGGGGGCCGTCCAGAGCCTTGGTAATGTCGTGCAGGATTCCCGCCCGGGCAGCGTCCACCTCGTCCGCTCCCCATTTTTTCGCCAGAGCCACCGCCGTATCCCGGCAGCCCAGCACATGGTTCACACGATTGGGATTCAGCAGGCGGACTACAACCGGCTCCAGCTGCGCCATGGGAAGATTCACAAACCTCGCTCCCGTGTCGTAGAGCTTTTCCTGCCGGATAAATTCATAAACCCCGGGATTCAGAAAGTCAGCCCCGGCCTGAAAGGCCAGAAGTCTGCGGACTTGGGTCGAGGAAATGGGCAGCACGGGATTGTCCAGAAGGAGCGCCTTTCCGCCCCGCTCTGTAAGGATTTTCGCTTCGCCTTCCAGCGCGGACGTTTCCTTCTTGTCCCCCCGGCGCAGAGCTGCCAGGGTCACAGTCCTCAGAAGCTCCGGGGCATGGCGCCATTGCCGGAATTTCAGGAACATATCCGTCCCCAGCAGCAGATAAATTTCCGCGCCGGGATACTGGGCCTGAACCGTGCGTACCGTATCACAGGTGTAGCACTCCTGCTCCTGCCGCAGCTCCAAATCGGAAACCGTAAGTTTCTCCTGTCCCCGGACTGCCAGTCTCAGCATGGCAAGCCGCTGTTCCGGCGAGGCATCGGGCATATTCTTGCCCGGGGTCTGCCAGGTGGGCATCAGCAGGAGCCTGTCAAGCCCCAGCTGTTCCGCCGCGTAGACCGCGCTCTGGATATGCCCCACATGGGGCGGATTGAAAGAACCTCCGAAAATGCCGATTTTTTTCATTTCTCTCTCCCCCTCTTATAGCTCTCGTGAAAGGAGAATGTATTTTGTCATTGCCGCGGCAGCCTGAGGGCTGTCGCGCAACAACAGTTACCGCTCCTTCTGCCGCAGCTGCTTTTCCCGATCCCGCTCAATGGCTCTTTCCACAGCCTTTTCCTTGAAGAAGGCGTTGCGCTGCTCCCGTACCAGTTTGGCGGCATGACGGCGGGCGCGGATGCCCTTGCGCACGGGGTCAGACTTGCTGACAGGAGTCTCCTTCCGCTTTGCCCGGCCGGTCATATTCCGCTCGGCCTGCTTCTTCTCGCTGAAGCGGTAGATCACGAACTTGGAGCCAACACAGGCCACGCCGTCCGCGCCGGTAGCCTCACAGATGGCGTCACTGACCTCCCGGGGCGTCATGAGCGCCCCTTCCAGCACTTTTCCCTTTACCAGTTCTCTCGCGGTCAGCTGATTTTCCGCCTCCGCGATGACGGCCTCCGTAACGCCGCCCTTGCCCACCATAAGGGTGGTATCCAGCTCATTGGACTGAGCCCGCAGCTCTGCCCGCTGTTTACTGTTCAGCATAGCCTGCCTCCTTTAGTTTCTCGTAAAAAATCTTCAAAGCCTCCGCCCGGTGGGACACCTGGTTCTTCTCCTCCTGAGGGACCTCTGCCAGGGTCTTGCCGAAGGGCGGGTAATAAAAAATGGGGTCATAGCCGAAGCCGCCGTCCCCCGCCGGAGCGTGGGTCACAAAACCGTGAACCTCGCCTCTGGCCTGGATGGTTTTTCCGTCCGGCGTCACCAGGGTGATCACGCAGACAAACTTCGCCTGCCGCTTGTCGTCCGGCACATTTTCCATATTTTTCAGCAGCAGCCGCACCCGGCCCGCATCGTCCAGACTCTCGTCAAAGCCGTAGCGGGCGGAGTAAATACCCGGCTCGCCGTTGAGGGCATCCACCGCGATACCGGAGTCGTCCGCCAGTGCGGGCAGACCCGTAGCCTGCATAACGGCGTTGGCCTTCAAGAAGGAATTCTCCTCAAAGGTTGTGCCGGTCTCCTCCACGTCGATATCCACGCCCAGCTCCGATTCCAGAACCAGCTGCATATCGAATTTCTCCGTGATCTGGCTGATTTCCACCAGTTTGTGCTTGTTTTTGCTTGCCAGAACTACCTTCATCTCTCTGCCTCTTTCTCCTTAAAACAACGCGTCTACAAAATCCGCCGCCACGAAGGGCATCAGGTCTTCCGCCTTTTCACCCACGCCGATAAACTTCACGGGAATCTGTAGGCTGTCCGCCACGGCGATGACAATGCCGCCTTTGGCGGTCCCGTCCAGCTTGGTGACGGCCAGCGCCGTGACCCCGGCGATCTCTTTGAACTGTTTGGCCTGAATCAGGCCGTTCTGACCCGTAGTGCCGTCCAGCACCAGCAGAACCTCCCGGGAAGCGCTCGGCAGCTCCCGCTCCACAATGCGGCTGATCTTGTTCAGCTCGTTCATCAGATTGGTCTTATTATGCAGCCGTCCGGCGGTGTCGATGATGATGACGTCTGCATCCCTGGTCTTTGCGGACTGGATACCGTCATAGACCACGGACGCGGGGTCCGCGCCCTCATGCTGGCGGACGATATCCGCCCCGCTGCGCTGCGCCCAGATCTCCAGCTGATCCGCCGCGGCGGCCCGGAAGGTATCTCCCGCCACCAGCAGAACCTTTTTGCCCTGGTCGCAGAGCTGCTTGGCGATCTTGCCGATGGTGGTGGTTTTCCCCACACCGTTGACGCCGATGACCAGAATCACGCTGGGATGGGTAGAGAGGTTCAGCTCCGGCTCCCCCACGCTGACCATACCGGTCAGGATCTCCTTCAGTGCGTCTCTGGCCTGGTCTGCCTGGGTCAGGCGTTTTTCCCTGACGGTTTTGCGCAAAGCCGCTGTGGCCCTGGTTGCCGTTTCCACCCCCAGATCCGCCAGAATCAGGCTCTCTTCCAGTTCGTCATAGAAGTCGTCATCGATCTCGGAACCGCCGGAAAACAGGTCGTTCCAGCTATCGCTGAGGGCATCCCGGGTTTTGGCCAGCCCGGCTTTGATTTTGTCAAAAAATCCCATAATTATCTCCTTTGTGGTATTCCAAAACAGCGATTCCATTGCGGCGCCGGTATGGTGACCGGCACGCAATACCCGTGCTGTTCTTCCTTATTCACCGATGCCCAGATATTCCTCCATCTGGTTCAGATCCAGCCGCAGCAGCTTGGAAACGCCCTGCTCCTGCATGGTAACGCCGTAGAGCACGTCCGCGGCTTCCATGGTGCCGCGCCGGTGGGTGATGACAATGAACTGCGTCTTTTTCAGGTTGTGCAGATAGCCGGCGAATCGGTCAACGTTCCGGTCGTCCAGAGCGGCATCAATCTCGTCCAGCAGACAGAAGGGCGTAGGCCGTACCTTCAGAATGGCAAAGTACAGCGCCGTTGCCACAAAAGCCTTTTCGCCGCCGGACAGCAGCGTAATTGTCTTGACCTGCTTTCCGGGGGGCTGCACCCGGATCTCAATGCCGCAGGTCAGCGGATTCTCTGGGTCCTCCAAAATCAGCTGACCCTTGCCGCCGCCGAACATCTCCTCAAACACCTGGCCGAAATAGTGGTTGATTTTTCCGAATTCTTCCACGAAGATGGAGGTCATTTCCTTTGTGATATCCCGGATGATGCTCTCCAGTTCCCGCTTGGATGTCAGCACGTCGTCCCGCTGTTCGGCGAGGTAGCTGTACCGCTCATTGACCCGGGCATATTCATCAATGGCGCCCAGATTGGGGGTGCCCAGAGCGGCGATTTTCCGTTTCAACTCTCCAATGCGTTTGTTGCCCGCGGGCACGGAATCGATCTCACCCCGGGCCTCACCGGCGGTGCCGGGGGTCAGGCCATAGGAATCCCACAACTTGTCCACAATCTGCCGTTCCTCCATGGAGGATGTGACCTTCTTCTGCTCCAGCAGAGCGCAGGCCCGCTCCATATTGAGGATATCCTTATTCTTCTCCTGGGCATCGTGCTCAGCCCTGGTCTTGCCCGCTTCCGTATCCGCCCGGTCCATGAGCATTTTCTGCAAGGTGTCATTCATTGCCGCGGCTTCGGCGTCATTGTCCTTCTGCCGCTGCTCCAGAGCCTGAATCTCTCCTGCGATGCGGTCATTTTCCTGCCGCATGGCGTCCATCAGCGCCTGCTTTTTCTCCCGGTCGCCCTCCATGGCGGACATCAGGCCCCGGAGATCTTCCATGTGGGAAAGGGCGGTGGTACGCTCGGCGTCCAGCGCCGCTTCTTTTGCCCGCAACTCGGTCATGCGGCCCGTGATGGTATCCATGGCCTGCGCCGCCTCGGACTGGCTGCCCTCCAGGCTTGCCGTCTGCTGCTTTGTCTGGCGCAGATCCTTCTCATAAACCTGGATCTTCGCCTTCTGCGCCGCCATACGTTCCGCGTCGCCCCGGTCCCGGGTCAGCAGTCCTTCCCGTTCCTTCCCGGCAGAGCCCGCCGCCTCGCAAATGGCATTGTAGAGCACCTCATACTGCTTTTCCTGCCCCTGCAGGCGAAGAACCTGATCCTCCGCCTCCCGGAGCTGATCCCGGGCAGTGCTCAGCTGGAACTCCACCTGATCAAACAGTCTCTGGGCCTCCTGCAGCGACGCCTCTTCCTGCTGCCGTTGGGCCGTCAGCTGATTTTCCTGGGCCGTCAGCTTTTCCAGCTCATTGGCCCGGGATAGAATGCCCGCGTCCTTGTTCACGGAGCCACCGGTCATGGAGCCGCCGGCGTTCATGACCTGGCCGTCCAGCGTCACAATTCGGAAACGGTTCTTAAACTGCTTTGCCATGGCGATAGCCGCGTCCAGATCCTCAGCGATTACCGTCCGGCCCAGCAGATTCTGTACAATATTTTTATACCTGGGATCGTATTTCACCAAATCCGCCGCGATGCCCACGAAGCCCCGGCTGTGCTCCACCCCTGGCTCCTGCAGATTCTTGCCCCAGATAGAGGACAGAGGCAGGAATGTGGCCCGGCCGCCGCCGGTGCGCTTCAGGTAGCCGATGGCCGCTTTGCCGTCGGCCTCGCTGTCCACAACAATCTGCTGCATGGCCGCGCCCAGCGCGATCTCGATGGCCACGGCATATGTGTTATCCGTGCGGATCAGCCGGGATACGGGCCCGTGGATATTCCGCAGACCGCCCCGCTGGGCTTCCCGCATGATCATCCGGACGGACTTCTGGTAGCTCTCATAGTCCCGCTCCATGGCCTGGAATACCCTGACCTTAGCGGAAACACCCTCCAGCTGGGCAGTGAGCTGCCGCAGCCGCTCGGCAGAAACGTCTCTGCTCTTGCGGCGGCTGTCCTGCCGCAGAGCAAAGCCGGAGATGATGTTGTTGGAAGCGGTGACCTGCTCCTGGGCATCCTTCAGCGCCCTGCGGCTATCCTCCAGATTTTTCTTTGCTTCTTCCCGCCGGGCTTCGCCGGAGGAAAGGTCCTCTTCCAGCTGGGAAAGGCGCTGCCGGGTGCTCTCCCGGTTTTCTTCCAGTGCCCGCACGTCTGCCTCACAGCCGGCGATCTCCGCCTGCAGATCCGTCTCTTTGGTTCGCAGCTCCAGAAACTGTTTGCTCAGGCCCTGGGCGGAAGCGGTCATTTCGGAGAGCTTCCGCTGGGAAGCGGCAGCGGACTCCCGGACGTCGGCCAGATCCCTGTCGATCTGGGCCACCCGCCGCTCCGTCTGGGCGATCTGACTTTCCAGGCCTCCGGAACGGTCCTGCTGGCCCTGGATTTCCTCTTGAATGCGGCTCAAATTGGCATTGTTGTTCTCCACATTGCCCCGGAGCACCGCCATCTGCCCTTCCAGTTGCTGGTGGGTGCTCTGGAACATGGTGGTCTTTACCCGGACAGATTCCAGCGAAGCGTCCTTCTCCCGCAGAGCCGTGCCCAGTTCCTCCGCCTGACGGTAAAGTCCGTCCAGATCATCGTGCGCCTGCTGCAGCACGAAGGATGCGGACTTATAGTCCTCCTCCGCCTTTTTCGCCGCGGCGGAGAGCTTATCCAGCGTATCCAGCCATACGGCTACCTCTACGCCTTTCAGCTCTTCCTTCATTTCCAGATATTTCCGGGCCTTTTCGGACTGGACCTTCAGCGGCTCCAGCTGCAGCTCCAATTCCGAGACCTTATCGCCAATGCGAAGCAGATTGTCTTCTGTACGCTCCAGCTGGCGCTCGGTCTCCTCTTTTCTGTGGCGGTATTTGGAGATACCGGCGGCTTCCTCGAAGATTTCCCGGCGGTCGCCGCTTTTCAGAGAGAGAATTTCGTCAATACGGCCCTGACCGATGTTGGAGTAGCCCTCCCGGCCCAGGCCCGTGTCCATCAGCAGTTCATTGATGTCCTTCAGGCGGGCAGACTGGCGATTGATATAGTATTCGCCGTCGCCGGAGCGGTAATACCGCCGGGTGACCACCACCTCATCGGCATCATATGCCAATGCCCTGTCGGAGTTATCCAGAGTAAGGGTTGCCTCGGCAAAGCCCAGCTGGGGACGCTTGGCGGTACCGCCGAAGATCACGTCCTCCATCTTGGCGCCCCGGAGGGTCTTGGTGCTCTGCTCACCCATGACCCACAGAATGGCGTCGGAAATATTGGATTTTCCGGAGCCGTTGGGGCCTACAATGGCGGTGATATCATCGCCGAAGCGGATCACCGTCTTATCCGGAAAGGACTTAAAGCCCTGCAATTCCAGTGATTTTAAGTACACAGCATAACCTCATAAAAGAATGAATCAGTTTATTATACCCGCTTTCCCGGGCAAATGCAATGGCTTTTCGGCTTTTCTCCGTTTCTTTTTGCCTCGCTCGCCCCGCAATACGCTTCCTTGGCAATTGTGCCCAGTTTTTCCCGGGCGGATGGAGAAACGCGTTGGTCTTTCGTTGTGATTTCCTCCAAAGATTTTGTCCCTGATTGACATTTCTCCCGCTCTGCGATAGAATAGGACAGTTGCCGGAGTACGGAGATGCCCCGGCAGCTGATTTATCGTTTTGGGTAAACATTTCCCTTTCCGATTTTCTATTTGGCGAGAAAGGATGTATATATCTTGGATTTAACTGAAAAACTGGAGCAGGTCAGTCGGCTCTTCCGCATCGAGGACACTTACTTAGGCTACGAAACCATTCAGATGGGCAACGTCAACCACACCTACAAGGTCAATTTCCGTCTGGCGGATGGAAGCCCCAAGTCCTTCCTGATTCAGAACGTCAACACCTACGCCTTCCGGGATCCCGTGGGCCTGATGGACAACATCGACAAGGTGACGGAGCACATCCGGGCCAAGTCTCCCGGGAAAACCTGCCTGCATTTCCACCATACCGCGGACCGAAAAACCTATGTTGCCGACGGCAGCAACTTCTGGCGGATGACCAACTATATTCCCTCTGTTACTTACAACTCCGTTCGCGACCCTCAGGTTCTGCGCAACGCGGGCAAGGCTTTCGGAGAATTCCAGCGGCAGCTTTCGGATTTCGACATTCACTCTCTGAAGGAGACCATTCCGGGCTTCCACAATACCCGGCAGCGGTATGCTCACTTCCGGCAGGCCATTGCCGAGGATAAAGCCGGGCGCGTCCGGGAGGTCGGAGAAGAGATCCGGTTCCTGCTGGATCATGAAGAACTTGCCTGCACTCTGACGGATCTGAACGCCGCCGGCAAGCTGCCCCTGCGGGTCACCCACAACGACACAAAAATCAACAATGTTCTCTTCAGCGATAAGGATCACAGCGCCCTTGTGGTCATCGACCTGGACACCGTTATGCCCGGCCTCATGGGCCACGACTTTGGCGATGCCATTCGGTTCGCCGCCAACCGCTGCGAGGAGGACTGCAAGGATCCCGCAAAAGCCGGGGTGGACATGGACGTGTTCCGGGCCTTCACCGAAGGCTTTCTGGAATGCACCGGCAACACCATGACGAAGGAAGAGGCCGATACCCTGGCTGTCAGCTGCTTCTGTCTGACTGCCGAGCTGGCCACCCGCTTTCTGGGGGACTACCTGGAGGGCGACCCCTATTTCAACATTCGCTATCCCCAGCACAACCTGGCGCGCACCCGCTGCCAGATTGCTCTGGCAAAGGATATGCTGGCCCGCCGGGACGAGATGGAGCAAATCGTCCGGGAATGCCTGGCAACGCAAAAGTAAATCTTTCCATTCCGCCCGCGGCAGCCGCCGTGGGCGGAAAACTTTTTGTTGCTGATTGGTGCCGCTTGTGGTATACTAAAGAGAATCAATGTGTAATGTGTGTTTTTCTGCCTTATTAAGAAAGCACCTCCAGAAAGAGGGAATCGGTTTTGTATCGAAAATTTGGAAAACGGGCGCTGGACATTTTTCTTTCCGGCTGCGGGATTGTGATTCTGTCCCCGCTGTATCTGATTTTATCCATTGCCATCAAGGCGGACGATCCCGGCCCCATTTTCTTCCGGCAGAAGCGGGTGGGCATCCACAAGACCCATTTCCAGATTCTGAAATTCCGCACCATGAAAATGTGCACGCCCCACGATGTACCAACCCATCAGCTCCAGAATCCGGAGCAGTATATCACCCGGACAGGAAAGCTGCTGCGTAAGACCTCTCTGGACGAGCTGCCCCAGATTTTACAGATTTTCACCGGAAAAATGTCCATTATCGGCCCCCGGCCCGCCCTGTGGAATCAGTTTGACCTGATTGCCGAGCGGGACAAGTACGGTGCCAACGATATCCGCCCGGGCCTTACCGGCTGGGCCCAGATCAACGGCCGGGACGAACTGCCCATTGACGTCAAAGCCCGGCTGGACGGCGAATATGCCCGGAAGCTCAGCTTTGCTTTCGACTGCCGCTGCTTCTTCGGCACCATCCTGGCCGTACTGAAGCATGACGGCGTGGTGGAGGGCGGCACCGGCGCTCTGGCGGAAAAGGAGCGCAAATCATGAGGCGGGTGCTGATCACCGGCGTCCACAGCTATCTGGGGCAGAGCCTTCGGGCTTTCCTTGCCCAATGGCCGGAGGAATTTCAGGTGGAATCCCTCAGCGTCCGGGACAGCAACTGGAAAGAAGCCGATTTTCACGGCTTCGACGCCATCTATCACACTGCCGCCCTGGTGCATATGGAGCAGAACAAACACGATCCTGACCAGGCGGCTCTCTATGACGAAGTGAATGGGCGTTTGCCCGTGCTTCTGGCGGAAAAGGCCAAGGCGGAGGGCGTTTCCCAATTCATCTTCCTCTCCACCATGGCGGTCTACGGTCTGACCGCCCCGTATGGCAAAACCGTGTCCATTACCGCCGATACGCCCTTGCGGCCCGCGGATAACTACGGCCGCAGCAAGCTGGCGGCGGAGCAGGGACTGCGGGCTCTGGCCGGGAACGGTTTTTCCGTTGCCATCCTGCGGCCGCCCATGATCTATGGCAAGGGCTGCAAAGGCAACTTCCGTACTTTGGAGGCCATGGCCGCAAAGCTCCCCTGCTTTCCTGCCGTTCAGAATCAACGCTCCATGCTCTATGTGGGCAACCTGAACGCGCTGGTAAAGTGTCTGCTTGAAAGCCGCGAAGGCGGTGTTTTCTGCCCGCAAAACGCTTCTTATGTCAATACAAGCGAGCTTGTCCGGGAAATCGCCCGGGCAAAGGGCAAAGAGCTTCCCCTGATTCCCGGCTTCGGCTGGGTCCTTTCCCTGCTGCGGCACATGACTCCCGCGGTAGACAAGGCGTTTGGAAGTCTGTGCTATGATCCTGCCCTGAGCCAATACAAAACCGATTACTGTCTGTGGGATTTCCCCGCATCCGTGAAAGAATCCGAGGCATAAATCCGAGAGGAGCTGCATCTTTTGTGAAACCCAAAAAGGACGTGCTTTTCCTGTGTCAATTTTTCCATCCGGAATACATTTCCTCCGCGCAGCTTCCCTTTGACACCGCCAAAGCGCTGCAAAAAAGCGGGCTGACCGTAGATGTCCTCTGCGGTTATCCCCGGGAATACTATTCCGGTCCTCCCGTCCCGGATGAAGAGGTCATCGAGGGTATTTCCGTTCAGCGGCTGCACTATCTGCAGCCCAGCCGCAGCCATACTTTGGGGCGGCTGATCAACTATTTTTCCTTTACGCTGTCAGTCTTTCTCCACATGGGAAGGCTGAAGCAGTACCGTGCCGTGCTGTTCTATTCCAATCCGCCGGTGCTCCCCTGGGTTGCCTCCTGGGCCAAGAAGCGCTTCGGCTGTAAGCTGGTGTTCGTCTCTTACGACCTGTACCCGGAACTGGCGCTACAGACGGGGGCTTTGAAGCCCGGCAGCAGCGTTTCCCGGCTCATGAAGCACATCAACGAGGCGGTTTACCCAAAACTGGACGCTGTTGTGGCCCTCTCCTCGGAGATGAAGGCCTTTCTGACGGGAAACCGGACCATTGATCCGAAGAAGATCACCGTGATTCCCAACTGGTACGCCGACAACGGCGAGCCCTGCCGGGATCTGACCGGAAACCGTTTTGCCCGGGAACTTGGAAATAAGTTTGTGGTCTCCTATTTTGGCAATATGGGCACCGTTCAGGATGTGGATACCATTCTTGACGCCATCCGGCTTCTGCGGGATGACAGGAGTATTTTCTTTCTGTTTGCCGGTCACGGCAATAAGATGGAGGCTCTGAAAAAGGCCATCTCGGAGGAGAATCTCCGCAATGCCAAGGTCCTGGATTTTCTGCACGGGAAAGACTATCGGGACGCCTTGCAGATCAGCAGCGCCGCCCTGATCTCCCTGGAAGCAGGCACCACAGGCCTTTGCGTTCCCAGCAAAACCTACAGCTACATGATGGAGGGCATTCCGCTGATTGCCATTATGGACGACAGCGATATTGTGTCCGATATCCGCAGCGGCGCGGGTGTAAGCCTGAAGAACGGGGAATCTCAGCGTCTGGCCGCATTGATCCGCGGCATGGCGGCGGACCCCCAAGGCCGGGAGGCCATGTCCCGAAAGTGCCGGGAGCTGTATCTCGGCCATTACACACCGGAGATCTGCACAGGGCAATATGTAAGCCTCTTCCGGCAGCTGCTGGGCAGGGAGGAAACATGAAATATCTCTTCATCAACTCCGTGGCAGGCTACGGCAGTACGGGAAAAATCGTTCTCTCCGCCTGCCGTGGGCTGGAACAGCAGGGGCATACCTGCCGCATCGCCTACGGGCGGCGCTGCACGGACAATTCCGTCCCCACCATGGCCATCGGAAATGTCTGGGATTACCGGCTCCACGCCCTGCAGCATCGCGTCTTCGGCACCGGAGGCTTCGGTTCCAAAACCGCCACCATCCGGTTTCTCCGTCAGGTACGAGACTACGATCCGGACGTGATCTGGCTGCACAACCTCCATGGCTACTACATCCACGTGGGGCTGCTGTTCGACTATCTGCGCACCTGTGGGAAAAAAATTATCTGGACCCTCCACGACTGCTGGGCTTTTACGGGCAACTGTCCCTATTTTACCATAGCAGGCTGTGACAAGTGGAAGCGCTGCTGCGGCGGCTGCCCCCAGAAGGGCAGCTATCCCAAGGCCCTTCTGGACGCTACGGGAAAAAACTACCTCCGCAAAAAAGAGCTTTTCACCGGGATTCCCGATCTGACCCTGGAGGTACCCTCCCAATGGCTGGCCGATCTTGTCCGGGAAAGTTTTCTGAAGGATTACCCCATTCGGGTGGTCCCCAATCAGGTGGATTCCTCGGTCTTTAAGCCCACTTCCGGCGACTTTCGGAAACTCTGGAATCTGGAGGATGCCTTTCTTGTGCTGGGCGTTGCCAACGTATGGGAACCCCGAAAGGGTCTGGCAGACTTCATTCAATTGGCGACCCTTCTGCCTGCCCCCTGCCGCATTGTGCTGATTGGACTTTCCCCGGCGCAAATGCAGGGACTGCCTGCCAATATTCTGGGGCTTCCCCGCACCGGCAGTGCCCGGGAGTTGGCCGAAATATATACGACCGCCGATGTGTACGTCTGCCCCAGTCTGGAGGAGACCTTCGGCATGACCGTTCTGGAAGCCGCCAGCTGCGGCACCACACCTATCGTCTACGAAAATACCGCCTGTCAGGAGGTAGCCGCCGCCCATGGCGGCATCAGCGTCCCCCCGGGTGCGGAACACTTGGCCAAAGCCATTCTTGAAATTCTGGAACGCAAACAGGAGGAAGCATGATCGATCGTTACCCATTCCCCGAAAAGACGGTTTACAAAGTCCTGCTTGCCGCCTATCTGTTTCTGATTTTATATTTCACCCGGGTCAGTCAGGTCTCCCATTATCTGATCGGGTTTTACAGGGCGCAGTTCGTCTCTCTGCTGCTGACCGCCGGGGCGGCGCTGTTCTTCCTGATCTACAGGCGAAAAGACTTCAAGCGCATCGTCCTCAACTACCGGGTGGCGCTGGCGCTTCTGTTCGCCGCCGCCATTCTGATTCCCATGGTTTGCAAGCGGGATTGGCAGATGATGTATTTCAGCATTCTGTTCAGCATCCTCATTGGGGTATTCCTCTCCTATTTTGTCACCTGCTGCCAGGCGGCGAAAGTTTACACACTGATCCTTACCGCGCTGGCTGCCTATTCTCTGCTGACCTTTTTCCTGCTGCGTCCCCTGGCGGACCGGGGAATTCTGCCGCCTCCCGTTTTTGTAAACGACTACGGCGGAGAATTCTACAATTTTCTCTTCGCCTTTGTCCCTAAAACTCTGGTGCGGGAACGGAATTTCGGTATTTTTCGGGAGCCGGGCGTATATCAGTTCTTCCTGGTTCTTGCCCTGTATCTGAGCTTTTATCATGTCGATTGGGAGAAGCATTGGCATATGTGGCTCTGCACCGGGATCCTTTGTGTGACGATTCTCAGCACCTTCTCCACCGGCGCCGTTCTGGCCATGGGACTGCTGCTGATCACTGTGTATTTTGAGCGAAAGCTCTACCGGGAAAAGTCGGGCAGGATCCTCACCATCGCCGCCCTCGTCCTGACCGCGGCAGTGCTGGGCTATCTCGTCATTTGCAAACCGCCGCTGTACACAACACTTGTGTATATGTTCCGGAAGGTCACCCCGGGCAACCCTTCCTTTGACGACCGGTTTGAGAGCATTCGGGTAAATCTGCACTTGCTGTCCTTTAATCCCAAGGTAGGCCGGAACGTCTCCTATATTCTGGAGATCATTCAGGACAACACCAGTTCCACCACCATTCTCTTTGCCATTCTGGGCGTTATCAGCGGCTGGCTCCATGTTATCGCCTGGGCCTGTCTGGTCTTCCGGGGCAAAGGACATGTTGTTTACAAACTGGTCTGCCTGCTGGCTTTGGCCATCACCTTCAATACGCAGAATCTGATCTCCGAACCCTACCTGTGGATTTTCCCCATCATGGCGCTGGTCGAATGCGTTGGGGAGCTTCCTGCCCGGATCGCATCCAAAAAGAAAACCGCTTGAAGAAAGCCGGAGGGCGTTATGCACGTTATCTATGCCGTAACCACCTGTTCTGAACGGGCTTATCGGGCACTGTTTGCGGATACCCCGCAGAAGCCCGCCTTTCAGTCCCAAAAATACCACCGGCTGCTGATTGAGGGTCTGGCCGCCCACACAAAAGTGGACGTCGTAGCCTCGCTGCCCCTGAACCGCAGCCTGATGACGGAAAATAAGGTCTCTCTCCCCCCCGAGCAGGAGGGCGGCGCCGCCTATCACTATGTCACCGCCTACCGGAACCCCCTCCGGAAAATTCTCTCCGGCGCATGGCAGGTCTATACCATGGTCTCTGCCCTGGCGCAGCCGGACAGCGTGGTCTTTGTGGACTGCCTGAACTGCACCACCGCTTTTTTTGCCCAGCTGGCGGCCCGGAGAAAGGGCTGCCGCTGCGTGGGCATCATTACGGACCTTCCGGATATGCTGGACTACAACCGGCTCTACCGGCATCTGACAAACAAGGTCATTGCCCGGTGCACAGACTATGTTCTGCTGACCGAGCAGATGAACAGCCGGGTCAATCCCAACGGCAAACCCCATGTGATTCTGGAGGGCCACGCGGATATTGCCATGGCCAAAGAACAGCCCTCCCTTTCCCGGAAACGCAGCCCCCGCGCCTGCCTGTACGCCGGAAGCGTCCGGAAAATCTACGGGCTGGAAACGTTGGTGCAGGGCTTCCGGCTGGCAGATCTGCCGGACACCCAGCTGCTGATCTATGGACCGGGGGACTATGTAGAAGAGCTGAAGCGCATCGATGACCCACGGATCGTCTACGGCGGTATGCTGCTCAGCAGCGAAATCGTGGGGAAGGAAATGGAGGCCGCTCTTCTGGTGAACCCCCGGCCAACAGACGCGGAATACGTCAAATATTCCTTCCCTTCCAAAACCATGGAATATATGGCTTCCGGCACCCCCGTGCTGACGACCAATCTGCCCGGTATGCCCCGGGAATATCTTCCCTATGTGAACCTCATTGAAGAGGAGACCCCTCAGGGCATCGCCAACGCTCTGAAAAAAGTGCTGGCGCAGTCCGATGAAGCTCTGATGGAGCAGGGGATCAGGGCAAGACGCTTCGTGCTGGAACAGCGAAACAACCTGGTTCAGGCGAAGAAAATACTCACCATGCTGGAATCCACCGAAAGGATCTGAGACCATGCGGCTTTTGTGGCTTTGCAATTTGATACCCGGCACCATCCAGCAGGCCATTACCGGCACCGCCGGAAACGGCCTGTGGATTGACCACACGCTGGAAGACCTGCACGGTATGCCGGAAACGAATCTGCGCGTCCTGTGCCGGGGGCAGAAGGCTGCCGAGGGCACTGCCGATGACCGGCTGAGCTACCGTGTCTTTGAGGAACCGGTAATGCACCGGTATGAGCTTTCTCTGGAGCCGCTGTTCCGGCAGGAGCTTCGGCAGTTTAAGCCGGATATAATCCACATCTGGGGCACGGAATACAGCCACACCCTGGCAATGCTGCGGGCCTGTCGGGAGGAAGGACTGCTGGACCGGACCATTGTGGGCATTCAGGGTCTGTGCGGCATCTGCGGAAAGCACTACGGCGAGGGTCTGCCGAAGGCAGCCCTCCGTAGCTTCAGTCTGCGGGATCTGCTGCGGCTGGACAATGTGCCCATGCAGCGCCGGCACTACCTGCAGCGGGGGCAAATGGAGGCAGCCGCCCTCGCCATGACAAAGCATGTTTTGGGCCGCACCCACTGGGATGAGGCCGCCTGCAAAATGCTGGCCCCTCAGGCAAAGTACCACTTCTGCGGCGAAACTCTGCGGCAGAGCTTCTATTCCGGCACCTGGGAATACAATGCCTGCCGGAAGCACACCATCTTCGCCTCCGGTCCGGACACCCCCATCAAGGGCTTCCACCATCTTCTGGAAGCTCTGGTCCTGGTTCTGAAGCAGTACCCGGACGCCTGCGTCACCGTTCCCGGGCCGGATATCTTCCGGTCTTCCGGCAGAGCGCGGCTTCTGGAACAGACCTATCATCAGTACCTGCGCCGCTATGCCGCCCGGTACGGCCTGACAAATCATGTCCGCTTTCTGAACCGTCTGGACGCGGAGCAGATGAAGCAGGCCTTTTTAAGCGCCAACGTCTTCGTGCTGCCCTCCGTCATGGAGAACTCCCCCAATATTCTGGGCGAGGCCATGCTTCTGGGGCTTCCCTGCATCGCCGCGGACGTAGGCGGCGTGTCCTCCATGCTGCACGCCCCTGAGGAGGGGCTGCTCTACCAGTCCTCCGCCCCTTATGTGCTGGCGCAGGATATCTGCCGGGTCTTTGCCATGGAAGCGGACGCCTCCAATATGGGCGCCGCCGCCCGGCGCAGAGCGCTGCTCACCCACGATCCGAAGCAAAACCTGGACACCCTTCTGGACATCTACCGCAGCCTCTCCCAGGCTGACGAACCCTAACAGGATCTCATTTCATGAAAAAACGAACCCGTGTCGGCTTTTTGAATATTTTGAGCACCTGCCTGCTCTACGGCATTTCGATCATCACAGCCCCTCTGTTCTCCCGGCTTTTGGGCACAGGCGGCTACGGAAACGTGTCCAATTACAATGTCTGGGTCAGCATTCTCTCCATCGCTGCCACTCTGCAGACCCAGGCCACATTGGCAAACGCCATGGTAGAGTACCCGGAAAGCCTGCAGGACAAATACCAATCCAGCGTGCTGAGCCTGTCCTTTCTGGCCTTTGCCATTGTCTCCGCTCTGATTCTGCTGTTTCTGAATCCTATCAGCCACGCCCTGAATCTTTCCAAATTCTTTATTCTTCTGGTGCTTTTCCAGTCCATCGGAACCTACGGCGTGAACTTCATGAACCGGAAGCTTACCTACGAGATGAAGGCCGGCCGGAATATGCTGCTGTCCCTAGGCACAACCCTGGCGACCCTGGGGCTTTCCCTGCTGTTTGTACTGATGCTTCCCCAGGAACTGCGGTATTACGGGCGGATTGTGGCCATCGCGGCGGTCTATGGGCTTCTTGGCCTGGGGCTGTGCGTCTTCATCTGGGCCAAGGGCAGAACCTTTTACAACCGGGAATTCTGGCGCTTCTGCATTCCTCTGGCCATTCCCTATGTGTTCTATAACCTTGCGGATCTGCTGCTGGGCCACTGCGATGTGATCATGCTCCGGCAGATGATTGGAGACAGTGTCAGCGGCATCTATTCCATGGCTTTCCAGCTGGGGACTGTGCTCTACACCATTTTCACCGCTCTGAATAACACATGGGTACCCTTCTTCTATGAGGACACCAAACAGGGAAACGGAGATGCCGTCCGGAGCAGCGCCAAAAATTATCTGGAACTGTTCACCGTCCTCTCCGCCGGATTCATCCTGCTGGGCACAGAGGTCTACCATCTCTTCGCCGACCGGAGTTTCTGGGGCTCCACCAATTTGGTCCCTTTGTTCGCTCTGAGCCACTATCTGAATTTTCTGTGCACCTTTCCCATTACCTATGAGCAATACCATAAGCAGGTGAAAATGGTAGCCGCGGCCACCATCGTCTCCTCTTCCATCAATATTCTGCTGAATTACCTGCTGATCCCGCCCTTGGGAATGCTGGGCGCGGCTCTGGCGACGGTTCTGTCCCACGGACTGCAATTCGCCGCCCACTACATCGCCACCCGATTCTTCCTGGGGAAAGGGGACTACCCCTTCGGCATCACATTATGCGGGAAGTACGCCCTGTGCTTTGGGGCGGTGCTTCTGCTCGTGTACCTGCTGCCCAACGCCTGGCTGATCCGCTGGGGGCTGGGTGCGGTCATCGGCATCTGGGAGCTGCTGCGCATCCGCAAGCGCAAGGCTTTGATATAGGGAGGAATTCTTTTGACCGGAAAAAAAGTGCTTTTTGTTGCCACGGTGGTCAAGACCCACATTGTACAATTTCATATTCCCTATCTCAAAATGCTGCACGATGCCGGCTGGGAGACTGCCGTCGCCGCCAAAAACGACTACGATGATCCCAAGGACTGCGTTATCCCCTATTGCGACCACTATTTCCCCGTCTCCTTCGGCCGCTCTCCCTTCACCCGGGACAACCTCCGGGCCTATCGGGAGTTGAAGCGCATTATCAATACCGGGGACTTTGACATGATCCACTGCCATACCCCAGTCGCCGCTTTTCTCACCCGTCTTGCCGCCCGGGGCGCCCGGAAAAAGGGCTGCAAAGTGCTCTACACCGCCCACGGCTACCACTTCTACAAGGGTGCGCCCCTTCTGAACTGGCTGCTGTTCTTCCCGGCGGAGTGGTTCGCCTCCTTCTTCACGGATGTGCTCATCACCATCAACCGGGAAGACTACGAATTCTCCAAGAAGTACTTTCACGCCAGGCGCCTGGAATATGTCCGGGGCGTTGGCGTCCGGCTGGAGCGCTTCCAGAACCATTCCGGAGAACGGGACGCCGTGCGTACCTCCTTGGGGCTTCAGGAGGATGACTTTGTCCTGCTGTCCGTTGCGGAAATGACAAAAAACAAGAATCACCGCATGATGCTGGAGGCCCTTGCCCGGATCCCGGACCAAAAGGTGCATCTGCTCTGCGCCGGACGGGGACAGGAGCTGGAAAACAACAAGGCCCTCTGTCAGGAACTGGGTCTTGAAGACCGGGTGCACTTTCTGGGCTACCGGTCCGATGTTCCCATGCTGTACGCCGCGGCGGATGCCTTTCTCTTTATCTCCTTCCGGGAGGGCCTGAGCCTGTCTCTGATGGAAGCCATGTCCAGTGGCCTGCCCAGCATCGTCAGCCCCATCCGTGGGAACGTGGACCTGATTTCTGACGGAAAGGAGGGCATCTATGCCCGGCTGGATCCCCAGTCCGTGGCCGGTGCCATTACTGCCCTGAGATCAAATCCGTCTCTCCGCGCCCAATTGGGTGCCGCCGCCAGAGAAAAAGTCCAGGCCTTCAGCTTGGACACCGTCGAAAAGCGGATGGAAGAGATTTATCGGTCTGTTTCGGAATAGCAGCATATGTGACCAACACATAATATTGCTGTCACTTCCTCGGTCCCTTGGCTGCCTGATTCGTTGAGGTAGTCTCGGACTGCGGCACGCATGAATTCTGAGGAATACTGCAGATTCTTTGTGTGCTGAAATCCTTCCGGCTCAAATGTTTCAAAATGCAAGGAAAGATTTTCTCTGGCGGACAGCAGGAAGCACGGTGTCCATTTGCGGCAATCGGATCGCGAAAAAATACTGGAATACGATGCTTAACGAGCAAAAGGCAAGCCCGGCAAGGTTTCAATACTTGCCGGGCTGTGTCTTTGTATAGGGGACAGGGAGAGAAAGTGGAATTGAAAGGTATTGATGCGTGGGGAAGTGCTTTGAGTGGCGGAATCCTCGCTTTATTTCTGGTTCAGGAGGGCGTTCATGTCTTCTTCCGGTGTAGTAATAGGCGCGATGCCATAGTTTTCCACCAGGAAGTTCAGAATATTGGGGGACAAAAACGCCGGGAGAGAGGGACCAAGGCGGATGTTTTTAATACCGAGATGCAGAAGAGTCAGCAGGATACAGACCGCTTTCTGCTCATACCAGGACAGAACGAAGGAGAGGGGAAGTTCATTTACAGAACATCCAAAAGCCTCCGCAAGTGCCACGGCAACCTGAATTGCGCCGTAGGCATCATTACACTGGCCCATATCCATCAGCCGGGGCAGACCGCTGACTTCTCCCAGATCAAGATCGTTGAAACGGAATTTTCCACAGGCGAGGGTGAGGATGATGCTGTCAGAAGGGGCTTGTTTCACGAATTCTGTGTAATAGTTTCGGCCCGGTTTCGCACCGTCACAACCGGCAACCAGGAAGAAATGGCGGATGGCACCGGATTTTACGGCTTCTACGACTGTACCCGCATGGGATAGGATGGCTGCATGACCAAAACCGGTTGTCACCTTCGTGCCGCCATTGATACCGGAGAATTGCCGGTCTTCTTTGTAACCGCCCAGTTCCAGCGCTTTTTTGATAACCGGCGCAAAATCCTTCTGTTCGTCAATATGAACAGCACCCGGGAAAGCAACTACTTCTGTTGTAAATACTCTGTCTGCATAGCTGTTCTTGGGCGGCATCAGGCAGTTTGTGGTGTAGAGAATCGGGGCGGGAAGATAATCAAATTCCTTTTGCTGATTTTGCCATGCGGTTCCGAAATGTCCTTTCAGGTGAGAGAACTTTTTTAAGAAGGGGTAGGCATGGGCCGGGAGCATTTCACCGTGGGTGTAGACGTTGACCCCTTTTCCCTGGGTTTGTTCCAGCAAAAGCTGAAGGTCCTTCAGATCATGACCGGTCACAACAATAAACGGCCCTTTTTCTACGGCAAGGGTCACAGCGGTCGGTTCCGGTGTCCCATAGGTCTGTGTATTGGCCTTGTCCAGAAGTGCCATGCACTTCAAATTGATTTCCCCGACTTTCAGCACGGTAGGAAGCAGCCCTTCGACACTTTCTTCATAACCGATTTTAAATAGAGCTTCGCAGAAAAACTGATCCACATCGGCATCTTCATAATTCAGAACACTTGCATGATAAGCATAGGCTGCCATTCCGCGAATTCCGAACAGAATAAGCGATTTTAAGGAACGGATATCTTCATCGGCATTCCATAGCTGCCGCATATCGTATTCGTCTGTCTTACCGCAGGGGGATTGACAGCTGCTGCAATCGGGAACCAGCCGTTCTTTCTCGGCTCTGACTTTTTGTATCATCTTTTCGATGGCCGCATTGTCAAAGCTTACGTTTGTAACTGTCGTAAACAGCCCTTCAATGATGACCTGCCCGGTCCTTTTGGAAACGGTTTCCGCACCATCGACTGCTCTTGCCAGACCAATCAACGCACCTGTCAGTTCATCCTGCAATGCAGCGGTGTCTGCCTTTTTCCCACAGACACCGGCACTTCCTGTGCATCCCGTACATCCAAGTGTCTGCTCACACTGAAAACAAAACATCTTCTGCTCCATAGTTGTATGCTCCTTTTACTCTATCATTTTACCGTCAATACTGATGGTGACAACCTGCCAGGGGATGAATTTCCCGCTGTTTTGAAGTGCTTTCTTGGCCGCCATCTCCAGACCGCCGCAGCAGGGAACTTCCATTCTTACAATGGTTACGCTTTGAATGTCGTTACCTTGAATGATTGCGGTCAGCTTTTCGCTGTAATCCACCTGGTCCAATTTGGGGCAGCCGATGAGGGTCAGCTTGTTCCGGATAAAATCCTGGTGAAAGCTTGCGTAAGCATAAGCGGTGCAATCGGCGGCAATCAAAAGCTTTGCGCCGTTAAAATAGGGTGCGCTGACCGGTGCCAGTTTGATTTGTACCGGCCAGTTCCGGAGTGCGGACATCTGCCCTGGGTTGGGAGCGGGGGTGCCGGTTTCGGGTGCTGCCGGACGCCGGATCTGCATACTTTTCGCGCCGGGACAGCCCGTGTGTTTGGATGCTGTCTGGTTTTTCTGGGCTTCTTTCACGGCTTTTTCATCGTATGCGGGCGCTTCCCGTTCTTCAAAGGAAATGGCACCTGTTGGGCATTCCGGGAGACAGTCGCCCAGCCCGTCGCAGAAGTGTTCTCTCACCAATTCCGCTTTTCCGTTTCTGATCTCAATGGCCCCTTCGTGGCAGGCCTGGGCACAGGCACCGCACCCGTTGCAGCGTTCCCGGTCGATCCGAATAATTTTTCTTATCATTTTTTGACCTCCGTCAGTAGCATTTCTTGTTTTTCTGTTAGAATTATAGTATTATAAATACAACTTGTATGTTTGATTTCCAACATGGAGGGATGATTTTGAAAAAATATTTGCCCATTCTCAGAAACAGTCCGTTTTTCAAAGGCCTTACGGACCAAGAAATCCTGTCCATCCTGCACTGTGTAAACGCAGCAACTGTATTCAAAGAACGGGATTCTTATATTTTCAGAGCGGGAGACGCCACCGAGGTCATGGGGCTGGTGGTGTCAGGCGGTGTTCTCATTATTCAGGAAGACCTTTGGGGGCATCGGAATATTCTGTCCAAGTGCTACGCAGGTGACTTCTTCGGGGAACCCTATGCGGCCAGCCCCGGAGCCATTCTGAATATCAGCGTGGTAGCGGACGAGGATTGTGAGATCATCTTCTTAAACGTCCAGAGACTACTGATCTCCTGCCAGACGGCCTGCGAACACCACCAGAAGCTGATTCGCAACCTGGTCAGCGTGCTTGCCAATAAAATCCTGATTTTTAACGATAAAATCACCCATGTTGGCAAGCGAACCACCAGGGATAAACTGCTGTCGTATCTGTCGGCAGAGTCCACCAGACATTCGTCACTCTCCTTCGATATTCCCTTTGACCGGCAGCAGTTGGCAGACTACCTTTGCATTGACCGAGCGGCAATGTCTACGGAGATTTCCAAGCTGCAAAAAGAAGGGCTTTTAAAAACCAATAGAAATCATTTTGAGTTGACCGTCAGCAGCTCTGTGTCTGAAAAAATATAATATATCAGGAGCCGCGGAAGAAGGCTTGATGACCATCCCACTGTGCTGGATTCAAATGCACTTAGAATGCGGTGCTCACTGAACATAGGCACAGCCCGGCTTAGCCATGCGCGTTTTCATACGCTCTTTGGATTTCCTTCGGCAGGTGGTCGGGAATCAGTTCCTTTAGTCTGTCTTCACTGCCGTCCTTGATTGCCTGCTCATAATACCAACATTTGAATTTCAGCATATCCAGCGCCCGATTCATGTGCGCGATCTCCGCTTCCATGTGGGCTTTCCGCTCCTCAAACATGGCCCTGCGTTGGGGATAAGTGGATGGGCCTTCAGCGCACCAATCCATGAACTGCCGGATGTCCTTGATCTCCATACCAGCCTTTTTCAAACACTCAATCACTCGGAGCGCCTCGATCTCCTGCTCACTGAATCTGCGAATACCAGATGAGCGTTCCATGTTCGGAAAAAGCCCCTGCTTGTCATAATAGCGCAGCGTGGAGATGGGCATTCCGAACATCTCCGCCACTTGTCCGATCGAATACATAAAAATTCCTCCGAAAATTTTCAAAAATTATCTTGACCTAAAGTCAGGTTTAGGTGCTACTATGAGAATAACACAAAGAATATAAAAATGCAAGGAGTGTTCTACGATGAATAGAAAAGTACTAATCATTTCCTCAAGTCCCCGTAAGGGCGGCAACTCCGAAACACTGGCGGCAGCGTTTGCCAAGGGCACACGGGAGGCGGGCCATCAGGTAGAAACTGTGTATCTGCGAGAAAAGCAGGTTGGCTTCTGCAAAGGCTGTCTTGCCTGCCTGAAGTTGGGGCACTGCGTCATCCAAGACGATGCCGTAGAAATTGCCGCCAAAATGCATGATGCCAATGTGCTGGTGTTCGCAACACCCGTCTACTATTACTGCGTCAGCGGTCAGCTCAAGACTATGCTGGATCGTGCCAACCCATTGTTCGATACGGACTACGCCTTTACGAAAGCCTACTTGCTGGCAACAGCGGCAGAGGACGCACCGGAAACCTTTGCGGGCACAGAGAAGGCCGTGCAGGGCTGGGTAGACTGCTTCCCTCGCTGTGCACTGGCTGGCACAGTGTTTGCAGGCGGCGTAAACGGCGTGGGAGAGATCGCAGGGCATATTGCGCTGGAGCAGGCCTATCAGATGGGCAAGGAGGTGTGAGCCATGGCAGTTAAACAAACGGCAGGCAGAGAGGCTCTGGGGGAATTCGCTCCCAAATTTGCGGAATTGAATGATGATGTGCTGTTTGGGCAGGTGTGGAGCCGGGAAGACAATCTTTCCCTGCGGGACCGCAGCATTGTAACAGTGGTAGCGCTGATGGCGCAGGGACTGACGGATTCGTCCTTTCAGTACCATCTAACCACTGCAAAGAACAACGGCGTGACCAAAATGGAAATTGCGGAGATCCTGACCCACGCGGCATTTTATGCGGGCTGGCCCAAGGCATGGACGGCCTTCCGTATGGCAAAGGAGGTATGGGCAGAGAACGATACCGCCGACGCAAAGGCCAAGCATCAGAATGAAATGGTCTTTCCCATCGGCGCACCCAATAACGCTTTTGCGAAATATTTTATCGGGCAAAGCTATCTCGCGCCTCTTTCTACGCAGCAGGTTGGCATTTACAATGTGACCTTTGAACCTGGCTGCCGCAACAACTGGCACATTCATCATGCGAAAAACGGCGGCGGACAGATTCTCGTCTGCGTAGCCGGACGAGGTTACTATCAGGAATGGGGCAAACCGGCACAGGAGCTTCGCCCCGGCGATGTGGTAAATATTCCTGTGGGCGTAAAGCACTGGCACGGCGCAGCGCCGGATAGCTGGTTCTCTCATCTGGCAGTAGAGGTTCCGGGGGACGAAACCTCCA
Organism: Pseudoflavonifractor sp. MSJ-30; assembly: GCF_018918045.1. Taxonomy (GTDB): domain Bacteria; phylum Bacillota; class Clostridia; order Oscillospirales; family Oscillospiraceae; genus Faecousia. Next base: position 69,773 of record NZ_JAHLPU010000022.1, read on the forward strand.
ATGAATGGTTGGAAGCCGTGGACAACACAACATATTTTAAGGCAACAGGCAAGGAGGTCTGAATATGAAAAAACTGAATATGACATAGGAATGAGACAAGGTGTTCCCGAAAAGCGACCGCTGCTATGACCATGTACGATATGACCCGTGTAACTGCCAACGGATATTTTGATGCTGAGGATTCTGAGCAGGCACGTTTTGAAAAGAGAAAGGCGTTGAATGCACAGCGTACGGAAGATTACAGGAGTGGTACTTATGCATTGGCAGGCGGTGTGGTCGATCCGCTGCCGGAGGATGCGCCTCAGTTTGTGAAGGACTATTACGCCTACTACAAAACGCCACGTGGCTACCATCCCCGCAGCCTGAACTCCAACGGCGGTTGGAATGTGACATCCTCGCTGTCGTTCCTGAATATGCCAATTTTGCAATACAGCTGCGAAATCCGCTCCGCCGTACTACTGGTACACGGAGAGAAAGCGCACTCCCGCTATTTCAGTGAGACAGCTTACAGCAAGCTGACCGGGGACAACAAGGAATTGCTCATTATCCCCGGTGCAAACCACACCGACCTCTACGATCAGATGGACGTCATTCCGTTTGAAAAGCTGAAAGTGTTTTTTGAGAAATATCTGAAATGAGACATTCCTTATCATATAAAAACGGAGTGGGCATTTTCGCCCACTCCGAAATCATAGCAGCTGTTTATAGTCTCTTTTGGCGTACAGAATTCTCCGAATCTGAACAACGGGACCGACGATCACATAAAAAACCAGGTAATTTCCTACTATGAGGTAGCGGTAGCCCTTGGCGGCCAACGCCAGGTCTCTGGGGCGGGGGCAGCGTTCCGGCATAGTGGACAGGCTGGCAATTTCACTGACAAGTCTATCATAAAAGTTCAGGGCCGCTTCTTTGGAAAGGGTATTGAGATAGTCGATCACATCAATAAGGTCCTGCTGCGCAGTTGGGAAAATGCGAACATCATACCGTTCCATGGATACGCTCCCGCATCTGCTTGGCAACCGTCATAAAATCCTCCCCGACTGCACCGTAGGAAATCTCTGCTTCCGCAACTGCTAACTTGCCATACAAGTCGATCAGTGCCATTTGATGTTCATATTCTTCGATGTTCATAACAACCATATCACCAGTGCCGTTTCGTGTGATATAAACAGGCTCCCTGCTTTGGCGGCAGAAATCCGAAATATCATTGGCACTGTTTCTCAAATCAGAAATGGGGCGGATACTTGGCATTGTCATCACTCCTTTGCGTTTTTAGTATAGCAAGATTATGAGTAAATATCAATGCCTATTTTGCTATTTTCTGCAAGAATCTTGTGACAGGCTGATAACCTGGGCTATTCCTGCTCCATAATCTTACAGTGGCCACTGGTATATTGTACAGAAACAGCAGCCTCAAATAGGCCAAAACAACGAATACGATCCGGACTCTATGATTATGATTGCTTGCCTGATATAATGGTGCTAAGCTAAAGATATGAAAACTTGGTTTATAGGATAAAGGAGCTGAGATGCAGATGGAATGGTCAGACGGAAAGAAACGCTGCTGTTGGGCAAACCCCAAAAATGAACGGTACATCCGTTACCATGATGAAGAATGGGGCGTTCCTGTTTACGATGATGGGAAGCTGTTTGAAATGCTGGTGCTGGAATGCTTTCAGGCCGGGCTGTCCTGGGAGTGTGTTCTGAACAAGCGGGAGGCGTTTCGGGCAGCCTTCGATGGGTTTGATTTGGAGGCGGTCTGCGCATACGGGGAGGACAAGGTGGAAGCCCTGATTCATGACCCCGGAATCATCCGGAACCGACTGAAAATACAGGCGGCTGTTACCAATGCCCGGGCGTTTCGTGAAATACGGGGGGAATATGGCAGCTTTGCCGGGTATCTCTGGCACTGGACTGCCGGAAAAGTGGTCTGCGAAAGTGGGCTGACACATTCGGAGCTTTCAGACCGGATTTCAAAGGACCTGAAGAAACGGGGCATGAAATTTGTTGGGACGACGGTGATCTACGCATATTTGCAGGCAGTCGGCGTGATCTATTCTCACGATGAGGGCTGTTTTTTAGAACGCAAGACGGTGGTATAGAGAGGTGCATGGAAATAAATGGGCAGCTGCATTCAGCATGCAGAAATACGCACCGCGCCTTGCCGTCGACGTCCGATTTCGGGCAACGGAATACCCTATGCGGATGATACGCCAGAGCCTTGGATAGAATGGAAATCTTGACATCTGCCGGAGATGGTCTGTCATCAAAACAGGCGGGCCCACCAATGCAAGAAGATGAACTTTTGAAACTGGCAGGGCGTTTCGGATTTTCTCATTTTGAGATGGTATAATTTGGCGAAGATTGAGAAGCAATTCGGGACTTGAGGAGGAAGCAAGGATGCTCAACAACAAAGAGTTCGACCTTTGGGCGGATGGTTATGACAAGACTGTCGGCATTTCTGATGAGGAAAACACATACCCTTTTGCTGGTTATAAAAAGGTGCTTGGGTTCATTTTTCAGATCATCATGGAAGCCCCCAATGCCGTTGTGCTGGATATTGGATTCGGAACAGGCACATTAACGACAAAACCATACGAGCGAGGCTGCACCGTTTATGGGCAGGATTTTTCATCAAGAATGATTGCGTTGGCATCTGAGAAAATGCCAGATGCGCATTTATATCAGGGAGACTTTACAAAAGGGCTTGTTAACCCCCTGCGCAGCGTTCGTTATGATTATATTGTTGCGACGTACTCGCTGCATCATTTGACGGATGCGCAAAAGAGCGGCTTCCTGTCAGACTTGCGTAACTGCTTAAAGGAAAACGGTAAAATTATAATCGGCGATGTGGCCTTTGAAACACGAAAGGATTTAGAACAGTGTAAACGGAAGACAGGAGACACATGGGATGAGGATGAAATCTACTTTGTCGTGGAGGAACTGAGGAAAGACTTTCCGGGCCTTTCCTTTACGCAAATGTCCGATTGCGCGGGTGTCCTGATTTTGGACTGATAACTTCTAAATGAATCAAATAAATCAAGGTTTGTTAATTTACATATATGCCTTTTACATAAAAAAGTGTTATTTTAGTTCCGCAACCGTTCGCAACCAAAGAAATATCGTGATAGTTGGTGGTAGCAACCATGAAATTTCGCTATCATGAAGTCACGAAAAGAGGTGATTATAAGTGAAATACGATTTTTTAGGAGTTGTTGTTTTTGGTATTGTACTGCTAATCGGGGTGGCGGTGATAGCGGCATTTATCACTGTGGGAATTTTCCTCATAAGAGCATTGAGTAGATATATCAAATCAGGCAATGTCAGAAGAGAAAAGTCCAGCATCAAGAAATCTCTCGGTGAGGTTTTGAAACAGCATCGTGAAGAGTGCAAGATGACGCAGGAGTTTGTTGCAGAATCTATCGGCGTAAGCAGGCAGGCTGTCTCTAAATGGGAGACTGGCGCATCTGACCCAAGCACTTCCAATCTGCTTACACTTGCAAAATTGTTCAACACTACGGCAGAAGAACTATTACGTGAAGTACAATAAGCGTGGAAAACGGATGTAAGACAACTGATTCATTATAAAGGAAAAGGCTATCAGATATGAAGAATAAAAAGACAAGAAGATTTAAGATAAGATATATCGTTTTTGGATTATTAGGTATTATGGCTTTAGCGGCACTTGTATTTATGCGTTTTGGAGGTTTTGGCACAGGAGAAAATGTGAATCCGGAAGATTTTTTAGCTTATGCTGAACCCGTGGAAAATATAACCGTGCCTGAAAGTGCAAAAATAATTGCATTGGGAGAAGCTACTCACGGAAATGCAGAATTTCAGCAGTTGAAGCTGGAAGTGTTCAAGCAGATGGTAAAAAATAATGGTGTTAGGGCGTTTGCCCTTGAAGGTGACTACGGCGGTTGCGAGCAGGTAAACCGATATATACACGGCGGTGAGGGGACAGCACAGGAAGCAGCCGCAGCGATTGGATTTTCCATTTATAGAACGGAAGAGATAACAGAACTTATCTCCTATATGCGCCAGTACAATGAAAGTGCATTGGAAGGCGAAGACCTTCGCTTTTACGGTTTTGATATGCAGAGGATTTCTTACAGCATGAGGTTTTTGAAAGAAACCTGCAAAGAACTGGAAGTGGACACAACAAACTTGCAGAAACTTGTGGAAGGCGAAAACTGGAGCAGTGAATGCGATTTATCTACTCGAATTGAAACCCTTACACAAGTGAAGAAAGAATTGGAAAGCAAGAACGGTTCGGAAAATGCAATTCACTTTGTAGATATTTTAATGCAGCATTCCGAGCTTCAAACTCTGACAAATGATGATGGTGCTACATTAAGAGATCAATTTATGGCAGAAAATGTACAGTGGATTTTACAGCAGGAGCAGCGAAATGGGCATGAAAAAATCTTTGTGACAGGTCACAACAGCCATGTCGCAAAATGGGGCAGTTTTGACTCGATGGGTAAACTTCTTTCCAAGGACGCAGCAAACGGTTACTATGTCATTGGTACCGATTTTTATAAAACCCATTGCAATATGCCGACCTGTTCGCCTGAAAAGCGTACAATTCAGGTGTTTTATTCCCATGACCCTTTAGCAAAGGCAGCAAAACTGGCGGGATTTGATATTTGTTGGTTGGATTTTACTAAAGTCCCCGAAAATTCTGAACTGGGTAGGCAGGCTTCTGAATACACCTATATGGGAACACTTGGAGAAAGCTACTCAATCATTATGCGGCTTCTTCCTCCAAGTTATCGAATGTTTCAACCTCCTGCGGAGCTTTATGATAGTATGATATTTGTAACGGATGCGAACCCTACAAAAATATTAGAAGAATAACGTATGCAAAACTTCCAGTTTGTCAATCTGAATACAAAACTTGAATACTGAAAACCAGACCGTTGACTTGCCGCAATGAGCGAGAAGCTGACGGTCTGTTTTATTCCCAAAATCAAAAAAGAAGGTCACGCTGTAAATCAAATATCCACCATAACGCCCAAGATAAATGGATGTTATGGTGGATATTTTTCTTTGAACGTCATATTTGGCGTTTTTCCCCGTGATTATAAAGTTGTGGTATGATGAAAATAGAAGACAGTAACAGATGTCAATAAAGTTTGGCAGCAAGCACCGGCGGCTGTTCGTTTACTTTTCTTCGTTTCTGGACGCAGTCGTCTGGGACTGGGCTACGCCCTCGGTGCTTTCCGGCTGGAACAGGATCTTCACCGTGGCAAAAATAATCTTCAGATCCGTTACGATGCCCATGGAGCCGATATACTGCAGGTCCATCTGCAGCTTATTGTAGGGCGTTGTATTGTACTTGCCATAGACCTGGGCCATGCCCGTCAGGCCTGCCTTTGCCTGAAGCCGCAGCGCAAATTCCGGCATTTCCCTTTCGTACTGGGCAGCAATCTCCGGTCGCTCCGGTCGGGGGCCGACGATGCTCATGGCTCCGGACAGGATGCAGAACAGCTGCGGAATCTCGTCAATGCGTACCATGCGGATGATTTTCCCCACAGGGGTTATCCGGTCATCGTTTTCCCTGGCAAGCCGGGCCACGCCATCCTTCTCCGCGTCCACCCGCATGCTGCGGAATTTATAGAGGTTGAATTCTTTCCGATCCTTGGTCAGCCGTACCTGCTTATAGAGGATGGGGCCACCATCGTAGAGCTTGATGGCAACAGCCGTCACCAGCATGAACGGACTGAACACCACCAGAGCCAGCAGGCTCAGAACAATATCCATAATCCGTTTCACAGCCAGATACCAGATGGCCGGGCTGGAACGCTGGCACAGCAGCACGGGCAGATTATCCAGCTGCAGCTGTTTGGCGCCCTTGATGAGGAAGTCGCCGATATTGGGCCGGACATAGGCCTCGATACCGTTGTCGATGCAGTACTTCACCAGATCGTTACGGATACTGGAGGGCACGCCGCAGAGCATGATTGCTCTGGCCTTCGTCTCCCGCAGCCTGGCCCGGATAACATGCTTCCCGGATTCAGCAGAAATCGAATCCAACAGCATAAAACTGCTGGGCAGACTTTTCAGAATGGCTTCGCCATCCTCCCGGGCGTCCCGGTTGTCGTAGATCAGCACCGTAGGCCGGGGCCGCAGCAGTTTCAGCGTCAGCTTCTTGGCGCACAGGGCCCACAGAAAGGCGGCAACAGCCGCGCAGAGCATCATCAGCAGCATTGGGACAACATTGGGCATGGCCCGGATCAGCAGTGCTGTCACGAAGTACATCATGCCGCAGCTGAGCACCAGTGCCACCAGATGGGAATAGGACAGCTCCTCCACAGAATGGAACATCACATCAAAGCCGCCGTAAAGTCGGGCAAAAATAAAATAAAGCAGCCCGAACAGGCCTATCACGCCGATATCACCTTTGGCAAAAAAGGTATAGATATACATCTGGTTCCGGTAATACCGGTACCACAAAACGCCAAACAGCAGCGTATTCACTGCCAGCAGCACCAGGCCAAAGAGGAAAAGCATAGCCTGACGCTTTTGTTGGCTGTTGTATTTCATAATTCCCACCTCATTGCATCATTTCAATCCACGGCCCATTATAGCAATGATTCCCCATAAAAGCAAGCAAAGCTTACCTTTTCGTCAGCACCATTGCTTTTTCCTGAAGATTCCTTTAAGATTTTTGAAAGTGTGTTCCATTTCCTGGAAAAATGTGGTAAACTCAGTCCAGAAGGAGGCTGTAATAATGCTTGGTTTTATGCTTCAGGAAGCGCTTGTGAATATTCCGATTGCCGGGCTGGGGCTGCTGCTGTTCCGTCTGTGCGCAGGCGTCTGGCGTAAGCTGTATACAGGCAATTGGGCGGTTCCATGCCTGCTGGCGGTTTACCTGTGCCTTATGTATGCCGTTACCGGAATCCCCAGTATCCACTACTGCGTCTTCTACCCGCAGATCAATCTGATCCCCTTCTCCGATTTTGGAGAAAAAAGATTTTTTATGCTTTCCTCGCTGAACATCCTCATGACCGTACCTCTGGGCGTGCTGCTGCCCCTTTGCTGGCAGCAATATCAGCGGTTTCCCCGGACTCTGGCGGCGGGATTTCTGACCTCCCTCGCCATTGAGCTTTCCCAGATGTTCTGCTTCCGGGCTACGGACATTGACGATCTCATTCTCAACACGCTGGGCACAGCAGCAGGCTTCTTCCTCGGCAAGCTGATCTTGGGCCGGTTCTGGAAGCACACGAAAACCGGCAAAAACGGCTATCTCGTCCTGAGTCTGATTCTGGTCCTCCTCTGCTTCTTCCTGCGGCAGGAGCTGTATAATCTGGCGGCGGGGCTATAAATACGAAAAAGGACCGGTGTACCGCAATTCGCGGCACACCGGATTTTTCCATAGTTTTACCCGTTCAGTCCGTACTCCGCAGCAAGCTCCCGGAAGCGGGGCAGGCTGCGGCGGATGGTGTCCGGGGAGACGCAGTAGGCAATGCGGACATAGCCCGGCATGGCGAAGGTGGATCCTGCCACAAGGATCAGGTTGTGGGCCTTGGCCCGTGCCACAAACGCCTGCTCGTCAGGTTCAGGGGATTTTACGAACAGATAGAACGTCCCCTCCGGCTTGACGCATTCAAACCCCAGTTCCGTCAGGCCGCCCCAGAGCAGCTTCCGGTTGTTGTCATAGAAGGCCACATCACATTTTTCGTCCAGGCACCGGGCGACGGCCTTCTGCAAAAGACTGGGGGCATTGACATAGCCGCAGATCCGGTTGGAAACCGAAATCGCATTCGCCATCTCCTGCCACTGCTCCATTTCCGGAGAGATGACCAGATAGCCGATCCGTTCGCCGGGGATGGACAGGGTCTTGGAGAAGGAATAGGCCACAAAGGTGTTGGCATAGAACTTCGTCACATAGGGGATATCTACGCCGTCATAGGCCAGCTCCCGGTAGGGTTCGTCGGAGATCAGATAGATCTCATGGCCGTACTCCTTCTGCTTCTCCTTCAGGATCCCGGCGATGCTCGTCAGAGTCTCCGCGCTGTAGGCTACGCCGGAGGGGTTTACAGGGTTGTTGATGATGACCGCCTTGGTCCTCGGCCCCACCTTGCGCCCAAAGTCCTCCAGATCCGGCTGGAAGCTGGGCAGCCGGGGAGCAACCTCCACGATCTCCCCGCGCCAGTTGGCCACATAGTTGCGGTATTCTCCAAAATAGGGCCGGAAGGCGACTACCTGATCCCCGATATCCAGAATTGCCCGGAGGACGATATTGATAGCGCCGGCGGCGCCCACAGTCATAACAATGTTCTCACCCGTAAGCCCCAGATCAAACCGGCGGTTCAGGCTGTCCGCTACCGCCTTGCGGACCTCCGGGTAACCGGCGTTGTTCATATATCCGTGCAGCGCCAGAGAATCCTCACTGCGGATAACATCCATCAGGGCATCCGTAAAGGCCTGGGGCACAGGGGCAACCGGATTGCCCAGAGAAAAATCAAAGACATTCTCCGCCCCGACCTTCTCTGCCAACTTCTGCCCCTCAATAAACATTTTCCGGATGGCCGAGGAGTTTTTCAGCGTTTCCCGCATTTGTTCTGACAGCATTTTCTTCAACCCGCTTTCGCTTTTTTCCCATTTTATCACACGCAGGCGGCAAAATCAATCTGTATTGCTTCTGCCGGATCACATACAGGATGCCCAGACGCTCCCCCATGGAAGTCCTTGTCATCAGTGTCGCGCTCACCCCTGCAATGACGATGGCCACGATGATAAGGACCATGATCAGATTCGCGTTTTTTCTCTTCTTCATAGCGATCCCTTTCCACCCATGTATTTGGATTTATTGTACACGTCTGATGGAAAAATTGCAAGGGACGCAATAAATAAACAAATCCGCAGCTGTTTTCTGTGTTCTTTGCCAAAGCAGGCTGCCCCTCCAGGCTGTGAAACCGGCCCTGAATTGTTTTGCCGCACCGGCATTTTGAGCCCCGTAGGCAGCAAAAATCCCCCACCTCAAAATGTGGGGCGAGGGATCTCAATTGGGTATGTTTTTTATCTTTTGCCGTATTCCACGCCGGCACTCAGTTACTCACCATATCATCCTCATCATTGTCGTCCTCAATTCCATCCAGAAAGTATTTCGCTTCCTTTGTTCCGTACTTTGCCGCGGGCCGGAAATGCAAATTCGTCAACCCATTTTCCCGGCAGACATCCACAAAGCGCTTAGAAAGGAAGGTTGTCGTACCCAATTCATAAGTAAAGAAAATATCATAGCCTTCATATTTCTCCGTATGAAATTCCAGATGCCGAAGAAAATCATAGGTGCCCGGCACCGGACGGCACAGCGGACAAACCTTAGAATAGGGGTCTCCTTCCCGACAATTCCCATAGGCAATCGACGATTTCGCATGATCGATTGTCATTTTGCTTCGTTCCAAATCAATGTAGTAATACTTAGGAATAGGGACTTCCTTCTTCCCCTTTCGCTGGAAGCGGACATGCTCGATTTCCTGCACATCTTTGATGCCGGTAAGTCCTTCCTGCCGAATTACTGCCAAAGCCCGTTCTGAAATCAGGAAGTCTGCCTTACTGCTGAAAGAATACAAGAAGTCTGGGACTCTGCGGTTGGTAAGCACCACCTCACGGGGCCGCATCCAAAGGCTGCCTGAAACCCTCTTTCCGCACAAAGGGCATACGTCTGCTTTGCTATCATCGTACTCTACGTTATCTATCAAAGCTGCCTCGGCATATTTTGTTTTCCATGAATATGTTGCAATATACAATTCCGGCCCCATAGGTAATCCCCCTGCTTTTGTCAATAAGAGAATTCGAGTTTGTTTTCATCTATTTGTTTCAACATAACGCTTTGCGAGGTAAGAAATATGCAGTTCCGGTTCTATTCTAGCTATACCTGCCCATCGATTTCGTGATGATTTTACTGCTTATACCTATTTCTCAATCAAATCTTCCATAGTGCATCCCAACACCTTCGACAAAGACAGCAGGGTTTCTGCGCTGGCTTTGTTGATGTCCTTATTTCGCTGTTCGTACATCTGAATGGAGCGAAGACTCACACCGGAGCGCTTTGCAAGCTCCGCTTGGGTACAGCCGTAGTTTAATCGAATTCGCTTCAAATTGGTATCTGAAAAGACTTCCCTCAATCTGGCATCCATAATGTCCACGAACTTGCTGATGTCTGCCTCATGGAGTGTCGTATACAGTTCCTGAAGCTCTTCAAAGGAAACTGCTTTGAAAATTTCGCTGTATTTTCTGTCAGACCACCATTGATAATAGGCGGTTGCCCAACCGATCCAGTATTCTCTCGACCTGCCAAAATGCTCGGAGGACGCTGCCTTTGGGGCTTTCCCGGTGGTTTCTGACAAAACATCCACAGCAAGCTCAATGCCGCTTTTCCCGGCCAGGCAGTCCGGTTCCCCGTTCTCCATCCGCCGACTGATGGTACTTGCCGCAAACAGCTTCACGAATTGCTCGCCGGGAATCCTGCAATCATGGATGGCATAGTCGAAGGCCTCCCCAAGGGCTGCCTGGGCATTACTCAGATAGATTTCTTGGTATGCGTGGGTCATCGTTTTGAATGCCTCCTCTCATAATATCCTGGATGTACAGCCCATCGTCCTCTTGTTCCAACATTTTCAGGTACATCCTGTTTGCGTCATCATCCCGTGCCTTCCGTATGGAAAAGTATTTCTCCTTTTGCGCAATATCAAACCCCGCATAGTGGAGCTGGGAAAACGCGAACTTGGACTTGACTGCAATCTGCTCTCCCAGCTTTCCCAGACGCATGGCCTGGGCCAATTGCTGCACCGTAATTCCATTGTTCAGGAAAGATTCGGCATAGTCAAAGTAGGAGTCATCTGCCCGGTAGCCGGTGATGAGGTCGAAGGCATTCACATTTACGCTGAAATGATCGATGAGATATCGCTTCGCCCGTCTGGCCACCGGCGTTTTGATGGCGAACAGGCGGTGTTCCACCAGAACTGCAATCCAGTTCAGGATTGTATAGTCGGGACTGTTGAGATTCAGAATATTCATGTATTCCGTGTCCAGTGTATAGCGATTGGCAAAGCCGCTTCGCAGAGAGGATACAGCCCACTCCTTTGCCAGTTCTTCATTTTCCGTGCAGTAAAAGCCTAGACCAAAATCGTTGTTCGCTTTTCCTTTCCCAAAAGTCGGTTCTTCTATGATCTGTTCCGAGCCATGATACAAGGTTACAAAATGTTCCACTGTCTGTTTTCCCCCCTGATGGATTTTCTTTCATTGTATCACTTTGGCGATACTCAATCAAGTAAGATTTAACGATTCTATGTCGGTGATACCAAAAATTGCGCACCCGCAAGGGGTGCGCTCGCTCGTGCGAATCACTTCTGAAATTCGTCCACACCCCACAAGGGGGTGCGTCCGAATATCAGCGGGAATCTACCCACTTATCTTAAAACAGTCCACCGGACTGTTTTTACGCTGGCTTTGCCAGCGCCGCCCTTTCGATTCCCGTCGGTGATACCAAAAATTGCGCACCCGCAAGGGGTGCGCAATTTTTGGTGCCGCCAACGGGAATCGAACCCGTACGGTTTTGAGGCCGAGGGATTTTAAGTCCCTTGTGTCTACCAGTTCCACCATGGCGGCCTGTCTGTGGCTGTTATCATAGCACAGAATCCCCCCGCCGTCAAGGATTTTACAACTGGTCCAGGTTCCTTGTGAACGGTTCCAGACAGTTTTCCAGAAACCAGCGGACCTCTTCCCTGCCTGTATCTTCCAGAGCCGCCAGGGTCTGAGCGGAGGCTGTGGCAAATTCCTGATTTCCGGCCTTCAGCTCCTCCAGACATTTGATATGGGCGGAAAGCTTGTCCGCCGCCTTAACGATTGGATTCAAGTCCTGGTCGTTTTCCAGAACGTAGCTTTCATAGCTCCCCCGCAGCTCCTGGGGCAGCATATCCAGCAGCCGCTCCCCCGCTACATGCTCAACGACCTTATAGGCATTCCGGATCTCCGGATTGTAGTATTTGATGGGCGTTGGCATATCCCCGGTCAGAATCTCAGAGGCATCGTGATACAGCGCCGCCACGGCGCATCTGTCCGGATCCGGGCCGGGCAGATGCAGGATATCCCGGCGGATCAGGGCCAGAGCGTGGGCCAAAACCGCCACCTGATGGCTGTGTTCCTGGATATTCTCCGAAAAGCTGTTGCGCATGAGGCCCCAGCGGGTAATATAGCGCATTCTGCCGAGAAGGGCATAAAATTCATTTGCCACAGGCCATCTCCTCCAGCATGGGGACCAGCCGATCCACCGTCTCGCAGTACCGGCTCCCGCCGATCTGCTCCCGGTCCCGGAATCCCCAGAGAACGCTGAGGCAGGGAACCCCGGCATTTTTTGCCGTCAGCACGTCCACCTCGCTGTCCCCCACATAGACGCAGTCCGTCACGCCGATGGCCTCCATGGCCTTGCGCACCATGGCAGGGTCCGGCTTTCTGGGGCAGCCCGCCGTCTCGCCCAGTGCGAAAATGCCCGGGAAATAGTGGGCACACAGGGGCTTTACCGCCGCATCCGGCTTATTGGACACAATGGCAATGGGGTATTTCTTCCTTAGCTCTGCCAGCGCTTCCAGAACGCCCGGATAGGGCGCCGTTTTGATCCGGCAGTGGGCCGGATAATAGGCCTGAAAGGCTTTCAGCACCGGTGCCGGATCCCGGCCCGCGGGAACCGCCTGGGCAATGAGATTTGCCGCTCCGTTGCCCACGAAGCGCCGGACCTCTTCCAGTGTTCTCCGGGGATAGCCGAAGGAAGCCAGCGCATGATTGGTCCCGTCCGCCAGATCCTCCAGCGTATTCAGCAGCGTTCCATCCAGGTCAAAAAGGAAGCCGATGCTCATAACATGCCTCCGTTTTTCAAAAGGCGGATGTCGTCACCGATAAAAGGCACCCGCTTGAAGCTGCCCCGGAGCCGGGACGCAATCTGGGGGGTGTAGCGCTTGGCGATATCCTCCGTGGTCAGGTTGGTGGAAATAATGGTGGGCTTGCTCAGCAGCAGCCGGTCGTTGACAATGCCGTAAAGGGCCACATTGGTGAACTGGCCGGGCATTTCAGTGCCCAGATCGTCCAGAATCAGCAAATCGCACTGAGTATAGCTCTCTGTCTCCAGACGGGCCTGCTCGTCATTTCCGAATTTCGCCCGCTCCATTTTCGTAAACAGATGGCCCGCGGTCTCATAGGCCACACTGTAGCCCCGGTCCGCCACAGTCCGCGCAATGCAGGCGGAAAGAAAGGTCTTTCCTAACCCGGGATTTCCGGAAAGCAGCAGGTTTTCCGATTTATCCGAGAAAAAAACAGCGTAATTCTTGCACTCCCGCAGATTCTTTTCCATGACCGTCCGGGGGCTGACACCGTAGTTGGGGTCCACCCGGTCGGAATACACATCCAACCGGAAATGGCTGAAGCTCTCCCGGCTGCCGGAGAGGATGGAGACTTCCTTCTTCTGCTCCTGACGGCACAGCTCCCGCAAACATTCGCACATATTCGCGCCCACATAGCCGGTGCCGCCGCACTTTTCGCAGATGGGTGTCTCGTCAAGGAAGCCCACCTCAAAGTTCTCCTCCACCAGCCGTGCCCGCTCCCGCTGCAGGGCGAGATTTCTGTCCCGCACCGCCTCCAGCTCTTTCTTTCCGTCCGTTCCCGCCTGGAATGCCGCCATGGCAGCCTGGGCCATGGTCATACGCAGCTCCCGGTCGATTTCCCGAATCCTGGGTACCCGCTCGTAGGCCTCCGCCAGGTGCTGCCGATCCTCCGATGCCCGGTCTTCCCGGGCCTGAGCCAGGCGGTCTCTTGCCCGGCGCACCACTTCCGCACTGTATCCCATGGCTTAACCCTCCTGAAACATCCGCTTGATGGCCGCCGCCTCGTCCGCGTCCAAGGGACGGCGTTCGGCCTTGACATCCGTCTTTTTGTCGCCCGCCTGGACCGCGTGAGCCGTATGGAGCCCCTGACCGTGCCAGCGTTGCAAAATCTTATTCATATACGCCCAGTTCAGTCCGCCGGTATTCAGGCAGGTGCGCTCATAGGCCATGGAAATGGTCTCGTTGTCAAAGCCCATCTCCAGCCAGCTCTGGGCATAGCGCTCCTCTGCCGGGGTCAGATTCCTGCCCCGGATCTGCAGCGCCTGCATGAGCTTGGACAGCCGGGAGGCCCGGACATTCTGAGCCTGTATAAAAGCGGACGCCTCTTCAATGGAATCGATACCCCGCTCCGCCCAAGCGTAAGCCTCTTTTTCGATGGTCCGCAGGCTGGGATTCCGTGAGGAACCCCGCTGCCTGGCACGGTCCTTGCAGTAGCAGATCAGCATCTGGATCACCTCGGCAGGCAGATTCAGGTACCGCACAAATCCCAGCAGAATTTTCAGTTCCTCCGTGTTCAGACTCCGGCCCAGCAGCCGCTGGACCTCGCCATAGAGGGCACGGAAGGAATTGTCGGAATCCATAGCAGACAGCACATCCCGCTCGGTATAGTCCGGCCGCTCCCCGGGGGCCACCCGCACGGGCCGCTCCTCCGGCCACAGACCCATCTGCCGCAGAGTCGCCGCGGCGCAGGACACCCGTCCGGTGCTCAGGGAGAGCTCCTGCTCCGCCCGGGCCGGATCATTGCCGGCCTGCACATATAAGTAAAGCAGCGCCGCCTCGGGACTTGCCGCCCCCAGAATCTTGCGCATATCATTTTGCGAAACAGAAATTGCATCCGCGATCATTGTTTTTCCCTCGAATTCTTGTCATGTAGCACCATTATACAAAGGTAAGGGCAAATTGTCAAAAGCTATCTTTTTCCACGGAAAAAGCAGAGGCGGAGCGGCCTCTGCTTTTTGAAAACTGTCTGATAAATCTGGAGCTGAGACATCTGCTTCCCCAAACAGGAGGGTTTTCCCGAAATGTGCCTCAGACCTTACGTCTCTCCAGATACTCCTTATCAAAGTGCACATTCAGGTGCGGGTATGTCATGGGGATGCCCTGTTCATCGAAAATATTCTTGACGCGCTGATTGACCTTGTAGTACACGTCCCAATAGTCCTCCGTCTTTGTCCAGAAGCGAAGCACATAGTTGATGGCGTTGTCCCCGTAGCTGTCCACCGCGGCAAAGGGGGCGGGCTCCAACAGAGCGTTGTCCACTGTGGCTGCCAGGGCCAGGGCATCGATGACCTTCTGGGTGGGGGCGTCGTAGCCCGCGGAAACCTTGATTTCCGCCCGGCGGGTATCGTTGGCGGAATAGTTCACCACCTCAGAGGCCAGCACCGTACTGTTGGGGATGCAGATCACCTTGTTGTCCGGGGTCACAAGTCGGGTATAGCTCATATCGATCTGAGTCACGGTGCCGGACTGGCCGCCGATATCCACATAGTCGCCGGAGTGGAAGGGATGGGTCGTCAGCAGGGTGAATCCGCCCAGAACGTTGGTCAGTATGTTTTGCAGGGCCAGGGATACAGCCAGGGTAAGCACACTGGCCAGCGCTACCACGCCGGTAACGTTAATGCCGATGCTGGTAGCCAGACTCAGTCCCAGCATTAAGTAAAGGCCAACCTTGGCCAGGGACAGAATCAGGCTATAGGCCGCCTTTTCCAGCTTGGATTTTTCCAGAGCCCGGGTCAGCAGCCGCATGACAGCCTTGATGATCAGAAGGCCCACAACCAATGTAATAACCGCAGTAAGCAGCTTGTCCACCAGGCCTTCTGCCAGCCATTTTTTTACAAGGGTATTCAAAGATTCCATGGTTTTTCTCCTCCTTTTTATCCGCATTATAGCCTGTTTTATTTTTCAAATCAAGCGTTTTCGCCGCACTTTTTCAGTATGAATGCCGGTCCTTTGCCAACATCTATAAATATTTACAATTTCCCGCAAAAAAAGCCAAAAAATCTTGTGAAATACAAGCTCTTGCATCATGAAAATGCCATGCTATAATAGCTAAGCAAAAAGGAAAATCAAAATAGCTTTTATGAAAAGAGGCATTTCTTTATGGAATATTTGCTTGCCATCGGTCTGGCCATGTTTGCCGGACTGTTTCTCTCCCGGCTGACCTCCAAATTCAATCTGCCTGACGTAACCAGCTATCTGGTCGCGGGCGTATTGATTGGGCCGCTGTGCCTGGGTGCCCTGGGCATCCCCAATCTGGGCCTGCCCTCCTTTGACTTTGTTGAAAAGCTGAGTCTCATCAGCGATGTATCCCTGGGTTTCATCGCTTTCTCCATCGGCAATGAGTTCCGGCTGGAGGAGCTGAAGCATACCGGTCGTCAGGCCACGGTCATTGCCATTGTTCAGGCTCTGTCCGCTACACTATTTGTAGATTTGGGGCTCATCGTCCTGCACCTGTTCCTGGGCGACAAGCTGCCGGTTTCCACCTGCATTGTGCTGGGCGCCATCGCCACCGCTACCGCTCCTGCCGCCACCATCATGGTCGTCAACCAGTACAAAGCCAAGGGCCCTCTGACCAGCCTGCTGCTGCCCATCGTTGCCCTGGATGACGCTGTGGGCCTGATCGTCTTCGCCGTCTCAACCGGTATCGCCAAGGCACTGACCTCCGGCTCCATCAACCTGATTTCCGTACTGGTAAACCCCCTCATTGAGATTGTTGCCTCCGTCGTCATGGGTGCGGCTCTGGGCTGGGTTTTCAGCATTGTGGAGAAGTTCTTCAACTCCCGCTCCAAGCGTCTGAGTCTGGCCGTGGCCTTTGTGTTCCTGTGCACTGCCTTTTCCAAAATTGAGATGACCTTCTCCAACGGCGTTGAAATCGGTTTCTCCTCCCTGCTGGTGTGCATGATGTGCGGAACCATCTTCTGCAACCTCTGCGACTTCTCCGATGAGATCATGTACCGGACCGACCGCTGGACCGGCCCTGTTTACGTCCTGTTCTTTGTGCTCTCCGGTGCGGAGCTGGACCTGCGTGTGTTCGGCAGCGCAGCTGTTGTAGGCATTGGTCTTGTGTATATTCTCATGCGGTCCGCCGGTAAGATCTTCGGCGCCAGTGTCAGTTCCCGGTTCATGGGCTGCCCCAAGACCGTATGCAAATACCTGGGCATCACCCTGCTGCCTCAAGCCGGCGTGGCTCTGGGCATGTCTGCCACCGTCGCCGCGGACTTTGGCGCCGAGGGCACCATCATGCGCAGCATCGTCCTCTTCTCTGTGCTGATCTATGAGCTGGTTGGACCCATCCTGACCAAGATTGCATTGACCGACGCCGGAGAGATTACGCCCAAGACCATCTCCAACCGTGGTGTCATGCCTGAAGAACTGCATAAGACCAACTGATCTTTCCAAAAAATCGGCGCCGCAAGATTTCGCGGCGCCGATTTTTCATACCTTCGGTACATATTCCAATGTGTCAAAGCAGGGGTCATACTTTCCCGGCTCCATGTGGTAGAGCTTTGCGATGTAGTCGCTGGAAAAAATCTCTTTTGGGCTGCCCATGCGGTCGATGCGGTCTCCGGAGACGCAGACCACCGTATCGGAGACACGTTCCGCCAGTTCCAGTTCGTGGAGGGACATGAGCACCGCCAGATTTTTTTCCCTTACCATGGTTTTCAGGATGGTGAGCAGCTCCAGCTTGTAGCGGATGTCCAGATAGCTGGTGGGTTCATCCAGAACAATGATCTCCGGCTGCTGGCACAGAGCCCGGGCCAGCAGAATCCGCTGCCGCTGGCCGTCGCTGATGGCGTCAAAGGGCCGGTCCGCCAGATCCTCGCTGTTCACCAGCGCCATGGCCTCCAGGACGATGGACTTGTCCTCCCTGCTCAGCAGGCCCAAAGCCCCGGTATAGGGGTAGCGTCCGGTACTGACCACATCGAAGCAGGTCATCAGTTCCGGATGGACCCGCTGGGTCATTAGAATTGCCATACGTCTGGCAGTCTCGTTCTGCCGCATCTGGGCCATGTCCTTATCTTCCAAAAACACAGTGCCGCTCACCTTGGACAGCTGGCCCACAATGGTTTTCAGAATCGTGGATTTGCCGGAGCCGTTGGGGCCGATAAGGGTCACGATCTTGCCCCGCTGAACCCGGAGGCACACGTCCCGGATCAGGGCCCGGCCGTCATAGCCCACAGATAAGTTTTCCGTTTTCAGAAATTCGCTCATTCTCTGGCCGCCTTTCTGCGCACCATCATATAAATGACCACCGGCGCGCCGAATACGGCGGTCACGGAGCTGATGCTGACCTCTGTGGGGGCGAAGGCCGTCCGGGCAATGAGGTCGCACATCAGGCAGAAGGCTCCGCCGCCCAAAAAGCAGGCTGGAATTAGAATCATGGGCTCCGCGGTCTTAAACAGGGACTTCATCAGGTGCGGCACCGCAATGCCCACAAAGGAAATTGGCCCGGCAAAGGCCGTCACACAGGCGGAAAGAATGCTGGACAGCAAAATCAGTGCCGCCCGGAAGGCCTTCAGGTTCACACCCATATTCTGGGCATACACCTCCCCCATCTGATAAGCCCGGATAGGTTTGCTCAGGAGGAAGCTCAGAAGAATGCCCAGAGCGCAGACAATGGCCATGGCCCGGACGTCTGTCCAGGTTCTGCCAGAGAAGGAACCCACGGACCAGTTGTGCAGGTTCACAATGTTGGAATCGTCCGCAAAGGTCACAAGGAAATCCGTCAGCGCCGAGCAGATGTAGCCGATCATCACGCCGCAGACCACCAGCAGACTCATTTGCTTCACCTTCTGGGAAATCAGCAGCACAAAGCCCATGGAGAGCATTGCCCCCAGGAAGGCGGAGAGGATCAGGGTCGCCGAGCTGGAAACCAGCCCTCTGCTCAACAGGAAGATCATGGTGACGGACACCGTGAGCTTGGCCCCGGAGGAAATGCCCAGCACAAAGGGCCCCGCAATGGGGTTATGGAAAAAGGTCTGCAGCAGATAGCCGGACACCGACAGTGCCCCGCCCAGAATCAGAGCGGACAGCAGCCGGGGCAGCCGGATGGAGCGGATGATATTCCACTTGGTGCTGTCCTGCCCCCGGCCCAGCAGAATCTGTCGAATCTCCCCGGCGGAAATGGACACGCTGCCTGCGTAAAGATTCCACAGCAGGAAAACAAGCACCAGCAGAATCAGCAGGGCAAAGCCCAGTATTCTGCGTTTTTTCGGTTCCATAAGCCCTCCCTACTTCAGCTGTTTCAGAAAATACGGCTCCCGGCCGTTTTCATCGGCCACGGCGTTTACATCCAGAATAAAGTCTCCCAACGCCAGGGACTCCTGGTAGAAATTCTTGGCAATGCACCAGACTTGACCGGTTTTAACTGCCTTGAAGTCTGCCAATAGCGGCGCTTTTGTCAGCAGATCGTCCAGATTCGCCAGCTCTCCGTCCACGGTGCTGTTGTAAATCAGGATGTCCGCGTCTATGGCGCCGTCATAAAATGCCTCCATCTGGACGGTCTGGGAGGCGTTGGCCCCCGTGTCCTCATCCTCCCGGAAGACAATGGGTGTACATCCTGCCAGGGAGATGGATTTGGAAATGTAGTCCGACCCTTTGCGGACATTCACAGCCCCGGCGGCGGTGATGTAGAAAAATGCCACGGTCTTGCCCGTAGGCTCCTGATCCAACACCGGGGTCAGGTTGTTGAGCAAGGCGTCATAATAGGCGGCGGCTTCGCCGTCCTTTCCCAGAATGGCTCCATAGAACTTGATCCACTCCATGCGGCCCAGAGGATGGCTCTCATAGCTGGAACGGTCCACAATGGCAGGGATGCCCAGGCCTCTGATCTGCTCCAGAACGTCCGGCGTGTGGTAAATCATGGCATTTTCCACGGCCAGGTCACAGTTTTCCGCCAGAATGGTCTCGTAGTCCGGGGCAGAGTACTTGCCCGCATAGAGAATCTTCCCCTCCGCCATGGCCTGTTTGGCCTCGGACAGATACCAGGCGCTCTCCTTCTGGCTGCTGAGGCGGATAGAATCCACCGCGTCCAGCTTGCAGAAATAGTCCATAGCCGCGCTGGCAACCAGATAGATGTGTTCCAACGGCTGCCGCAGAACTGTTACGTCCGCCGGAACACCTTCCGGGATCCGGCCGCCCTCCGGCACCACAAGAATGGTCTGGTCTGTGCCCACAGTGATTTTCCGATAGCCGGACGGTTCGTCATAAATGGCAAACTCCCGGGCGTATTGCAGCGGCCGGGGCCCGGAAAAGGTCAGGCTGTCCCAGCTGACCGCCTCAGCCTGGACAGACGGCTCCGTCCCGGCGGTCTTTTCCGGCCCGGCGGCGCAGCCACAAAGCAGCAGCGCCGCCAGGATCAGGGTAAGCAGTCTTTTCATTGCAGCGCTTCCAGGGTCGCGGAATCCAGAAGGATGGTATACTCGATCTCATGGGGCTCGCTCATGGCCACAGTGTCAGCGACAACGGGGATCTTCACGTCCAGTCCGGTCACGGGAATCTCAAAGGTGGAGCCGCCCTCGGTGGTAACAGGCTCGTACTTCACGCCATCCACGATCATATAGTCGTACTTGCTGCTGCTGAGGACAACGGTAGCCACGCCCTGACCATTGGTCACGGTCAGCTGTGTGGGATTGACCAGAGTAGTCTTGCCCGTGCCGCCTTCCAGGGTTCCACAGACGGCATAGCTGCCGTCCGCCAGATCAGAGACCGGGGTCACCTTGGGTTCCGGGTTGGAAACAGAAACCTTGTGGTCATACCAGACGCCCTTTTTGCCGATCAGGGCCAGGTCGAACTCCTGATCCAGATAGGGTACGGGGATGTCAAAGCCATAGACCGTCTCGGTCAGGCCGTCGGAATAGGTCACTTCATCCTCCGTGGGCTGCAGCAGCTCCGCCCCCTCCTTCTTGGCATCCTCCGCAATACCGGGGAACAGATTGACAATAGATCTGGATGCCAGGCTCACATGGATGGTCATTTTCCCGTCCTGAACGGTAAGCGTTCCCTTGCCGTCGCAGGTCTCGTTGGCATGGAACATGGAGCTGTCGGTATTGAATTCGGCGGTGTATACGCCGTCCTCCAGAGGGCAGACAGCTTCGGTGGTTTCAGGATCGGCGGCCTTCTCCGTAGTCTCGGCCTCGGTTTCCGCCACAGTCTCGGTGGTCTCCGGGGCGGCGGTGGTCTCGGCGGGAGCGGTCTGGCCACAGGCTGCCAGGGCCATCAGCAGCAGAGCTGCCAGCAAAAACGCGGTAATCTTTTTCATTTTCTTATCTCCTTTATATGGAATTCACCCAGGGGCATACGCCCCCGGGTGATCCCGGGTTTATGAAGCAAATATCAGTTCACGGAATCCATTGCAGCCTGGGTATGGGCAACATACAGCTGCTGAACAGCCTCAATGCGGCCCAGACCGGAAATCTGGCAGGTCACGTTCAGGCCGGCAGCCTCGAACATGGTCTTCCAGGAATCGTCATCGGAACCCGCCATGTCGTTGTTGGCATGGTCACCGGCAACGACCATCAGAGGACGCAGGACAACGTTGGTGTAACCGGCGGCCTTGACAGCCTCAATGACGTTCTCGCAGGCAGTCGCTTCGGGCTCGCCCTCAACGGTGCCGATGAACACATTGTCGTAGCCCAGGTTCTGCATCTGGGTCTGCATCTGGCTGTAGGTCACCTTGGCGACGTGGGCAGTGCCGTGGCCCATGAAGACGAACGCGGTGCTCTCCTCAGCGGCCTTCTCGGTGCTCTCAAAGCCGGCCTCTTCCAGAGCGGCGGCAACAACAGCCTTGGCAACGGCTTCCTTATCGGCATTGATCACAGTTGCGTCGCTGCCGACCTCGCCCAGCATGGGCTCGGCGACCACGATGGTCTCGATCTTGTCGCGGTAAGCATCCAGGGCCTCGCACATCTCGTCGTACTCAGCGCCGTGCATCAGGTGGGTGGGCTGCACAACCAGAGTCTTCACACCGTTGGCAACCGCACGGTCCAGAGCCTGTTCCATGTTATCGATCTTCTCGCCGTCACGGGCCTGGACGTGGTTGATGATGATCTGTGCGGTGAAGGCGCGGCGGACGGACCAGTCGGGGAAGGCCTCAGCCAGAGCATCCTCAATGCCCTTGATGTCCTTCGCACGGCTGTCGTTGAAGGAGGTGCCGAAGGAAACAACCAGCAGTTCCTTCTCGCCGATCTCGTCCTGGTTCCGGGGATCGTCCAGAGACGCGTCGCCGGTATCCAGGCCGAAGTACTCGGGGCTTGCCTCTTCGCCCTCGACCAGTTCCTTCTGCTCGTCGGTCAGTGCGTCCCAGGCGGCCTTGGCGGCCTCGCAGGCAGCGTCGGTGTCGTCGTTGCGGGTCTGGACATAGATGGCGTCGATCAGAGCGGCGACCTCGTCGGCGGCAGCCTGGTCGATCTCCTCCTGAGACTGGGTAGCCTCAGTGGCGGCCTCAGTGGAGGGAGCCTCGGTAGCCGCCTCAGTAGCGGCAGCGGTGGTAGCGGTAGCAGCGTTGCCGCCGCAGGCAGCCATGGACAGGACCATGCAGACGCCCAACAGCAGTGCAATCAGCTTTTTCATTGTGAATTACCTTCTTTTTCATTTTTCTCTGAACAAAATATAAAAGCGGCTGCATCTCCGCAGCCGCTCTTCCTGGCAATGTATCCCCGTTCCGAAAACCCGAAAACGGAACAGACGCTGGCGGGAAGGTCGATTTGTAGACAGCAAATCGGAGATTCCACGCAAAGGCAGGTCTCCTGGCTCGGTTCCACGCGCTTCTGCCTTCCCGGTTTCCCAGTGGCACTTGGGAAGCGCTCCCCTTCACAGTGACTGCATCGCCCCGGATTCACACCGGGTTCCCTTTTCACCGCCTCGCGGCGGCACCTTTACGCTGCTTTTATATTCAATTCAGGTGTTCTGAAAGTATAGCACATTGCCGCGTATTTGTCAACATCCGGCCATTGGTACCTTTTCTGTTCTTTTATTCATTTTCTACAATTCTTCCGGAATCAGCCAGAGCTTTTTTGCGGCATTTTTCGCCTCGCTGCGGCGGTTGACGCCCAGCTTTTCCAGCACTCGGCTCACATGGGTCTTGACGGTGGGCAGCTTGATATCCATGATCCTGCAGATCTCCGCGTTGCTCTTATCCGCGCAGAGCAGGTGCAGCACCCGCATTTCCGTAGCAGTCAAAGTCTCCTTTGGAGAAACGCGCGGCCGCAAATAGTCAGGATAGAAGCTGGCCTGGTTTCGGGTATCGGCCATAACATTTTTAAACCAATTGCTGTCCGGCTTCCAGTCCATCTCCTCCAACAGCGGCAGGATCGCCGCGCCAAAGACGCTGACAGGCCGGACAAACCGGTAATTCTCCGCCTCTGTCAGCGCGCTTTTCAGGAAGCCGCGCCATCCGTCGTCCTTCACCCGGTACAGAGCCATGGCACGCAGCAGATCTGCGGAAATGCCGTCCAAATGGCGGCCGCAGGCTTTGCAGAATGCGTCCAGGGGCGCAAGCGTCAAAAACACGTTTTCCGTTTGACCGGCAACAAGCTCCACCGCGGCCTGGGTCAGATACTGGTAGCGCTTCAGTGCGTCAAAATTCAACGGATCCTTCGGCGCTTTTTCCAGATACCACGCATCCGCCGCATCCAGGTTCCCCATACGCAGCTCGATACGGCATAGAAAAGCGTCCAGATTGGGCAGATATCGGGTAAGTCCCGCATCCTCAAAGCGCAGACGCAGTGTCTCCAGCGTCCTTTGGGCATCCCCTACCCTTCCGGAAGTCATCTGGCTTCTAGCCAGCAGAGCCGTCAGCGCGAATTCTATTTCCGGTGTGCCGCTGCGCCGGATCTCACCTATACGCTGCACCAGATCCAGCATCCGGGCAGAAATATCCTCGCCCTTTTCATATTTGCTCTCCGCGATGGCGCATTCTGCCAGTCCCACACTGTTTTTTCCAAGGACCGTCTGCAGCGGGCCGCTCATGGTCTTATATATCAGGTCATCCTTCTTGCACCATTCGGAAAAGTCCTTGCCGCCGTTTACGATGCTGGGCAAGCCGCTGGTGGCAGAGAAGGTCTGCGGCGTTATCTCCTTCCGCTTGAGCATCTGAGCTACCCGGGGAAATATCTCTGTCAGTTCCTCCGTTTTCCGCTGGGGCAAGCTGATATCCAGCCGCACCAGACTGCCGCGTACCTGTTTCAGCACCGCGTCCTGGGGACTGAGGTTCTCGCCGAACGTCTTCAGCGCCTGATACCAGCGCTCAGAGTCGGCGTAGTCTCCGGACAGCGCACGGAGCATGCTCATACCCTGCATCAGGGCCGGGGACGCCAGAATCTCCTTTTCCGGAAGATTCCTGTAATATTTCTCCATTTCCCGGTAGTGGCTCATGCCGGGGAAATTCTCCACATTGCGAATCAGCAACTCGGAGACCTTGGCATGATCCCATCCTTCTATATAGCAGTCAAGCGCACGGGGATAGTCCTCTTTCAGTTCGTAGTACATACCGCCGCGGATCAGAAGCGCCCGCTTCCACTCCGGCGAATACTCCCGGCCCATCTCCCACATCAGGAACATTCGAAACTGCGCCCAGAAACGAAAACGCAGGATATCATCATATTGCAGCATGCAGGTATTGCGCTGGACCCAATCCAGCATCTCAGCGGCGTCGTGACTGCCTGTCACCATACGTGCCAGGTCCAGATCGAAGCTTTCAAAAGGCGCCAGCTCCAGGATAAAGCGCCGGATTGGCGCATCCAGACGTCTATAGATTGCCGTCTCAAAATAGAGGAAGACCTCCTGAAAAGACTGCCCCACCACTTCCGGCGAAAAGGCCAGTCCCTGCTTCATTTTTCTGGCCGTGATCACAACACCCAGAGGAAAGCCCATGGACTTTTTCAGAATCTCACCAATGTCAGAATCCGCGTAGGGGACCTCCCAGCTTTCCATCATGCGGATAGTATCCTCCCGGTCGAAGAAAAAGGTCTTCGTATCCAGCACGGTCATCAGCCCCGTATACCGAAAGGCCATCATACTTCCGTGGGGCGCTCCCCGGGACAGCAGCAGAAACCGCCGGTCCGGACAATCCCGTATCAGATTATACAGTTCCCTCCAGATTTGCTCGTCCTGAATTTCCTGAAAATCATCAATCAAAAGAATGCGCCAGTTCTCTTTTCGGCTGGGCACGCTGAATTCCGGATCCTCCCCGGAAAGCTTCCGAACGTTTTTTCCCTTTACCAGCGCGTCGGCGATGCAGGTCTTTCCGCATCCACAGGGCGCGCTGAAAAACAGCACTCTGCCCTGTTTCATAAATCTGTCAAAGCTTTCCTGAATCGTTCTTCGGATAATCACCTGCTCCGTCATACGGCATACCTCCATTTTGGTCTGTTCTGCACGAGGCTTACACAGGTATTCTATCAGTTTTTGGCAGGATTGTAAACCATTCCAAAGTATGATTTTTGAGTAGAAAAAATGATACCGTCCGGAAAGGTATCATCTCATGCGGACCGTCCCTTTTCCTTCTCCCGCGTGTAAACGCACTGTAAATAATGTGTAAACGCTGCATAAATCTGTTTTTCGCTTTACAGAATGTCATATACCGTTTTCATCATCAGGTTTTTCCGCAATTGCTCAGGCGTACGATCCATTTTTGCCGTCAGGATAAAATCATCCTTGTCCTTCAAATCAACAAAACTATCGGTAAGGATGATGTCAAAGTCCCGGAAATCCGATCCTGCATCTCCGCCAAACACCTCCGCCCTCACCCGCAGTGTCACACCGTTGCATCTTCACTGGCGTCACCTGAAAGGTTTGCCCATCAGGGAATCTTGGGCTCCTAAATCCGGCTTTCTCCAGATTCCGCCTTACGACGGCCACCCTTGCCTTTGGCTAAATCTTCCCGCTGCCGGGCGACTTCGGGACTTTCACCCCAGAGAACGTGCGCCCAGGCGCACGAAAATTGAGGCGGCCGCCGATTGGCAGCCGCCCCAATGATTTACTATACGGTTTCCACCTCGACCGTCACGCTCTTCATTCCCTCCGCGCTGACGGTAAGGCTTGTCTTCCCGGCCTGCTCGCCCGCCCGAAGGATCGCAAGTATTCTTCCCTCAAAGAAGCGATGCGTCAGGCTGTCATAGCGCTCCTCCGTGCAGGGATTGGCGGATCCGCATCCTGCCAATACCGCAGTGCCGTCCACCCGGACCGTAGCCGTACGGTCCGATGTCATATAAAGGATCCCATTTTCGTCCCGCAGTTCAATTTCCACATAGCTCAGGTCATTGCTTCCGGCCCGAAGGATCCGCTTGTCTGCCCGTACGCTGAGCCGCGGTGTTCCGGCGGTACTCAGTTCATAGCGTCCGGCCTCCCGTCCGCCGATATAGGCCACCGCCAGCAGAGTTCCGGGTGCATATGTAACGTCCCAGCAGCAATAGAACTGATGGAAATCATTGCCCACCTTCTTTCTGCCAAGAGACGCTCCGTTCAGGAACAGCTCCACCTCTTCCGCGTCGGAATAGACCTCCACGGCAGTCGGCTTTCCCTCATAGCCCGGCCATGTCCAGCTGTTTATCGCGTCTGTGAAATTCCACCGGCTGATATAGAGCTCCTTGCCGAAGTTCTGCATCCGGTGGACGGCAATATAGGGAACATGCTCCCTTCCGCCCCAGATGATTTCCCGCCAATAGGACATGGGTCTGCGGAATCCGGTCAGGTCAAAATCGCCATCGGCAGACGCAAGCCATGGATAGTCCCCCATGAATGCGCCGCTGTCCTGGTCCTTGGGGGCAATTCGGCCGCAGCCCGCTTCTCCCAGATAGTCCATAGAGGTCCAGCAGAAATCTCCCAGCACATAGGAGTTGCGCTTTACAGTATCCCAGTTTTTGTCCAAGGCCCCCGAGAACGTCTCGGAGCCAAAGAAAATCCACTCCGGATGCAGCGGATGTTCCCGCTCATAGCGTTCGTTGCTGTAGTTATAGCCGATCACGTCCAGCAGATCGCAGGACTCCTCCACATAGGGATCCAGCATGGGGCTGGAGGTAATCACGCTCATCATATCCGCCGCGCCGCCGGAGGTTCCGATAATATCGTTGACCCCGTTCTTAGCCTGATTCTCCATAATCTGCTTGAAATAGGGAATGCACGATACCATAACATTGATTCCGTTGGTAATAAAGCGGGTATGGTCCAGCGAACGGAACTTTTCCGCCAGCTTTCTTCCCCACTGCGCCCCCAAGGTCTCTCCGGTCTCAGGGATCTCATTGCCGATGGACCAGAAAATAATGCTGGGGTGGTTGTAATCCCGGCGCACCACGGCTTCCACATCCGCCTCCCAACTCTCCGGGAAGTACTCGGAATAGTCAAAGGCCGTTTTGTTCTGGGTCCAGATGTCCGTAAACTCGTGCATAACCAACATGCCGTACTTGTCGCAGGCATTCAGCAGAGCCGCGCTGGGAGGATTGTGGGCGGTTCGCAGCGCGTTGTAGCCCATGCTCTTGTGCAGCAGCACCCGGCGGGTCTCCGCGTCATCCACGCTGACCGCACCCAGCAGGCCATTGTCATGGTGCACGCATCCGCCCTTGAGCTTTACGCTTTGGCCGTTGATCCGCAGGCCGTGAACGCTGTCCAGCTGCAGCTTGCGGATACCGAAGGTGGTCTGGGCCGTATCCACGGCCTGCTCCGTCTCCCGATCGACCACCTGACAATCCACGCTGTAGAGGTTCGGCGTATCCACATTCCAAAGTGCGGGCTTTTCAAGATGGATGCGCTGGCGCACCGTCACACGGCCATTGCTGTCCACATAGAATCTTGCCTTACGCCCGGCCACCTCCCGGCCGCTTCCGTCATGCACCGTGAGCTTTACATAGCCCTCCCGGCTCCGCTGTCCCTCATTTTGCAGCTCGGCCTTGACCTCCAGCACTGCCAGCTCCCGGTCGCAGTCCAGTGTCGTCACATGCAGACCGTCCGGAGCCACATGCAGGTAGTCGCCGGTAAGGATCCAGGCATCCCGGTAGATACCCTGACCGGAGTACCAGCGGGAATTTGGCAGATTGGTGCCGCGAATCGCCACCTGCAGGGTATTGGGAGCATCGTAACGAAGGTAGCGGTCGATCCGCATGCAGCAGGGGGTGTAGCCATAGCGGAATTTTTGAACAAAGGCGCCGTTGATGAAAAACGTCGGGTTCATGTACACGCCGTCGAAGTAGAGATAATGCACCTTGTCTTTTTCTTCCGCGGGAATGACAAACTCCTTGACGTAGACAATGTTCTCGCCCTTGAAAAAGGCCATATCCACACCGGAGGGCGCATCCGCAGCCCGCTCCATTGTAATCATTGCGTCATGGGGAAGGGACACCTTTTCCTCTTTGGACTGGACGCCCCAGACACTGGACATGATAGAACCCAGCCGATGCTTTACCACCCAGTTCTTGTTAAAGCTCTGTTTTTGCATGAATTAACCTCCTGTTTTCAAAAAAACGGGGAACGCCAGGCGTCCCCCGTTGATAAAACGCAGCTTACCATGCCCGCTCGGCGTTTGCCTGGGCGGCAAAAAGCCTGTCGGCCTTTCGTTTTGCCGGAAGCGTAGCATTTTCGGAAATCGCCATGATAACCAGCATGAACAATCCGGTAACAACATCCTTCCATGTGGATTCCAGTCCCACCGCCACGAAGCCGTTGGCCAGAATTTTCATGGTCAGAACGCCGCAGAACACCGCAATGCTGGGATCGGACCAGCGTGCCAGCAGCATTCCCAGGAACACACCCATAAAGCCGTCCATCATGACCGCCATGGAGCCCAACGCGGAAACATTCTGCACCTTACCCTGGGCAGACATATACAGCACCGCCGCAACGCCCAGGAAGAAGCCGCCCACAATAAAATTGGTGAATTTGATCTTGTCCAGATTCAATCCGGCAGCCAGAGCAACAGACTGGTTGGCGCCAATGGCACGGATATTGTGGCCATAGGGGGTCTTGTTATAGATGATATAGAACAGGACCATCACCAATGCCATAACCACGAAGCACCAGGGCTGACGGGCCAGGAACGCATCCTGCGTCGAGATCACCGCGCCGCCGGGGAAAAAGAACCGGGGCAGAGACTCGAAGAACAGCATCAGTCCCAGACTCAGCACCATACAAGGCACCCGCAGCCAGTTGTACAGCAGGCCCATAATGGCACTGCACGCCAGGCTCACCACAATAGCGAAGAAAACAAGTCCCGGCAGGCCCCAGCCAAGAAGATTGCTCAGTCCATTGCCCATGATGGCCGCACAGGTGACAAAGGCGCCGGCGCTGAAATTCATCATACCGATGCTCATGCCCAAAAGAAGCGCGTAACAGATGATGGACGGCTGAATGGTCTGACGCAGAACGGTAATCATGGCGCGGGAATTAAACATACGGCCGCCGGAGAGGATTCCAAACAGCAGATATACCGCAACCGGAATGGCCAAAGTCTTGATAAGACCAACAACCTGCCCGGCGAATTTATTTTGATTCTTCAAGGTTGCACCCCCATTGGCCGCATGCCGCGGCAAATTTGTGAATTAGATTGGATTACTGCACCAGGTCGGCATGGCGGGCAATCACGTCCTCCAGAGAATAGGCCTTGCACAGCTCAGTCATCTTTTCGGCGTTGAAGCTCTCGTCCACATAGTGGGTCATGTCCAGAATCTCCTGGGCCGTATAAGCGGGAACGGCAGAATCCAGATACTTGATGTAGTTGTTGTAATCCTCCAGGCTGGACAGGTTGATGTTGTTCAGGGTCAGGTTCACAGTGGGATCGGCAATGACGCGGGTGCCGTCCAGCAGATAGTTGTACAGGACCGCGAAGCAGATCTGCTCACAGGCATAGTTGCCGCCGGCAATGTAGGAGAGGGAGCCGTTTTCAAACGCGCGGCCGGTGCCCTCGGACACATCAATACCCGCCAGCTGGACCTGACCAACCAGGCCCTCGGACTCAATGGTATTGTAAATATTCGCCATCAGGCAGGTGCAGCCAACGCCGTCCAGCTCGGGATAGGTGGCCGCGGCGGTGGCAATGCCGTCCGCCCACTGGGTGTAGTCCCAGTTCTCCACAATGAGCTTCATATCGTCATGGGATGCAACTCCATCGGCGAAACCAGCGGCACGGGCATCGTGCTGTCCGGAGTAGCCACGGGACAGGCCGTCCCACATGACATTGCGGCAGCCGTCTGCGTACAGGGCCTCTGCCATCGCGTAGCCGGCGGCGTAGTCATCCACGACAACGCTGCCCAGATAATTCTCATAGCTCGCCATAGCCTTTGCCTGGGTCTCATCGGAGGGCATACCGCCGCAGACCACATAGGGCACGCCGGCCTTGTCAAACAGGGCAGCCCGGGCCTCGGAAGCCACGGTGCCGATGCAGCCGTCATAACCGCTGACCAGAGCAGCCTCAATGGCGGCCATGGCCTCGTCGCCGCTGCTGCCGGTCTCCAGGAATGTAAAGTCAATGTTCAGAGGCTCGGCAATGTACTCCATGGAGGACTTGTACTGGGAGCCCAGCTTGTCCGTGAAGCTGTTGTACAGAACCAGAATACGGAACTTCGGCAGTTCCTTATCGGTCTGAACGGTTGCCTTGTCGTAATTGGTGATAACACTTCCGTCCGCGGCAATGGAGGTACCCTTGCCGTCGGCCGCAGTGGCGGCCTGTGTCGTTTCCGCCGTGGATGCGGTGGAGCCGGAGGCGCCGCAGGCCGTAAGGGCCAGCAGCAGGGTCAGGGTCAGAATCAGAGCAATTATCTTTTTCATGATGTTCCTTCTTTCTCAGTTTCTTATTTTTGACAGCTTTCCGCTGTTTTGCGACTGAATCAGGTGACCAGCTTACCCGCGCTGCGGTCATAGCTCAGGCCGATCATGATTACAAAGATCAGGCCCTTCACGCCGTTGACCAGACTGGGTTCCAAACCCCACATGGAAAGGCCGTTGGTCAAAAGAGTTGCCGTAATGGCACCGATCACGGCTGCCGGAAGGGTAGCCTTGTCGCCGCCGGACATTGGGAATCCGCCCAGAACTACCGCCAGCATAATGTTGAACTCAATGCCGCTTCCGGAGCCCATGGACACCGTGGAGTTCCGGAACAGCTGGAACACGCCGGCGATGCCCACGCACAGACCCAGAAGAACATAGGCCAGGAACTGCTGCTGGACGATTTTGATACCGGCCTGCTTTGCCGTATTCCGGTTGCCGCCGATGGCCTTGGCCCATTTGCCGATACGCGTGAAGTGGAACAGGTAAACGCCGATAGCGATCACCGCCACCTGCACGATTGCCTTGAACACGCCGTTTGTCATGATCGGCCAATTGCTGACGGGCACTACAATCTCCTGCTTGGCAACGCCGATGGTCAAAAGTCCCGCCAGCAGGGAGCGGACACACATGGAGCCGATGAACACCGGCACATGGAACACTACCGCAATGGTAGACACGATGCAGCAGGTGACAACAGGGATCAGAATCGTTACCAGCATTGCCAGCGGCATAGGCCACCCCTTGTGCAGCAGCAGGATCGCGCCGCACATCTGGGCAACGCCACAGGCGGAGCCGATAGAGAAGTCCATATTTCCCTGGGCATAAACGAATGCCGCGCCGGTGGCGATAATGCACATGGTAAAGCATTGCTCCACCATATTGCTTAAATTCTTGGGACTGATAAACAGACCGCCCGTTACAATGGTAAAGAAAACGAATAGAAATACCAGGCCCAGGTAGGGGACTACCCTGCCGATTGCCTGCTTTCTGGCGGCCTGCCGGTCCAGCTGTGCCTGGATCTGCAGGTTTTCCGCGCTTGTTCTGCTCAATGCCGCCATAGCTTTTCCTCCTCAGATAATGTACTCAATGATATCGTTTTCCTTCAGGTCCGCGCTGCGCTGGAATTCCCTGGCCAGCTTGCCGTCCTTGAAAATCAGCATTCTGTCGCTCATGCCGATGAGCTCCAGCAGCTCTTCAGAAATCATGATGATGCCCTTTCCCTGCCGCTTCAGCTCCATAATCAGCTTGTACATATCCGCCTTGACACCGACGTCAATGCCGCGGGTAGGACAATCCAGAATGAATACATCACTGTCCGTGCCCAACCATTTGGAGAAAACAACCTTCTGCTTGTTGCCGCCGGAGAGTTCCTTCACCAGCTGATTGCCGTTGCGGCACTTGATGCTCATGACCTTGATTTGTGTATCAGACAGTGTTTTCTCTTTTTTCGGCGAGACAAACCCCAATGCGCCGGTCAGCTGGCGCATGGCCGGCATTACGATGTTGTTTTTGATGCTTGCCTGCAAAACGATGGACTCCTTGTCCCGGTCCTTGGAAACATAAGCCATGCCGTTGTCCACCGCTGTGTCCGGAGAGGAAATGCTGATCTCTTTCCCGTCCTTGTACAGTGTCACACTGCCGGTCAGCGTCTTTTCCAAACCGAACAGCAACCGTCCAAGCTCATGCATACCGCAGTTGGACAGGCCGCCGAAGCCCAGAATTTCTCCTCTGTGCAGCGTCACATCGACGTTTTTGAAGTACGGCCGCAGGGTCACATGCTCTGCCTTCAGCAGGACCTCTCCCCCGTGGCTGCCGTCAAAGTCCGGGCGATAATAATCCCCCTGGAGTTCACGGCCGATCATCAGCGAGCGCATTTTTTCGATGGACATGTTCTCCCGGTCCAACGTATCGATAATCAGGCCGTCCCGAAGCACAGTGATGGTATTGCAGCGTTCCATAAGCTCGTCCAGGTCATGGGAGATGAACAGCACGGCTTTGTTTTCCTGTTGCATCCGCTCAATCAGCGCGTAAATCAGCTTGCGCCCCTTGGCTGCCAGAGCCGTGGTCGTTTCATCGATGATGAGTATTTCCGGCTTGCAAACCATGGCCCGAGCGATCTCCACAATCTTGCGGTCCTCGAAATTCAGCTGCTCGATGTTCATCCGGCCCTTGATTTCCGGCACACCGATGTCCGCCAGGATTCTGTCCGCCTCGTCATAGATGCTTTTCCAGTCCAGGAAGCCGCCCTTCGTATACTGTTCCAACCGGCCCGCAAAAATGTTGGAGGCCACGTCCAGCCTTGGAAATGTCGCCGCTTCCTGGACGATCATTGCCACGCCATGGTTCTGGGCGTCCACCATGCTTTTGGGCTCGTACTTCTGTCCATGCAGCTCCAGCTCACCGCTGTCCTTTTCCAAGGCGCCTGCCACAATGGAGCAGAATGTGGATTTGCCGGAACCGTTCTCGCCGATCAGGCCACGGATTTCTCCCTTTCTTACCTCCACATCCACATCGATCAGCGCCCGGGTGGGACCGAATGCCTTACACACCTTATGTGCCGCCAGGATCAATTCTCTCTCCATGATGGTCCTCCATTTCTTCTTTGGACTTCAGAAAATATATGGTAATTTCGCATTATTTTGTTATTTCTTTTTCTCTGTTTCTTGTTGTATTTTAACAAGCAATATACAAATATACAATGACCCCGTGCGGATAGTTCTCTTTTTTCAGTATCCTTTTTCGTTTTATTTAACTGTTTTGCATAGTTTCTTTCATGAATTTTGTGCATTTTAACCATTCCCAATGCACGATCATATCTCCGTCAAAAATAAAAAGCGCCGCAAACGCGGCGCTCAGGCTTTTGAAGTATGCTCTTTTCGATATTCCATCGGGCTCTGACCGAAACGGTTTCGGAAGACCCTGTAAAAATAGGTTTTATTCTGGTATCCGCACTTGTCAATGATCTCCCCTATGGACACCTCTGAATTAATCAGCAGCCAGGCCGCATAATCCAGCCGCCGGGAAATGCAATATTCCGTAAAGGAAAGGCCCGTGCTTTTGCGTACCAGCTTATTCAGATAGTTGCAGCTGTAATGCAGTTCCCGTTCCATACTTTCCGGCTCCACCTGCCAGAAATGGTCCTCCAGATACTTGTTCAGCATACGCAGGATCTTTGCCTCGCCCTTTTCCTCCTCAACAAAGAAGTGGGACAGGTATTCCGGCGTTGTTCCCAAACTGTGCAGCAGTCTGGTGAGAAGGCCATATATGATATACCTGCTGCCCGGGCGTCCGCTCAGCTTTTCCCGGAAGATCCATACCAGCAGCCGCCGCAGCTGCGCGTTTCCCCGGTGCTCCAGATAAATATATCGGAAATCATCGGGCCGCTTTCGCCCATGGGCTGAGAAAAAATGCTCCATTTCCGGCTGCAAACATCCATCCCTGATGATGGCATCCACAATTGTTCTGGGCAGCTGCAGATACTGCACCACGGATTCGTCGTCCACATACTCGGCGTGGACGGTATTCAGATCCAGCAGCAGCATATCGTCCCGGTACAGCGTCAGCTCCTGGTCCGCAATACGGTGCTTCAACTTGCCGGATAGCACATACACCAGTTCATAATAATCATGCCGGTGGGGATACATCACCTGCGGCGTGGACAGCACCATGCCCGCGTGATGGAGCTGTTCACCTACAAAGGTATAGTAGTCATATGTAAAACCATCCCCTTGCCGTTGGATCCTGCTTAAATTGACCCCGAATTCCAGGCAATAGGACACAAAATAATCCATTTCCTCCCGCAGTGCATCCAGCTTCATATCCGTAATGTACTCCAGGACCGTTCGTCCAAGGACCATATCGTGTTCCCGAAAACCGCTTTCAAGCAGCTCCCGGTAAACTTCTTCCAACTCTGTATCCCGCTCCAGCTCCATAAACGCCTCCATCGTATCCCTACAGCACGATCATACTGTAGACGGACAGCTTTTTCGTATCCCATCGGAAGTCCATACCGCAGCGTTTGCACAGCTCCGCCACGTCCACACAGTAGGCGGACATGCAGCTGAACCGCAGGTCCGGGTACAGGCAGTCCTCCCCCGCCCGCATCCGGCAAGGCGAACACAGGCAGCAGCAGCTGCCGCCGACACACAGACCGTGCAAAGTCTCATTCAACCGAAGCATTGCGCGGTTGTGGGACAGTTTTGCATCCTTGATGGTCTTTGCATCCTCATAGCTGTCAATGGGCCACTGGGTCCTCAGCACCAGAGCAGTCTTTCCTGCATAGATCTTCGCCGCCATTTCTTCCACCGTGCCGCATGTGGGCGGGCAGGAATAGTTTGCGTTATACTGGCCGCAGCGGTTTTCCTCGCAGAAAGCACGGAATTTTCCGTCCGCAGGCACCTTGGAAGCAGGCAGCACCGCCGCTTCAAACCCGGCATTCCGGGCAAACTCCAGAAGTTCGTTGTTTTGCATATGTGTTCCCCCTATTTATTAATTCTTCTTGTAGAACCACATTCCCACGCCGTCTGCCAGTACCCAGCCGATGGGGATGGCCAGCCAGATGGCGGTGACGCCCAGCGGAGTTCTGGGAGCCAGGGCATAAGCAAGCAGAACCCGGGTACCGAGAGAGATCACCGTCAGCACCAGAGAAATCTGCGGCCTGCGGATGCCCCGGAAGTAGCCGTACCAGAGGAACAGCACGCCGATGCCCACATAAGCCGCGCCCTCAATGCGCAGATACCGCGCCCCCTGGGCAATGACCTCTGCCTCCCCGGCGTCCAAAAAGCACCCCATAAGTCTCGGAGCCAGCAGGAAAATGCCGCAGGACACCAAAGCGCAAAAAATGGCGGACAGCAGGAAGGACAGCCTTGTGCCCTTGCGGATTCGCCCGTGCTCCCCTGCCCCAAAGTTCTGGGAGACGAACAGGGAGTAGGCGTTGCCAAACTCCTGAGCCGGCATATATGCCAGGGTATCAATCTTCACCGCCGCGGCGAAGGCTGCCATGATCACTGTGCCGAAACTGTTCACCAGCCCCTGAATCATGAGGATGCCGAAATTCATGACGGACTGCTGGATGCCTGTAGCCACATCGTTTCGGACAATCTGTCCAAAACGCTCCCAGTCCCAGTTTTCCCCGCCCCGGCGCAGCTGGGGCAGCTTCGCGAAGCTGTAGGCCATAATACCCAGACCGGAAACCGCCTGAGAGATCACCGTGGCCCAGGCTGCCCCGGCAACGCCCATGGACAGGCCCATGACGAACCAGATATCCAGAACAATGTTCAGCACCGCCGACGCTGCCAGAAACAGCAGCGCCGCCAGAGAATTGCCCATAGACCGCAGCAGATAGGCAAAGAAGTTATAGAGAAACACAAAGAAAATGCCCACAAACACCGCGGAAACGTACTCCCGCATGAGGGGCATCAGCTCCGGCGGCGTCTGCAGCAGCCGCAGTATGGGGTCCATACAGGGATAGATCACAGCATAGATCAGCACAGACACGCCAAAAATAAACCAGAAGGAGAGCTTCACATCCTGCCGGAACCGGGACTGCTCCCCCGCGCCGTAGTCCTCGGAGAAAAAGGCGCCGCTGCCCATGCACAGTCCGATTAAAATGGAGGTCAAAAAGGTCATCAGCGTATAGGCTGATCCCACAGCCGCCAAAGCCCCGGCTCCGATGCCTCGACCCACCACCAGCGTGTCCACCAGATTATAAACCTGCTGGAGCATATTGCCCGCGATCATAGGCAGACTGAAGCGTACCAGACGGCCAAGGATTGGCCCCTGGGTCAGATTTACTTCCCGCATAGCCTCTTCTCCTTACGCCGCCCAGTTATCCCCGGTGGCGTAGTCGATCTCCACCCCGGGCTGGACGTTATAGCAGTAGACATTGAAGCAAATACCCTCTCCGTTGTCCTCCACGGACCATGCCTCCATCAACACGCCCCGGGCTACCAGGTCTGTACCGTCAAATATGGGCGTTACCCGGTAGAGCACATGGTTGTCCGTTTCTTTTACATAGTCCGCCACCATGTTTTCAAAGGGCAGCATACCTGTGACGTTCAAGTACCGGGTGCCGGTGATCAGATTCTGCTTGTTGGCATTTTCCGCAGCCAGCTGATAGCCGATGAGGTGACAACGGTTATACAGGTTTTGCCCATCTACAAAGTCATACTTGGATGTATGCCAGCCTGTGGGCTTCACCGAGCCGATATTCCCCCGCTTCTCTGTGGGCATCAGGTCCTGGCCTACATTGGCTTCCGCCGCGCCGCAGCGGCCCAGGCTGTCCAAAGGCGAATAGGTTTCATAGGAGACTGTTGTATAGTCCGCTTCCGTAAAGAAGGGCTGATTGCCGTTGACGGCTACATAGGCCTCACCGGAGTACGCCGGGATGTCGTCCAGAGAAATAATCTGCTCGCTGCCGAAGTAGAATCGGTAAAGCGCGGTCAGTCCCAGCAGCACTGCCAGAAACAGTATCTGGGGCAGCGTATATTTTTTCTTTGCCGTCTTTGCCATGGTTATTCTCCTCTATCGTAAAGACGCTCCGTAATCAGTGGGTGGGAGAAGCCTTCAAAATCTGTTTCCGCTGTCAATCTCCAACGGTCTTCCCCACCGGGGAAAACAAATTTTTCATCCGACGGATAGTCACGGTTCCAGAAATAGAGCACCAGTCCTTCCGGCTCCGCCTCCGGCGCGGGCAGCTCCCAAAAGCAGTATCCGCCCTCCGGCACCTGAGACATATCCGGGACGATGTGCAGCGCCGCCTCCGGGAACTCCCGGAACAGCCCCGTGCTGCTCTCTGCCAGCCAGAGTTCATTCCCCGCCCGCTCCAGAATTCGTCCGCACACCGCCCTGTCCCGGCTGCACCGACGATGGTTGAACAGCAGCCCCAGAGCGTTTTCCACACAGGAAATCAGGATCATGCCGTTTCCTCCAATAAAAACGTATTTTTGGATATTTTAGCATATCCAACCTGCAATTGCAAGCGTGCGGAGGGGCTTCCCCGCCCCGGAGCGCAATGGGTTAAACGGAGCGTCTTTTCTTTGATCCTTCTGAAATAATACTTTGAATTCGCTCAAAAGTGTGATATAGTATGCTCTGAGGTGAACTATCCCATGGAAAATGAAACGGAAGAAAAGAGCTATGTTCCCCGCCCTGCCTGGCAGGTCTGGGCGGCGCGGGTCGGCGTGGTGCTGGCCATTGGCTTTGTGATCTATCAGCTCATAACCATCGCCGGAGGTGGGCTGTAATGCGCATTCTGGGCATCGACCCGGGCTATGGCATTACGGGCTTCGGCATCATTGAAGCCCAGCGGGGCGCCTGCCGCCTGCTGCGCTGCGGCGCCATCACCACGCCCCCCAATACGGACTTCAATTGGCGCCTTGGAGAAATCTACAACAATATGACAGAGCTCATGCAGCTGGCCCGGGCCGACGCCGTGGCCATCGAAGAACTGTTCTTCGGCAACAACGTAACCACAGGCATCAAGGTCGCTCAGGCCAGAGGGGTTATTCTTCTGGCTGTCCAGCAGGCGGGCGTCCCGGTTTATGAATATAAACCCATGCAGGTCAAGCAAGCCGTGGTTGGCTACGGCAACGCCTCCAAGCATCAGGTCATGGACATGACCAAGCGGATTCTGAATCTGCCCGCCGTGCCCAAGCCCGACGATGCCGCCGACGCCGTGGCAATTGCCCTGTGCCACGCCCGTTCCAGCACGTCCCTGCTGGCGCTGGCGCAAAAATAAGGAGCGTGTCAAAAAAGCCCAAAGGGTAGCATGTCATTCCGAACCAGTCCTCAGACTGGTGTGGGAATCCCCCCGTTAGACATAAAAGCTTCCGGTTTAGAAAACAAGATGTTTGAAAATCCGGGGGATTGCCACGGCAGTGTGCGCACTGCCTCGCAATGACATAGTTCTTTGACGGTTTGATAAGGAGAGTCTTTTTATGCTGTATTATGTTTCCGGTCCCGTGACCGTTCTGGAGCCGGGGCTGGCGGTCATTGACTGCGGCGGTGTGGGCTATGGCTGCCGGGTCACCGCCTATACCGCCGCCCAGCTGAAATTGAATACCCCCACCAAACTCTATATCACGGAGTCTATCAAGGAGGACGCCTACGATCTCTACGGCTTCGCCACCCGGGAAGAGCAGCGGTGCTATGAGCTCTTAACCGCCGTCAACGGCGTTGGCCCCAAGGCTGCACTGGCGATCCTTTCCTCCGGCGGCCCCCAGAACTTTACTTTGGCGGTCATGACCGGGGACGAAAAAATGCTCACCGCCGCCCAGGGCGTGGGCAAGAAAATCGCCCAGCGAATTATTCTGGAATTGAAAGATAAAATCGGCGGATCCCATATGGAACTGGACTTCTCCGGTGGTCCTGCCGCGGCCCCAGTCCAGCAGAACAGTAATATTGTTCTGGCAACCGCGGCCCTGCAGGAACTGGGTTACTCCCCCGCCGAAATATCCGTGGCCCTCAAGGGGGCCGACCCCAATGCTTCTACGGAAGATCTGATCCGTCACGCTCTGCGGGCCATGGTCATGAAGGGATAACAGGAGGTAACGCAAATGAGTCTGGAATTTTCCCAGGAGACGGAAGCCCCGCTGGTGCTGCCCACCTATACCCCCCAGGACGCCGCGGAGATCGGTCTGCGGCCCAAGCTGCTCTCCGACTATACCGGCCAGGAGAAAGCAAAAGGAAACCTGTCCATTTACATTGAAGCCGCCCGGCGGCGTAATGAGCCGCTGGATCATGTGCTGCTCTATGGCCCTCCGGGCCTGGGCAAGACCACGCTGGCCGGGGTCATTGCCAACGAGATGGGAGCGGGCATCCGCGTCACTTCCGGCCCCGCTATTGAAAAGCCCGGGGATCTGGCGGCGCTGCTGACCAACCTGAACGCCGGAGATATTCTCTTCATTGACGAGATTCACCGTCTGAACCGGGTAGTTGAGGAGATTCTCTACCCCGCCATGGAGGACTTTGCCATCGATATCATCGTGGGCAAGGGCCCCAGCGCCAACTCCATCCGCCTGGATCTGCCGAAATTTACCCTTGTAGGCGCTACCACCCGGGCGGGTCAGCTCTCCGCCCCCCTGCGGGACCGCTTCGGCGTCTCTCTGCGCCTGGAGCTGTACACCCCCGAAGAACTGGCCGCCATCGTCACCCGTTCCGCAACGATTCTGGGAATGCCCATTGAGCCGGAGGGCGCTATGGAAATCGCCTCCCGAAGCCGGGGCACACCGCGAATCGCCAACCGTTTCCTGCGGCGGGTCCGGGACTTCGCCCAGGTCATGGGTGACGGCACCATTACCAAAGAGGCCGCCGACCTTGCCCTGCGGCGTCTGGAGGTGGATAAGCTGGGCCTGGACGCCATCGACCGGCGGATGCTCACCGCCATCATCCAGAACTACGGCGGAGGCCCTGTGGGTCTGGAAACACTGGCTGCCACCATCGGCGAGGAGGCTGTGACGCTGGAAGACGTATATGAGCCTTATCTCATGCAGCTGGGCTTCCTGACAAGAACCCCCCGGGGCCGCTGCGTCACTCCTCTGGCCTACGACCATCTGCACATCCCCTACCAGGGCCAGACACAGTTTTCCATATAAAGTCTATCTTATCTTTATCCTTTTCACCAAAAACTTTGTTCAAGACTTGGAAGTATTGCATAAATCTCAAATAATTGGAGAAATATCTTTCATAGAGGATTGACAAATCCACTTGGATTGTGTATAATCCAACATGCGGTCAAAGAGCACCGCACATTTTATTCACCCTGCGTTACAACCATTTCCTGGTAGATTTTCACGGGGCAAAAAACCGAAGAGAGGTATTTTCCAATGTACGAAGACAAGACTTTAGTTTGCAAAGATTGCGGCAAGGAGTTCGTGTTCACCGCCGGTGAGCAGGAGTTCTACGCAGAGCGCGGCTTCCAGAATGAGCCCCAGCGCTGCAAGGCCTGCCGTGATGCTCGCAAGAACAATGCCCGTGGCCCCCGTGAGTTCTTCACCGCTACTTGCGCACGCTGCGGCGGCGAGGCCAAGGTGCCCTTCCAGCCCAAGTCCGACCGTCCCGTGTTCTGCAGCGAGTGCTTCGCTCAGATGCGTGCCAACGGCTAATAGAGCGTCTTCAAAAAACAGGAGAAGCGATTGCTTCTCCTGTTTTTTTATGTCTCCACCTCAAATTCGCATATCCGGAAGAATGGGATTTCCCGGCCGTCTGTCATCACCAGACCGCCTTGGTACAGGTCGATTTTCTTCAGATTTCCAGTGACCGTCTCAAACCGGCCGCCCTCTTTCCGGGCGTCCTCGTAGAAAACGGTCATGGTAACTTCCGGCTGTGTATCGATTTTAACCGCGGCCAGCTTCAGCTGCCGGTTCAGCTCCTCCAGGCTTTCCTCCGTCAGAAAAACCGGGTGCTGGGTCAGGCGGGCGGTCTCGGTCAGCACATCGTCGTAGCCCGTCAGCGCCGCGAAAGGGGCAAACTGGGCGGCCCGGTCTTCTATGGACATCCGGGGCCGGCTGGTCGGCCGGGGCCAGTGGGTATTCAGAATATCATCATAACGTCCCATAGTGTCCCCCTAGGCCTTATGTCCGCCGATCTGGCTGTTGCGTTCCCGGGCGGTGGCGCCTTCTTCCAGGTTCATGCCCCGGAAAATAGCGTTCTTCCCGAATTTCTTTTTGATTTCCAGCATGGCCTGAAGCCGGGCCTGTTCCCGTTCCATATCCTTCTGCTGCTCCTGTTTTTCCACAGGGTCTGTGAAAAAGTCCAGCTGTTCCGTCCGGGCCAGTCTGGCCTCCTCTTTGGGATACAGGTCCGCAGTCAAAGTCAGCCGCCGCTGTAAAAGCGCCGCGTCCACGATGCTGTCGTAGAGCGTCATGAATGCCTGACTGATCTGCTTTTGGGAGGCGCACTTTTCCGGCAGATTGATGGTCCCGTGGGCACTTTTGGGAATCCGGCGGCCATAGCGGTCCATGACCACCGGGCCTGTGTAGTGAATCTCCGGCTGTTCCAGACTTTCCCGGTCGTAGCCAAGGGTCAGGGTCAGCTTTTGGGTGACAAGGCCCTTGGCCACCAGGTCCATGGCCAGCTGATCTGCCATCTCCCGGACCACCAGCCGGGCCTTATCGCTTTTGTAGGGACACTGCAGCACCTGTCCTGAGCTGACGCTGCGGTTTTCCGGGCGGTATGCCTTGATCTTGTCAATCGTGCAGGGTTCGTAGCCCCAGGCGTGGTCGATGAGCAGCTCGGCATTGACGCCGAAGAGCTTGTACAGACTCTCCTCGCCGAAGGGCCCGGGGTCCAGAGAGACCCGGGCAATGTCGCCCATAGTACGGATGCCCCGGCGCTCCAGCTTTCTGGAAATGCCCGGCCCCACACGCCAGAAGTCCGTCAGCGGCCGATGGTCCCATAACCCCCGGCGGTAGCTCATTTCATCCAGGCAGGCGATTCGGGCCCCCTGGGCGTCCGGTGGGATCTTCTTGGCCATGATATCCATGGCAATCTTGCACAGGTACAGATTGGTCCCCACACCGGCGGTAGCCGTAATGCCCGTCTCATCCATGACGGCCTGCATGAGCATTTTCGCAAAGCCTCTGGCGTCCACGCCATAGAGCTTCAGATAGGCCGTGGCGTCAATGAAGACCTCGTCAATGGAATAGGGGTGGATGTCCTCCGGGGCCACATAGCGCAGATAGACGCTGTAAATCCGAGCGCTGCACTCCATATAGTGGGCCATCCGGGGCTTCGCCACATGGTAGCCCAGCTTCCAATCCGGGTGTGCCGCCAGATCTTTGCTGTCCAGTGCCTCCCCGGTGAATTCCCGGACGCGGTTCTGAGCCTTACGCAGGGCGTTTACCTCCGTCACTCGCTGCACGACTTCAAAAAGGCGGGCCCGGCCGGAAATGCCGTGGGCCTTCAGCGCCGGGGACACCGCCAGACAGATGGTTTTCTCCGTCCGGGAGGCGTCGGCCACCACGAGATGGGTAGTCATAGGATCCAATCCCCGCTCCACGCACTCCACGGAGGCGTAGAAAGATTTCAGATCAATGGCAATATACTGCCGCGGCACGGAAACCACCCCCTTTATTCTGCGCTTTTGTATATTATAGAACATATGTTTTCGCCTGTCAATACATTGACGGCCCCGCTTTTCCCTGTTATAATGTTCACTAAGAAAGGAGGCTATGCAATGGCCAAATACGTATGCCCCAGCTGCGGCGCGCCCTTCGATGGGAAAAAGTGTCGGAACTGCGCCTATGAGAGCTTCTCAGAGGAGATCGCCCACAATCTTCACGTCCATAAAGGGGAACCTCTGGTCATCAAGGACACGACCCGGAAACGGGTACCCTACAAGGATCCCTTCTCCTGTCCGGGACCCCGCAGGGAAACGAAAAAGTCTGCCAAAATCACCGGCCTGCCCAAAGCCCTGCTGATTATTTTCCTGATCATCTTTCTGATTAATGTTCTGACATGGGTGTTTGCGGCCATTGGAGACCACGCCGATTGGCCGGAACCGGAGCCCTCCGCAGAATCCGTTTCCCTGCC
This sequence comes from Pseudoflavonifractor sp. MSJ-30, assembly GCF_018918045.1. Taxonomy (GTDB): domain Bacteria; phylum Bacillota; class Clostridia; order Oscillospirales; family Oscillospiraceae; genus Faecousia. The sequence continues at coordinate 112,939 of NZ_JAHLPU010000022.1, forward strand.
GCTGAACGGGAAAACCCTTTTTGATGACAATAGATTCACCATTATTGCCCAGTGGCAGGACGGCAAAAGCGACAGTACCTATATCCCTGTCTACATCATCAACCATACAGACAAAGCGTACGATTTCTCTTCGAAAAATGTCACCGTAAACGGCTTCTGCCTGGACGATTTCAGCGGTCTCTATGCCCAGGTCCAGCCGGGGGAGACTTTGGAGTCCGGCCTGCACTTCAGTGACCAGGGCTTACAGCTGGCCAATATTGCACAGATCCAGCAGATCTCTTTTTCCCTGGAGGCCACAGCCTTCGGCAAGGATTACAGCGTTGCTGATTCCCTTGATCTGGGAACCTTCACCCTCCGGGGCAACGCCGCGGCGGACTATATTCAGTCCGATATGCCCGGCGGCCAAATGCTCTATTCCGATGAAACGCTGACCCTCTCCTATGTAGCGCTCTGGGCCAATGACTACGACGAAAAGCTGGAGGATATGGAGTTGGTCTTCTGCGTGGAAAACAGCAGCGGAAACGATCTTTCCATCTTTGATGAACAGATTCAGGTAAACGGCGAGACCTGCGACGTCTCCCTATGGGCCAGCGTCCCCGCCAATTCCAAAACACTGTTTACCGCCTACCTCTACGGTATCAATCTGGACCGGCCGGAGGATATAGAGTCCTTCATCATGGACCTCAACGTCTGCCCGGAAGACGGGGATGGCTATCTGATTGAGAACATCTCTGTGCCCATAAACGAATAAGGACTTTCAGCGCCCGGTGTGCAAACCGTCACGCCGGGCGCTGCCGTAAATGCTCCGAATGTGACCATTCAGCTGCTTCATTACCGACGCCAACGGCGCGCCTCTCACGCTGATCCACAACGGGACCGTCTACTACTACATCACCAACCTACAGGGCGATGTAATAAGCCTCGAAACCACCGACGGTATGCAGGGCGCACACTACTATTACGATGCCTGGGGTAAGATCCTGGCATCGACCGGTGAGCTTGCAGAGCTGAACCCCCTGCGGTACCGCAGATATGTCTACGATCAGGAGACGGGGCTCTACTATGTATCCAGCCGTTATTATGATCCTGAGATCGGTCGGTGGATAAATGCAGATAATCAGCTCTCAACGGGTAGTGATTTAACAGGATTGAATTTGTTTGCAAACTGCGGAAATAACCCTGTTAATAGAATTGATCCTACCGGAGAATCTTGGTGGCATTGGGCGCTCGGTGCGGCAGTTGTGGCCGTAGCCGCAGTTGCTACAGTTGTTACCTGCGGTGGATTTGCGGCCGCAGCAACAGCAGTGTGTATGGTTGGTAGTATTGTATGATTAGAGGTGAGATAAATGACGCTTAATCATAATGAATATTTGAATTATACATTACCTAACAATTGGTGTGCCGAAGAGGATATTGATAATCTTCTTTTGTATAATCCCAGCGGCAATGGAGCGATAACAACATCTTTTTTTAATGTTTTAAAAACAAAAGAATCTTTAGATGAGCAGATGAGCATATTGGCCAAAAGATTTATTGATCAAAATAATATAAATCTGCATTCTCCTTTAATACTTTTCAACAGAGATGGCAAGGCAATTTTGTACGGAACAGGCACAACATCTGATGGTTGGTTTATAAAATTGTGGGTTGTTGCCAAATACCCGAAAATAGTGTTTGCCACATATCAAAGTGAACGAAAAAGCGCTGAAGTGAAAGTATGTGATTCTATCATCGATAGTTTTCAGTTCGCATTTTAGTCACGGTATTATTTGAGATAAAAAGGTTTCATGAATATTCCTGACAAGTGCCGTGGTATCACAGGTAGTGTCAAGAGATATGCGCAAAATTGATTACGGCTCTGGTAGAAATCTATTACAGTGGGCGGCTTAACCGCCCCTTGGTTACTTTTCAGCAGGCAGGGCGCAAATGGTCAAGGGCGGCGGTACGCCGCTCGTCTTGCCCTTGACCATTTGTGACCTAACTGCTATCATCCGACCTGCGGCTCCGATAGGCACCCTACTCCAAATGCCAAGGACATCGTTAATTATTTCCGCAGATTAAACGGATTAAAATGAAATGAGGGAAATCAAGTATGTTGTTTTGGCTTAAAAATGATGTTGGAAAAAAGTATTCGTATGCATCTAAAGATTTGTCATTGGCTGGCTATACAAGAAGTATTTGCCCTAATTGTGGACGGGAAGTCGTTTCGCCGACATATATTGGGAATGCGCCGCATTTGATTTTAGAAGGAGGGCGAAAATTTCCCGATTTTTTGCAATTTTGTGGAGCGGGGAACCGGCTAACTATTGTTTCAGAAAATGCCTTGAATATATTTGAAAGGGAAAGCGTATCCGGATATGATGAATATTTGAATTGTCAAATTGAATTAGCTTCAACCTTTAAAGATGTAAATAACGTGCCAAACTACTACAGTCTAAATGTAAGTGGATCGGTGGACTTGGATTTACAAGCCATGCATCTCAGGAGGAAGAAAGTATGTAGCTCATGTGGTCAATTTGAATGGAGTCGTACACGAATTGGGGTTTATATCGTAGATGAAAAAACTTGGGACTCTTCAGATATCTGTTTCCTAAAGAGCATGCCCGGAATAAAGCTCTGTTCGTCCAAATTTGTTGAGATTGTCAACTCAAATAATCTGGCAGGATTCAGCTTTCCACCGATATCGTTGCCGCCCACATTTGTTAAATAGCCAAATCGAAGGATTGAGTCTGTAGGGCTTAAGGCCCGACAGCTCGTACCGCTGTGCATACCATTTGGCGCACGTCAGCTCAACCACACAAGTACAGGGACTCGCAACAGCTTAGGATTTCAATGTTCAGCTGCTGCGAGTCTTTTGTTTTCTTGTGTATAATGTAAACGCTCAATAACCACCCGCCTATAAAACATGCAGGCCCGAAACCACGGGCCTGCATGTTAGTCGAGGTAGGTATTCACATAAGCATCGTAAACGCACAATCATAGGCACCTCGCCAAAACGAACTGCGAGATGAGGCCCCGGACGGTTTCTGTCACACCGTTCGGGGCCTCTCGCTGGCATACCAGTATTAAAGTAAGAACTCCGGTACCCCTGTGAGGCACAGCCGGATGAGCAGGCTATCTGCCGTATCTTTTACGCACCGCGATAGCTACAGGGAATGCTATGGACAGGAAGCATAGCCCTCCCCATAGTGTCCAGGAGAGAAAGCTCTTGATCTTTACAGCCTGGATTAGAAAAGTGCCGCATAACGTGACCGCGAAGAAAAGGAAATTCGTCCCGAAGAACGGAAGCAATATCCTGTGAAGCGGCAGATGCAGAATATTTTTTGCAGAATAGGCCATATAGTAGACTGCCCTGAATACCGTTGCGGCCAGGGTTCCAATCGCAACACCAAGCAGCGGATTCCACTTGATCAGAATACAGGAAAGGACAATATTGATTAAGGCTTCACTATAAGCCCCCCAGCGTGTTTGCCTCAAATGATTCGCTGCCACCGGGAGACTTGCGCAAGGCAATACCAGGCAGTTCACAGCCTCCGCAAGGAGGAAAACCCAGGCAAAGGCAGGCCGAATATAGTCTGCATCGGTTATTCCCTTTGTGTAAAGCCTGATAAATGGGACAATCAGAATCCCCGCGCAGGAAAACAGGACCAGCGTTCCCGCCGACAGAAGTGTTTTATATTTTCGGTAGGACCTCCGGAGCGCGGATATGTCGTCTTTGGCTATGCACTCGCCAAAGACCGCCTCCATGCCGCCTGAAAGGGCTTCTGTAATGGAGCGAACACTGCCGATTACCATATTGTACACGGAGTAAACCGCAACCAAACGCAGATCCGCCAGCAGAGTAAGAAGCACGATATCCGTGTTCTTATGAAGAAAATATGCGATATGCTGCCCAATTCCCGTCCATTTTTGGTCTAATACAGCCTTTGGGCTGCTCCGGGTAAGAACATAATGTTTTTTTACATAAACCGCGTAAAGAATTGGACGCACGACAAAAATCAGGCTGCTCCCAAGTTTTACAAGCACCAGCCCGGCACCCATTCTGACAAGAATGGCAACCGTGGCAGCATTAACCAACGTTGTGGCAACCATAATAAGATTGTTAACATACACCTTTTTGTCCGCGACAATCAGGGTAAGGTTTGCCAGCCCCCCTACATACTTTGCCAAGGTGGCCAGGCCGATAGATAATACAAGCAGGAAAATATACGTCCTTGAGAAAATTGTAACATGGGCCAGATCGTGATAACAAAATCCCAGGATAATACTGTAAACAACAAATATGGCTGCGACATGATTGAAAAAATCTCTTACCGCATAATATACCGAGCTTGTTTCTGAAGCATCATTCTTTGCAAGCGGTCCATAAAGCTTCGCACGGGCGACACCGCCGATTCCTCCCTCGAGCATGGCGATGTAGGACAGGAACTGGGCAATCGAGGCCGAGATGCCGTAGGCCTCAGAGCCATATGCCGCAATCAGAAGCCGGGGAATCAGAATTCCGCAGGCCGTCGTTACCAGCTGGTTGAGCAGCTGTGTCAGGATATTCAGTTTTGATTCGTCTGTTTCCCTTCGTTTCATTGTCTGTTCCACTGCTTCTGTCAAGCCCTTGCCAGTGCCGCCAACAGTTTTACCCTTTCCTTCATAGTCAATCCGGAACTGAAGAAATACCGCATTGCCCTTTTGTCAATCTCATCCTTCCACGGATACTGTCTCAGCGCCTGACGTTCCTTTGCTGTGCAGCGTTTCCGGCAATTAAAATAGACCGACAAGTAGTTTTTCAGGTAATAAACCGCAACCGTTTCCAAATCGGCAGCCTCCGTCATGTCCCATATTTGCATAAATCGGTAAAGAATCTCAAACATTTCTCTTGCCATCATTCGAGAAATCGTATCCGTCCGGTATTGATGCATTGTACTGTCATTGCGCCGATGATACTGGTACAGCCGGTTCGGAAGATACCAGATTTTTTTTGCGTTTGTCAGAGGGTACAGCAGCTGCACCTTGTCTTCGCCGCAGTGCGTTCCATAAAAACAAGCGTAATCTGTAGTATCTCCGTCAAAGACTTCTTTTCGAAACGCTTTCAGGCATAGGGAATTCAGGCGATGAGAGGAAATCAGCTGCTTTTTCAGCCAGCGCGCAGAAATCTCCGACTCAACTGACGCTATATTTCCGACACATCGTCCCGTATCCATGCCGTCCACAAATACCCGTCCCGTATACAAGACGATATCCGGGCTTTGCGCAGAAATTGCACGCTGTATCACCCGCAAGCATTCGGGCTCCAAAACATCATCGCTGTCCAAGAACACAATGTAATCGCCGGTTGACAAGCCGATGCCTCTTCTACGTGCGTAAAACTGGCCGCGGTTTTCCTGATGGGCCACACGCATTCTGGAATCTTTCAACGCGTAGTCATCCAGCATTTTGCCGCTTCCATCCTCTGAACCGTCGTCAATCAGGATCAGTTCCCAATCGGAATAGAGCTGCGATTCAACTGATTGAACGCAGGAATCCAAAAAGGATTCCGCGTTATAAACAGGAACGACAATGCTGAATTTCATATACAACCCTCATTCGTTGAATACCACGGATCTTCATACGCTACGGGGCTTCACAGTAACCGTGAAGCCCCGTATGGTTTTGTTTCTACTTACTTTTGTACCATTTTTCCGTCTGTGTCAAAGCGATACATGCCGCCGGTGATACCGTAGCTGTTGCTTCCGACCCACAGAGTGGTGTCCTTATACATCTTGCCGCTGCCGGCGTTGAAGAAGTAATAGTCCGTACCGATTTTGGTAAAGCCCAGAGCCAACACATTATTCTCATAGTAATATGTATCTCCGCCGCCGGTAACAAAACCGGTTTTGATCAGCTTTCCCTCAGTATCGAAGGAATGCCAATCTCCCTTTTCGGGAATCAGACCGTTCTTCTGACTGACCCAAATTGTGGCGTTGACTACAAGGCAGCCGTTTGGCTGAGCATAGTAGTATTCTCCGTCCAGTTCGTTGAGTCCGTTGGTCATCTTAACGCCGTCAATCATGAGGTAGAGTTTGCCGTTTTCATTGACGATCTTTTTGACGCCGGTTTCCGAGCCGGGTACAAGCATCTTACCGTCGGACAGGAAGGCGTGCATACCGGGCTCTACGCCATAGCTGTTGCTGCCGACCCACAGAGAGGTATCCTTATACATCTTGCCGCTGCCGGCATTGAAGAAGTAATAGTCCTCTCCGATCTTGGTAAAGCCCAGCGCCAGAACGCAGTCGTCATAGTAGTATACATTGCCATCCGTGTCGGTGACGAAGCCGGTTTTTTGCAGTCTTCCCGATTCGTCAAAGACGTACCAGTTGCCCTTTTCGGGAATCAGGCCATTTTTCTGG
>NZ_JAHLPU010000004.1 GCF_018918045.1 Pseudoflavonifractor sp. MSJ-30
TGGGGGCCGACTTGCTGGTTTTTGAAATCCCGCTCACAGGCAACAATTTCAATCCACGGCCCCCGTGTGGGGGCCGACCATACTTGTTTCCTCCTGTAAATTAATTATGTAATTTCAATCCACGGCCCCCGTGTGGGGGCCGACGCTTCCCGTTCAGCCGGATTGTGTGGCCGGAATTATTTCAATCCACGGCCCCCGTGTGGGGGCCGACGTAAAGTTTTCTATTGGAGCTTCGTTGAAGACTATTTCAATCCACGGCCCCCGTGTGGGGGCCGACGTCATAAAGGAAACGTAATCCGTCAGCAGCGTTATGATTTCAATCCACGGCCCCCGTGTGGGGGCCGACGGTTGATCTCCGAAAGCTGGTTGCCGATGGAGGAAATTTCAATCCACGGCCCCCGTGTGGGGGCCGACGCAGCTCCCTTTTCCGTTCAGCTGCTCCCAAATCAATTTCAATCCACGGCCCCCGTGTGGGGGCCGACGGCGTAGGTGATGCGGTATGTATCCACCAAGCCGATTTCAATCCACGGCCCCCGTGTGGGGGCCGACTGCAGAGTACTTCCCGCATGGAGTAGCCGGCGGGATTTCAATCCACGGCCCCCGTGTGGGGGCCGACGTGGTCAACGATAAACGTACCATCTTTGTACATTATTTCAATCCACGGCCCCCGTGTGGGGGCCGACGCAACGCAAGACTGACAAGGAGGAACAAATGGAATTTCAATCCACGGCCCCCGTGTGGGGGCCGACAATTATCAAGCTGTGTGGTGAGATTAACAAAAAAATTTCAATCCACGGCCCCCGTGTGGGGGCCGACGGTATTAAAGCCAGAAGCACTCAGTGAAGTGGCAATTTCAATCCACGGCCCCCGTGTGGGGGCCGACGTAGGCACATGAGGATACGGATATATACAGACGATTTCAATCCACGGCCCCCGTGTGGGGGCCGACTATCCAATAGGCTGCTAGGGCGGCACCCATAACATTTCAATCCACGGCCCCCGTGTGGGGGCCGACCGGCCGAGTCCGATCTGATGACCGGCTCTGCTGATTTCAATCCACGGCCCCCGTGTGGGGGCCGACGGTAAACGGGTTGCCGCATTGGTCAACTTCAATATTTCAATCCACGGCCCCCGTGTGGGGGCCGACACAATCGTAATCTACAATAATCAAACCGACGAAATTTCAATCCACGGCCCCCGTGTGGGGGCCGACCAGGCAGCTTGGCTTTGATGCTCACGTCGTTGTTATTTCAATCCACGGCCCCCGTGTGGGGGCCGACCCGACGGCTCTATGAAGAGCTTAGGAGAAGTTATATTTCAATCCACGGCCCCCGTGTGGGGGCCGACCATAATGTCCCGCTGCTCCCGGTAGAACTTGGTGATTTCAATCCACGGCCCCCGTGTGGGGGCCGACCAGTCTGGCAACGGACAGGTCGTAGCCCAGCCGATTTCAATCCACGGCCCCCGTGTGGGGGCCGACTATCCGGATGCAGGGGGAGACCGCCGAAATGGTGATTTCAATCCACGGCCCCCGTGTGGGGGCCGACAAAAGCGTTTCGGTATTCAGGGTAAAAATTGCAATTTCAATCCACGGCCCCCGTGTGGGGGCCGACAATACCAACGAAAACCGGTTCCTGAATGGCTCGAAATTTCAATCCACGGCCCCCGTGTGGGGGCCGACGCAAGCTGGTGCATACCCTTCCAGCCAAGGATAATTTCAATCCACGGCCCCCGTGTGGGGGCCGACAAATAGCGTCTCCGCCGAAGGTAATCAGATCTCCAATTTCAATCCACGGCCCCCGTGTGGGGGCCGACCGGGGTAATCTCCGGCCAGTTCAGCCACACGGACGTATTTCAATCCACGGCCCCCGTGTGGGGGCCGACGTAAGTGCGCAGCCTCCAATACCACCAAACCCAAATTTCAATCCACGGCCCCCGTGTGGGGGCCGACTAAGGAGCAGGTTGCCAAGCTGTGCAAGGATGCAATTTCAATCCACGGCCCCCGTGTGGGGGCCGACTTCCGCAAAGTACCCAAAGCTTTATGCGGATTCTATTTCAATCCACGGCCCCCGTGTGGGGGCCGACTCTGCCCCATTCCCGTCAATGGTTGTGATTTTTAATTTCAATCCACGGCCCCCGTGTGGGGGCCGACCAAGGATTATGAAAAACTAGTAGCCTGGGCATACATTTCAATCCACGGCCCCCGTGTGGGGGCCGACCACAAGCGTTTGGGTCTGGGTCTGGTTCATTTCGATTTCAATCCACGGCCCCCGTGTGGGGGCCGACTCGCCGCCCAGATCAGGGAACTCCTTGATGTCAATATTTCAATCCACGGCCCCCGTGTGGGGGCCGACGGAATACCTTCTTGAAGATATCTGTGTAAGCGTGAATTTCAATCCACGGCCCCCGTGTGGGGGCCGACCGCCATGTGTGGGAGCGGCTACCTCCGGCACGGTATTTCAATCCACGGCCCCCGTGTGGGGGCCGACCTGCAGGGCATCCAGCGACACAGCCCCAACGTCCATTTCAATCCACGGCCCCCGTGTGGGGGCCGACATTGGCATCGATAGCGTACCCAGCATGGTGCCGATTTCAATCCACGGCCCCCGTGTGGGGGCCGACGAATTCAGTGCGGGAAGAGCTTTAAGGTTGATATATTTCAATCCACGGCCCCCGTGTGGGGGCCGACACAATGTACGGCCACTTAACAGCTGCCCTCTCTGATTTCAATCCACGGCCCCCGTGTGGGGGCCGACAATTTGCAGATGGTAACATACCGTTTGGATAGCAGCATTTCAATCCACGGCCCCCGTGTGGGGGCCGACATACCACCAATGTAATTAGGTTTTCGTCAATACAATTTCAATCCACGGCCCCCGTGTGGGGGCCGACTGAAGAAGAATTTGACTGCGATTAGAAAGTAAGAATTTCAATCCACGGCCCCCGTGTGGGGGCCGACTGAATACCAAATCGAAACTTGCAATCCGTGTGGTATTTCAATCCACGGCCCCCGTGTGGGGGCCGACCTCGGCCCACGGGAGCCGTTTCCTTAGGAGGATGATTTCAATCCACGGCCCCCGTGTGGGGGCCGACTCTTTGCTCTGCGGCCGGCATTGGGAAAGAGTGGATTTCAATCCACGGCCCCCGTGTGGGGGCCGACCAAGTACCCGGACTTGGTGCGGTCTCACTTTTGCATTTCAATCCACGGCCCCCGTGTGGGGGCCGACGCATAAATAACAACCTAAACGCCCGTGACAACCGATTTCAATCCACGGCCCCCGTGTGGGGGCCGACTAACTGACCTGACGATCTGTAAGCGGTACGGAACATTTCAATCCACGGCCCCCGTGTGGGGGCCGACCGGGATTACACCTTTGCCAAGTACCAGGCTATTATTTCAATCCACGGCCCCCGTGTGGGGGCCGACGGCTGCATATGCGTATCTCGACAACGGTTCTGTCGATTTCAATCCACGGCCCCCGTGTGGGGGCCGACCTGGGAAAACGTTCCCGGAGCCTTCAGCAGCAACGATTTCAATCCACGGCCCCCGTGTGGGGGCCGACTGGCAGGGGCTACCGCCAATGATGCAATCAACGATATTTCAATCCACGGCCCCCGTGTGGGGGCCGACCGAAAATATCTATATAATAGTAAATGTAAACAAATTTCAATCCACGGCCCCCGTGTGGGGGCCGACGGCAGATGTCTGGGCTTTTTCGGCAGGGCAGGGATTTCAATCCACGGCCCCCGTGTGGGGGCCGACCCGTCATCGTCAGCACTCTGGTTCAGATGGAAGTAAAATTTCAATCCACGGCCCCCGTGTGGGGGCCGACGTGACAACCGGAGGGCTTGGGAAAACGGTGTGAACATTTCAATCCACGGCCCCCGTGTGGGGGCCGACAATGAAATCTGGCATCCACTGCTCATACGTGGTATTTCAATCCACGGCCCCCGTGTGGGGGCCGACCTGTCGGCTTTTCCAACAGCTTATACCCCTGCTTGATTTCAATCCACGGCCCCCGTGTGGGGGCCGACTGCTCACAGCTTAACCTATGAGCAGCAGACCGCATATTTCAATCCACGGCCCCCGTGTGGGGGCCGACAGCAAATGTTGACAAAAATGCGGCTGCATTTTTGTGTATTTGCGCAATTTTTCTTCATTTCTGAAGAAGTTTCTCTTATCCAGCCCCGGCTGAGGTGGATAAGGCATTGGTTTTCGCCCCAAATCCCGGTGCGAAGGTACCGGGACTTGTGTGGGCGCTTTGGGTTCGCACAGACGTTACAAAATCAGTGGTTCGGCAGGGTCGTACCCTGGTCTTACGCCGTAGTGGCGGACCTTTTCCGTATAATGGTTTCCAAGGTTATAGAACCGCAGGCTGTCTTTTTCCTGGTCAATTTCTGCCACGAGCTTAGCTTCCAGCGCACGGAGCTGCGCCGCGTCCAGCGAGCATTCAAAGACGCTGTTCTGGACCCTTTGGCCATAGTTCAGACACTGTTTCGCAATCCTTCGCAGTCTGCGCCGTCCCGCGGCATCCTCAGTATTCACATCATAGCTGATCAGTACAAGCATACTTCACTTCCATAAAAAGGGCGGATATCCGTCCAGATCTCCACGCAGGCATCGCGCCAGAAGCAGTGCCTGGACATAGGGCACCAGGCCCCAGGGAATCTTTTCCTGGAGATATGGATGGGTTAACGTCTCCTGTTTGTTTTCCTGCCACGCCCGCAGGAACTTCCGGCGGGCTTCGTCCGTCAGCAGGACGCTGCCGCTTTCTTCAAATTGGAAGTCCTTCGGATTCAGCTTTCGGTTGTTCACAAGGCTGAGGACGAAACGATCCGCAAGACAGGGCCGCAGTTCTTCCATCAGGTCCAGCGCCAGAGACGCCCGGCCCGGACGGTCCGTATGCAGAAATCCAACATAGGCATCCAGTCCCACGGATTCCAGCGCCGCGGTACAGTCACTGGCCAGCAGGCTGTAAGCAAAGGACAGCAGCGCATTCATCGGATCCATAGGCGGACGGCGGCTGCGGCCGTGGAAGTAGAAGGTATTCTTATCTCCCAGAATTCGGTCATCCAAAACGGAGAAATAGGCAGCGGCCGCCACGCCCTCCAGCCCCCGCAGGGTATCGTCATCCGGGGCCTGGGCGATGGATTCCTGGCAGGCGCGCATGGTTCCGCAGGCGGCTTCCAATTTCTCCCGGTCCAACCGCATGCCGTGATCCCGCAGTGTCCTGTGCACAGCCCAGCGGCCATTATAGACCTTGCCAAGGATCATATTCCGGGCGAACAGCACCCGGCGGTCCGGGTCGTCGGCCACCCGGTATTGGGTGCGCCGCAGCAGCACATTTCCGTTGGAGGTCCCGCTGACTCTGGCCAGGAAGCGGCCCCTGGGGCTGTGGAACCGCAGGTTGATTCCCCGTTCGCAGCAGGCACCCATCAGGGCCGGACTGGCCCCCGGATAGGCGAAGGAGCAAATGCCCTCCAGCGTATGCAAAGGGAATCGCCCCTTCTCCGTTTCTCCCTGCCGGACGACCACATTTTCCCCGTCCAGCGTCAGATAGCTGTCCTCCGTCAGGACAAACAGAGTGTTGAGCATTTTTCTCATGGCAGTACCTCCATTCGCTTCAGGTATGCCTCCACAGACCCTGCGCGGTTCATTTTGGGCAGGCACAGATCCTTCAGAGAGCAGGCATTGCAGCCCTTGGTAGGCTTGATCTTTGGGGTATACCCACGGCAGTAAAGGGCGTGCATCTGCTCCAGCAGCTCCGTGACCTGCCCGCGGAGCTCCGGAGTGAATGCCACGGGCTGCCGATGCCGGATCTCTCCATAGTACAGTGCGCCCTCCGGAATCTCGCAGCACAGCATCCCCTCCAGGCACATAGCCTGGCCACAGAGCTGCAATGCATCTCCTGTGTCCTCCCGAGGTTTCCCCCGCTTGTACTCCACAGGGTAGGGCTGCCAGAGTCCCTCCTTCCCCGCCAGCGGAATCCCGACTTCTCCCCGGCGGTACTCCACCACATCACACTGGCCGGACACGCCAAGGCTCCGGGAAAAGACGTTGACTCCCCGGGTGACGACCAGGTCTCCTCGACTCTCCCGATAAGTGGTATCGTGGGCATTCTCGTGGAACACCGCCCCGTCGACTGTCCGGAAATTCTCCGCCCATAGATGCTCAATGTGGATGAGGGCCCACCTTCGCTTGCAGAACCGGTAGTGCTGCAAGCCGGAAAGCTGCAGAAAGTCCTCTTCTTTATATTCCATCGATAATTTCAGGTTCCAGGCCAGGCAGCGGCTCCAGCGTAATTACGTAGTCATCCACGCTGGCAGGCATAGCGCCCGGGTCTTTCTGCGCAACCTTCACGGAGCGATGAACCTTTGCGGAGGAGTACTGTCCATCCTTACAGTTGTGCTGCCACCAGAACAGCTTCACAACCTCCATGGAGCCCTCCGGTCTGGCCGAAGAAGCGTCGTTAACAAAGAGCGTGCGCAAGCATTCCTTGACCGTTTCGGCATCTTCCTGGCTGAAGCCTGTTTTCTCCGCCAGCTGAACATTGATAGAACCCTTGATTTCATACAGACCAAACCGGACAAAATGCTTCGTTCCCATAGTATCAGAGCCACGGTTGCCGTCCTTTTTCTCGCCACTCACACTCTTGGTAATCTGCAAAGATTCAATATCCACAGGCGAAGCGCTGATGGCCTGGTGAATGGATACCGGTCCCCTCACGCCAATCGAAACACCCTTCTCATTGTCTTCTCCCTCTGTCTTTTTACCGCCCTTTCCTTTTTTGTCACCCTTTCCGGACGAGTAGGCAAAAACCTGTCCAAATGTTCGTACGTCCAGCCAGGTTTCACAAGCAGTCTTGTAAAACGTATCTGGGCTCAAATTTCCAGGCAGCATAGCATCCGCTCGGCTTTTCAAGGAATCAAACTCATCGTTACGGCGGTCCTCCGACTGGACAAAAATAGCATTCCCCAAATCCTGCATCCGATTGCGAATCTTCCGCTTAATGCACACATCTGAAATCTCTCCAAAACCGTTCAGGTCCGTCCGGGGACGGTTGCCATTCAGGGGATCGCCGTTGCCATTGGCGCGTGTGACGGAAACCAGTGCTACAAAATCAATCTTGTTTTTCAAAGTGCTCATTATTCTTCCTCCTGACAATTGTCCGTGTTTTCAGTATCGGATGTGTTTTCTGTATGATCTGCGCTGCCTGTGCCGGACGTATTGGACGTATAGAGTGCGTTGCGCTGCAGGTAATATCCCATCAAATATGTATCCCCCAGTGCCTTGTTCTGCACTCCATCCGGGAAATCCGAAATCTGCGCAATGATCTGGCCGACCAAGCGGTCGTAATACCCCCGTGCATTGGGTTTGAGTTTGGGATAATAAGCCTTTTTCAGCTGCTCCCAAACAATGCAGCTTGCGTACTGGGGCCGTTTTGCAAGTACGGACTGCATCCGGATTGCATTGGGTTCTCTGCCCTCGTTTTTATCATAAGTATCCCGCTCAATTTTTTCAAAGACAGCCAGCAGTCTTCCGTATTGGTAGCTAATGTCTTTTTTCTCCGGCTCCAATGCCATATTCCATTCCTCCTGATACCAATCGTAATAATATTTCCGAATCACCGCACAAGCGGTGGAAAGGACTTTTTCCCGAAGCGCCGCATCCATAATCTGCAGATTAGAAGCCTTCCCCGCCACAGCACGCCGAATATCCAATGGTATTTTCTGCTTGTCCACCCGGCAACTGAGCATCCTCTGAAGCTGCTGGCCTTTTACCCGGTCATCTGTTTCCAGGATTGTCTTTTCTCCGCTTTTCCGCACTGTCCCGAAAGCGCAGTCAACAATCTGAGAGAGCGATGGCGACTGAATCCCGTAGGGTCCATTATGCCAGCAGCAAATATCATCCCAGTTACAAAGCCGCTCCACAAAATCCTGCGCCATAAGCTCGCTGTAATAGGTTACGGCAAGCCGCCCTGATGTCGCCGCTGCAAAGGCCGTTACAATTGCTTTTTCGTCCGACGGTATGGTGTTTTTCCACCCCCGTAGGGTTTCGGAAAGAGCCTTTCGATAATCGGAGTATTTGACCTGCGTTCCTCCATTTCCCCGCAGAAACGCAGCTCTCGGTTTCGGCAGTTCAATTCCCTTGGGATTCCAACACAAAAATGTTCTGTTGCCAATGGGAACGCCCTGATTTGCGGCCAGCCAGTGAATTGCATTGTGAATTTTCTGGGAGGCTTCATATCCCATAGTCATTGCCTGGGCATCTGTCGTAAACCGCCCTCGGTAAGTGAATCCGCTGGTATCGTTGGCAGAAACCAACTTTGCATTGGCGCAGGAATTTGCCGTCACAATCTTTTTCGGATGCTGGGTCGCCGGGATGGCATTTGTGCCGGAAACCATGCAGAACACCGGTTCCTCCTGCTTAGTGGAGGCATAGTAGTCAATAAACGCCTGAAGCAGGCTTCTATCCTTCCAGCAGGCTGAAACATCGTCCGTCTCACCGGATTCCACACGCCAGCACACAACCAGCTTTTCTTGCGGTTTGCTTGCAGGGAAACCATCCGCGTTTATCTTAATCAGTCCGGCATCCGCAATGTCCTGCAAAACGGTTCCCCTTTCCACATAACGCGCAATTACATGGAGCTTTGGATGGCTGTAGGCTGAATTCTCCCATTGGTGCAGCTGTGTCAGATAGGCTGCATACTTTTGTGGATATTGGGGCGTCAAAAACCGAATCTGGTCACACAGAGGATGCGCACAGATAGTGTCACCGGTTCTTCCGGCGGATTTCTCTGTTACCGGCACAATAATTTTGGCGTCTTCCGCGGCTGCCTCACGGGCATTCAGAAAATTCCCAGCTTCATCCAGTGTAATCTCAATATCCGCCTTTACAATCTGATGTGAAATTGGAACCAACGGCTCCCCTTTCTCACCATAAACACCCACATATTGCTTTTCCATTGCGCAGTAGGTTTCGTAGGCCTGCTCTATCAGCCCCATTTACTCCACCTCCCCAAATTCCCGTAAGCCGGAGAAATTACCGTGCTCCTGAGAAAATTCCTTCATCCGCATCTCCCGCAGAGGCTTCTGTCCGGGGCATTCCTCTGGCTGCAAAAAGTGAATCACACCGTTGCGCATGATTGGGTACCAGAACCGTGCCGTCATCCGTCCGCGGGTCTGCTCGGAATAGGCCTCATCCGGATAAGTTATTCCGTGGTACATGAGGCCAAAGCTCAATTCCGGCAAACCGTCATACGCCCCCTGGCCGCTTCCGAATACACAGGGCTCCACATAGCCCTGGCATTCCCTTGTCCCAAGAAAAACATCTCTGCGCCCGCCTTTTTCAATCATCCGTCTGGCAATGCAGTGGTGCTTGTTTTCGTTCCTGTCCGCGATCAGCTCCGGGCGGTTGTCGTTCCACTCAAAGCAGGCCCGCACCTGGTAGCGGCAATTTTTCAGATAGGTATAGTACGCCAGTTCGTTTCCCCCGCCGTACTTGATGGGGCGAATTCCCTTCACCTCGGTCTGGATGGGATTCATCACCCGTACATCCAGGATCCGCCATATGAACGTTGGTTTCCAGTATATGGATGAAAGGATGCCCTTCAGTGCTTCGTAAGTGGGTACCTGATAGCTGCATTTTTCTCCACCCAACCGCATAATCGGGTCAGAAAACAGTGCATAGTCGCCGCTTACTTCGAATTCTACAATGTTTGGATGTTTTGTTTTCAAAATTACACCTCCTGAAAACCGCTTATGCCGGTTTGAATGGAAAAGCCTGTCTGGTCGTCATAAAAACCGTCGCTTAAAATGTGAATGCTGTTCTCCAGTAGGGATGTCACCGCACCAAGCTGCTGCAACTGCTCCCACTGGTAGTGATAAACGGAAATACTGTAGCCTTTGGCCTCCCGCAGACATTGACCAATTGTTTCCCAGTCCTTTGGGCCATAATCCTGCAGCTGTGTCAGCAAGGTTTCCCGAAGCTCGCATCCCTTTCCATAGGGAACAAGGACTTCAGTTGTATCCTCGTCAAACACCTGAAACAGGTGTCCAGCCGTCTGAAACGCCTGACGCAGGAAAAAGCTGTCTACTTGAGCGCAGTTCCGGTCCGCATATCGAGGATTATCTGCCAGTAGGCTATAAATCGTCCCATGTTCCGCGGTCATGTCATCCTGAAAGCCGGGATTCATTTCCCGGTAGAGCCTGCGGTAATAGTAAGCAATCGCTTCATCTGATGCCAGATCCCCATGGAATTCCTGTGGGCGTTTTTGGAATACGGCCAGCAGCGAATTGGTTGCCGTCTGCCCCCGGGTAATATCCGCCAGAAAACGAAGCCGTTCGTCCGCGCACTGGACAATTCGGACCGGGGCAGGGCTTTTCTGCTCCGCGTGCCGGTTGCACCGTCCGGCTGACTGAACAACGCTGTCCATTCCGGCAGAAAAGCGAATCACCTGCTGAAACGAAATATCAACCCCTGCCTCGATCACCTGTGTGGAAATACAGACAACTTTGGGTCTCAGAGGATCATCATCCTCCAAAGCCGTCTGCAGGCGGCTCAGCGTCTGTCTTCGGTGGGCCATGCACATGGCCGCCGAAAGGTGAAAGCAAAGCGTTTCTGTATCCTTAAGCGCCTCAAACAGGAACGCTGCCTCTGCTTTTGTATTGCATACAACCAGCAGGCTGCTGCATTCCCGCAGCGCCGATTCCACCAGCTCCGGAATCTCCTCCAGGCGGGCGGTGCCTGCGTTCTGAATCTCCGTACGTTTGAAGGTATTCCAAAGCAGCGGGTCCCAGGGGACGATCTCCGCAGGCTTTTTCCACAGCGGGTGACAGGTCTGCTCCAGGCAGGGCTGTGTTGCCGAGCAGAGGACGACGGTAGCCCCGCATACCTCCGAGAGGAAATTAACGGCAAGATTAAACAGCGTCAGCATTTTCCCCGGAACCGTTTGGACCTCGTCAATAACGATAATGCTGTTACACAGGGCCTGGAATCTCCGAATGGCCCCTGTTTTTCCGCTGAAGCAGGTATTCAGCAGCTGAACCAGCGTTGTGATCACAATCGGCGCCCTGAAATCCTCCGCCAGCAATTCCAATTCCTGTAAACGCTCCGGTGTCTCCTCCGGTTCAGCCATGTTAGAATGAAACTCCAATATCAAGCTGTCATCTCCCACATAGCTACGGATGATTTCCGCATTCTGATCCAAAATGGACAGCAACGGAGACGTAAAAATAATGCGTGATTTATTCCACCTTTTTCCATGTACCAGTGCAAACCGAAGTCCAGAAAGGGTCTTTCCTCCGCCAGTAGGCACGTTCAGTCGAAAAATTCCTCCGGGTTGCATACCTGCTGCTGCACAAGTCTCCGAAATTGTCTGTCTCGCCCGGTCAATGGGCTTTTCATGAGGAAATTCAGATAGCTTCTGCTCCAAAAATGCCAACCGTTCACCCCAAATCGGACGCATATCCTTTGGGTATTGCGGACGGGCCGTCTTGCTCATAAATGCCGCCGTATCCGTACGGTCTCCCTCTATGACTGCAGACAGCAGCATCCGTGCCAAAAGGCCAATATAGAACATTACTTCTTCGTCTGCCAAGACATCCGATTGAGGAAGCTGGCTGATTTTTCCCAAAATCGGCGTTATCTCCCGGACTGACTGCTCAAACAGATCGTCCAGGCTCTGTTTGTCGGCACAAAACCTCAGGAAATTACCGATAGATTCTTCGTAACCAATCCCCTCCTTCGTCTCTCGATAGAAGAAGCCGCATTTTCGGTTCGGGTCAATGCAGTCGAACAGGCCGTGGTGCCCGCCCACGGCGTATGCAAGCAGTTCGGCCGTCAGGTCAGATTCATCAAATTCCTCCCCTGCGCCGTGCCACTGCTCCAGCAGATAGCGCACACCTGCAAAGGTATGGTTGACGCTTCCCCGCACGGCGTTTTCTTCTCTGACCGCTTTCTGCAAATACACCGTGAATTCTTCTTTGAATTTACCCGTATCATGCAAAAGCCCAGCCAGATATGCGGTTTTGCCCAGACCTATGGGCAACAAGGCCTCTTCAGCAATTTTCGCCGCATTCTGACAATGTTCCTCTACCGTTTGCTCCCGGTCGTCTGGAGCAATGTGTGCCAGATATGGTTGCTGTGTCATGGCATCTCCTCCTTGTTCCAGTTTCTGGTTATAGGATAAACGACTACATGTCCAATAAAACGGACTTTATCATCAGGGGACATCATAATTTTCTATGAAATTATCATATCATAGCTGTTGCAGAAATCAACAAAAATCTATGTTTGTTTTTTGCTGAATGGCTTTTCCTTTTTCAAAAGCAGAATTCTCCGCTCCCTCTCAAAAACCCTTCGCCCCTTTTCCCCCTCTTCTTCCTTAATTCTTCACCGCTCCCGTCTTGCGTCTCCACGAGCCGACAGTGTTCTTCCGTTCCCGATACAATTTCAAAAGTTTCGATCTTCTTCGCCGCCCTTCTTTTTTCTTGACTTTTCCCGGAAATTTCTTATAATATGCCCATCATTTGGCGAAACCGTCCGGATGCGCTTTTGTCCGGGAGACACAGAGACTGCGGTGCCGTAAGGAGTGGTCTGTGTGCGCTGGAGGCGGAGCTTGCTGGCGGGGTTGGTGCCGGCGGTGTTTCTGGGGGCTGTGATGGTGCAGAATGTGTTCGCCACCACCTATGTAATCAACGACGGCGGACGGACCTTTTCCTATACCCTCTACACCACCTCCGCCCGGGAGGCTCTGAGCGCCGCGGGGGTAGAACTGACGGAGGCAGACGACTATACCCTGGAAGCGGACACCATCACCGTCCGGCGGGCTCCCACCGTTACCCTTACATACCACGGAAAAAGCCAGATCGTCGTTTCCCAGGATGAAACGGTCCGGCAGCTGCTGAAACGGCTGGGCATCGTCTTACAGGAAAACGATGTGCTCTCCTATCCCCTTCAGACTGTACTGCAGCGGGGCATGGAGCTGCGGATCGACCGGGTGGAAAATCTTGAGGAGACCTTTACCCGGGAAATACCCTTTGAAACCAAAATTCTGAACGCTCCGGAGCTGCCGGAGGGTGTCCGGGAAACACTGGCTTCCGGCCGGGCCGGCACCCTGGAATGCAGAGCCCGGATAACTTATGTAAACGGGATCGAAACAGGGCGGGAAATTCTGGATACAAAGCAGACCTCCCCGGCCCGTGACGCACTCATTGCCCTGGGTTCCGGTCCGGCAGTGGACGCCGGCAGCGGCGAACTGCGGATCGGCGACGGCGTAATCCTGCTGCCCACCGGAGAAAAGCTGACCTACACCAAGGTGGATTACGTCCGGGCCACAGCCTACACCCATACGGACGAGGGCTGCACCACCACCACCGCCACCGGCACCACCGTGCGCTACGGCACCGTCGCCGTAGATCCCCGGTATATTCCCTACGGCACGAGAATGTTCATCGTGGCCAGCGACGGCAGCTATGTCTACGGTCTTGCCCAGGCCGAGGACTGCGGCGGCGACATCAAAGGGGACCGGATGGATCTGTACATGCCCACCTATAAGCAGTGCATCGCCTTTGGAAGGAGAAGATGCACCGTGTATTTTCTGGGATAGCGGTTGCAAAACATACGCAACGTGTGGTAGAATAAAGCAAAAACCTCCCCAGGGGAAGGCTGCTAACTCCATAGATACAATTAAGGAGACTCTATGCTCAACGTTTGCGATATTCAGGTCATGAAGCCGCTGCTGGCGCAGCATGGCTTCCATTTTTCCAAAGCCAAGGGGCAGAATTTTCTCATCGCCCCTTGGGTGCCAGCCTCCATCGCCCAGGAGGCCGGGGTGGACGAAACTGCCGGGGTGCTGGAGATTGGTCCCGGCATCGGGCCATTGACCCAGCAGCTCTGCCTGCGGGCAGGGAAGGTCTGCGCCGTAGAGGTAGACACCCGTCTGGAACCCATTCTGAAGCAAACCGCAGGCGATTTTTCCAACCTGGAGATCCTCTGGGGCGACATTCTGAAACAGGATATTCCAGCCCTGGTGGCTGAGAAATTTCCCGGTCTGCGGCCCATGGCCTGCGCCAACCTGCCCTACTACATCACCACCCCCATTCTCTCTGCCCTTCTGGAGGCGGACTGCTTCGATACCGTTACCGTCATGGTGCAGAAAGAGGTCGCCCAGCGGATCGCCGCTGCCCCTGGCACGGCAGATTATGGCGCTTTCTCCGTCTTCTGCCAGTATTATACGGAGCCGGAGCTGCTCTTTGACGTTCCGCCCAACTGCTTCCTGCCCCAGCCCAAGGTGACCTCTGCGGTCATCACGCTGCGCCGCCGGGCGGCACGCCCCTGGAACGTCACCGATGAGGCGGCCTTCTTCCACGTCGTCCGTTCCAGCTTTGCCATGCGGCGGAAAAAGCTCTCCAACGGCCTGACCGCCGGATTCCCGGAGCTGGGAAAGGCCGGGGCCGAGGATGTTCTGAAGGTCTGCGGCTTTCCGGAGAACGTCCGGGGCGAGACCCTGGGCATTCCGGAATTTGCCCGGATCGCCAATGAGATTACTTCCCGGAGGGCAGCGAAATGATTGAATTTCTTTTTCTGGACCTGGACGACACCATTCTGGATTTCCATAAGGCAGAGCGTCTGGCCATAGCAAAAACCTTCCGGGAATTCGGCCTGGAGCCTACGGACGCGGTGCTGAACCGCTACCACGAGATCAATAAACTCCATTGGCAGCGCCTGGAGCGGGGCGAGATCACCCGGGATCAGGTACTTGTGGGCCGCTTCCAAATGCTCTTTGACGAACTGGGCAAGCATGCGGACCCTGCGCAGATTGCCCGCAGCTATGAGCACAACCTGAGCATCGGCCACTACTACCTGCCGGGAGCCCGGGAAGCGGTGGACGCGCTGCAAGGCCACTATCGCCTGTTCCTCGCCAGCAACGGCACTGCCTCTGTACAGCACGGCCGCCTGACCAGCGCCGGACTTTACCCCTGCTTCGAGCAAGTCTTCGTCTCCCAGGAGCTCGGCTCCAACAAGCCCGCCAAAGAGTTTTTTGATGCCTGCGCCGCCCGGATTCCGGGCTACGACGCCGACAAAGCCATGATGGTTGGCGACAGCCTGACCTCCGATATTCTGGGCGGCATCCGCGCCGGAATGCGGACCTGCTGGGTCAACCCGGCCCACAACCAGGCCCCGGAGAATATCCGGCCGGACTATGAGATTGAAAGTCTTTCCCAGCTTCCCGCTTTGCTGCGGAAACTGTAAAAAAGTCCATAATGTTTTCAGCCCCGGGCATCGAAATGTCCGGGGCTGAACTGTATGTGTTTGCTTCCGCTTGCAATTCTTCGTCTTCGCTCAATTCATTTTCAGAAAGGATGGACAGATAGTCCCTCGACCATATTAGGACGCGGTCAATATGCGCTGTCTTGCCAGTTTCAGTCAAACTCCGCAAATTGCAAGTGCAAGTTGCGAATCCATTTTACGCATTCTTTTTCTTCAGCAGCGTTCTGGTCCGCCACTTCCCGGAGCAGTAGTAGGCTGTGGGAATAATCCTGGAGCAGGCTGCGCCCCACCACAGGCCCTGGCAGCCCATGCGGAAAACATTCATAAACATCCAGCTCAGGCCGATTTTGCACACCACGCCATCCGGAATGCCAATCAGGAACCCCAGCTCCACAAAGCCGCAGCCCATGACCATTGCCTGGAACGCACCGATGATCGCCGAAACGATGAAGTGCAGAATAAAAATCCGCAGGAATGTAACGCCCAACTCAATCACTGCCGGATCGTTTGTAAACAGGCTAAACACCTGTTTGGGAAGAAAAATACAGATCAGACAGGTCACAGCCGCGCAGGTAAGGGTGGCACAGAGGGTGCACAGCGTCACCTTCCCTCCAGGTAAATCATCAGCACCGCAATATCCGCGGGGCTGACGCCGGAGATGCGGCCGGCCTGCCCCAGGGAGATGGGGCGAATATCCCGCAGCTTCTGCCGTGCCTCCAGACGCAGGCCCTGAATGGCGGTATAGTCGATGTCCGGGGGCAGCAGACGGGCCTCTTCCTTCTTGAATTCCGCCACCTGCTTTTCCTGCCGGGCCAGATATCCGGCATACTTCACCTGAATCTCCACTTCCTCCGTCACGGCGGCGGGGAGAGAGGGACGTTCCGCGTCAAAGGGCGCCAGATCTTCATAGCTGACCTGGGGGCGGCGCAGAAGGTCCGCAAGCCGGGCAGAATTGGTCACCGGGGCTGTGTCCCGGGCGGAGAGCATTTCGTTCAGAGCCTCGCTTCCGGGAACGCCGCTGGATTCCAGGCGGTTGATCTCCCGGCGGACGGCTTCGTATTTGGCGTTGACCGACTCCAACCGGCTCCGGGGCACCAGGCCAACCGCCGCGCCGATGGCGGTCAGGCGCTGGTCGGCATTGTCCTGCCGGTGGAGCAGACGGTATTCCGAGCGGCTGGTCATGATCCGGTATGGCTCCTGAGTACCCTTGGTCACAAGGTCGTCAATAAGCGTGCCGATATAGCTGGTGTCCCGGGTCAGGACCATGGGAGGACGGCCCAGAATTTTGAGTGCCGCGTTGATGCCGGCCACCAGGCCCTGCGCGGCAGCCTCTTCGTAGCCGGAGGTTCCGTTGAACTGGCCCGCGCCGTAGAGACCGGGAACCAGCTTGCATTCCAGCGTGGGCAGCAGCTGGGTGGGGTCCACGCACTCATATTCAATGGCGTAGGCCGGGCGCATCATCTCGGCGTGCTCCAGACCGGGGACAGAATGGAGCATCTCCAGCTGCACATCCTCCGGCATACTGGAGGAAAAACCCTGAATGTACATTTCCTCGGTGTTCAGCCCGCAGGGCTCAATAAAGAGCTGATGCCGGGTCTTCTCCGGGAAGCGGACGATCTTCGTTTCAATACTGGGGCAGTACCGGGGACCAACGCCGGAAATGGTGCCGTCATAAATGGGACTCCGGTTCAGATTGGCCCGGATGATCTCGTGGGTGCGCTCGCTGGTATAGGTCAGGTAGCACACGGCGGAGTTGTTCACCTTGTGCTCCGTCCGGAAGGAGAATGGCTCCACGGTCTCGTCGCCGGGCTGCAATTCCATTTTGGAAAAATCAATGCCGCGCCGGTTCACCCGGGGGGGGGTGCCGGTCTTAAAACGCCGGAGGCTCAGCCCCAGATTCCGCAGGCTGTCCGAAAGGCCGACGCTGGGATGCATACCGTCCGGGCCGGAGGGGATCACGCTCTCCCCGATGATGACGGTGGAGTCCAGATAGGTTCCTGTGGCAATGACCACAGCCTTGGCCCCGTATTCCGCACCCAGATTGGTGTGGACACCGGAAACAGCCCCGTTTTCCGTCAGAATTTCCGTAATCTGTGCCTGCTTCAGCTCCAGATGCTCCTGCTTTTCCAGCGTGTGCTTCATGTACTCCTGATACCGCCGCCGGTCCGCCTGGGCACGGAGAGAATGAACCGCGGGGCCCTTGCCCCGGTTCAGCATCCTGTACTGGATGCAGCTGGCATCTGCCGCCAGGCCCATTTCGCCGCCCAGAGCATCCAACTCCCGGACCAGATGGCCCTTGCCGGTGCCGCCGATGGCGGGATTGCAGGGCATATTGCCCACGGCGTCCAGATTGATGGTAAACAGGGCGGTGTGCAGGCCCAGCCGGGCGGCGGCCAAAGCGGCCTCAATGCCCGCGTGGCCCGCGCCGATGACCGCCACATCGCAATTTTCAACAAAATAGGCCATATTATGCCTCCTGAGGCTCCGCCTTTTCCTTTTTCTCTTCTTGGGGGAGCACAAAGGGCTTGCAGACCACCTCGCAGCGGTGGATGGGGGTGCCCAGCTCGTGGAACTTCTCCTCGTAGCCGGTCATGATGCCTACAACGCCGTCCTTGTGCAGATCATCGGTGACGTTTTTCGTCTCCAGGCCGCAGGCGGCGAACTCCTCCAGAGAGAAGGCGAAGAGAGGTGCGTTGTCGGTCTTGAAATGGAACTCGCCGCCCTCCTTGACCACCCGGCAGTACTTGTCCAGAAAGCCCCGGTGGGTCAGGCGGCGCTTGGCGTTCTTCTTCCGGGGCCAGGGGTCCGGGAAGTTGATGAACAGCCGGTCGATTTCGCCGGGGGCAAAGATATTCTCGATCTCCGCCACATCCATGTCGATGTAATACACGTTGGTCAGACCCATGGCCTGGGCCTTCTCCATGGCCACAACCATAGCCTCCCGGCAGCGCTCCACGGCAATGAGCAGCACATCGGGGTTGGCCTGAGCGGTCTCGGCGGTAAACTTGCCCTTGCCGCAGCCGACCTCCACCCAGAGGGCCGCGCAGCCGGGCATCAGATCCCGCCAATGGCCCTTCTTCTCCGCCGGGCTCTGAACGCGCAGCGCCGCGCACCGCTCCATCCGGGGCTCCAGGTTCTTCATCTTCCGCATTCGCATATCTTGATCCTCCGCAAAAGGGTTTTGTTTCGATTTAACGATTTATTATAGGGGAAAAACGTCAGAAAGTCAATAAAGTGGGAATCGAAATCACGGAAATTGCCCGCACCGCGAATTCGTGAATATCTTGGGAAAGCGGCCCCTACGAAGAAACAGCGGACGTCTGCATCTCCCGCAAACCAAAAGCACACGGGCAGGCCGTGTGCTTTGGAAAATGGCTTATTACTTTTCTGCCCGTTTCCGTCTGCGCTGTTCCCGGGTGGGAAGCAGCTCTTCTACGGTGGGCATCAGGATCAGGCAGATAAATGCCGCGGTGAGGCCGCCGTTATAGAGGCAGTAGCCGCCATGCAGCAGTGGCACGGAGGTGACCAGCAGAGAATGGAACATCCCCGCAAAGAGGCCCAGCACGGGGCCGTACTTATCCACAATGGGTGTCATGCCGTTGGAGTAGCAGGCGCCGATCAGGATGGCCTGGGCATTGATATGGTAGGTGAAGTTGCCCCCCAGCTGGCCGGAGACCCACTGCATCAGCGGGGCCGTCACCACATAGCCCAGCAGCATGGGCCAGGCGTTCAGAGGGTGGGAACCGGAGTTGCAGGTGGAGAGCATGCAGAACATAACGCCGAAGGTGGGCCCATTGAAGCTGGCCCCTACCAGATTATAGTACCCCAGAATGAACAGGCCGAAAACGCCGAAGTTCATCAGGAACACATCGTTGCCCAGTCCCGCGGAAATGCTGGAATTCCGCTTTTGGTTCGTCACGAAAGCCAAGTATTTTTTCGGCGTGCAGCCCATGGCCAGGGCAGCCAGAATGGCGAGGCCGAAGAGAATGCCGCAGAAGCCGTTGGCCGTCAGTCGGGAGGCTACCATCAGGGTAACCGCCGGAGGTGCGCTGGGCAGGGCGATGCCGGTGGAATTGAAGAGGATGGCCTGGAGCATAAAGGCTCCCATGCCCACAGGCAGCGCGGCGTTATACAGGTTATAGCCCTTGTGGACATTGGGCGCATGGGTCAGTCCCGCGGGAACAAAGAAACCGCTGACCACGCCTACGACCACCGCCACCAGAAAGCCCCGGGCACTGTAGCCCATAACGGTGTCAAAGGGATGCCGGATGATCAGGTCTGTAATGAGCGGGGCAATGCCGGTGGTGAAAAGCATGGCGGAGACATAGTTCCTCATGGGCTTTTTCTTCACCGCACAGTAGAGCATGGTGCCCCAGATGGTGGGCCAGATATTCTGGATGTTAATGCCCCAGGAGCCGAAGCCCGTGGTCAGGATAATGGCCATGGTAGCCGTGGCGTTGAGCTCCGCCCGGAAGGCCACATACAGCCCCAGGCACATCAGGCACACGCAGCCCATATTGAAAAAGGTTGCGCTGTAGCCACCTACGGCAAAATAATTCGTGGGCACCTTGCAGGGCTGGCTGAGGATCTGCCGCATGCCGGAGAAAAGCTGCGCCCTATCGGGCATCAGCACCGCCGCCAGCAGGAAGGCAAAGGAAAAGAGATAGAAAAACAGCCCCAGAAAGCTGCTTTCCGGCAGACTTTTGATTTTCTTCATGTGCATCCCCCAGAACGTGAATGGTTCTGCCCTTATTATAGGGGGAACGGGGCGGAATGTCAATGAACGGGCAGGGGTTTTCAAAACTTAGCCGATCAGCTCCACCGGATCCACCCGCAGGCCCCGCGTCAATTCGTTTTTCTTCAAATACAGATACAAATCGTGAGAGATAAGATTGATCCGCGCCGCATAATTGCCGCCCCAGCCGAATACCGGTTTCGTTGCGCAGATCATAGGCATCCCTTCCAGGTACGCGCCGCGCAGGCGCAGCTGGAGCGGTGGGAGAAACGTCTGTTTCCCGCATACGGGACAGGTAAACGCCTCTTCGGATTTGGACAGCTCCAGGGCATCAACGGGTAACTCCGTCAAAATCTGAATGTCGTACAAATCTCCGATGGGGTTCCCCGTCCTGTAATGGCAGACAGCCTGAAACGCAAGGGGCAGGTCAAGCGCTTCCAGAAGGTTCTTCGCCCGTTCTGTACAGAAAAGGTGGTCCTCCACCCCATAAGCCGTGAAAAAGTGCTGGTTTGGCTTTCTGGAAATAGGCTTTGCCACATAAAACGGCCCGCCGTTCCAGGTCCGATGACGGGCCATGCCCTCTCCGAAAGGTTCAGAGCAGGTGAAAGAATCTTCTTCCCTTTGAAGCTCCACTTTTGCCGTCAGCGCCGCACAGGTGAGCCACTGTGCGTTTTCCCGTTCCCGCTCCGTAAACACCGCGTTTCTTATGGGTGCGGGTTCGTCCGGTCGCAGCTGCCGGAACGCCGCGTAAGCCGGGCTTGTCTCTGGGATGTCAAAACTGGCGTATTCTCTCTTATCCGGCATCTCAAATCTCTTATAGGAAACGCCGTACTTCTCCAGCAGCGTTTCCAGTGCCGGGTCAAGCGGACGCGAAAAATGGCACACTACCTTCATTTCACATTTTCCCTCGCTGCCACATGCCGGAAAATGATCGCATCCTCCGTCTCAAGGATCTCCTCCCGCCGGATGGGGACGCACTCCCAGTATACACGCGGCTTTGTCAACATAGTTGTCCGCGTCGGATCAAAAAAGCAGCTTTTCTGCATTGTCCTCATTCCCGGATAAAGGCCGTCATACAGAAGGTCTTTCATTTTCCGCAGATCTTCCACATCCACAGTCTCCGGGTCCTGATCCAGTTTGAGGGAAATATTCCCGTTGGAATGCCTGTTTGCCAGAATTCCCTCCGTTTTCTGGGCATCTGCCCAGAGCGTGGGCAGATGGGTCTGCACGAGGGGAGAAACGACGTTGAACCACTCCGCCCCGCAGAGATAGGCATATTTGTACCATTCGACTGGGATATAGCCCTGTGGCGGAGGCGGGGCCATCTTTTCCTCATCTGATCCAAAGTATCTCATGTACCCGCTCCACTTACTCACACCGTTAAAAGGTGAAATCGCAACACGTCCGTTCAAATTGGAGAGCTCGCCTGCCCAGTGTTCCAGAAATGCAGAAAACGCGTTTGCCATTTCATGCAGGCCGTCACCCAGACAGTAAATAGGGACCTGCAGCCAAAGATCACCGTGAAACAGGCCATCGTTTGCCCAGTACGGAAATTTTGTAGCAACCCCTAGCAGCTCTTCCGGATCAAGTATTGTCCGCCGAACCCGGTGCGGCTCTTCAAAAAAGCTGAGGATCCCGCTTATCCAGTCAAGCTCCCCGCTTTTGATTTTCGCTGCCTGGGTCCTGTAAAAGGCCCAGTAGTCCTCTGATACGTCGCTTCCCTTGGGCCTTCCGGGCATAGAGTACCTCTGTGTCCGCAAATATGTGCGGTATGAAGTCTTGTTATAGATTGTATTGCACCGGACGGCACCACTGAGCCCAAAGTTCCGGATACCATCTTCTCTAAACGCAGACAGAAGCTTTTCCGGTTTCCCTGTTTTCCACCGTGATTTTAAGCCACAGCAGTCCCAATCAGTAACAAACCCTTCGGAAAAAAGTCCTTCACACCAGACAACAAACGCTTCGATCAGAGAATCCGCCTGTTCCCTAGTCAAGTCAAAATACTCCGCCTCCAGAAATAGATACCGCGAATCCACGGGGACATTGTTGCATTCGGTTACAGAGTGAAAGGCTGCCATGGTCTTGTCCTCCCTTGTGCGTTTTTGTCATTATACAATACATTTTCCGGCGGTTCAACTTCTTTTCCGCAAAAGGCGAAAAGAGGACGCAGCGCAAACGCACTGCGTCCTCTCTGAAAATATCCTTACTGTGCGCTGGGCACGACCTCAGGGCCGATGGGGCAGTCATAGCCCGCGGCGGCGGTTTCGCTGAATTCGTCCCGGGCGGCCTTCAGGGTCTCCGGCTTTTCCATCAGATCCATGGCGGTGCCGGCCAGAACCTTGGCGGCGTAGAGCAGACCCTTATAGGCAATGCCCGTCTTACCCGTGGAAACCACCTGCCAGCTGTGGCCGGGAACCTTGGAAGGCCAGGTGGCCGTATTGAACTGGGCGGTGGGGGTCAGCCAGCTGACGTCGCCCACGTCCGTGGAGCCGGGACTGTAGTGATAGGCGGGATAGTAGGGCACCACGAAATCGTTGATGGCCTTTGCGCCCTTGTCGGACAGCTGGCTGATCTGCTTTTTCAGCACAGGGTTCGTCTCCACGCTGTCGCCGGGCAGACTGTCATGGGGATAGGTCTTCCGCAGAGCCTCGGCGAGAGCCCACTCCTCCCGGGTGTACTCCGGCAGGGGAGCTTCCACCAGATTGTCGTAGAGCAGCTGCTCCAGGACGGTATTGGACAGGGTGTCCGAGGTACCGTCCAACTGGTGCCAGGTGACGGAAGTGCCCGTCATCAGCGCCGCACCTTTGGCGATATCGTTGACCCGAGCCAGCAGCGCCTTGGCCTTGCGGACAGTCTCCGCCCGGACCATGTACACGAGCTTCGCCGTGGGCTGCACCACATTGGGGGAAATACCTCCAGCATCGGCAACGGAATAGTGGATGGAGCACTTGGGCTCCATATGCTCCCGGAGGAACTGGACGCCGATGTTCATCAGCTCCGCGCCGTCCAGAGCGGAGCGGCCGTCCCAGGGGTTTCCCGCGGCGTGGGCGGCGGTGCCCGCGAATTCATAGACCATCTGCATACAGGCGGCGTTGGAGCCGGTGGTCACCTCGTTGGTGTCGCCGGGGTGCCAGGTAATGGCGGCGTCCAGATCCTTGAAAAGGCCGTCTCTCGCCATAAAGGTCTTGCCCGCGCAGCCTTCCTCCCCGGGGCAGCCATAGAAAACAACGGTTCCCTTCAGCTTTCCGGCGGCAATGGCGTCCTTGATGGCGATGGCAGCGGCAAGGCTGGCCGCGCCCAGCAGATTGTGGCCGCAGCCCTGCCCGCAGCCGCCCTCAACAAGAGGCTGCTTTTCCGCCACGCCGGGAACCTGAGACAGGCCGGACAGGGCGTCATATTCGCCCAGAATGCCGATCTTGGGGCTGCCGGAGCCATAGCTTCCGGAGAAAGCCGTGGGAATACCGCAAAGGTTCTCCTCTACCCGGAAGCCCTCCTGCTTCAGCAGAGCCACATAGGCCGCCGTGGACTTGGTCTCCAGCATGGACAGCTCGGCGTACTCCCAGATTTTGTCGCTGAGGTTCAGGATCTCATCCTTCTTGGCCTCAACGGTATGATACAGTTCCTGCTTGTTCATATTACAGCACCTTCTTCAGAAAGTCCTGGAGCCGGGGATGGGTTGGATGGTAAAAAATCTGGTCCGGGGCACCCTGCTCCAGAATGTTGCCCTCGGCCATAAACAGTACCCGGTCCGAAACCTCCCGGGCGAAGCGCATTTCGTGAGTGACGATGACGCTGGTCATGCCGGTGTCCACCAGACCCTTGATAACGTCCAGCACCTCGCCCACCATTTCGGGGTCCAGAGCGGAAGTAGGCTCGTCAAAGAGCATAACGTCCGGCTCCATGGCCAGAGCCCGGACAATGGCAAGCCGCTGCTTCTGTCCGCCGGAGAGGTTGCCGGGCATTTCATCGTATTTCTCCAGCAGGCCCACCCGGGCTAAGAGGTCCTTTGCCATCTGGTTTGCCTCGGCCTCGCTCTTGCCCTTGAGCATCATGGGAGCCAGAGTGATGTTCTTCGCCACGGTCAGGTGGGGGAACACATTGAAGTGCTGGAACACCATGCCCATCTTCTGCCGGTGCAGATCGATATTGACCTTGGCAGGCTTGGGCATTTTGCCCTCCTTGATGAGCTGCTTCTCCTCCTTGGTCAGGTTTCCGGTGATCTCATCGCCCTCGAAGTAGATTTTGCCGCTTTCGGGCTTTTCCAGCAGGTTCAGGCAGCGCAGGAAGGTGCTCTTGCCGCCGCCGGAGGGGCCGATGACGGAGACGACCTCGCCCTTTTCAATGGTCTGATTGACGCCCTTCAGCACCTGCAGGTCGCCGAAGCTCTTATGCAAATCAACTGTTTTGATCATTTCCATGATTAATTCTTGCCTCCTGCTTTTACTTTACGGTTCCGGTAGCTGTTGGGGTTGGCCATCTTCTTGCCGAAGCGATCCACAATCTTGCTCAGAGGATAGGTCACGCACAAATAGATGATGGCAACGATGGTCAGGGGCTCCAGCGTCAGATAGGAAACGCCCTTAACAATCAGATAGGAGGTCATAATGTCGCCCAGGAAGAAGGTGGACGCCAGAGAGGTCTCCTTCAGCATCATGATGAACTCATTGCCCAGAGCCGGCAGGATGTTGCGCACTGCCTGCGGCAGAATGATCTTCACCATGGTCTGGCCCTCGCTGAGGCCCAGAGAACGCGCCGCTTCGGTCTGTCCCTTGTCCACGGCCTGTATGCCGGAGCGGATGACCTCGGAGACGTAGGCAGAGGAGTTGATGCACAGGGAAATGGATACCCACATGAACTGGCTCAGCTTCAGGAAGGTGAAGATATTCGGCAGCACGAAATAGAAGACATACAGCTGCAGCAGAATAGGCGTACCCCGCAGCACCTCCACATAGACCGAAGCGATGAAGCGGAGAATTCTGGATTTGGACATTTTCAGCATGGCGACCAATGTGCCCAGCACGGTGCCCAGCGCCACGGAGATAAAAGTAAGAATCAATGTATTTTTCAGGCCGGTGAACAGGAAGAGCTTCCAGTACTGGCTCCAAATCTTTGCCAGGTTCGGCAGGAACAGGGTAAAATCCATCTTTCTGATTTCCTTTCAAAATGAAGATCTGTTGGATGCTTTTCTTTTCAGCGCGACGGCGCCGCGTTCAAAAGGAAAGCACCCGGTTTGCGGGGAGAACCGGCAGCCGCCGGGGCTGCCGGTTATTTGCTTTTCAGAGGGCTTAGTTTGCTACATTGCCTTGATCGTCGTAGGAGATTTCGATGCCGGAGATGGCCTTGGCCTCGTTGTACCAGGTGTCCCACTGATCCTTGGAAGCGGCCAGCGCGGCGTTTACGGCCTCAGTCAGCCCATCGTTGCCCTTCTGCAGCAGGATCACGTTTCCGGTGTACTTCTCGTCCACCACGAACTTGAAGCCGGACGTGGCGATCTCGGGATTGTTGGCGATGATGGCGTCGCCGTTGCCCTTGGCCACCGCGATGCAGTCAAAGTCACCGTTCTTCAACTGGAGAACGCCGGTGCCCAGATCGGTGAAGAGAACCAGTTCGGAATCGGGCAGCTGCTCAGTGGCCAGAGACTGCTGCAGGGAGGCGTTCTGCGCGCCGATCTTCGCACCTTTCAGGCCCTCAGCCGTGGCATACTTGTCGCCGTTGGAGGCCAGAGTGATCAGAACCTGCTCGTCCTCGTTGTCGCCGGCGTGATAGTAGTCAGAGGTGTTGTAGTTCTGTGCCCGGTCTTCGGTCCAGCTGAAGCCGGAGGCAGCCATGTCGGCGGTGCCGGCATAGACGGCGGTCTGGCAGGCATCGAAGCTCATGGGCATGATCTGCAGCTCCAGACCCAGGCTCTCAGCAATGTACTTGGCCAGGGTAATATCAAAGCCAACGTACATATCCTGTCCCTGCTTGGTGGGGTCGGTGAACTCCATGGGAGCAAAGTCAGGAGAGGTGGCAACGGTCAGAACGCCGGGGGTAACGGTCTTGATTTCAGCAGCGGCCGCGGTGGTCTCGGCAGCTGCATCGGTTCCGGCGGCCGCTGTGGTCTCAGCGGTGGCAGCGGTGGTGGCGGTGTTTGCGGAGGTGCTGCCGCAGCCAACCAGCAGGGAAGCCATCAGCAGTACGGCAAGGATCATGGATACGGTCTTTTTCATTTTTCATTCTCTCCTTTGCGGTTCGTTTGATTGATGGCTGTATTATAGCGCGTATATTATGCAATTTCAATTGATAAAGCACACAAAGTATATTCATTTTATTGTGATATCGCATGGTTAATATGTATATTATATTCATATATTCACATATTATATGAATATATACTCATTTATACACACATCGCCGTATAAATGCATGCTGTTTGTGTCCTCTCTATCATGTATTTTTATTCCGTCTGTTCTGCATATATTCCATTTCCACGCAGGTTTGAAAGAGGGCGGCAGCTGCCGCCCTCCTGACGCGGAATATTCCGTGCTGTGGTTTCTGTTCTTTCACTCCCCGCGGAGCGGCCCAACCCTCAGGGCCGCTCCGCGGGGAGCGTTCTTTTTGGTTTTCAGGACAGCAGCAGCTTGTCGTCCGCCTCGTCGGAGCCGGATGCCTTGCTGAAAAGCTCCAGCAGCTGTTCGACCGTCAGGTGCTTCTTTTCCTCGCCGGAAACATCTACAGCCACATGGCCATCGTACATCATGATGAGCCGGTTGCCATAGGTAATGGCGTCACGCATATTGTGTGTGATCATCATGGTGGTCAGGTTATTCTTTTCCACAATGCGCTGTGTCGCCTCCAGAACCTTGGCGGCGGTCTTTGGATCCAGGGCGGCGGTGTGCTCGTCCAGCAGCAGCAGCTCCGGCTTCTGGAGGGTCGCCATCAGCAGGGTCAGTGCCTGGCGCTGGCCGCCGGAAAGCAGGCCGACCTTGGCGGTCATACGATTTTCCAGCCCCAGATCCAGAATTTTCAGCTGCTCGATATAGTGCTCCCGGTCCGCGGCGGTAATGCCCTTTTTCAGGGTGCGCCGCTGGCCCCGGCGGTCCGCCAGCGCCAGATTTTCCTCGATCTGCATGGTGGCGGCAGTGCCCATCATGGGATCCTGAAACACACGGCCCAGGTACGCCGCCCGCTTGAATTCCGGAAGCCGGGTGATATCCCGGCCGTCCAGAACGATCGAGCCGGTATCCACCTGAATGGTGCCTGCCACGGCATTCAGCATGGTAGACTTGCCCGCGCCGTTGCCGCCGATAACCGTAACAAAGTCCCCATCGTTCAGAGTCAGATTCAGGCCGTTCAGGGCCGTCTTTGCGTTGACCGTACCGGGGTTGAAGGTCTTGCTGACATTTTTGATCTCAAGCATTGCGGACGCCTCCCTTCTTCGTGCGGACACTGTCCTTCCAGCAGGGGATGGACAGGAACAGCGCCACGATCGCCGCGGTAAAGAGCTTCAGGTCATTGGTATTCAGACCCAGCTGCAAAACGATCTGCAGCACCATGTAGTAGATCACCGCGCCGATCACCACAGCACAGAGCTTCAGGGCGAAGTTTCGGAAGACCTTGCCCAGCAGCACCTCGCCGATGATCACGGCGGCCAGACCGATGACAATGGCGCCGCGGCCCATGTTTACATCCACAGCGCCCTGATACTGGGCAAGCAGCGCGCCGGAGAGCGCCACCAGACCATTGGAGAGCATCAGGCCCACCGTCACGGTGACCCGGGTATCAATGCCCTGTGCGCTGGCCATGCGGCGATTGGCGCCGGTGGCCCGCAGACCGCTGCCGTACTCCGTGCCGAAGAACCAGTAGAGAATACCGATAAGCACCGCCAGCGTAACAATGGCCGGGATCAACGGATTCCGAAGGGAAAGCTCCTTCACAAACCGTTGGGAAACAACCAGATTGTACTTGTCCACGGAAATAGGCTGGTTAGACTTGCTGCCCATGATCCGCAGATTCACAGAGTACAGGGCCAGCTGGGTCAGAATGCCCGCCAGAATGGCGGGGATACCGCAGCGGGTATGCAGCAGGCCCGTAATCATACCCGCCAGCATGCCCACCAGGAACGCGCACAGCAGGGCCAGCCAGGGGTTGCATCCGGCGCGCATGAGCATAATGCACACCGCGCCGCCGGTGGCAAGGCTGCCGTCTACGGTCAGGTCCGCCACGTCCAGAATGCGGTAGGTGATATACACGCCGATGGCCATAATGCCCCAGAGCATACCCTGGGCAACGGCGCCGGGGGCGGCGTTCAAAAGGGAGGAGAAAAACATAGGGGTGTTACCTCAAATCTTCTAAAATTACAACACAGGGGCAGGGGGAAATGCCCCCTGTCCCTGTATTCGTTTCATTTCAATCAGTCTTCGATGGCGATATAGTCATCGGGCACGGTCACATTCAGAGCCTCGCAGTTGGCGGCATTGTATTTCTTGGTGACCTGGGGTGCGTACTCCACAGGCATGGTGGAAATAACCGCCTCGCCGGTCAGAATCTTCACCGCCATCTTGCCGGTGGCATAGCCCAGATCGTAGTAGCTGATGGAGAGCGTTGCCACGCCGCAGCCCTTGCAGATGCCCTCTTCACCGGCGATAACAGGCACGCCGGCAGGCAGGACTACGTTTGCGATGGCCTCGGTGTTGGAGGCAGCGGTGTTATCCGTGGGGATGTAGAGCACATCGCTGGAATCACAGGCCTTCTGGGTAACGGAAGTGACATCGTTGGTGTCGGTAAAGGCGAACTCCGCACAGGTCAGGCCGGCTTCTTCCAGATAGCCGCGGATCACATCCACCTGGTACTTGCTGTTTGTCTCAGCGGAGCAGTACAGCAGACCGACGGTCTTGGCATCGGGGAACAGTTCCCGCAGCATAGCCGCCTGCTGGTCCAGAGGGGCCAGATCGGAGGTGCCGGAGATGTTGCCGCCTACGGTGCCGTTCCAGTCGTCGATCTCCAGAGCGGAGGCATAGTCCGTAACAGAGGTTCCCAGAACGGGAATATCCGCGGTCGCGGAGGCAGCCGCCTGCAAGGGAGACGTGGCGTTTGCCAGGATCAGATCTACATTGGAAGCAATCAGGCTGTTGACAATGGTGGCGCAGTTGACGGACTCTCCGGAGGCATTCTGCTCGTTAAAGGAAACAGCGCCGCCCAGTGCCTCGGTCAAAGCGTCCTTGAAGCCCTGAGTAGCGGCGTCCAGCGCGGGATGCTGCACCAGCTGGCAGATGCCGACCACATAGGTCTTGTCCGTCTCGGTCTGGGCAGAGGTCTCATCCGCGGCGGCTGTGGTCTCAGCGGCAGCGGTGGTCGCGGCAGTCGTCGCCGCCGGAGCGGTACCTGTACAGGCCGCCATAGATACCAGCAGCATCGCTGCCAGCACAAGCGCAAGTGCTTTTTTCATTTCATTTTCTTCCCTTCGTGTTTTCTCTGTGAACTTTTGTGCTCCACTGGTGGAGCAGTTCCAGATTACTATACACCCGGGATTTCCAATTGTCAACGAAAAATTCACATTTTTCTCAATTTACAGGTAATATCAGGGGCTTACTTGTATATATGCATAATTTGTGTGAAAAAATGCATTTTCGTATCGGCTTTCGGTCATCTCACCCCCGCCCATGCTCCAGAAGATACTCCGCGATGGCGTCCACAAAGGTCTCGCCGTAGCGCTGGACCTTGGCATTGCCCACACCGCTGACCTTCCGGAAGTCCTCCAGTGTTGTGGGAGTCTTTCTGGCCATATCCTCCAGAGAGGCATTGGTAAAGATGATATAGGCGGGTGTTCCCTCCTGCTTGGCGATTTTCCAGCGCAGGGCCTTGAGCATCGTGAGCAGGTCCTGATCCGCAGTGGTCTCCTGCCGGGCCGCGGCGGCTGTCCGCCCCTTGGGGAAGCGCATGGAGACAGTCTTTCCCTCAAAAAGAACCTCACGAGCGCGTTCTGTCAGGCTGACGCCGCCGTGGACCGGGTCCGTCTCCAGATATCCCTGGGATTCCAGACTCTCCGCCATGGCCCGGACCGTATCTTTTCCGGATTTGCGCAGCTGTCCGTAGGCGCTCAGCTTGTCCAGTCCCAGCGTCAGCAGCCGCTTGTCCCGGCTCCCAAGGAGCACCAGCACCACACTGGTCATGCCCAGAGAATACCCAAGCCGGGCGTTCATGCGCTGGACGCAGATCAGAATCTGCCGGGCATCATCCGTAATGTCCCGCTCCTCCATGTCCGCGCCGCAATTGCCGCAGTTTCCGCAGATCTTTTCATGGGCCTGACCGAAATAATCCAGAATGTAGCCCCGCAGGCACTCCTGTGTCTTGCAATAGCCCACCATGACGTCCAGACGCTCCAGGTCCTGGCGCTGCTTTTGCAGCTGCTCCTCCTCCGTCAGCTCCCCGGCCCCCGCCGGGTGCTGGATCAGGTATTTGGCGGTCTGTACGTCCCCCGGGGCGAACAGCAGAATGCACTCAGCCTTGGAACCGTCCCGTCCTGCGCGGCCCGCTTCCTGATAGTAGCTCTCCAGACTCTGGGGCATATTATAATGGATTACATAGGACACGTTGGATTTGTCGATGCCCATACCGAAGGCATTGGTAGCCACCATAACGGTCTTCCGGTCATAGAGGAAGTCCTCCTGATTTTCCCGGCGTTCCTCATCCGGCAGACCCGCATGGTACCGGGTCGCCGCGATATCGTTCAGCTGCAGGTTCCGGCAGACCTCCTCCACCGCCTTCCGGGTAGCGCAGTAGACGATCCCCGCTTTGTCCCGGCGCTGACGCACCAACTCCAGAAGGGCCGGGAGCTTCTGGGCAGGTTTTTGAACCTCGAAGCGTAGATTGGGCCGGTCAAAGCCTGTGACGATCCGCAGAGGGTCCCGCAGCTTCAGGATTTCGGCGATGTCCTGCCGCACCAGTTCCGTAGCCGTGGCCGTAAAGGCGGATACCACAGGCCGGGGCTGTACAATGTTCAGAAAATCCACGATTTTCAGGTAGCTTGGCCGGAAATCCTGACCCCATTGGGAAATGCAGTGGGCCTCGTCCACCGTCACCAGAGAGACCTTCCGGGTCTGGATTGCCTCCAGAAAACCGTCCGTCAGCAGCCGTTCCGGGGCCACATAGATGATCTTGTACATGCCGCTCCGGATGTTGCGGTACACCAGCCGGATCTGATTGGGCGTCAGGGAGCTGTTGATATAGGCCGCCGCCACCCCGGCATTTTTCAGGGCCATGACCTGGTCCCGCATCAGGGAGATCAGGGGAGAGATCACCAGTGTGACCCCCTCCAGCAGCAGGGCTGGGATCTGGTAGCACAGGCTCTTGCCGCCGCCGGTGGGCATAATGCCGAAGGCATCCCGGCCGGACAGCTGGGCGTCGATCAACGCCTCCTGGCCGCCCCGAAAGGCCGAATAGCCAAAGACCCTTTGCAGGATCGATTCTTTTGTCTCCATCTTTTCCTCTCTTCCCGGGGCCGCCCCCGGTGTTGACTTTCTGCCCAGTGTAGCACAAAACAGCAGGAAATGCAAACGGGGTTCCCGCTGTTGTGGGATGGCTTATAGATTTCCCTTAGACAATAGCCCCGTCCGTCCATCAGCTGGGTGCCTCCGGCGGCGGTTTTCTTGCTTCTGCAAGAAAATCGATAAGAAGCAGCCTCAAGGGGGCGCTGACCG